>JBGSJI010000075.1:0-13385 GCA_041742055.1 Limnoglobus sp. | reverse complement strand
CAGACGCGACGACAGCAACGACGCGGTCGGGCAGGATTCGGAATGCGCCCGTCGCTCTGGGTTCGCAAACTCTACCCGCCACGACCCTACAAACGCAAACTCACGTCACTGGCGGCGAACTTGTGAAACGGTCATCTAGCCACCATCGATCCGGAGATCGAAGACTACGAGTGGTCCTCAGGAGACCCGATCCTGCGCCCGGACCTGCTTCGACCGGCCGCCGAATCATTAAAAGCGGCTTTGAAAACGTCGCCCGGATTACGCGGGGACGAATCGGCTCGCGGATGGGTGGGCGATTGGAATCTCCGGTTCGCGGCCGTGGTGCAACAGCCGGAATTCAGCCATCTGAAGACGTAACCATCACAAATACCAAAGGGGACGCAGCTCATTTTTCAAAATGAGCTGCGTCCCCTTTTATGGATCGAAAAGGAATGGGCGAAAGTCAATCAAAGAGTGTCAATTTATCCAGTATGAACAAAAAGTGACTAGTCACTCGTCAACCCGGTTTCTTCCGCTTCAGGTTCACATTCTGGACGTCGGCGGCTTTGGCGGCGTCGATCACCTTGGCGACGATTCCCCACGGCACGCGGCCATCGAACTCGAGCAGCATCTCGCGGTGCCCGGTCGCCTTCACCGCATCCTCCAGGCTCTTTTCCGCTTCCTCCAGCTCGATGATCTTGTCGTTGATCCGCAGGCGGGCCCGATCGTCGATCATCCACAGTTCCACCTTGAACATCCGTTCTTCGAGTTCCTGCGGCGTCGGCTTCGCCTTCACGCCCTTGTCTTCCTGCTTCTCCGGCTCACCGGGAACGTCGATCGTTCGCCGGAGGATGGAATAGGTGGTGGTGAGGATGAAGAAGATGAGTAGCACGAGGGCGACGTCGATGAGCGGGTTCATGTCGAGCCGCGTTTCGTCCGGTCCTTCCTCGGCATGCGGTTCCATCTCGGCGATGGCGTCGGCGAACTGCGCATGTTCCTCGATCGGCGTCCAGCTCTGATCGATCGGGCCGCGCACATCGTCCGAAGGTTCCCATTCCCCCTCGCGCACGCCCTCCAGCACCTTCTGGGCGGTGGGCACTTCGATAATCGTCTCCGAGCCTTCAAACCGCACGCGCCAGCTCATTTCGAGGCCTCGTTCACGATGGTGGCATAGCCACGAATCTTGTTGTCACGCTTCCGCTTTTCGAGTTCGCTCGCCAGTTCGAGCAGTTTCTCGCTCGGGAGATCCTTGTGGCAGGCGATATGAACCGCGGGCGCGGCTTCGTTGCGCCCCAGAATCTCGTTGAGCTTCTGATCGAGCACCTTGAGGAGTTCGGTCAGCGACGGCAGGCTGTCCGCATTCGGTTCCGGACTCGCGAGCCCGATGCGGAGGCTGTATTTCGGCTCGTCCCGAAGGTCTTTGTCGATCTCGATCGTGTACGCCTCCGGATCCTCGATCAGGTTGGCGGCGTTGTTCATATCCGGATTCGGGAACGGCGACATCGACGCCACGGATGCGGTCATCATGAAGAAGATGAGCAGCACGAGGCTGATATCGATCAGCGGGATCATGTCCGGATCGTCGTCATCATCGGCGGCGCTTTTCTTCCAGCCGACGTCCATCTCGATTGGTTCAATCGCTTCCGTGGGCTTGGTGGGAACGGTGGGCTGATCGGCGGTCTTGACGAAGAGATAGTCGCTGATGAGATCGTGATCGGCGACGCGTTCCCAGTTTTCACCCGGCCCGGCATCTTTGATCTTGTCGTCGGGCGAAAGGCGGCCTTGCTGCGCCCAATCGGTCACGGCACCGAACGGCACGCCCCGGTAGATCGTGTTGGTGGAAACCAGCCAGATGTCGAAAGCGGCGACGGGCATTGGAATTCTCTTGCTATAGTCCTGCGTCTCACGACCCCCTCACCCGAATCGTTCGCTTCGCTTCCGATTCGACCTCTCCCCCGTAAACGGGGCGAGAGGTGAGAAGTTCTGCCTCCCGTTAAGTGTCGGGCATTTTCAGTCTTAGCGTCGTGCCCGCTCGCGGCGCGAGGAGCGGCGATCGTCGTCTTCCTCGTCATCGTCATCAACATCATCTTCCTTGCGGACGCGAGCCGGCTTCTCGCGAGTCGCTGGCTCGTCTTTTCCTTCGAGGGGATCGTCCAGTTTGCCGGCCTTGGCATTCTGCACCAGCACGATCAGTTTCTGGGCGGAGGCTTTCATGCTGGTTTCGAAGCGGGAAATCCAGTCTTTGAAGAGCACATGCATGAAGACGAGCGGAATGGCGGTGAGAAGTCCGAGTGCGGTCGCGAAGAGCGCGAGGCCGATCGACTCCGCCTGCGCACCGACGTTTCCGCCTCCGCCGGCGCCTTTGGCCGTCGCTTCGCCGATCTTCGAGAAAGTCCCGATCATCGAGATGACGGTTCCGAGCAGCCCGACCATGGTGGAGATTTTGGCGATGGCGAGGATCGGTGCGAGCAGGAAGTTCAATCGAGGAAGAATCTCGAGTTCGACGGCGCTGGCCATGCTGCGGCGCATGGCGGCCACGCCCTGTTCGGACGCTTCGAGCCCCGCGACATACAAAACATTGGGGATCAGCCCTTTCTCGTTGCGGCAGAGCGCGATGGCGCCTTTCGTTCCCTTGCGTTTGAGCATCGACTGAAACTCGGGCAGGAAGCGATCCATCCGCGTCTTGGCGCTGACGTTCAACAGATATCGCCAGGCGACCATCAGAAACGCGACCAGGGTCATCACGGTCATCGGGACCGCGAAATACCAGTCATTGGTGTAGAAATTGAATAGCGCTTTCATTCGCTCTTCCGTGCGTCGGGGATATGTCGTGTCTGTATCTAGCTTTACAGATGTGCAACCGGAGAGCAAGCGCCGCGTTGGTGCGGAGGTCGGAGGAAGACCCGGAAATCTGAGTAGGATCGTAGTATGTTCCTCAGAATCGTCGCAGTTGTTAGCGAACCGTGAAATCACGCCCCTTCTTCGCCGTCATACCGAATAGTGTTGCGTCGCATCACCGCTCCGACCATGATTGACCCAATGCCTGCGAGGGACTCTCCATGTCACAACCCAGATACCGTCCGCTTCTCATCATCGGATTGCTGGCCGTGTTCGCCACGCCCGGCTCTCGGCATCTTGCGGCGGCTCCGCCCTCGGAGGAACTCAAGGAAGTTCTCTCATGGGTTCCCTCCGATTCGGCACTCTTTCTTCATGTGGATGTCGCCGCGATCTGGAAAAGCCAACAGATCGAAGCGGTACGCAAGGCGAATCCGCAAAAGATCTATGACAAGCTGAAGGAACTCTCGGATGCGGTCGGCGTGGCGCCGGACGACATTCAGACGCTCACGCTGTTCATGCCGAAGCTCAAGGGGCCGGGCGATCAGCAGGCGATTTGCGCTTCCGTCACGCTTTCGAAGCCGTACAGCGGGAAGCAAGTCGTCGCGGCTCTGAATGCGCTGGCGGAGATCAAAAAGATCCCCGATGAATTCGGCTTCAAGAAGTTCAAGAAAGTTTCGGACGGCATCTACGCCATCGAAGAACCTGTTCGCGGCCGCCCCAAAGGCGAAAACGTCGAGGCACTCAAGACCCTGTTCCTGTTCAATAACCCCAGACGGATGACGATTCTCGGCCCGATGGGGAACGAACTGGCGAAGCCGTCGGATGTCAAATCCGGGCCGATCAGCGAGGCCGTCGCTGCCGCAAGCGACGGCGTGACGATCGCTCTGGGCGTGAACTTTGCAAGCTTGCCCGACGAGATTCGCCAGGACAATGTTCCGCCGCAAGTCGAGCCGTTCAAGCCGATCCTGCATGCGGATGCCGTGATTGGCACCGCGAAGCTGACCGATACCCTGCAAGTTCAGGTCGCCATCAAGACCGAAACGCGCCCCAAGGCGCTTGAGGCGGAGAAATCGATCGGCGTCTTCAAGATCCTCATTGAAACGCTCCTGAGTGCGGGGATTCAGGAAATCAAAGGCAAGGAAGGGAACGAAAAGCTGGTCGGGCTGGCGAATCAGACGATAGCGATGGTGAAGGGAATGAAGATCTCAAGCAACGAGAAGCAGGCGATGGCCGCGCTCACCATGCCCAAAGATTTCGACATTTCGCCCATCTTCTCGCTCTTCGATCAGACGAGTTCCGCCGTCGCTCGCGCGTCCACCAGCAATAACATGAAGCAACTCGGCCTCGCGATGCATAACTACCACGATACGTTTACCACCTTCCCGCCCGCCGCGACGCTCGGCCGCAAAGGCAAGCCTCTGCTCTCTTGGCGCGTCGCGATCCTGCCGTACATCGAACAAGAAGTCCTTTACCGGAAGTTCAAACTCGACGAACCGTGGGACAGCGAGCACAACAAGAAAGTGTTTGACGAAAACCCGATGCCCAAAGTGTTCGAAGTCGTCGGCACCACGAAGCCCGGATCGAAGGATACGCACTTTCAGGTGTTTCGCGGCAACGGGGGCATGTTCGATCTGGTGCAGGGTTTTAAAATTCAATCCATTACGGACGGCACGTCCAACACGATGATGATCGTCTCCGCCAAAACGGCGGTGCCCTGGACCAAACCGGACGACATTGAATACGATCCCAAGAATGCGAAACCGCACGACTGGTTCTTGTGGGTCAACGATACGACGCTTGTCGGCTTCGCGGATGGCTCGGTCCGGAACTTCGCCAAGACGATCAAGGCCGCTTCGCTGCACGCGATGATCACACGCAACGGCGGCGAAGTGGTGAATGACTAATACGGTTCATCTGAGAGCCACGGGTAGGAAGCGACCCGTGGCTCGCTTTTTGAAACTCGTCAACGACGATCCGAGGTGTTCCATGTCGTATCGCATTCCGACTATGCTGGGCGTGGGCTTGATTGTGGCGGTCGCCATCAGCCTGCGCACGCGCGATGCCGCCGCGGACAGCCGACCGCTCCCCGCCGATCTCGCGCTCGTTCCCACCGACGCGGCCGGCTTCGTCCATATCCGCGCGGCCGACCTCTGGAAGCGCGACGACCTCAAGCCGTACCGTGCGATCTTCGAAAGCGCCGGTGCGAAAACCATCGGCCTGCTGGATGAGCACTTCGAACCACGGCCGTCAACCACCGACCGCGTCACGCTCGTGCTCCTGCCGAAGCTAAAGGGGCAGACACCGGCGGTTGCGCCGCTGGATGCTTTCGATCCCACTCTGATTCTGCACTTCACGGAGCCGTTTGATCGCGAGCGTGTGAGGACGGCGCATGCGGAGAAGTCGAAGGCGAAAATGATCGAGGGGAAGGAGTATTTCGTGGCGGATCGCTCCGCGGTCGCGCTGGCGTTCGCGGATCCGCAGACGCTGATTCTCGGCGATGAGGCGGGCGTGACTCGACTGCTGACCGCGAAGAAGACCGACGGCCCGCTGGCACCCGCACTTCGCACCGCCGCCGAAGGCAAGCCGATCAGCATGGGGGTGAACGTGTCGGCTCTGCCGATTCCCCCGGAGGCGCTCGAGCAAGTTCCCGATCAGTACAAGTCGCTCCTCGCCATCACGCTCGTCTCGGGATCAATCGATTTGGCCAAAGCCCCGGTTATTGATTTGCGAATGACGTTCCCCGATGCGGATGCGGCCTTGGCTGGCGAGAAGGCGCTGCGGAATCTCGGGAACCTCGCCCGGATTTTTCTCGATCAACAGCGCAAGGAACTGTCGAATCGTCTGGAGCGAAACCTGAACGCGAAGAAGCAACCGCTGCGACCACTCGGTGAGTTTCCCGAAGCGGCCATGATGATCGGCGGGCTGGGCGGAATCAACGTGCTCGATGATCTTCTCGCCCATCCGCCGCTTGAGGTTTCGGGTGCGAGCATCTCGATCAAGACGAAGCTTCCGGAGTGGTCGGCGCCATTCGTGGCGGGTGCGGCGATTTCGGCGGGGATCGGCTTGCCGGCGGTCCAGCGCGTGCGCGAGGTTTCACAGAACGCCGTCGCGATGAATAATCTCAAGCAGATCGCGCTGGCGATGCATAACTACGAATCCACGTACGGCTATTTCCCGCCGGCAGCCACTCTCGACAAGAAAGGCAAGAAGTTGCTGTCCTGGCGCGTCGCGATCCTGCCTTACATTGAACAGCAGAACCTTTATAGCCAGTTCAAACTGGATGAAGCCTGGGACAGTGAGAACAACAAGAAATGGAGCGACGTGACGATCAAGACCTACACCGATCCACGAATAGAATTCAAGCCGGGGATGACGATCTACAAGGCTCCAGTCGGCAACGGAGCATTCTGGGATCTTGTGCGGGGAACGAAAATCAGCGACGTTCACGACGGGTTGTCCAATACGCTCATGGTCATCGCCGGCGGTGATCCGGTTCCGTGGGCCAAACCGGACGACTACGACTACGATCCCAAAAAGGGATTCCCCGCCGACTACGCGAAAGCCTTAGATGATCTGTTGCTGGCGGCGTTCGCAGACGGTTCCGTTCGTACGATCAATCTGGCCAAACTCAAAGTTCGTGATGAAACCCTGCGGCGTCTGATCGAGCGATCCGACGGCCAGGTCGTCACCATCGACGACCAATAACCCAAGACCAATCTCTCTCGGAGGTGTGAAATGGTTTCTCGATTTCGTCGAACCGTATCCGGAACCGTGCTTGTAGCGCTGGCCGGTGCCGTGGTTCTTGTTCTTTCTCCGCAGCCGGTCCGGGCACAAGGCAGCGAACTGCCGACCGATCTGGCCATGGTGCCGGGCGACGCCGCCGGATTCGTGCACCTGAAGCTCTCCACGATCTGGAAGCACGACATGATGCGCACCGTGCGCGACACGATCCAGAGCGCGGGCGTGCGGGCGCTGACCGCCTTCGAAAAGCAGGTCTATCCGTCCCCCTCCACGCTGGAGAGCGCCACGATCGTGCTTCTGCCTCCGAAGGATGATCGCGAACCGCCGACCGTCGTTGGCATCATTCGCTTCAATCAGGAAATCGATCAGTCGAAGATCCTGAGCCTGTACGTTCCCAATGCCATCACCGCCAAGGCGAACGGCAAGACCATTTATGCCGACCGACAAACGGAAATCGGACTTCATTTCGCCGATTCGAAGCATCTGGTTATCGGACCGGCGCAGATGGTCGAGGCGTTCCTGCAACGCCCTCCGGTGCTGACGGGCGCTATGAGGAGAGCTGTGGAAGAGTCCGCAAATGGCTTGGCCGTTGTCGCCTGCGTGAGCATCAAGGCACTACCGATTCCGCCCGAGGCGTACCGGGACGTTCCCGAAAACGTATTGCCGCTCTTGAAAGCCGAAAGAATCGCGTTGGCCATGGATCTGAAAGACAAAGCTCCCAAGGTGTACATGCACGCGTACTACGGAAGTAAGCAGGCCGCGAATGAAGCCGAGGATGCCCTCAAGGACGGGATCAAGATTCTCAAGGTCTTGATGACACAGCCAAAGCAACAATTCGAACGAGCGCTGTTTGCCAAGGAGAACGACGGTCCGCGTCAAGCTGAAGAATTGCCGGAACTGATCGGTGCGCTGGCGGGTTTAGGAGCGATCCAGCGCGGCAACGAGTTTCTCGACAATCTACCGATCCGGAAATACGGAAACCAACTTTCCATGAGCTTCACGGTGCCGGCCGAGTTCAATCAGTTCGCGGGCGTGTATCCGGTCGCGCTGGGATTCCTGCTCCCGGCCGTGCAGAAAGTACGCGAAGCCGCCAGCCGCACCCAGGGAGCCAATAACCTGAAACAGATCGGCCTCGCCATGCACAACTATCACGACACCTACAACAAGATGGCGACGGATATTTACGATAAGAACGGTAAGCCGCTTCTTTCCTGGCGCGTCCAGATTCTGCCCTATATCGAACAGGACCAACTCTATCGCCAGTTCAAGCTCGATGAACCTTGGGACAGCGAACACAATAAAAAGCTCATCGACAAGATGCCGCAAATTTACATTGTGCCCAGCGCGCGTCCTCAGCCGAGAGGAAGGACGTACTATCAGGGTTTCACCTGCGCCAAGGGAACCTCGCCCCGATCGTTCTTCATCGACGATCCGAAGGCGCGAACGAGTTTCAATAACATCACGGACGGAACGTCGAATTCGCTCATGATCGTCGAGGCGGCCGAAGCCGTGGAGTGGACGAAGCCGGCCGACATGGTGTATGATCCGAAGAAAGACTTGCCAAAACTGGGCGGTCACTCGGTCGGTGGGTTTAATGCCCTCCTGGGTGACGGCAGCGTTCGCTTCATCCGCGATACCATCGACAAGACCGTCCTGAAAGCGCTGATTACCATCGACGGCGGCGAGGTTGTGAATTACGATTAAGAAAGATCGCACGCCCGCCTTTCAGCTCACGGCGGTCACACCGCTGTGAGCTTCTTCGTTGATCGAGATCCGTTATGGTTCCTTATCCGTGTCGCCGAATACATCAGCCTCTCACCCGCCGCGAGTGGCTCAGCCGATCCGCCAACGGTTTCGGCGCCATGGCCCTCGCCGCATTCCTTGCCGAGCAGGCCAACGCCGAAGTCCGCAAGCCCCACTTCGCACCCAAAGCCGACCGCGTCATCTTCCTCTTCATGGACGGAGGGCCGTCCGCCGTCGATACCTTCGACCCCAAGCCGCTCCTGACGAAGGAAAACGGTCAGCCCTTCAAGATGAAGAAGGAACGCACGCAGTTCAACAACAACGGCAACACGCTCGGCAGCCCCTGGAAATTCGCACAGCACGGCAAGTCCGGACTCTGGGTGAGCGAACTCTTCCCGCACGTCGCGAAACAAGCGGACAGCCTCGCCGTCATCCGCTCGATGGTTTCCAACTTCTCCGAACACACGACGGCGAACTATTTCTTCCACAGCGGCCACGGTCAGCAGGGGCGCCCGAGCGCCGGCGCCTGGGTGAACTACGGACTCGGTAGCGAATCGAAGGAACTCCCCGGGTTCATCGTCCTCGGCAGCGGCATGATTCCGCCCGGCGGCATCGACTGCTTTGGCAGCGGATTTCTGCCGGCGTCGTATCAGGGCTCGCTCTTCCGCCACGGCGACAAACCGGTCGCCGACCTCAAGCCCGCCGGTGCGCAGTCCGCCAAACTCAAGCTGATCAGAAAGCTGGACGAAGTCACCAATAAACGCCTCGGCGGGAACGATCAGATCGAATCCGCCATCGCCAACTACGAACTCGCCGCCCGCATGCAGACGGCGGTGCCCGATCTCTACGACCTCACGAAGGAAACCAAAGAGACGCACGCGCTCTACGGTATCGATGATCCGAAAACGGAGATCTACGGAAAGCAGTGCCTGATCGCGCGGCGGATGATGGAACGCGGAGTCCGCTTCGTCGAACTCCTCTGCCAGAACGTCGGCCACGACCGCTGGGATCAGCACGCGAACCTCAAGAAGGGGCACGAAGACAACGCCCGCGCCGTCGACAAGCCGATCGCGGCCCTGCTGGCGGACCTGAAGCGCACCGGCCTGCTCGATCGCACGCTGGTGCTCTGGGGCGGAGAGTTCGGTCGCACGCCGTTTGCGCAGGGAAACAACGGCCGCGATCACAATCCTTACGGGTTCAGCGTCTGGCTCGCGGGTGGCGGGGTCAAAGGCGGAGTCACGCACGGCGCCACGGACGAATACGGCTACCACGCCATCCAGGACAAAGTGGAAGTCCACGACCTGCACGCCACGATGCTGCACCTGCTCGGCTTCGATCACACAAAGCTCACGTTCCGCTTCGGCGGCCGCGACATGCGCCTCACCGACGTCCACGGCGAACTCGTCAAAGGCGTGCTGGCGTAACAAAGGTACAATTCCAAGAACAGGGAAAGAAAACATGTTCGATCGAATCACATCGCAACCCGGCATTTTGAACGGCAAGCCGATCATCAAAGGAACACGGATCAGTGTTGAGTTTATTCTGGAGTTGATCGCATCCGGTGGATCGGTCGTCGAGATCGTCAGGAACTATCCTTTCCTTAGCGAAGACGATGTTCGACAAGCGATTCTTTTTTCACCTCGTTTATCCTGATAATTCAAGTGATTATTGTTCAAAGCCACTTTGATCTGCTTTCGTGAATTCAACTTTTTATTTAGGCATTTCCATTGACGATCGAAATCATCCTATTATAGTACACTTTAACTTATTGAGATTGTATCTCATTAAGACGAGCCGGCTCAGCCATCGTTCGGGACGCGGTCCGCACCGCTCACCTTCCGCCGCAACGCAGCTCACACACACCACTGTGAACCTGTTTCCATCGGAGGGTGCCATGCGCACTTCAATACGCCGCCGCGCGTTTACGCTCATCGAACTGCTCGTCGTCATCGCCATCGTTGCACTCTTGTTGTCCGTCCTGATCCCCGCTCTGAACAGTGCCAAAAAATTCGCCACCTCGGCCGCCTGTCTGTTCAACCAAAGGGGCTTGATGCGAAGTTACTCGCTATATGTCGAGGCAAACGGTGACAAGATTCCCGGCGGTCGGATCATTCCCGAGGCCATGTACGACGGCCTTTCGGGTGGGGACAATCGGTGGCCGCCGATCTGGGTCTGGCCGCCGGTTGATGCCAATCTGAACTATCTTGGCGCCCTTAATCAGTCGCCGACAATTGAGGACCGTTATCGGGGATGCCAGCGTGGGGCATTGTGGCCGTACAACGAAGATGTCAAGATCTATCACTGCCCCGGAGACAAACAGTATGTCCAGTCATCGCCCCGCAACCGATACCGCAGTTACTCGATTCACCGGGGCTTGGCCGTGTACGACGCAGATCCCAGTAGGGATATCCGCAGGTACAGCCAGATTACATCACCGGGTGCAAAGTATGTGTTTGTAGAAGAATTCTACGATTTTCTGGCCAACTACAACTTTAATCACAATTCCTGGGACTTTGAACCCTGGGAAGGCGACTTCCATGATCCGTTGGGTGTTTTCCACATCGATTCAAGTACATTTGCATTTGCCGACGGGCATGCCGAGAAGCACAAATGGAAAGAGGAGCGTACGGTCAAGTACTTCAAAGACCGCAATTCGTTCCCCGCAGATTCGGATGATCTATGTGGGGGGAATGAGGACCTCGCATGGCTCCAGCGCGGGTGCGCCTATGATATGGTTTCCCACGGACCTATCCGTTTCCGGTAACACATGGTATTGTGTAATCCGACTTTTCAGAGGCGTCCTGATTCCATTAGGCGAGATCCTCACACGGTCGCCTATGAGTTGCTGAAAACTGAAAGTGGCAAATCCGGCGGGTCTTTTTGTCGTCTTTTTCTTGGTCAATCTTGGTTCCTGTGATAGGATATCGTTTTTGAATCTTTGATTGGGAGATCAGGAATTGATGCGCACACAAGTATTGACGGGAATCCGGCGGATGGAATTACGGGAAGTCCCCCGGCCGGAAATTCAAAACGATAACGAGGTCTTGCTGAAGATCAATCGCGTCGGCGTCTGTGGTAGTGATGTCCACTACTATGAGACTGGGCGCATCGGCTCGCAGGTTGTCCAGTATCCCTTCCGCGTTGGCCATGAATGCTCCGCAACGGTGGTCGAGGTCGGCAGGGCGGTTCGATCTGTCCAGGTCGGCCAGCCGGTGATCATCGAACCGGCCGTGTCCTGCCACACCTGCGATCAGTGCAAGTCCGGCCGCGAAAATACCTGCCGAAAGCTCAAATTCCTCGGTTGCCCCGGCCAACTCGAGGGCTGCCTGTGCGACTATATCGTCATGCCCCAGGAATGTTGCTTCCCTACCCACGGCAAACTAACTCCCGATCAGGGTGTTCTCTGCGAGCCGTTTGCCATCGGCGTCTATGCCGTCAAGCAATCGCGGATGGCCCAGGGAATAGCGGCGGGCGTTCTGGGCGCCGGCCCCATCGGTCTCAGTTGCATGGAGGCCGCCCGGATCGTCGGCGCTCGGGCCGTCTATATCACCGACAAGATCGACGCCCGTGTCCAGATCGCCCGAAAGGCCCGAGTTGCCTGGGCCGGTAATCCCGACCGCGAGGACATCGTTCGCAGCATCCTGCAAACCCAACCGCTGGGGCTGGATGTGGTCTATGAGTGTGCCGGCCAGCAGTCCGCCATCGATCAGGCCCTGGAGTTGCTTCGGCCCGGCGGAATGCTCATGCTCGTCGGTATCCCCCGCGAGGACAGGATCAGCTTCAGCATCGACAAGATGCGCCGCAAGGAACTGACCGTCGTCAATGTTCGTCGCCAGAATCATTGCCCGCAGACCGCTATCGACTGGATCGCTTCCGGAAAGGCCGATATCGACTATATGGTGACCCATCATTTCCCGTTTGAAAAGACCCAGGAGGCCTTCGATCTGGTCGCCGGGTACCGGGATGGCGTCGTCAAGGCCATGATCACCCTCGAATGAATATGGGCCGCGCATTTCTTCTCAGCATTGGAAACGAATTATTATCCGGCCTGACGGTGGATACCAACGCCGCCTGGATCAGTGGTCAATTGGCCCAGCGGGGCATCCCGACCGTCGGTGTCCTGACTGTCCCCGACGAAATCGCCGACACCGTCGAGTCTCTGCGGCTGGCCGTCTCCAAAGCTGACATTGTCATTGTCACAGGCGGCCTTGGGCCGACCGATGATGATTTGACCCGCCAGTCGTTGGCGCAGTATCTCGGAGTCGAGCTTCAATTCCATCCGGAACTTTTCGAGTCTATCGCCGCCTTTTTCCGCCGCCGAAATTTCGCCATGGTTGACAAAAACCGGATTCAGGCCTATCTGCCGGCCGGATCGGAGGCAATCCCGAACTCCACGGGTACCGCCCCCGGCATGTTTGTCTGTAAGGACCAGGTTCGGATCTTCTGCTTGCCAGGAGTTCCTTCGGAAATGAAGGTAATGTTTAGCGAATTTCTTGTCCCACGGATAGCCGAATTCACGGACCGGCAGGTCGTGGTCAGCCGCCGCCTCAAGTGCTTTGGGACCGGGGAATCCATGATTGCCGAAAAGCTCGGCGACCTCATGTTACGGGGCCGCAATCCCCTGGTCAACTGCACCGTCTCCGATGCCGTTATTACCCTGCATGTTGTCGCAACGGCCCCCGATCGTTCAACCGCCGAGGCCATGATCCAGAAAGACCAAACAGCCCTCTGTGAAATTCTGGGTGATTGGGTCTATGGCCGGGAGGACCAGACCCTTGCCGATGTGGTGGGAGCCCGGCTGGCGCAGGCGGGAAAGACCATTGCCGTTGCCGAATCCTGTACAGGCGGCCTGATCGCCAAGATGCTGACCGATGTCCCCGGTTCCAGCCGTTACTTTGCCTATGGCTGGGTAACCTATGGAAATCAGGCCAAACAGTCCGAATTGGGCGTTGATCCGGCCTTTCTGGCCCAATACGGGGCTGTCAGCGAGCCGGTGGTTCGAGCGATGGCCGAAGGGGCCCGGCGGAAATCCGGAGCGGATATTGCCGTTGCGGTGACGGGCATAGCCGGCCCTGATGGCGGCA
>JBGSJI010000074.1:0-54941 GCA_041742055.1 Limnoglobus sp. | reverse complement strand
CGGCAGCGTGAAGTCGGTCCGCACGGGTGCCGACACCACGATCTTCCGCCAGATCTCCGCCAAGTCGGATGGCTCCGTCACCAACACCGAAGGCGTTCTTAACTA
Source organism: Limnoglobus sp. (assembly GCA_041742055.1). Classification (GTDB taxonomy): domain Bacteria; phylum Planctomycetota; class Planctomycetia; order Gemmatales; family Gemmataceae; genus Limnoglobus. Next base: position 54,836 of record JBGSJI010000074.1, on the reverse strand, counting down.
ACATTCCACTTTTTCAGGATTGAAAATGAAACGTGTAATCCTCTGCGGTGTCATCCTGACCGCTATCGGGGGAGCTATTGGTTGTGGTGGCAAAGATGATAAAGTCACGCCACCCACAAAGACGTACGCACCACCCGAACCCGAGCAGGAAATCGGCACCGGTGGGGGCAAAAATAAGAAAACCCCATCTTCCATCGATGCCAAGGAAGGTTGAAACGAATTCGTTTGGAAGCAAACCAACAGGCACCCTTTCGGGTGCCTGTTTTCATACCTCTCGCTTTTTGCTTTCCTTGAACCTGCGGATGCGGTACCGTGTCCGTGGAGTCATGTCTGATCTCATTGAAATTGATGGTTCGGAAGGTGAGGGCGGCGGGCAGATCCTGCGCTCGGCGCTCGCGCTGTCGATTTTGACGCGCCGATCCTTCCGCCTCATCAACATCCGTGCCAACCGTCCCAAGCCGGGCCTCGCCGCTCAGCACCTCGCGTGCGTCCGTGCCGCTGCGGCCATCTGCAACGGCTTCTACAAAGGCGGATCGATCGGATCGAGCGTGCTCTATTTCGAGCCGGGCGACGTGCGCTCGGGCGAGTACACCTTCTCGATCGGCACCGCCGGCGCGACCGGTCTCGTTCTGCATACGGTTGCGCTGCCGCTCGCGCTCAAAGGCACCGCGGCGAGTCATCTCACCATCACCGGCGGCACCCACGTTCCCTTCAGCCCGAGCGCACACTTCAATCAGACGACCTGGTGCGGGCATCTCGCGCGCATCGGCATCTCCGTACAGATGGCGATGAATCGACCCGGATTCTATCCACGCGGTGGCGGCGAAATCCGTGCGACGATCGAACCGACTGAGGCGGTCAACGGTCTGTCCCTGATGACGTGCCCGGAGATTCTGACGGCGGGTGGCTTCTCCGCAGTTGCGGGTCTGCCTGAAAAGATCGCTCGCGACATGGCCCGGCGCATCAGCACTCGGTTGAAGTCGGCCGGGATCGAAAGCCACATCGCGCAGGAGGATTGGACCGACGGACGGTGGACGATCGGCCCCGGTGCGGTGTGTGGCATCCTCTTCCGGCAGTTGAGCGTTCCGCCGGTCTTCGTGGGGTTGGGCGAACGTGGCAAGCCGGCGGAGCGGGTCGCGGATGCGGCAGCGGATGAGGCGCTGGCGTTTCGTGAAGCTGGTTGTCCGGTTGATCCGCACTCGGCCGATCAGCTGGTGCTTCCGCTGGCGTTCGCGCGATCCGGATCGGAAATCCGCGTTTCAGAAGTGACCCGTCATCTGCTGACGAACATCGGCACCATTCAGCGCTTTGTTTCGCGAGATATCGAATGCGACGGCGCGCCGGGTCAGCCGGGAACGGTCCGAATCGCACCATGATAAGAAGTGACTATTCGCTCCAGCGCACGATCACCGTCCGCTCCGCGCCGGCGGGTTCCGCAAACACCACCGTAATTGTGGCCTGGCCTTCGCCGGAAACTCCGCCCGCTCCCACTTTGATCGTCGCGACCGGCCCGCTGCCTTTCGAAGCCGTGAGACTCAGCTTCGATTCCGAACTCTTCACGTCCTTGATCTCCACCGCCTTGCCGTCATGTCGGCGGAACTGAACGATCCCTTTGCCGCTCTCTTCGAGTTCGAGCGTTTCGGGGAACGCATTCACCGTGTTCTTATCTCGCTTCACGATCCGTGCCGGAATCTGCAGTTCGTCGTAATGGGCGTCGTCGGTCGTGATGAGAATACGCTCGTCGTGCGTCCCACTTTTCAGAGCGTCTGAGATCGTCAGTTCGATCGTATAGCTGCCGGGCTTGCCTTCGAATTTCGTCGTGATGTGAGCGGAGGTCGCCGCGACCGTCTTGATGCGCAGCGGTTTCTCACGGCGATCGGTCAGCGTGATCCGTGTCGTTGCGGAGGAATCCGTGGAAACGGAAATCATCGGCGGAGAAACGCTGACTTCGCGCTTGAGCTTCGCTGATACGCTCAGTTCGAGAGATTCATCCGGTTCGTTCTCCTTCAGCGATGCAGCCCGATAGCGCACCTTAAGACGCCAGGTCTGCGGCCCGTCCGGTTGCGTGAGCGTATTGACTTCCATCTGGACATCAGCGCTGGCACCGGCCGGCAGGTTCTTACGGGACACCGTACGCCGCAGACATCCGCAGGTGGATTCGAGCCCAGTGATCTCGATTGCGTCGCTTGAAGAGTTTGTGATCTTGAAGGTTTGCTTGAGAATCGGTCCGCCGAGAAGCTCTCCGCGGTTCACGTTGGCCGTCTCCGCAGTCAGACCGGACGGCGCGAGGGGTGTCCAGAGCATGAGGGTGAGAAGTAGATTCATGGTATGGAGTCGTAGCGAGAATCCGTTTTGCCATCAAGCTCAAGTTGAAGACCCGGTCCGGATATGAGAATCATCGAACGGCTCGTGACGACGATGGATTCCGCGGCGCTGCCGGGTGCGGAGGAGGTGCACGTCTGGCGCTTCCCGCTCAGCCCCCGCAGCCATCATTGGGACGTGCTGAACGCCGCCGAACGTGACCGCGCGAATCGGTATTCCCTCGAAAAACCCCGTACGCAGTTCATCGCCGCGCGGGGGTTCCTTCGGGAAGTCATCGCATGTTATCTGAATCGTTCGCCGCACGATGTGGCGTTTCTGGTTGAGCCGGACGGAAAACCCACGCTTGCCGACTCGACACTGCACTTCAACCTGACGCATTCGGCCGAATGGGGATTGATCGCGATCGCGAATCAGCGGGTCGGCATCGACCTGGAACAGGTTCGGCCGATGGAAAATGCGGGCAGTCTCGTGGAACGCTTCTTTGGCCCGGCGGAGCGAATGGAATACGCGCAACTCGTCGAGCGCGTGCGGCTCGCCGGCTTTTTCCGCGGTTGGACCTGCAAGGAAGCGCTCTTGAAGGCGGTGGGAACGGGGATTCATCAGGTCGATCGCTGCGAAGTTCTGTTGAATCCGGAACGGGCGCCGACTGTGATCCGCTTTCCGCATCCACCTCGAAACGGGAGCTGGCAACTGGCGACATGGGAACCCCATGCGGGATATTGTGCGGCGCTGGCGACCGAAAGTCCGACTCCGCTGAGCGCTCCCACTCAATGAAAAACTCCCCGGCGTGTGCCGGGGAGTTGAAGTTCAGCCTGTTAAAAATTCATCAGTTTCCGGGTCCGCCCGGAGCAGCGGGTGCCGCAGAATCGAAACCGGCGACGCGAAGGTAATAGGTGGCGGCCGAGTTGATGGCTTCTTCGGAGATATCGAGTTTGGCGTCGTAGCCGATGCGTGGGAAGAAATCGCGGGGGCGAAGGATTCGCAGTCCCTTGTCCTTGCAGAGTTTCTTTGCTTCGGAAAGTCCACCGAGAATCTTGATCTTGCCATCGCGGTTGCCGTCGGCGATCCCGACGGACGGATAATAGCCTTCGACCGCGAAGGTCGTCTTGCTGGTGATTTCGCCTTCCCACTTCATCTTGCTGAGATCGTAATACCCATCGACGGCAACGCCGACCTTGGAGAGATTGCGGACGATGGTCTGGATGTCGTCGCGGCCGTCGCCGTCGATATCGAAGATCCCGAAGAGGACGATGTGCTCGGACGCGCCCTTGTTCCACACGGCGTTGTAGAGCAGATCGCCGGCGAGCACGCGGTCGCGGACTTGAGCATCTTCCGAGGTGATCCGGCATTGAGCGAGGTTCGCACCGAGGATATCAACCACCTCGATCGTTCCTTTGGGAATCGGTCGGAACACTTCCCTGCCATCCGCATCCAGGACCTTCCGCATGCGGGGTTGCATGCCGCGGGTGGGTGTATCAGAGGGGAAGATGCTGAACGTCTGACCCGCGCGGAGATTGTCGGCGGAGCCGATATCAACATCCACGAGGTTCTCGCTGTAGCGGCGAAGGACTTTACCTTTCGGCTTGTCGTACTGGAAGGGGTCGATTTCGGCGTCCAACTGTTCGTTGAGCTTGTCGATGGCGGTCTTGTAACGTTCGTTGTCGGATTGAGCACGTTTGATCGTGACGTCACGCGAAACGAGATCATCATTGAGCTTGTCGGTGTCTTTGCGGTACTGCCCCGAGACATTCTGGAACTGAGTCTTGAATCCATCGAACTGGGCGATGGCTTTATTGACCTCCGCCTTCACATCTTCGGGATACGCCTTGTTGAGTGCCTCGAGTTTGGCCTTGGCATCGTTGAACTGAGTGATGACGTCGTTGAGCGATTTCACGCTGTCCTGCATGACCTTCACTTCGGCATCGCTCTTTCGCTTGGCGAGTTCACGCTGCGCGACGTTACGAACTGAGGCGTCGATGAGCGATTCGGTGGGTAAAGTCGGGTTCTGCTGAGTTTGCGGCCAGTCCCACTTGTACACTTGAGCATCGGCGAGATTCAGGCCGGCACCACCGACGCCGGGGGCGTTGTCGGTTTCACGCTTCTTGGCGGCGGCAACGCGGCCGGTGATATCCTGCATCAGTCGGGTGTGCTTTTCGCGGAATCCGGCGGCATCCGAAAGCCCGGACTGGATTGCGGCCCGTTCTTCGGCGGTCAGATTGCCAACCACGGCCTTGTAGAGCAGGAGTTCTTCACGGGCCTGAGTCTGGGCTTTCTTGGCGGCGGATTCGCTGTCGGTGGCGGTCTTCGCCTCTTCCTTGGCTTTGGTGACGTCCTCCGTCAGCGTGTAGGCGAAGATGCCGACACCCAGCGTGGCCAGGATGAAGAACACCAGAGCGATGATCACAGGGAGCTTTGCTTCATTCGAAGAAGACTTGGCCATAAGAAACCTCGACGGTTGACCGGGCCGGCGGACAACAGCGCCCGGCCGCGAGAGTGACAGAATTTCTCAACCTTGAGTCTAAACCCCACAGTTGGTCCGTCAACCCGAATCCCAAATCCCGAAGCGGAAGTCGGTCAGGTTGTACTGAGGGCGCACGTGGCACGGCTTGTATCTGCAAGCCGCGCTCCTTGCGGGCTTTCCGCATGCCCGGTAAGATTGAAACACGCGACTCGCGGAATCGTTGGTGAGTCCCCGCCTCAATTGGTTTCCTCACTTACACACAACGGACTTCGTGACTGCCGATCCCCCTCGCCCCGAACGCGTTTACCTTCTGGACTCCCACGGACTCATCTTTCAGATGTTCCATGGGATTCCGCAGATGAACGCGCCAGACGGACGGCCCACCAATGCCGTCTTCGGCGTCGTGCGGGCCATCATGAACCTCTACGATCGCGGGGCGGAGTATCTGATTGCGGTGTTCGATCACAAAGATCCGACGTTTCGCTCCGACATCGATCCGAATTACAAGGCCCATCGCCCGCCGGTTCCCGAAGACCTGCTGATCCAGGAGCCGATGATCCACGAGGTGCTGAAGGCGTTCCGGATCCCCACGCTGGTTCAACCGGGATTCGAAGCCGATGATATTCTGGCGACGGTCGCACACGAGGCGGAGCAACGCGGGCACGATGTGTTCCTCTGCACGGCGGACAAAGACTGCCGACAGTTGCTCACCGGCAAGATCAAGATTCAGAACCTGAGAAAAGATGAAATTCTCGATTCGGCATTTCTGGAAAAAGACTGGGGCATTCGGCCGGATCAGGTAGTGGATTATCAATCGCTGGTGGGCGATTCGGCGGACAACGTGCCGGGTGTGCCGGGAGTCGGTGCGAAGACCGCGACGAAGTGGCTGCAGCAGTACGGTTCACTCGATAATCTCATTCAGCATGTGAACGAACTGGGCGGGCCGAAAGTTCGTGAAGCGTTCAAAGAGGCGATCGCGAACGGCAACTTGCAGAAGAGCCGCGATCTCGTGCTGCTGCGCAAGGACGTGCCGGTTCAGTACGACTGGGAGGGCTGGCGCCGGCGCGACTGGGACGGTTCCAGACTTCTGGAACTGTTCCAGGAACTGGGGTTCCGCGGGTTCGCCAACAAAGTCCGCACCACGCTGATGGCAAGCGGAGCGGCGAAAAATGCCGCGATTCTCGAGCGGATCGAGGAACCTGCTCAGGAGAAGCCCAGAAGCAAAGCTCCGAAAGCGAATGCGATTCCCTCCCTGTTTGATCAGATTGAATTCGGCGAAGATGAATTTGTTCCCAGTAAGCCGAAGGACGACTGGAAGGCGAATTATCAACTCGTCGCAGATGAAACGTCATTCGAAACGTTCCTGAAGAAATTACAAGCGCGCCCGCGGTTCGCCATCGATCTCGAAACAACGAGTCTCGATCCGCACTCCGCCGAGATCGTCGGCATCGCCATCTCCTGGCAGGCCGAAGAGGCGTATTACCTCGCGCTGCTCGGGCCGGCTGGCGATCTGAAGCTCGATTCCAAGAAAGCGCTGGATCGGCTTCGCCCGATTCTGGAAGATCCGAAGATCGCCAAGGTGAATCAGAACATCAAGTACGACTTGCTGGTACTGCGGGCGCAAGGGGTCACGCTTCGCGGGGTCGCCGGCGATTCGATGATCGCGGATTACCTGCTGCATGCGGGCGAGCGTTCTCACAATCTCGATGATCTGACGCGGAAGTACTTCGGGCACGAGAACATTTCGATCACGGAGCTGATCGGCAAAGGGAAGAAGCAGATTTCGATGGCGGAGGTGCCGGTTCAGAAAGTGTGCGACTACGCCGCCGAGGATGCGGATGCCGCGTGGCGCCTGGCGGAACTGCTTGAAAAGGAACTCGTCGAGAAGAACCTCAAGGGGCTTTACGACGAATTGGAGATTCCGCTGATCGATGTGCTGGCGGAGATGGAATACGCTGGCGTGCTGATCGATGTTCCGATGCTTCAGCAAATCAGTCGTGAGATGGAGGGTCAGCTCAGGATTATCGAGGATCAGATTCACGCGCTGGCGGGGAAACCGTTCAACATCGCTTCGCCCAAACAATTGCGCGAGATCCTTTTTGAGCAGATGAAGTTGCCGATCCAGAGGCGGACGGGAACGACGAACGATCCGAGTACGGATCAGGAATCGCTGGAGCGGTTGGCGGCGCTGGGATACGAACTGCCGACGAAGATCACGGAGCACCGTCAGATTTCAAAATTGAAAGGCACCTATGTGGATGCGCTGCCGGCACTGGTGAACCCGAAGACGGGCCGCGTGCATACGTCGTTCAATCAGACCGTCGCCACGACGGGGCGCTTGAGTTCGTCCGATCCCAATTTGCAGAACATCCCAATGCGGACCGAACAGGGGCGGCAGATACGGCAGGCGTTCATTCCACCGCCGGGCTGCAGCCTTTTGACGGCGGACTATTCCCAGATCGAATTACGGATGCTGGCGCATTTCAGCGGCGATGAAAACCTGCAGCGGGCGTTTCATGAGGACCGGGACGTTCATGCGATTGTGGCGGCGGATATCTTCAAGGTGAAGGAGAGCGAGGTCCAGGATTCGCAGCGCCGCGTGGCGAAGACCGTGAATTTCGGCGTGATCTATGGGATGAGCGCGAGCGGGCTGGCGACGCGCCTTGGCATTCCGCGAGCGGAAGCGGACCAATTCATCAACGCTTACTTCGCCCGTTACCCCAAGGTCCTCGCCTATCAGGACAATCTGCTGGCAAACGCCCGCAAGCGGGGGTACGTCTCGACCATTCTCGGCCGCCGGCGCCATTTCGACGCCTCCGCCATTCGTGCCAAATCGACGTACCACCAGCGGAACCAGGCGGAACGCGAAGCTATCAACATGGAGATTCAGGGTTCCGCCGCCGACCTGATGAAGCGTGCTTTGCTCGCGATCGATCGGAGGATGAAGGCAGAGGCGTGGGAATCGCGATTAATCTTGAGTGTTCATGACGAGTTGGTATTCGATGTACCCACGAATGAGCTTTTGATGGTTGCAAAAGCTGTCACAAAAGAGATGACACAGGCAATGGTATTGAGCGTACCATTGAAAGTGGACGTCTCGGCTGGTCCGAACTGGCTGGACGGGAAGGATGTGGATTTTTGAAGACGAAAAAACCTGTGATCGGTCTTGTTGGTGCGATTGGAGCGGGAAAGAGCACGGTGGCGAAACTCCTGGCCACTCGCGGCGGTATGGTGATCGATGCCGATCGGATCGGACACGAAGCTCTGGATCGGGAGGAAATCCGCGAAAGACTTGTGGCACGCTGGGGGAATGTTCTGAAAGGCGACGGATTAGTGGATCGTCGTGCACTGGCACGAATCGTTTTCGAGAACCCCGCCGAACGTCATGCCTTGGAGCAACTGCTCTTTCCGATCATCCGCAGAAAATGCGAAGATGAAATCCAGCATGCGGAGCGGGACGAAAATACGCGGTTCGTGGTTCTGGACGCAGCCGTCATGCTCGAAGCCGGCTGGAATGGCGTGTGCGATTATCTGGTGTATGTGGATGCTCCGCGGGACGTGCGGTTGCAGCGATTGGCCAAACGAAGTGGTTGGACGGCGGAGGATTTGGACGCTCGCGAGGCCGCTCAAATGCCAGCCGAAGTGAAAAAGCGCTCCGCAACTGATATCTTGATGAATGACGGAAGGCTTGAGGAATTGGAACTTAAGATTGGCGAAATGTTGAATCGTTGGAATGTCAGAACGGATTGATTCGCCCTCGAATTCCCCCTCATGAACGCTGAGGAACTGCGATGGCCGATGCGAAGACGGATCCCACCCAGACCCGGCCGCGGTCCCGTTCAAAAACGGATACGACGGAAACTGAGCAATTTGGACTCGGCATTCTCGAAGATCCTCCGCCGATTCCGTTGAGCGCCGTTGCGCCTAATCAACGTGGATTCGATGCCGAAACGAATCATCGCTACGAAGAAATCAAACGCGGCAACACCTTTATCACCCAACTCCAGCAGATGACCCTGGCGCAGCTTCAGAAAGCAGCCAAGGACGACGGAATCGATCGCGATGAATGGATCGGCCTCAAAAAACAAGATCTGATTTTCCGCATCCTCAAGGAACGTGTCAAGCAGAACGGTCTGATGTTCGGTGAAGGAACGCTCGAAGTCCTGCCGGACGGATTCGGCTTCCTGCGCAGCCCCGATTACAACTACCTGCCGTGCCCGGACGATATCTACATCAGCCCGAGCCAGATCCGCCGGTTCGGTCTGCGGTCCGGGTCCGTGGTCTCCGGTCAGATCCGCCCGCCCAAGGAGGCGGAGCGCTACTTCGCCCTGCTGCGGGTCGAAGCGATCAATTTCCAGGATCCGGAACTGCTGACGCAGAAGGCGATCTTCGGCGATCTCACGCCGCTCCATCCCGCCGAACGCCTCAAGCTCGAAACATCCAGCAGTCAGATGTCCACGCGCATTATCGACCTGATCACGCCGATCGGCAAGGGCCAGCGCGGACTGATCGTCGCTCCGCCACGCACCGGCAAAACCGTTCTGCTCCAGCAGATGGCCAATTCCATCATTCAGAACCATCCGGAATGTTATGTCATCGTTCTCCTCATCGACGAACGACCGGAAGAAGTCACGGAGATGATCCGTTCGGTGAAAGGGGACAAAGTCGAAGTCATCGCCTCGACCTTCGACGAACCCCCGGAACGGCACACGGTCGTTTCCGAAATGGTCATCGAGAAAGCTCGCCGGCTCGTCGAATACGGCATGGACGTCGTCATCTTCCTCGATAGCATCACGCGGCTCGGACGCGCTTACAACAACGTCGAAGTCGGTTCGGGAAAGATTCTCTCCGGCGGTCTCGACGCCTCCGCACTCCAGAAGCCCAAGCGGTTCTTCGGTGCGGCACGAAACATCGAAGAAGGCGGATCGCTCACGATCATCGCAACGGCGCTCATCGACACCGGCTCCAAGATGGATGATGTCATCTTCGAAGAATTCAAAGGCACCGGGAACATGGAAGTGCATCTCGATCGCCGGCTCATGGATCGGCGCGTCTACCCCTGCGTGGATGTCAACGCCTCCGGTACGCGAAAGGAAGAACTGCTCCGCTCCGCCGAAGAACTCCGCATGGTGCATATCCTCCATAAGGTGCTCGCCGATATGCATCCCGTCGAAGCGATGGAACTGCTTCTGAAACAGGTGAGCAAATACAAGACCAACGAAGAATTCCTTCGCAGCGTCAACTTGACATGATTGTCAGCCGCAGCGTTCCTGGTGATCCATGAAGTATGAAGGTGATTTCTCTTCGCCCGCCGGTCGATTCGCGATTGTCGCGGCTCGCTTCAATGCGTTCGTCGTCGACCAACTGCTCGTGGGCGCCATCGACGCCCTTCATCGGCATGGCGTGGCGGACGATCGCATCGATCTCGTCCGGGTTCCCGGTTCCTTCGAAATTCCGGTGGTTGTCAATAAGCTCACGCACTCGAAAAATTACGCCGCTATCATCTGTCTCGGCTGCGTGATCCGCGGCGAGACGGGTCACTACGATCATGTCGCGGGCGCGGCCACCAGCGGGATCGCGCAGGCGGCGGTGACCAGCGGAATTCCGGTCATCTTTGGCGTTCTCACGACGGAAACACTGGAACAGGCGATCGATCGCGCCGGCGCCAAGGCGGGGAATAAAGGATTCGAAGCGGCGGTCACCGCGATCGAAATGGTGAATCTGCTGGCCAAGCTCCCAGGGTGAGGATATGCCCGTTCGTCAACTCATGGTCATTGGTCTCGTCTGTCTCGCCGGCTGCGACGCAGCACCACCTCCCAGCAAAGCACGACCGATCGAGGAGGCCCGCGCTGCGGAAGCGATTCCGGAGATCGACGCTCCCAAACCTGAGAAGTCGGAACCCGAAGCGGCGCAGATCGTGAATACTGTGCTGTTGGCGCACACCAACAACGAACCGTCGCTCATCGAGAAGTTCCGGAAGGTCCAGATCAAACGCAAAGGGGTCTTTCAACTGCCGGATCGGCAATCGAACATGACGATGGAAATCCAGATGTGGGGCGATCAATACCGCGCAAAAATGACATTCGATTCGCTCCCGACTCAGTTCAGCATTTATTGGGTTTCCGGGAACGCGGGGTGGATGCTCCCCCCGATGGCCGAGCAACGGGTTCCGCTGGATCTGGCGCAGCGCGAAAACGTCTTCCCCGATGTTCGAGGCGATCAGATGACCGTGCTGACCCCGTTGCTGTCTGACAAACTCGTCTGCACGCTCGCGCGTCCGCAAAGTGAAGGAAACAACCCGTTCGTTCGCGTCTGGATTCCGGATCAACCGCCGATCCTGATCGAAGTCGATGCGAAGACCAATCACATATCACGATTGATCTATCAGGCGATGGATTCCGGGCGAAAGGTCGAGCGCACGCTCCGCCTCAGCGACTACAAGGCGGTGGCGGGGGTCATGTTGCCCCACAAGGTTGTCTTTGGGATCGGAGAACGACCGCTGACCACCTGGAGCTCGATCCATTACGAAGTACCCGGTGTCTTCGACCTCAGCATTTTCGACAAGCCCTGATCTATTTCGGCGGCAGGTCGCCGGCGTTCCGCGGAGTCAGCGACGGCCGGTAGGACGGCACGACGGGCCCGGACGGTGGAACGCTGGAGAGTGGTGTCGGCAGAATCGGTTGCGCGCGACTCCCCGCCGACGGCGATTCCTTCAGCCCTCCACTGGGCCGAACCACTCCACCGACTCCCAGCGTTTCCGGACGTCGAGCGATCTTGTCCGAAAACACCTGCAGATCCGCAGCAATCTTCTCGGCTCGCATCAGCGTGCGAGTAAGCGAAACCGCGGAATCGTTCAGTTGGTTGTAGAGCATGGGATCGTTGATGATTTTCTGAAGCGTACCGTCGGATCGATTGACAATGCGCAAGGTCTCGCGAACTTCGGAGAGCGTTTTCGCCAGTTGATCCGCAGTCACGTTCACATTTTTGACGATCTGCTCGGCGTTCTCGGCAATCGGCTTCGTAGCCGTCTCGATATTCTTGACCGCACCTTCCGCGCTTTTCATCGTATTCTCCGCCGCCTGTAACGTCCGCTCCACCTGCGGCATGCGCGTGTTGACATCTTTGAGCAATTTGTCGCCCGAATCGAGGAAGATCGTCGCGACCTTCAGACTTTTGTTCAGTTCATCGCTGGCAGTCTGCAGGTTCTGGATGATCAGTCCGAAGTTCCGCTTCGTGTCGTCCGTCAGGAGTTCGCTGGCGCCTTCCGCGGTCTTTCGAACGGCTTTCAGTGTCCCGTTGAGTTCCGTTTCATTATCTTTGATGACCTTGCGGATGTCCTCGACGAGCGGCTTGGCGGCCCGGATGAAATCGCGAAGATCATTCAGCGTAGTCCGCAGTCCGCCCTCGTTTTTGTCCTCCGCCTTCGGATCCGCCGGCGGATCGTTGAACGAAATCAGGAGTTGAATCTTTTTGTTGGTCTCGCGGAGTTCCGGGACCAGCTCGCGGCCCGACTTCGCGAGTTCCGCGATTTCCTCGAAGGCCCGCTCCACCTTGGGGATCGCTTGCTCCGCCCGCTGGATCGAATTCAGAATTCGGAGCATCGATTCCTGCGCTGATGGCAGGACACCGGACGCCTGGCGAACGAGCGTATTGGGATTGATCGGTGTCTGCCCGACGATTTCGGCATTGATGGGCCAAGCCTCGCCGCGGGTCGTCACTGGCAGTCCGTCGGCGGTGATTTTGGGAATGAAATCGAGGGACGTGTCTCCGCTGAGAATCCCTCGGAAGATTGTGGCTTCCTCATTCTGACGGGGCAGAAACTTCTGATCAACAACGATTGTGACACGAACCTGTCCAGTATTTTCCTCCAGATCGAGGGAGGTTACTTCGCCGACCCGTACACCCGATTTGCGCACGGGAGCGCCGGGCGAAAGCCCGGGAGCCTCACCGAACAGCACGGTATACTGCACACGATTATCGAAGATCCGAGGTGCACCCCCGAACAGTATGGAAAGGCCGACCAGTCCCGCGATTCCACCGGCGACGAATCCGCCCAGTCTCAGTTTGGCATTTCGTTCAGACATGATGGCTTCCTCGTGCTGAATCTCACGTAATGATTTCGCGATTTCGGGCTCGTCCTTCAACAAATTGTCGAACCCGGTCGTCGGTTGAACTGCTGAGCTTGCTTGGCGCACCGTCGTAAATCACCTGGTGATCGCCCGTTTCCAGTCGAGCGAGCGGATAGAGCATCACGGTCCGATCCGCGACCTTATGAACCGTGCGCATCTCATGCGTGACGATGACACTCGTCACTGGTCGACGGGTACGCGTTTGCTGCATCAGTTCGTTGATCACATCGGTCATGACCGGATCGAGTCCGGTCGTTGGTTCATCATAAAGCATGACGGCCGGATCGAGCGCGAGCGCCCGCGCCAAGCCCACGCGTTTTTTCATCCCGCCCGAAAGCTCGCTTGGCATTTTCGTCTCGACGTTGTCTGGCAGGCCCACTTCCTGCAATCGCTCCCGCACCCGGTTCCGCATATCCTCCGCCGACAGTCCGCCCTTCGCCTTGAGACCGAACGCCACATTGTCATACACGTTCAAACTGTCGAACAGAGCAGCACTCTGGAACAGGAAGCCGACCCGTAAACGAAGGTCCGTCAGTTCGCGCTCACGCAGAGCGCCCAGCGATTTCCCTTCAAAGAGAACTTCGCCCTCCGTGGGTTTCAGCAGGCCGACGATCAGTTTGAGCAGACAAGTTTTCCCGCAACCACTCTCGCCGATGATCGCGATCGATTGCCCGGGGAGAATATCGAGAGTGATCGCGCGCAGTACGTCATGAGTGCCAAATCGCACACCCACGTTCTTCAACTGGATGATCGGCGCCTCCGGGTGGATCATGCGGGTGCGGCTCCGTTCGCAGGCCAGATCATGTCATGGAGGCTGTTCGCGAAGAGTCCGAAGACAAAATCCATCGCGAGAATGGCGATGAACGAAACCACAAATGCCTGCGTCGCCGCGCGGCCGACACCTTGCGCACCCGCCTCACCTTGAAAACCGCGATGGCACGCCACCAGTGCGATCACTCCGCCAAAGAAGATCGATTTCGTCAGCCCCACCAGAACATCCCACATCCCGACAAACGCCCGCGTGTGTTCCCAGTAGTGGTACGAATCGATTCCGTAAACCCGCAAACAGACAAACGTACTCCCCACAAGCCCCATGATATCCGCAAGAAGCGTCAGCAACGGGATCATCAGCAAACAGGCAAGAAACCGCGGCGCAACCAGATACCGCACCGGATCGACACCCAGACACGCCAGCGCATCCAGTTGTTCCGTGACACGCATCGTCCCCAGTTCCGCCGCCATCGCACTCCCGATGCGACCCGCCAACATGATCGCAGCCAGGACCGGACCCAGTTCGCGCACCACGGACATGTGAATCACGGCGCCCAGCGACGTCTCAAGTCCAACCTGCTTCAATTGGCCATACGATTGCACCGCCAGCACCATCCCGATGAACATCCCCGTAATCGCGATCACGCCGATACTGCTCACGCCGACGACCGCACAAAGTCGAAACAGTTCTGCCAGCATGAGATGGCGGGAAAACACACCACGAATCGCACGCGCTGAAAACGCCGCCCAGTCACCGAGCGCAACCAGGCCATCGCCAATGATCGTGGCGAATCCCGAGTCGGTCTTGGGCACGGCGGCCGTTGCGCTGGCCATGCGGACGATCCTCGTCATCGGGGTGGATTCCTCCCTATCGTATGCATCGGCGGTCGCGGCTGATGGAGACGGCAGGAGAATCCAGCCTCCGGTAAAGTGGCTCGTTCACAATGGTCAGAACCGGAACAATCGGCACAATCCGACTGTCATGTGCTGAAAATGAGCAGGGAAATGCGTGCATAGATAATGATGCCCGTCACATCGCTCAGCGTGGCGATGGCGGGGCTGGAAACCAGTGCCGGATCGCCGCCCAGACGATGGATCGCGAGCGGAAGCATCGCACCGAGAAGCGTGCCCCACAGGCAGATCGCCATCACGGAAAAGCCCAAAACGAATGTCAATTTCATCAGAATGGCTTGATCCGGAAGCAAACTACCGGGTGTCATAAAGTAGGTACGGAAGAGCGCCAATATGCCCAGAGTTCCGGCGAGGGCCAGTCCCATGAGGATTTCGCGGCCCAGCACGCGCCGCCAGGCAGATGGCTGAATCTGTTCCAGCGAGAGTGCGCGAACGACCAGTGTTGCCGCTTGCGAACCCGCATTGCCGCCTACCGACATCACCAGCGGCAGGCACGCCACCAGCGCCGCATACGCGCGGATCTTCTCTTCCTCCCAAGCCATCACGTTCACCGTGATCATCTGAAGCATGAAGAGAATCGCCAGCCACTTCACGCGGCTCATCCACACCTGCCAGAAACTCGTCTCGAGATAATTCCCGTCGATCCGTCCGACGCCGGCCTGACGCTGCAGGTCTTCGGTCGCTTCATCCTGAATGACGTCGATGACGTCGTCGTGAGTGATGATCCCAAGCATTCCGCCGTTGGCATCGAGCACGGGCATGGCCACGAAGTCGTACCGTGCGAGAATCTGGGCGGCTTTTTCGACCGGATCGCCAGCATGAATCGCGACGACTTCATCGCTCATGAAGTCGCGGATGCGTGCCGTCCCCGGCGCGAGGATGAGATCGCGTAACGAGATGATGCCGAGCAGCTTGCGGGAGAGTTTCCCGGTGACGGAATCGCGCACCGGTTCGTCAAGGACGTAGTTGTAATAGATGGTTTCGCGTTCGGGTGCCTGCTGCCGCAGGAGTTCGATCGCCTCGTTCGTGGTGATCCCCTGCGGAAGCCAGGCGAAGTCGGTGGTCATGATCGCGCCGACGGTATCCGCACCGTAATCGACCAATGAGGCGATATCTTTCCGTTCCGATTCGTCGATTGATCGGAGCAGGCGCTCGCGGACCTCGTCCGGCACGCGGCGGAGGAGATCGACGCGATCGTCGTGCGACATTTTGCCGATGATGGCGACGGCCTGCGGACGATCGAACGCGATCAGTTCGAGTTGCATCGCCGGCGGAAGATATTCAAAGATGGCAGCTTGACTGCGGACATCAGCATGATCGATGACGTCCCAGATTTCAGCGGCGGTGAAGCCATCGAGCACGTCGGCCATGGTGGCCGGGTGCAGGTCCTGACAGAACGCGCGCAGGCCTTCGGCATCGTGCTCCTCGAGCATGAGCCGAATTTCCGGAGTAAAAAGCGGATCGGCCATGGTCGAAACTCGCGCGATAAAGAATCATCGCACTCATTCTACGACCCGGCATTTCACAAACCAAAGAACGGCACGGGAAGCGAGAACGCATGCTGTTCGTAAAGACTGCCGATTCCATTCCAGGATGTGTACTGGCTGAAAAAGACGATCGTCACATACAAAGCCGCGACGGGAAGGAACGGCACACGACCCGTCCAACGGAAAAACCAGTGGCGCGGCTCGCTGCGCCGTTCCGCCCGCGCAAGCGCCCAACCGGCGAACAAGCGAGCGGGATACATGAAGAGAATGAAGACCAGACTCGGGAGCCAGGCGGCTTCGCGAGGAATGGTTTCGATCTTGAGCAGGTAGAGCGGAAGCGCGAACGCCACCATCAGGATGAATGCGAGTGAGAACATCCATGGAGCATTACGATAGGCCCGACGGACCGTGCGAACGTCGAAGGCGTCTCGAAAGCGGCCGGTTTGTGCGAGCCGCAGTTGGAGGAACGGGAGATACATCACCACGATCGTGAGGATGAACGCACCGAAGAAGCCGATGACGGGAGCGGCGGTGAACGTCGCACGACTTACGGCGATCAGCGAGACCGGCACGACCAACCAGATCATCGCAGCCGCGAACCCTTTGAATCCCAGTTTGAAGTAATACGGCACGCGCAAAGAGATGAGGGTTTCCCAGACCGCATCGCGCGAGCGAATGTAGAATCCACCTGCCCGGATTTTCTTCAAGACGAAGTAAATGTTGAAGGGGCTGAGGAAGTGCCGGATTTTTCCGCCGTTGGCGATGGCGGTGAGGATGTGGAGCGCGGTCGCACCGATGAGGACACCCAAGCCAATCCGCCATCGCTGAGCAATAGCGCCACCGGGGTCGATGATCGAGGCCGAGTACGCGAAATCGGCCGCGAATCGAACGGGAATCAGGAGCAGCCACGAGCATAGAGCAATGCTTCCCAATCGTCCGGCGAGCCGGATGCCGATGAAGCCGGATCGAACCGAACCGGTTCGCGCGATCCGGCCCCCGGCCTCGAGAAGATAGCCAAGACTCAGAAACTGCGCAATCGGGATCGCAGCCAGAATCGCCAGACCAACGAGTATCGATGCGAGACCGAAGCACCAGCCGATCGCCGAAGCGATGCGTGTGAACGGGCGAAACCTGGATTCCGCCCTACGCCGCCGTCGAGCCGGACGCGCGACCGGAATGTCGTCATCAACGGATGGCCGAACCGGCGTAGCGATCGGAAGTATGCGAAGATCATTCTCGTCAAGGTTCATGGCAATACCTACCCGCGATGATTCGGCCGGTTTCACGAAACCTGAATTCGACTTGCGCGGTATGCTTGATGAAACGATACCACACGGGTTGATCTCGCAATGGGTTTTCGCGACCTCTTATTTATCGGTTTGGTGATCGGCGGTGTATTCGCTCTGGGAGCGAATCTCATGCCGCCATCGAAACCGCTTCCGATCACGAGCTACGATGGCTCTCATTTTCGCGATGATTCGTTCCGTTCCACGGTCGAAACGCTGAATCAGATTGCCCATTCGAACTGGCAGAAAGAACAATTGCCGTTTGCCGGCCGTGCGGACGATCTGCTGATCGCTCGGCGCCTGTCGCTCGCGCTCATGGGAACGACTCCTTCGCTCGAAGAGATTCGTCAATTCGAGAGCCTCCCGACAGATCAGCGTCTGGACTGGTGGCTGGATCATATTCTGGGCGATCGCCGTTCGGCCGATTTCCTGGCGGAGCGGATCGCGCGGGCGGTGGTCGGCACCGAAGATGGTCCATTTCTCCTCTATCGTCGCCGGCGGTTCGTGACCTGGCTGGGTGATGAACTGACGAAGAACACGCCTTATGATCACATGGTCCGATCTATGATCGCCGGGACGGGGATCTGGACCGATCAGCCCGCGACGAATTTCATTACGGTCACCAGCCAAGCGGCCGAAGGAAACCAGCCCGATCCGGTGCGGCTGGCGGGACGCGTCACGCGGGCGTTTCTCGGCCTGCGACTCGACTGTGCGCAGTGTCATGATCATCCGTTCGCTTCATGGACACAAGATCATTATGAAGGCTTCACCGCCTACTTCGGACAGACGAACCTGGGTTTCAAGGGGATCGGCGACAAGAAGACAAAAGAGTATGAAGTCGAAGACCGCGAGACCAAAGCGATGCGCGTGGTCCCGCCGAGCGTGCCGTTCGCAAAAGACTTGCTGACGGAATCCGGATCGCGGCGCGAACAACTCGCCACCTGGGTCACGCATCCCCGCAATCCCTATTTCGCCCGGGCCGCGGTGAATCGTTTCTGGGCGGTCCTGTTCGGTCGACCGCTGATCTCCCCGATCGATAATCTCGAGCCAGGCAGTGTTCCAGACCGCAAAGAAAAGTCACTCGCGGACCAACTACTCGATACGCTCGCGGCCGACTTCGTGGAGCATGAATTCGATCTCCAGCGGCTGATCCGTGTCATCGCCGCGACCGATCTCTTCCAGCTCGAGAGTGCTTGTGAGTTTGAAGTGACCGACCGGCACGAACAGGCCTGGTGTGTCTTCCCGATGACACGCTTGCGACCTGAACAGGTCGTCGGCGGATTGCTCCAGTCCGCTTCCGTTTCCACCATCGATGCCGAATCGCACATCGTCGCACGCCTGATGCGCTTCGGACAGCAGAACGACTTCATCAAGGCGTACGGCGACACGGGCGACGACGAATTCGACGATCGCGGAGGAACGATCCCGCAGCGACTCGTGATGATGAACGGGAACCTGATTCGCGAGCGCATCAACGATGGCATCTTGAACGCAAGTTCACGCATCGCGAGTATGGCGCCCACCGATGCCAAGGCCGTGGAACTCTCGTACCTGGCCGTTCTGACTCGTCGCCCCACCAAGGACGAAGCACACTACTTCGAAGCGTTCCTCGCTGAGAAATCTCTGTCGCGCGGCCAACGCCTCGAAGACCTTTACTGGGCACTTTTGAATTCGTCGGAGTTTTCATGGAACCACTAACGCATCGCCGCTCATTCCTCGGATTCGCCGCGTTCGCAGGTGCGGCCTGGATGACGCCACTCGCAACGCAACTCGCGCGAGCGGCCGAAAAGGGCGAGCGCGGAGCGCCGGCGAAATCCCTCATCATCCTCTGGATGCAAGGCGGGCCAAGCCAACTCGAAACGTTCGACCCGCACCCCGCAAGCAAGAACGCGGGCGGAACGAAAGCGATCGACACCAATGTGAAGGGAATTCAACTCGCGGAGGGATTGCCGCTTCTGGCGGAGCAGATGGATTCGGTCGCGCTCATTCGTTCGCTCACGAGCAAGGAAGGCGACCACGAACGCGGAACCTATACCCTCAAGACCGGCTTCCGCCCCGATCCTACTGTTGTTCATCCGTCCATCGGTTCAATCATCTGTCACGAACTTCCCGCAGCCGGGACTGATATCCCCAGACACGTGAGTATTCTTTCCTCGCAATGGCCCGCTCGCGGAGGGCATCTCGGTGATCGACTGGATGCCTTTCTCGTGGATGATCCGGCCGGACCGGTTCGAAACACGAAATCCTTCTTACCCGCCCAGCGCGATCAGCAGCGCCTCAAACATCTCGATGTGATCGAAAACGCATTCGCCAAAAACCGCGGCAAGCGCATCGACAATACGCTCCATCGCGAGACGGTAGCGAACGCCCGAACGATGATGTCCTCCGAACAACTTAAAGCGTTCGATGTTTCGCAGGAATCGTCGGCCACGCGAAAGCTGTACGGTGACACGCCGTTCGGCCGCGGTTGCCTCGCCGCCCGCCGGTTGATCGAAGTCGGCGTGCGCTGCGTGGAAGTCACGCTCTCTGGCTGGGATACACACGTGAACAATCATTCATCGTGTCAGGCACAGAATGAGATTCTCGATCCAGCCTTCGCCGCCCTCATCCGCGATCTCAAGGAACGCAAACTGCTCGACCAGACGCTTGTCGTCTGCGGGGGCGAATTTGGTCGCACGCCCACCATCAATCCGGCCGGCGGTCGCGATCACTGGCCGATGGGATTCAGTTACGCGCTGGCGGGTGGCGGGGTTCGAGGCGCGCAGGTGATCGGCGAAACGAATCCTGATGCGGTGAAGAACGACAAGGCCGCCATGGTGATGATGAGCGGGAAGAATCAGGACGATCATGTTCGTGACAGCGTGACGGTCGAAGAACTCAGCGCATCCATGCTTTATGCTTTAGGGGTCGAATACGACAAACTCGGCCAAACCCCGATCGGCCGCACCGTCAAATTCAGCAACGGCCAGCCCGTCAAGAAGCTGTTTGCGAAGGCCTGATATCCATTTCGCATAACGGCGTTACGCCACTACGCCTTTCACTACGGTTCCATGAACGTCGGTCAACCGGTAGTCGCGGCCCTGGAAGCGGTGGGTCAGCTTGGTATGGTCGAAGCCGAGACAGTGCAGAATCGTCGCCTGCAGGTCGTGGATGTGGACCTTGTCGTGCGCAACGCCAAAGCCGAGCTCGTCCGTCTCGCCGTGCGTGTGGCCGCGTTTGATCCCCCCGCCGCACAGGAAGAGCGAATAGCAATCCGGGTAATGATCGCGGCCGAGAATCTGCCCCTTGGCGGTGCGCCCTTCGCGGAACGGCGTCCGCCCAAATTCACCGCCGCAGATGATCAGCGTATCGTCGAAGAGGCCCAACCGCTTCAGATCCTTAATGAGCGCCGCAATTGGCTTGTCGATGGTGGAGCACTTCTTCGTCAGGCCGTCGCGGATATCTTCGCCGGGGCCGGTGCCGTGGAAGTCCCAGCCCCAGTCGAAGAGTTGCACATACCGCACACCCTTCTCGACGAGCCGCCGGGCGAGCAGGCAATTGTTGGCGAAGCTCGCACCGCCCGGCGTGGCGCCGTAACTCTCGATCGTCTGCTTCGTCTCTTTGGTGATATCCATCACCTCCGGCACGCTCATCTGCATGCGGAACGCCAGTTCGTATTGCGCGATCCGCGTGGCCGTCTCGGGGTGGCCAAGTTCCTGTTCCTGAATTTCGTTCAGATCCTTCAGCGCATCGAGACTTTGCCGACGCAGATCGCGATCCATTCCCGCAGGATCGGAGACGTACAGCACCGGGTCACCCTTACTGCGGCACTGCACCCCCTGATAGACACTTGGCAGAAAACCGCTGCCCCAGCAGCCCTGCCCGCCGCTTGGTTGCACGCCGCTCGAGATCAGCACGACGAAGCCGGGAAGATTCTCGCTCTCGGAGCCGAGGCCGTACGTCACCCACGTGCCCATACTCGGCCGACCCTGACGTGGTGAACCGGTGTACAAAAGCAATTCCGCCGGGGCGTGATTGAACTGTTCGGTGTAAACCGAGCGGATGACGGTGATGTCGTCCGCATGCTCGTGCAGCATCGGGATGGCGTCGCTCATCCAGATGCCGGCCTTGCCGCGCTTCTCGAACTTCCGCGGCGTACCGAGTAGTTTGGGAACGCCGGAGGTGAAGGCGAAGCGGCGGCCTTTGAGGTACGAGTCGGGGCAGTTCTCGCCGGTACGCTTGACGAGTTCCGGCTTGTAGTCGAAGAGATCGAGGTGCGGTGGTGCACCGGAGAGGTGGAGGTAGATGACGCGTTTCGCCTTCGGGGCGAAGTGCGGCTTCTTGGGGGATAATGGATTATTCGTTGCGGCATCCGCTGCCAGCGACGATAGCGCCAACGAGCCGAGCCCAAGCGACGAAGCTTGGAGGAAATGCCGGCGGGTGGTGTTTTGAAGAGATTGAAGTCTTGCGTGCATGATGTTCTCAGAAACAAATTATATAATCTTGATTCTTATTTATTTTGGACTGTCAGCATTTGTCATTAGGTATGGCAAAATATAGGATGGCAATTTTTCATGCCGCTGACTTAACGTACCAAATGGAATCCAATTATCACCATTTTCAATATCGAGTCGCTCTCGCTTGATGTAATCAGTCCATACCCATTTCACATTGTAAAAGTGAGGATACCAATGGCCTTTTACAAGCGGATCATAATCTTGTTTTTCCTCACCCGTGAAGTGTTTGCATCGTTCGTAATGGTATCCTTCGTCTCCACCTTCTTGAATTACACCAACTCCAAACAAGCCGTCGTTAGTATTTCGAACTGCCAAGTAGTCACCGGGCATTAATTCCCAAAACACTCTGAATGAACGTACTGCATCTTGATAATCGCGCTTATTTGCAACATGGTCCTTCGGGATAAGGTCAATTATTTCATCTATTGTCATTCCGGTCAAATTTGTTCGATAACACCAGCCGATTGCAACATATCCTCCATCTCGAAATCGGAGCCAAGCTTCCTCTTTCCCACCAGCTTTACAGGTAGGCGAAATTGTCGAGAAGGCAGGCATACCAATCTCCCAGTTTTCAGTGATTCACTCTTGCATAACAGTCTGTCGAACATTCGTGTCGCAGAATTCTTTTGAATCTTGTCATCCAAATTCTGCGGACTAACATCTTGATAACAGGGCAGGTGTTAAGTTAACAACTCCCGATCAACAGGGCCATTCATGATACCGTCACGCAAAGCCTTCACGCTCATCGAACTTCTGGTGGTCATTGCGATCATCGCCATCCTCATCGGCCTGCTCCTGCCGGCGGTCCAGAAGGTTCGGGAAGCGGCGGCGCGGACCAAGTGCGCCAATCAGCTCCGCCAACTTGGCCTGGGTCTCCACAATTACGAGAGCGCCTTCGGGCATTTCCCCACGAGCGGGCAGGGCACCAATTACGCCACCTCTCCGCCGTCAGTGGCGTTCGAGCTTCAGTCCACCTTCACGTATCTGCTTCCGTATCTGGAGCAGGAGAATATCTATCGCCAGATGGATCTCAAACAGTATTATCTCGCAACTCCCGCGAATCAGGCGGCGGCTCAGAACGTCCTCTCGATCCTCATCTGTCCGAGCAATCCGCTGCGATTGGAACCGAAGGATTCACAGAACTACGGCTGCACCGACTTCGCCCCCGTTTATTATGTCGATATCGATCCCGTCACGGGTGCCCGGAACAAATCCACTCGGGTCGATGGCGGATTGATCCTCGGGCGGGCGACGGTCCTTTCGATCACGGACGGCACCAACAACACCATCGCTATCGGCGAAGACGCCGGCCGCAATGAAACCATGATCATGCCGTATTCGGATCCGTTCGGGAATCCGCGCCAGATTTATCGCTGGGCGGAACCGGATTGCGCGATCGGTATCTCCAAGGGGGTAAACAACAACTCAACGCCGTTTGGCGGACCTCCAAGCTGTCTCTGGACGACGAACGACTACGGACCGCAGGAGGAACTTTTCAGCTTTCATCCGGGCGGAGCCCACGTCGTCTTCTGCGATGGTCACATCGCAATGCTCAAGAGCACTATCGACCCGCGGGATCTTCGTAAGCTTGTGACCCGCAACGGCGGGGAAGTCACGCCTGACTATTGATCTCACCGCTTCATCAGCATCTCATCGAGGTTCAGCAGCACGTTGGCTACGACCGTCCAGGCGGCGAGGTCGGTGGCGCTTGCGCCTTTCGGCAGCGGGCCGAGCGGGTCTGTCGCCAGCTTCTCCGCCTTCTTCGGTTCCTTCGCGAAGGATGCCTTCGCATCCTCGTAAAGCTTCGCAATGCGGGCGATCTCCTTCTCGCTCGCGGGTCGTGTTGCCACCTGCCGGAAGGCGAACGCAGCCTGCTCTGCGGGAGTTTTGGCCGAAGATGCGATCTTGCGGGCGAGGGCCTGCGATGCTTCCACGTAGACGGGATCGTTGAGCGTCACGAGTGCCTGGAGCGGAGTATTCGTGCGCGGGCGGTTGACACTGCAGACGTCGCGATTCGGGGCGTCGAAGGTGCTCATCGACGGATAAGGGTTCGTCCGTCGCCATTCGGTGTAAATCCCGCGGCGGTACTTATCTTCGCCGGGGCTGGTCTGCCAGTCCATCGACCGGCCGAAGGCGGCGGAGAGGCCGAAGTTCGGCTGCGGAGGTTTGACGGACGGTCCGTACATTTTCGAGCTGAGAAGTCCGGAAACGGCGAGGGCCTGATCGCGGATCATTTCGGCGGAGAGGCGCACGCGCGGTCCGCGCGAGAGCCAGCGGTTATCCGGATCCGCTTCGAGCAATTCCGGCGTCACGCGTGAGGATTGCTTGTAGGCTTGAGTGGTCACGAGCAGTTTGAGGAAGGCTTTCATGTCCCATTTCGTGCGATGAATTTCCGTCGCCAGCCAGTCGAGCAGTTCGGGGTGCGACGGCAGTTCGCCTTGCGAGCCGAACTCTTCGGGCGTGCGAACGATGCCAAGTCCGAAGATCTGCTCCCAGTAGCGGTTGGCGAGGACGCGGGCGGTGAGCGGATTGCGTTCATCGACGAGCCACTTGGCCAGTGACAAGCGGTTCTTTGGTGCGTCCTTCGGGAACGGCGCCAGCGCTTCCGGCACGTGCTCGGTGACGACGGGTCCGAGGTCCTGGAAGTTGCCGCGGTGTTGAAGATTCGTCACGCGGCGCTGCTTCTCGGGAAGTTCCTTCATGATGGGCACGGTTGTGACCGGTTCGAGCGTGGCACGGAACTTTTTCAGAGAGTCGATCTGAATTTTGATCAACGGCTGGATAGTTTTGGGTGCTGTCTTGAAGATCGGATCCAACTTGGCGGTGAAGCTGTCCAGGTCGCTTCGCAGCTTTTTCTGTTCGGGTGTGACGCCGATTTCGAGGAGCGGGCTTTCGTCGCGGCGGTCAGCATCGGCTGTGTTGTTGAAGAAGGCGTAGAGGCCAAAATATTCCGTCTGTGCGATCGGATCGTATTTGTGCGTATGGCATTGGGCGCAGGCGATGGATGTGCCCATCCAGGTGGTGAGCGTGGTATTCACGCGGTCGACAATGGCGACGCTGCGGAACTCTTCGTCGCTCGTTCCGCCTTCGTTGTTCGTGAGCGTGTTGCGGTTGAACGCCGTAGCGATGAGTTGTTCATCGGTCGGATTCGGCAACAGGTCGCCGGCGATCTGCTCGATGGTGAACTGATCGAACGGCTTGTTGGTGTTATAGCTTTTGATGACGTAATCGCGGTACGCCCAGATTGTGCGGGCGGGGTCGTCGGCATAGCCAGCGGAGTCGGCGTAGCGGGCGAGGTCGAGCCACATGCGAGCCCAGTGCTCGCCGAAAGCGGGTTTGGCGAGTTGAGCGTCCACGAATTTCTCGTAGGCGTTGGGCGATTGATCGTTGACGAAAGCTTCGACTTCCGTCCAGCTGGGCGGCAAGCCGGTGAGGTCGAGCGCGACGCGACGCGCGAGCGTATAGCGATCCGCCTCGGGCTGATAGCTGAGTTTCTTTTTGCTCAACTCATGAAGAAGAAAGCTATCGATCGGATTTCGGATTTTGGTATTTGGAATTTGGAGCTTGGGAATTTCCGGTCGACGAGGTGCGACGTACGCCCAGTGCGTTTCATATTTCCCGCCTTGCTTCACCCATAATGTCAGAGTTTCGATTTCCTTGGGAGATAGCGTTTTTCCGGTCTTTTTGGGCGGCATCAATCCGCCTTGTTTCGTCGTGATGCGCTCGATCAGCGAGCTTTCCTCGGGATTGCCGGGGAGGAGTGCGAACTCGTGGGCGCCCTCTTGAGTATCGAGTCGCAAGTCGCCCTTGCGTTCCTTTTCATCCGGGCCGTGACACTGGTAGCAATTGTTGGAAAGGATCGGGCGGATATCCCGATTGAAGTCGATCGACTGAGCGAACACCGGTGAACCAAAAGCGAGAAGAACCAGTAACGCAGCATACCGCATGGGAAGGGTCTCTTTGGCAGGAGCTTATATTCTAACCGAGATTCTGCATTCAGAAAAGAGAAAGCCCACGGATCGATTCCGTGGGCTTTCTTATTGGTACTCGAACGAATCCTAGTGACGCTGTACAGCGGTGAAGAGTTCGCTCATCTTGATGCCGAGTGCGAGGCAGATGCGGTAGAGCGTTTCGATCGAGGCGGAGTTTTTGCCAAGTTCAATCTGCGAGAGATAGCCGAGCGAGACGCCGGTGCGCTCGCTCATGTTCGAGAGCGTGAATCCGAGACCCTTGCGGCGTTCGCGGATGGTCGCGCCGAGGGATTCCCTCAGGGCTTCTTCCGTCATGCGGAGCAAGCCCTTGCTTTCGAGACAGCGAATGACGATTTCGCGAAGCTGATCCACCTGGAACGGCTTGGTGAGGTAATCGTAGGTCCGTGCGCGAAGGCAGTTGAGTGCGCTATCGACGGAAGGATAACCGGTCACGACGACCACATTCGCATCCGGCTGGAATTCCTTGATCCAATTGAACACCTGATCAGGTTCGAGGCCAGGAATCACATAATCCAGGATGATCAGGTGATACTGATCTTTTTTCGTGAGTGCCGATTCGACCATGGTGGGGTCGGAGACGGCATCGATGACGAAGTCGCGGTTCGCGAGCGCTGCCTGGATGACGGAACAGGTCGCCTGATCGTCATCGAGAATCAGAATGTTGATATCGCCACTACTTTGCAACTCGTTGATCGGAGCGAGCGATTTCGTGGGGCGGGGCGTCGATTGCAAACGTTCTTCGGTTTCGACAAGCATAAATCAACCTCCAACAGTGGTAGCAGTGACCGACGCCGTCGGAGCGACCGAAGGTCGGACCGATGCGAGGGGTAGTACGACGCGGACGAGAGTTCCGGGGTCGAGAGGTACGGCCGCGTCGATGCGAATCCCCCCCCGGTGTGCAAACAAAATTCGGTAGACGATTGCGAGCCCCAACCCGCGGTGGCGGACTTTGGTTGTGAAAAACGGCTCGGCAAAAAGTTTCGCGCGGATCTCGGGCTTGATTCCCGTTCCCGTGTCTTTGATGGTGATCTCGACATGCGGACCCGGCTCGAGCCGCCCCAGATACGTTTGGGCGTCGGCACGGGTCAGGTCGAGTGCCCGTGCTGAAACCGTCACCTTGCCGTTTGGCGGCGTGGCCTGAATGGCATTGTCAATGAGATGTCCCAGCACGGTCGCGAGCGGAGCCGCATCGATGGCCACGGATGCGAGGTTCTGCGGAACATTCGACTCCCACTGCACAGGCAAGGTATGCTGAGTCTTCAATCGCTGCTCTTCCTTCGCCAGAACCGCGGCGACGGAACTCGGTTGCGGTTTCACCTGAGCGCTGCGGCTCAACTGATGCAACTGCTGCGTGAAGACTATTCCGCGTGCGCCCACGGAGTTCGTCTCGCTGATGAATCGTGCAACCTGAGATCCTGCAGGAACCAGCGGAAGCGAAAGATCCGCAAATCCCATGATCCCCGTGAGGATATTGTCAAAGTCGTGCGCCATGCGCCCGGCGATCACCGAGGCGTCTTTCAGACGGTGCTCCAGACGAACCGGATCGAGAACCGGACCAATCCAGCGGGTCAGATGAGCGGAACGCTCGATCAGGCGGGCGGAGAGAGTCAGGTAGTCCCGTTCGTGATCGGTCCACGGTTCGGTCGAATCGCGTTCAATCCAAACTGCTCCCAACGGTTGACCTGAAGGTGTGATCGGAGCGTAAAGCCGGTTGTTACCGTTCGATTGCCACTCGACAGTCAGTGAGCCATCCTCGAACGAATCGGCGATCGTTTGGATTTCGCTCGGAACTTCGTTCGATAAGGTCGCGTTTAGCGTGTCGGCGATCCAGGTTTCGGATGAAGGACTTTTCAGAGGCCAAACAAGCCCCGCTTTCTTCCACCCGGATTGGCGAACCCATTCCGGCAAAGTAGTCTCGAGTCGGCTCGTTTCCGAATCGCTCAACCATTCCGGAAGGAACGCAAGACTGCAAGACGCTCCGCCGGTGCAAGACATTGATCGTTCTCCTGTGACTATTCCGACAATCAAATGGTATTCACTAACAATATTTGATGCGGGCTGAAATCCGAATTTTCAAAGCATATCTAGAACGGCCAAGAATGAAGTCAACCGATTTTTGCCGTTCCACCTCAATACCTGTCTCATGAATGGGATTGTGAAATCCGCAACAGTTCGCGGAAACCCGCAATTTGCCAATCTTCACTTTAACCAAAGAGATCGCGCGTTACCAAACACCATTTCGAAAGATCTTCAGGCGATAGTATTATAGAATCATTCACCTCAAACGTGGCGGAATGATCTGATGGCCAGTGCACTGAAATGCCCGAATCCGAGCTGTCCGTTTCTTTTTGACCCGACACAAGTCCCACCGGGGGCCATTCTGACTTGCCCACGCTGTGGTATGCGCTTTACGCTCGGACCGGTCGGTTCGCTCCCGCCTCAGACCGCACCAGAAAATCATTTTGACACGACGAAAACATTTGGCAGCGAATTTCTCGACGGTCCACCGCCAGGATCGACGCAACCACCGATCCCCAGAACCATGCCTCCATCGGGAATGCCGCCTGAAGGCTCTGCTCCAACGACCACCTTCGAACCGTCCCACCCGGCCGCGCTCTCC
Source organism: Limnoglobus sp. (assembly GCA_041742055.1). Lineage (GTDB taxonomy): Bacteria > Planctomycetota > Planctomycetia > Gemmatales > Gemmataceae > Limnoglobus. The sequence goes on along the minus strand of JBGSJI010000074.1, from coordinate 26,360 downwards.
CCACCGGCACCACAAAGTTCCGATCCGCCACTCGTTCGTCACCATCACCACACGGAGCGCAGTTCGATGCTTCCGGTCCTCGGGGTCCTGGCGGTCGTCGGCACAGCAGTCGCGATCGGAATTGCGGTCATCGGCAAGATCAATTCGAGTGGTGGGTCTTCGGGAAACACCATTAACTTCGAAGAACGCAACGTTTCTTATCATCTTCCGATCCCCAATTGGGAACGCGATGATGAAGTCAAATCCCTGCTCAGTGCCAATCTCATCGGGCTACGCCACACCAATTCCGGTGCGATCGCAGCGATTGAGGCCCGTGACTATCAAACACGGAATCCTCAGATTGGAGAATTGAAAGAAGGAATCACGGAGCGCATGCGCCCGTTGTTCGATGATCTCGATCTGAATGAGGAGCAGGGGGCGGTCTGGGCCGGTATCTCCGCAATGAAGTACTCGATTCGCGGAACGGCGCGGGACAAACTCGGATCGGGCATCTATCTGGGTGAAGCGTACGCGATTGCGAATCAGGGAATCGGATACTGGTTCGTCGCACTCGCTCCCGAATCCGAGGCTAGTCAGCTCGCCGAGGATCTCGATAAGCTCAGGAATCGGATGAAGTTTATCTCCGCCAGGGAAGACTGGAAAGCCACAAGTTCGGGGAGTGTCCTGCTTGTCGGCGATGCAGCGGATTACCGTTTGACGGACGGGGACGGTTGGTGGAAGAAGTTTCCCGATCCGCGAATCGAAGACCCACGTGCGGACCTGGTCTACGATGCGGAGTTTCAATCGCGCGTTAAACGCGATATTAAGTTCAAAGCTCGGCTGACGGTGCTGGTTCTCGATCCGACCAGCGACGACCCGATGGCGGCGCTGCGCGAGTATCTCCGATTGCAGTTCGACAAACTCTACGAACTCAAGAATTGGCAGGAGATCACCGGCCCGACACTCGGTGACGCTCCGAGTTCCGGCGAACAAAAGGGAATTGAAACGCTTCGCTTCAAAGTGACAGGCTCTGATCCGAATACCGCCAAACTCGTGATTCTGTCAGCGTTGACCATGAATGCTCAGACACCTGAGGGAATGAAGAAAATGGTGGTCGGTGCGTATGCGGCGTGCCCCTTCGACTATCAGCTCTATTGGGAAAAGCGGCTGGACAGCCTTGTCGGTTCACTACGAATGGCTCGTTCAGAATGAATGGATTGAGCTGTGATTTGATATCGAACTCTGGCCGAACGATCTCAGGATCGTAAATTAGTCGTTCATGCCATCCTGGCAAAGAAACCGACTGATGCAACATCGAAGTCCGATGGATTGCAGGTCGACCGGGATGCCAAACCAAATCAGGAGGGGGCACCATGGCCCTCGGACTCCTCGGCCTCAAGGTCGGGATGACGCAAGTATTTACTGAAAAAGGCGATGCGGAACCGGTCACAGTCATTGAACTGGGACCATGCCGCGTGCTGCAGATCAAAGACAAGGATCCCAAGAAAGACGGCTACTCGGCCGTTCAACTGGGCTTCAAGGATAAGCCGCGGAAGAATTCGATTCGCGCGGAACAAGGCCACGTCGCTGCCAAGCTCGCGTCGAAGCGGAAGGAAGCCCGTCTCAAGGCCGGCGTGCAGATTCCCCCGAAGGCAGACTGTGAACCGCAGCGCTACGTTCGCGAGTTCCGCGTCGAGTCCACCGACGCCAACGTCGGCGACGTCCTGAACGTCGGCAAGGTCTTCGACGGTGTCGCATCCGTGGACGTCATCGGCACCTCAAAGGGCCGTGGCTACCAGGGGGTCATGAAGCGGCACAACTTCGACGGTCTGCCCGCCGCTCACGGTGCCAAGAAGGTTCACCGTCAGGCTGGTTCGACATCCTCGCTCGCCAGTAACCGGGGTACCGGTCGCCCGAAGAAGGGTCTGAAGCGAGCCGGTCAGTACGGCAACACCCGTGTGACGATCCGGAATCTGAAGGTGATTAAGATCGACGCCGAGAACAATCTGATCCTGGTTCGCGGCGCGGTGCCGGGTCACAACGGCGCATTGGTGATGGTCCGCCCGACCAACATGAAAAAATAATTGATTCGCAGGAATAAAAAAAGGCCGAGTGAAGTTTGCTTCACTCGGCCTTTTTCGTTTACAGTGGAGGCGCCGGGAATCGAACCCGGGTCCCGAGGCACTTCCGTGCCGGCATCTACGTGTGTAGCGAGTTTAGGTGTGTGACGCACCCGAGGGCCATCACATGTTCGCTTGAATCGTCCCCAGCTCGCAGAGTCCGATTCGCACTATCGGTCAGAGTTTTTTAGCAGACGCTGCCACCGAGACGAATCCGGTTGCCCGAACCCTCAAGCGTCCGCGATCGGGAATTGGCGTCCGAACCACAACCTCTCCCGCGAAGGGTATGGAACGGCCCACGGGTTATTAAGCCGCGAGGGAGAACTGCGTTTCTGCAGTTGTTGTGTGACCGGCTTTTTACGAGGCCAACCGATCAACCTCGACACGCAACCAAACACTTCACCTGCCCGGTCGAAACCATTTCGCCCCCGGCTAAGACCATTATACACCCGAATGCCGTTACGTAACGCTCAACTCGGTGATTCGCATCAGTTGACCGGTCGAATTGATCCAAACGTGGAATTTTCGCCCGTCGGCGACGGCTTCGCAGCCCCCCTTCGCCTCCGGTGAGTTCCGCTCAGACCAGCGCAGTTGCCGAACGGCTTCACCAGTGAAGTTCTGGATCGCTGCCCGAATCGATCGACCGCGGATTAACCGCGTTTGACGCGAGGATCGTTGTTCCCAGGCCGTGGCTGTTTCATCAGCGGCCGACCGGGCGAGCGATTCCAGTCGCTTCTCCGCGTCGAACTTGTTGTTGAACGCGATGAGTTGCGATCCCTCGCGGGTGGAAGCGAACGCTTCCATGTCGCTGGCGAGTGCGTAGTAGGGATACGTTTGAAACGGATCGCCTGCGTTCCCAAAGGAATCACCGGAAAAATGACCAATAAAGACAATCTTATTCATACCGCCCCATCCATTCTGAATGAAGTCCTGACCGGAAAAGTGATTAGCGTTTGCGACTGGATTTCGAGAGATCCGGCACTGTGAGCGAGCGAACCAATCGCTCCGCTTCGGTCTCGCTGGGAATTTGATCGCGGACGAGCACATTGATCCCCGGATGTTCCCGATCCAGAACTTCCCACTCATCCTGTGAACAAATGACATTCATTTGTACACCCTGCTTGTTGGTGGGGAGTTGATACACGGCCCATACCGTCGGTTCCTTGAGCCTCATCATGATTCCTCAGAGGTGGGTGCGCCAATTACTGAGGATAACAGAACGGGATTCCCGATGTTGTGCAAAAGTGAAAATCGGAAGAATACTTTCTTCCGTTTCATGTTCGCTCTTTGATCAGATTTGCCTGTTCAACATCATTTGCGAAGGGGAACGGCACAGGCTCCGTCATGACAAGGAACGAGTTTGAAGCGGTTTCGCGCGATCCAGCGGTAGATGCGGTTTCCCAGCCAGAGCACACCAGGCAGATACAGGAACGGCGCCAGCGGTAGCGTGGGAATCAGGCGCCAGGACATCCAGCGAAAGGCGGAGAACCCAGCGTAGATGCGATCGCGCCCAAGCGGAACGACGTGCATTTCTTCGATCAGTTTCTGCGGATCAAGCGGTACAGACATTTTAGGAAGACGATCGAGATCGCGGGCGTTTTGGAACGTCAGTCGCTTCAGCCAATCCAACTTTTGCAAAATGCGAATGGATCGCTGGCAGAATGCGCAATCGCCGTCGTAAAGGACGATGATCTGATCGCGTATTGGTGGCGAGTGATCCATAATTGATCAACCGGGAATCCATTACAAACTTTAACTCGGATTATTGATCGAAGCGATGGATGAGACGGCGACTGTTGATGTCGAGGGCTTCAAGAATTTTCAGAACGCGTTCGATCGGCAATCCGCACTCATTTGCCCAGTCGAGAATGTTCAGGTTCTCCTGGCCGCATTTGAGTCGATCGAGAATCGGGAGCAGAAGGTCAACCTGATCCTGGAACTGAGATTGAAGCAATCCAAAATCACCGCGGTCCAACTCGATCCAAAAACGTTTTCCCTGAAGATGTTCCAGCCAGCGAGCCCGAAGGTAACCATTCCAGTGTTGCTGCATCCAGACACGCACCGCGTATTCACCCAGATCGTATCCCGCTTTCTCGCTTTCGACCCACTTGAAAAAGTCTTCTTCCTTTCGTGAATCGTCGTAAATACTCATTTTGGGTACATCATCAGGCCAAACGCGATTCGCGAGTCGATCAGAAGAACTGGTGGAAGTTTTTGCTGTCACCATGATCGACGAAACCGTAAAAGGAGAGATCAGCCTCAACACTCAGGCGGCAGGAAGGATCGATTCATTCAAATTTCATGTTAGCTATCATAATCGATCGGATTCCCGGTACGCAAGGTTTTTCCAAAAACTAAAGAAATTCCAAACTCGAACTTGCGCGTGGCAGAAAAAAATTCCCATTCCTTCGAAAATCGTGTCCAATGGACTCGGATTCATTCGTCAAGAAGGCGATTCGCGGGTACTTCACTCCCGGAATCGTATTATGGAGTCCATCATGCCTAAGTATTTGTTTGTCTATCGAAGCGAACCGATGACCGCGCCGCCCGCTCCCGAAGAAATTCAGGCTGCTCTCGCACAGTGGGGCGTTTGGATCGAAAAATTCATGAAATCCGGAAACATCCTCGACCCCGGTGATGCGCTGAAAGAATGCGGAAAGGTTCTCAAAAAAGCCGGGACTGTTGTTTCGGACGGCCCGTTCGCCGAAGCCAAAGAGATCCTCGGCGGGTATTCCGTGGTGCAGGCGGACAGCTATGATCACGCGGTCGCCATCGCAAAGGAATGCCCCGGAGCCCTTCATGGCACTTTGGAAATCCGCGAGCTGGCCGGCTTTTCGTGAGCCACAATCCGGGCATGACCGCTCCGACGCATGCCCTCGTCGAACATTTTTTCCGGCATGAGTACGGTCGGCTCGTGGCTCGCTTGTCGCGAGCGGTCGGCGTAGCTCATTTGGAACTGGTGGAAGATGTGGTGCAGGCGGCCATGCTGCGGGCATTGCAATCGTGGTCGCTTCGCGGCGTGCCGGATGATCCCGGCGGATGGCTCTATCGCGTCGCCCGAAACGCGGCGATCGATGTCTTCCGCCGGGACCAGCGCATCGCAGAGCTTGGCGGAACGATCGTCCCCGACCCCACACTCGACGAATCGACCGACGAATCGATTGCGGACGATCAACTCCGCCTCCTCTTCGCCTGCTGCCATCCGTCGCTGCCGATCGAATCACAGATCGCCCTTTCGCTCAAAACCCTCTGCGGATTCTCCGCCGCCGAAATCGCCTCCGGGCTACTCACCACCGAAGCGAATATCCATAAGCGCCTCACGCGCGCGAAAGAACGCCTGCGCGAAATCGCATTCGATCCCTCCGCCGTCGAACGCGATCACCTACCCGTACGCCTCGAAGCCGTGCGAACCGTCATCTATCTCCTCTTCAACGAAGGCTATCACTCCGCCCAGTCGAACGTCCTGATCCGCCGCGACGTCTGCGACGAAGCCATCCGCCTCGGCCGCCTACTCGTCGCCGATCCCTCAACGGGCACGCCCACCACTTGTGCGCTTCTGGCGCTCATGCTCTTCCACGCTGCCCGATTCGAAGCCCGCATCGCCGGCGGTGGGCAACTTCTGCTCGAAGACCAGGATCGCACGCGCTGGGATTCAAGCCTGCTCCACGAAGGCTTGCACTGGTTCGTCCGCTCCGGCTCCGGCTCCGAACTTTCGCATTATCACCTCGAAGCCGGTATCGCCTCGAAATATATCGCCACCGAACGCTTCGATCAAACCAACTGGAACGAGATCATCCGTCTCTATGATCTGTTGTTGCAACTCGTGCCTTCGCCGATCCACGCCCTCAATCGCGCGGTCGCCATCGCGCATCGCGACGGTCCTGCGACAGCGCTTGCGGAACTGAACCACGCATCAACGGATCGTATTCCCGATCACTATTACCTCTGGCCGGCGGTCGTCGGAGAGCTGCATCGCCGCACCGGCGAAATCCCGCAGGCGCGGGAACACCTCGCTCGCGCGTATCAGCTCGCGACTTCGCCCGCCGAACGCGAACTGATCCTGCGCCGGCTCAAGGCGTGTTCAACAGAAATCGCGCCAGTCCACACAGGTACCGCATGTCCGCCCACATCACCATGAAGTCTTATTTGTGCGCAAGTGTTCTCATGGCCAGTAGTGTCTTATACTTTTTCCGTTTTGAAATGCAAAGACTCCGATTCCAGAGGCTCACGCCCCTGGCTAACGGCTTACGCCGCACCGCGGCTTAAAACGAATTACTTCGCACCGAAGCAATACAGCGTGCCCTTATCTGATCCCACAAGCACGCAATCGGGCCCGACGGCGGCGGAGGATGTGACCGCACTATCGAGATTCAATTCCTGAATCTTCTTTCCCTTGAGATCGAGCACATAGAAATTCCCGTCGTTCGACAGACAGCCGACATAGATCCGATCGCCAACGATCACCGGCGACGCATCCACCTGACCATCCGTGATGAAACTCCAGACTTCCTTGCCGTACTCGCGATCCAATCCGTAGACTCGCTTGTCCTGACTTCCGACCACCACGAGTTTGTCCGTGACGGCGGCGGAGGAATAGAACGGCTGCTGCCGGCGCTCCGCCACGAAGGTCCAGAGGATCTTGGGGTTCGTCAGGCTGACGGCGAGCATCTGCGATTTGCCCATGGTGCCGAAGTAGGCCCGATCGCCCAGCACCGCCGTGGTGGCGGCGGCCTGATCGTCGATGTTCAGGTTGGCGAGTTCCTTGCCCGTCTTCGCATCGAGAATGTGGAAGACACTGTCGCACCCGGCGACGAAGGTTTTGTCCCCGACGACGGTCGGCGTGCCGTTCGATCCGCCATCGATGGGGAAGTCCCAGATTTTCTTGCCGTCCGGGCTGAGGCAATAGAGCGGAATATCGCGCGAGCCGATCAGGATATTGTCACCGTGGAAGTTCACGCCGGACTTGATGGTCCCTTCGACGTCGAAGCTCCAGACTTTGCTGCCATCCTTCGCATTCAAGCAGAAGAGTTTGCCATCAACGGTGCCGACGTAGAGTCGCTCCTTTTTCATGGCGGCGGAAGCCAATACGGCGGAGCCGAGCGAGACTTTCCATTTCTGCTGGCCGGTTTTCAGATCGATGGCGTAGAAGTGTTTGTCTGCGGAGCCGACGTACACGATTCCATCGGCGATGACCGGCGTCCCTTCGATGGCGTTGCCGGTCTTGAAGGTCCAGCGTTCTTCGAGCTGATCGGGCAGCTTGGCCTCGACGACACCGGTGCTCTCGGGATTGCCGCGGAAGACGGTCCAGTCGGCTGCCGAGATGCAGAGCGAGGCGAAAATCAGAACCAGGAATGCGGTCAATCGGTTCATGGTTGCACCTGTCTTACGTGCTTGGATTCGCGACTAAAAAGCTTCTTGATAGATCTCGAGGATGGCCGCTTCGTCCACGGGTCGCGGGTTGAAGCGGGCAGTCCACTGCTGGTTGGCTTCGTGGGCGAGCAAGGGCAGGATGCCTTCGTCCACGTTGGCGTCGCGCAGGCGGGAGGGCAATCCGGCAGCGCTCACGAGATCCCGTAGCCGATTGAAAAGGCTTTCGGAATCGCCGGCCAGTTGGCGGTACCAACCTTCGGCCATCGGGGCATTATACCGGACCACGTGCGGGAGCATGAGGCCGATGGCGGTGCCGTGGGTGATGCCGTAATGGGCGGTGAGCGGATTGGCGCAGCTGTGGCAAACGCCGAGCATGGCGGCCTCGATGGCCATTCCGGCGAAGTGGGAGCCGAGCTGCATGGCGGCGCGAGCGGGGAGATTGCCCGGTTCGCGGAGAACGGTCTCGAAGTTCGGTTCGAGATGCTGCCATGCGGCTAAAGAGTAGAGCCGCGAAAGAGGATTGGCCTTGGTGCAGACGAGCGATTCGACGGCATGGGCGACGGCATCGATGCCGGTGACGGCGGTGACCATGCGCGGCTGCGAGAGCGTGACTTCCGGATCGAGAATGGAGATGCGGAATGCGGCTTTCTTATCGCCGCAGGCCATCTTCATGTGCGTGGACGCATCGGTGATCAGGGCGTAACTCTGGGCTTCACTCCCGGTCCCGGACGTAGTGGGTACCCCGATACTCGGCAGCATCGGTTTGGTGGCTCGATCGTGGCCCTTGTAGTCCACCATGCGGCCGCCATTGGTGTACAGGAAGTTGATCCCTTTCGCGCAGTCCATGCTCGATCCGCCGCCGACTGCGACGATCAAATCGATGCGCGAGTCGCGGGCTACCGAAACACCGTCGCAGACTTCCGTCTCGGTGGGGTTTTCCTTAACGCGATCGAAGACCGTGACTTGACACCCGACTTCTTCGAGCGATGCGACGGCCCGCTGTGGATGCCCCGCCTGTTCGAGTCCGGGGTCGGTGACGAGCAGAACCCGCGATCCGCCGAGCGAGCGCGACAATTCCCCCAGCCGATTCAATGCTCCGGCTTCACAGACGACACGACCCAGCGGTTGCAGGTCGAATGAAGGTAGTTTGGCAAACGCTGTGTGCATGGAGCGAATGATTCCCGCCGTCGAGGGCTTGTCGTCCGTTTGGTTATGAGAGGTTTCAATCAGCCCAGTTTTCGAGTTTCAAGTTTGTAAAGCCCAAGAAGTCTTTCATGTTGCGGGTCACAAGCGTCGCATCGTGGGCGAGTGCGATGCACGCGATCAGCAGATCGGCCCTGCCTCCTTTGAATCGGAGTTTCTTGTTCTTGAGCAATCGCTCCCAAATTTCGGCGGCCGTGCCGATTCCCAGGATCGGAAATCCGTTCAGCCAGTCTTCGGTGATCCGCAGTTTCCTCTCGGTGTCGAGCCATTCGCGTGGTGTCGCAGCTTTTGTCAGTGAGTCGAATCGACCACGTAGTATTTCGGCTCGCGAGACGATACTCATGGCGAGCGTTTCGTTCCTGGGGAAGGAATCGTATCGTGCCGCGACACGGAAATATCAGAGTCGCGGTGTCCGTATCGAGCATATGCATCGCGATCAACCTCGAACGGGATGCTTCTTCCGTTCGGAATAGATCGCTTTGATGATCGCTTCTGGATCCTCCTCGAAATCTCGCCCGACTCCAACTGGTGGGTACGATCGTGCCGGTTGATTCTCGGGATGCTCGAACCAGTTTGCTATGGCCGAACGAAGGAATCGCCATTCCCCCGCGATGCATCTGCCGGGAATACGGCCCGCATTTGCTTCCTGAAGAACAACTTCTTCAGGAAGTTGCAAAAATTTCGCCAACCCGGATGGTGTCAGGATCTCCGTGGCCAGGCCATTGACGAAGTTCTTGCCATTCGCCGAGAGTGCGGATAATTCCGTTGCCTGTTCATTTGTCATGTCGGGAATCCCCGAATGTCGAATTTCATCGTTCCATCTTACACCATGCCGGCTATCTGCAGGGCGCGTTGTTTGTAAAGATGGGTGAAGAGATTGCCCTCGTGCGGCTGGTCCCACGTCAGCCGGTTGGTGGGCAACGCCCCAATGTTCAGCCGTTCGATATGCGGACACGCCATCGCCTCGGCTACGAAACCGGCATCATTCGTGATGACGCTCGCCGCCAGCGTGTAACCGATCCGCTTCAGGATCTCCGATTGCGGACATTCGATCACGCTGGCGTAGGGGAAGAGGAATTCCTTATTGGCGAGGGTGTGTTCGGGCGTTTCGCAGCGGACGATCGTCGGCAGGAGGTAGGCGATTCGGCCTTCCTTCACCAGTCGGGACGAGCCACGGACTTTTTCCGTCACATCCACCGCTCCGGGCGTTTTGAGCGCTTCGTCGATCATGTTGTTGATCGCTTCCGCAACTTCGGGCTTGGCGAAGCCGCTGATCTCGCACGCGGGGTCGTCCCACGGTCGGGGCTTCATGGCGGCGAATTTCTTTGAGATCGCTTCGGCGATCTTGTCCGCATGGCGCGGCGTCCAGATGGCGGAGGCGTTTACGCACGCGCGTCCGCCGTTGGCGGCGATGGCTTCGACGAAGAGATCGACGTACTTCTCCCAGTTGTCGGCTTCGTCCTCACCGAGGATCAGCTTGCTGTAACCGGTGCCGTGAATCTCAACGCGGTGATCGTTCTTGTACGGAGCCATGGTGCGGTCGTCGCCGAAGGCCATGCTGCGGCCGCAGAGACGGAGGATGTCGCTGGCGCCGGCGTGATCAGCGGGGAGGAACGCCATGACGTGTGTCGGCATGCCGGCCTTGATGAACGCCTGCAACAAACGGTACGGCGTCCAAGGTTCCTCGCGGCCGGGCTTGAGCAAAAGCGGAATCTTGAAGGCGAGTGTCGGTACCCAGAGCGAATGCACGCCGGGCGAATTCGAGGGCAGCACGGCGCCGAAGACATCCGTCGTGGGATAGAACGCCTGCATGCGGCCGGCTTTTGTGCTGTAGCCGCGGTCGAGCGCTTCGATGTCGAGTCCGCGTGTCAGTCCTCCGATCACTTCTTCGATGTTATCGAGGACATAGTGGACTTTGCGGGCGTTGCGATCGCAGAAGACCATCGGCGAACCGGTCGTTGCGGACAGGTTGCGGGTGTAATCGGCGAAGGAGAGTTCCGCATCACCGCACGGCAGCGTACCGTTCAGGAAGAGGTCCGCTGCTTTTTTGTAGATGGCGAGAATGTCGCGGATCGGCATGGCGGCGAGGTCCTTGTGGGCCCGCTCGCAGGTGCCGATGTCGCGTGAGATCTGGCTGCCGGTGACCTGGCTGACCTCGGCGACGGGTTCACCGGTGGCGTGGTGGATCAGCGTCGCCTTGTCGAGGCTTGTGTAGGGCTTGCCGAAGCGCAGTGCAGGTATGCGAATCATGGATGCTCTTTCCGATAGCGTGTCAATCGTCGATCGAGCCACTCCTTCGCGCTTCCACGGAACGGTGGCTTGGGTTGTTTGGAATAATCGATTCGTTCGGTGTACCGGTTCTCGTCGTACGTCGAGTGAACCATCGAATTCAAATCAAGGACCGCAGACGGTTCCTGTGGTCTCAAAGGGACTTCGAGATTGGGAATCCTATCTCGGACCCCGAATGCCCAGATCGACGCACGAGGAAAGCGCTCGGACGAACACACGAATAGATAGTAATCGTTCACCGGCGGTGTATCTGTGAACAACGGTGGACGAACACCAGATCGGAGAAGATCGATTTCCACGAGACTGGTGTGTCCGACCAGGAATTCTTCGCGCTTCGCAACGTAAGCGTCGTGGTGTTTCGATCGATTCTTGTTGGCTGGCGAAAGCAATTCGATCGCCGTGATGACTCGATCTTTGGAGGAATCGACGACTTTCAGATATCGCAACTTGCGAGGAGGCAATTGCGTGACCGTTACCAGCGCTGAGGGTGCCTTGAGATTCAAGCGCGAGCGATTCTTCCCGATAACGGTATCAGTCTCTCGTGCTTCGTTCACGGTCACATCGGCCCGACCGAGCAGGTGTTGATCACCCTCGGCGTCACTTTCATCACGAAGCCAGAGATGTTCCTCGATATCGACATACAATCCCTTCGGCAACACGCGATTCAATTGAGTACTGATCGCCACAATGAATCGAGTATGAAAACCCGACCAAAAGGCCGGGTCTTCGAGATACGGGTCCATTCCCGGAAACGGTGACGGCATGTGATCGGTCTCCCGCCTCAATAGACTCCAACGACCGTCGAGCCGGCGATCTCGGAAAACGGTCGCACGCCGCTTACGCCATCCCAGGGATACTTCTCGAAGGGAGGTTCGCGTTCGCCTTCATCACGTTCCGGGAACCGCGGGACAAAGAACTCCTTCGTCAGTGTGGTCAGGAGCACGCGGCCCGTTCCGCCGTACGGTACGATCTCATCGTAATTCTTGGGATTCACGACCTCGATGACCGCACGGGGTTGCGGGGCGTAATAGCTGATCTTGAAGCCGTCCTCGGGGCCGATCGGCTTCGAGCATGCCAGCCCCATAAGCGTATTGCCGTAGGTCGGCGTCATGTACACATCGCCGTTGTCGAGCATTTCCTCGTAGGCTTCGCGGGTGAACTGCGGGGTGAACTCGGTTCCCCCGCTGAAAATGCCAACGATCCCCGTCGCCTTGATCGAGCGGAGACCGCCCGATGGTACCGTCTTGCCCAGCGAGCGGTATTTGTCTTCCAACTTCCCGTTGCGAAGCGCTTCATCGAGAGCGGCCAGCAGTTTCGGCGTGGTGAACATGCACTTGATGTCATGCCCGCCGGCGAGAATCGTCAGCGCCTGATCGATGCAGTGCTCTTTGTAAGCATTCGCCTCGGAAATCTTGCGGTCCTTGATGCACTTGACGACCCAGCGTGGATCGAGATCGAGCGAGAAGCAGATCCCACCGCGATACTGAGCCAGGTGCTCGATCGCCAGACGCAGGCGCCGCGGACCGGACGGCCCAAGCATCAGCCAGTTTCCACCGCGGGGAAAATACTTGTCCGGCAACGTGTCGGACATCATCTCGTAATCGATCTTGAAGTCATCAATCACGATCCGCGATTTCGGCAAGCCGGTCGTACCGCCCGTTTCGAAGACGTACACGCCACGGTTGGCATACGCTTTTGGCACCCACTTGCGGACCGGTCCGCCGCGGAGCCATTCATCTTCGAAAATCGGAAACCGCTTGATGTCATCGAAGCATTTCACATCCGTTAGCGGATTGAAATCGAAAGTCTTGGCTTTCTCCAGCCAGAACGGAGTGCCCGTTTCCGGGTTGAAATGCCATTTCACCGTTTCGACGAAGTGCTGGTCGAGTTGCTTCTTGGCGTTGGCGATTTTTTCGTCGAGTGTCGCACCCGTGACGGGTGTCGGTTTGCCGGGAGTGTCGGGTAACACGGTGAGATTCCAGGAGAAAAAGAGGGACATCTATTGAGTAGACAACCGCAAAGTCGAACGTCCATTCACCGCCCCACGAATCATTTTTTCGCGGGGCGGTGAAGTCATCATCAGTCTTTCTTCTTGAACGCGCTCAGCGATTCTTCGGTCATCACATACAGCACGCCGTCAGAGACGATCGGCGTACTTCGGATCGCGGCATCGAACTCCACACGGGCGATCAGATACTCCGCCTCGATCTCTTTTCGCATTTCAGCAACCTTCGCCCGCAGGTCGCGATCGTTCTCCGCTACGATCTGAAGTTCGTCGAGCGTCTTCGGCGTGGGCGTATGCTTGAAGATGAACATTTCCCCGCCTTCGGTGGCGAGGTAAACTTTGCCATCCACGACATACGTGGAACCCCAGATGGCACCCTTGGTATCGTATTGCCAGAATTGCTTGCCCGTCTTGGCATCGAGGCAGTGGATCTGGCCCTGCAATTCCGAGATGTAGACGAGTCCATCGACAACGGCGGCGGTGCTCATGGTCCGGCCGAAGATGAAGTCGCGCTGAGCGACTTTGCGCTTTTCCTGTCCGCCGAAGTGCCAGACGGCTCCGGAGTTCGGGTTGGGCTTGCCCGTCATCTTCGTCTTTCCGTCTTCGGTCTTCTCGACCTTATCGACCAATTCCGGAGAAATATCGCCTTTCTTCCCGGCCGGATCGATGCACCAGAAATGGCTGATCCCCGTGAAGTGTTCGGGATCCTGACCCAGGCCCACATAGATCTTCCCATCCGCGATCACCGGTGTGCCGATGTAGTCATTGCGGGTGCCGGCTCCGCCGAGTTCGTAGAAGGAGTCTTTCGGGTTGGCATCGAACTTCCAAAGCAGAGCACCGGATGTCGGCTCGAAGCTGTACAGCCAGCCATCGCCACCGGGGAACACGATCTGCTTGACTCCGCCGATCTCACCGGCCACGGCGTTGGACCATTGGCCGTGCATGATGTCGGTGCCGGGAGCGTTGCTCTTCCACTTAAGTTTGCCGGTTTGCTTCTCAAGGCAGATGAAACTCGGCGCCTGCGGGGCCGGGATGTTGATGTGGTTTTCATCCACGCCATTGGCCGTGACGATGTAAATGTAATCGCCCACAACCAGCGGACTGCACGCGGACATGTTGTGCGGAAACACGTTGAGTTCCGCCATCATGTCGTATTCCCAGATGATGTCCGCATCGGTCTTGTCGTTGTACTTTTCGCCCTGCTTGCCTTGATTGCCATTGGCGAAGCCATTGACGTCGAGACAGGTGACGGTGCAACGGTTGGTCACGTAATAAATGCGCTCGCCTTCGACAGCCGGAGTGGAGCAGACACCTTCCTTAGGCCAGTCGACCACCATACCGCCGGGAAGCTTGTCGTTCACATCCTGCCAGAGGAATTCGCCGGTCTTGATGTCGAAGCACATCAGAACGCCCTTGTCGAGCGGTTCTTCGTCACCGTCGGCGTTCTTCCGGACATCACGCTTGTTGCGGGGGTGCTCGTTATTGGTGCCAACGAACGCTTTGCCTCCCGAGATCACCGGTCCGCCATACGCACGGGAACCGAGAATGGCACGCCAAAGTTGCTCCGGACCGTCCTGTTCCAGTTTGGCCGGAACATTTTTGTCCACAGAGTTCACGAAGTTTCGATCGGGCGAACCGCCGAACATGGCGGAGGGACTCGCCGCATCGTTCTTGAGCACCGTTTTGACGGGAACGGCCGGCTTTTCCGGTTCCGGTTTTTTCAGCGGAGCGGGTTCGACTTTGGCGACTGTTTCCGGTGCGACAGCAGGCTTCTCAACTTCCTTAATGCTGATCGGTTTCTCAATCGGTTGAGTGGTGGCGGCCGTTGAAGGCGCGGCCGTACCCACATTCATTTTCATGCCGAGGTACGCCACACCGGCCACAATTCCGAGTGACGCAATCGCTGCACCAGCGGTTCGAATCGCGTTCATAATGATCCTTATGTTGGTGGTTTGTGAAATTACTTGGTTTGGTCGGGGGTGATTTTCAGGTTATCGAAGAGTGCATCGGAACCCGGTTCGGTCGTGCCGTCGCCTTTCACCAGCATGTTGGTGATGTACGCATAAACACCGGCCGTGCCTTCGGTATTGGGAAGCGGGTCCTTGAACTCGATCTGCCACTTGCTTGGTTCGGGCTGACCTTTCTCCCAGACTTTGCCTTTCACCGTCGCGGAGCCGTTGGCACCGGGCTCGATGGTGAGTTTGGCGGTGTACCAGGTACCCGGCTTCCAGTCGAATTCCACCGCCAGGCTGACACGCAGGCGGGCTTCCCACGAAATCAGACGAAGCGTTCGCTTGCCGTTGAAGTTCGGATCGGGCTTGCCGTCGATCGTCATGAGGTACCGCGAATTGACGATCCCGACGTCAGGCATCTGCTCGCGGACTTCGGAGCCGTACAGATCACATTGGATCGTGTAATTCTTGGCATTGGTCGAGGTGATGTGCCCGATCCCGCGAGCGAACGGCGGACGGCTATCATTATTGACCTTCGCCAGCACCTTGTTTCCGTCGGGCATTTTCTTGACGAAGAATTTGCTGCCGACGTTGATCCAACCACCAGGGGGAACGTTCTCCGGGACTTTTTCAAAGTCGTTCATGTACGGAATCTGTGGAACCACTCGCACGCGTGCAAGCGGAGCCACAAGCGTTCCCACTTTGGCGGAGACATAGCCTTGCTGGCTGGGCATCGGAGCCAGTTGGATCGTGGCGGTTGCGCCGTCAGCCTTGAGCATGCCATTCAAAGGCGGCGGTGAAGCGCCTCCGGGAGCGACGGGCGGGAGAGTCGGCAGGCTCCATTCGACCTTCGCATCCGCCGGTGCCTTGACCTCGCGACCGTTCGCATCGAGGAACTTCACGGTCATGGTCACAGGTTTACCAGCCGCTGCCGCCACTTCGTACGGGAAGATCCGGATCGCTGCGGGCTTGGCGTTCGCATCGAACGGCGTTTCCGCAGGTAATTGATCGTACTTGGGGTTTGTCGGCTTGGCATTCGGATCGCCAATGCAGTAGGTGAATTCCCGTGTGCAGAAGTACAGGCGACCATTGACGGCGACCGGGGTGCCGTGGGTTTCCACGAATCCGGCTCCCGTCGTCGAGCGGAAAGGAATTTCCGCAAGAATCTCAGGCTCTTCCTTCCCGTTCAGTTTGATGACCGCGAGCTTCGCATTCACATCGAACACATAGAGTTTGCCATCGACAATGAGCGGTGCGCCCCGCGAGACCGTACCGAACTTGTAGGTCCAGTAGGCGTTGCCGGTCTTGGCATCGAAGGCATAGAGTTCGCCGGCGTCGTCGGGCAGGTAAAGGATTCCTTTGTCAAGCGCAGGCGAAGAAAGCCCGAACCGCACACCCTGACGGCTTCCGCCGGTCGCGATCCGGATCCGCTTGGTTTCCCAGACGATTTTCGGCGACTTGGTCTTCGGATCGATCTTGGTCATATCCAGACAGGCGACTTTGCCGATCGGACCACCGTTCAGATTTTCTTCGCCGTGCGAAATGTAGACATAATTGCCATCAACAACGGGCGACGAGTTGAGAATGTTGACCGCGAACGGGAAGGACCAGACGATCTCGCCGCTGCGGACCTTGAGGGCGTGGAGTGCGCCGTCGGCACCGCCGGTGATCAGCAACCGCTGTCCGTCAACAACCGCGATGATGGAGTTCGAATAGTAGGTCCCTTTCATTGGGCGGCGGGGTGGATTGGAAACGTCCGTCACCCACACGATCTCGCCGGTCGCGCCATCGAAGGCGAAGTAGCGATTGCCAGCGCGGGCCTGATTGCCCCACGAGGAATTCACAATCCCGACGATCACCAGTCCGCTATCGAAGAGCGGGGACGCGATCCGACCGCCGTAACCGGTGATGCGGCCGAATTCCTCGGTCAGGTTGTGATGCCATTTCACCTTGCCGGACTTGGCATCGAACGCGAACACGTGGCCCTGCGTTCCGTGGCAATAGACGGTATCGCTTTCGGGGTCAGCGGCGAGGCTCGTCCAGCCCAGACGGCTGGAAACGATATCGGTATGGAAGACGTTGAACTTCTGTTCCCAGACCAGTTCGCCGGTCGCCTCCTTGAGGCACACAACGCGCTCGCCTTCCGTGAGTCCCGAACCGGAGGCGGTGATGAGGTACAGATGCCCCTTCATGATCAGAGGCGTGGAGCGACCGCCGATGTCAGATCGCCAGATGAGGTTATTCTTGCCGACTTCGCTGACACCGAACGACTCCGGAATTCCCTTCTCGAGAGACACGCCATTCTGACCGGGCCCACGCCAGTGAATCCAGTCGTCCGCCATCGCGGTGGGGAGTGTACAGGCCGCGAGCAGAAGCGCCGCGAGCCAACGGGAAGTTCGAATTCCAACGGGCATTCTGGTGTCTCCGTTAAGGTTTATCGTTGGATGGTCCATCGCTTGGCTTTCATCTCGAACCGTGGCAGGCTGCCCGGCGGAAGCGCGGTCACATCAGCCCGGAACAGGAGTTCATCCTGGATTACGCGACCGATCGCCGTCACGATGGTGGGTACTGCGGTTTCCACTTCCAGCTTAAGACCGCTCAAAGGCCCCGTGCAATCCACGGTCGCCCGATATTCCACGACTTCGGGAAACCTTCGGACAATGGCTTCAATCGCGGAGGGATAGACGTTATTCCCGCGGATCTGAACCATCTCGTCCACACGTCCAAGGACTCCTCCTTGAAGCCGGGTTATTCTACGAACTCCGGCCTGAGTTCGAACCAAATCTCCCGTCCGGTAGCGAATCACCGGACAGGCTCGCCGCGAAAGCGTAGTCAGAACAAGTTCGCCGCTGTCGGACGGTTTCGAAGTCGCCGGATCAATCACTTCCGCATAACAGGCATCGGGCAGAATCTCGAGATCGCCCGGTTCCTCCAGACTTTCCAACGCGATCGGTCCCGTCTCCGTCAGTCCGTAATGGTCGATCACGCGTGCGCCCCATCCACTTTCGATCCGCGCTCGCGTGGCGGGGATGTTCCCGCCGGGTTCGCC
Organism: Limnoglobus sp.; assembly: GCA_041742055.1. Taxonomy (GTDB): domain Bacteria; phylum Planctomycetota; class Planctomycetia; order Gemmatales; family Gemmataceae; genus Limnoglobus. The sequence continues at coordinate 8,393 of JBGSJI010000074.1, read as the reverse complement.
GGCGACAATGACCATTCGCACCGCCGACTTCGCCAGTTCAATCCCTTCCCGCTCGGCGACTTCCACCAGATGACAGGCATACGTGGGCGTGGCGAAAACCATCGTCGCGCGGTGCGCGATCAGGAAGCGCAGGCGGGCCGTGCTGCCCATTCCGCCACCCGAGAGCACCCGGTGTCCGCTGCGGGCAGCGCCTTCGAACCCGCTCCAGAATCCCAGAAACGGGCCAAACGAAAAGGGAAAGAACAGGACATCCGTTCGCTCCACTTTCAGCTGCCGGTAAACTCCCGTCCAGACCGTTAGAAGGCTCGACCAGCTTTCCGGCGTGTCGAGCCAAACCAACGGATTTCCTGTCGTCGTCCCCGAAGTCTGATGGAATCGGGTGTACTGTTCGAGTGGCTCGGTGTGATTCGTTCCGTAGGGCGGATAATTCTTCTGATCGTCAACCAGTTCCGACTTGGTCGTGAACGGAAGGTGTTCAAACTCCTCGAGAGTTCGAATCTGATCAACATTCAGACCGCGGAATTTTTCGTGGTAAAATCGGTTGGCGGGCAAAATCGCGGAAATCAGATCGGAGAGGGCCTCAATCACTGATGTCCTCCTTCCAATCTCAAAGGGGTCATACCGCAGTTAGCGAGATTCCTTACAGAAATTCCAAATTTGAGGAAAATTCGAAGGCTGAACAAGGTTAAGCCTTCGAAGACAGGCTGTTACTTCAGATCAAAGCAGAAGAGATAGTCGAAATCGCGCAGGAACAGCTTCCCGTGTGCGACGACCGGATGCGCCCAGATCGCTCCTCTGCCTTTATTTGTTTTGCTGCGCTTCGGAAGTTTCATGCTGCCAATCTGTTTCCACCCTTCTGCATTTGCCTTGATGACTGCGATATTGCCGGAACTCTCCTCGAAACACAGGAAGTGACCATCGACATAGACAATCGATCCCATACCGAAGTCACGATGATTCCAAGCTGGGTTATCATCATCTTTCTTGAAGGCCACACATGACCAGCCTTCGCGTTCTCCGTTATAACCATAGACATAATCACCCACTTGAATGACACCACCATGTTTGTTAGCTAGCGACTTGAATTTCGTGTAAACTTTAGTCGCTTTGACTTTATCCCCTTCTGCTTCAAGCTTGTAGCATTCAGACCCGACACGATATCCGCAAGAAAAGTATGCGTAACCATCCGCATAAATCGGCGAAGGTATGACCGCTGGAACTTTTCGATTCATTTCATCGTTTCTGAACATCATCGCTCCATCTTTAGCGCGAACACCTATAGAGGAACCCATCGTTTGTTGGAGATAGATTCTGACTCCACCGACCTCGACAGGAAGAATCGATGAATAGCCGGCTCCATCCTTAAACTCTTTGCAACTCCAGACCGGCTCGCCAGTCTTGGCATTGAGTGCGATCATTCCGGTGCCTTTGCCCGGCGTGCAGATCAGGTTTTCACCATCGACGAGCGGTGATTCGCTGTAACCCCAAGTGGGAATACCACCACCAAAATCCTTGACGAGATTCTTAGACCAGACTTTGCTTCCGTCCTCTGCTTTGAGGCACACAAGATCGCCGTTCGCCCCGAGGCAGTACAACATGCCGCTCGCGTATGTTGGTGTCGAGCGTGGTCCACCACCCCAGCCAACATTAAAGTTTCCTGAACTCGTCTTGAGCGGCGACTTCCAGACTTCCTTGCCGTCGCTCAGATTCAAGCAAAGGCAGTATTCGGCATCGCCGGGCTGATTGCCGTCACCACCGAGAATGTAAATCTTGTCGCCGACGACAGCGGGAGATCCATAACCGTGGCCGACTTTGAGGTTTTCCCAAGCCAGCTTCGGGCCGTCTTTGGGCCAGTTTTTGATCAATCCGGTTTCGAGTGATTTGCCATCGCGGTTGTGGCCGCGCCACTGTGGCCAATCGGCATCAGTAATAGTGGGTGCGGCGGTCAGACACGCCGCAAGAAGCAGGACCGGAGTCATGCGATGAACCTCAACACAGGGTTTGGTCAGGCGAAATAGTCTCTGTCAGGTATATGCTCACTGCCGGGAGACTGCCACTCTGACACCGAATGAAAACCTGCTGAGAACCGTCCATTCGGAACAAACTCTTGAAAAAACGCAACTTGCGAAATGCAATGAAAATTGGCACGCAGTTTGTATTCATTTCTGCCGTCGAGGTCATGGTTCCGCCGCAATTCACGGGCCGGCGATGTGACCTCCCCCCCATTGTTGAAATTCTCCATTCGCCCGTGACTCTCGGAGGTGTTGACATGTTCACGACGTTCCGCAATGGCTCGCTCACTCCCACCACGCATCGACTCTCCAGCCTCATGGATCAGTTCTTCAATGATGTGTCGATCGAACGACCCGCCGGTTCGACGCTTCCATTGGCAGTCTGGGATGAGTCGGACAAATTCACCGTCGAAGTCGATGCTCCCGGCATTTCCCAAGAGGCACTCGATCTTTCGCTTCACGACGGCGTACTGACGATCCGCGCCGAACGCAAAGCGGCGCGTGAGGATGCGGCTTACGACAACCGCAGGTATGGCGCTTGGGAACAAAGCATCCGCGTTCCCAAGACGGTCGACCCGAACGGCGTCAGCGCGAATCTGGCCCATGGCGTGCTCACGGTGACGATCGCCAAGCTCCCCGAAGCGCAACCGCGCAAGATCCCGGTGACGGCGCAAATTGGGCAATAATTGGAAAAATTTTCAAAATACCTGTGCTTGCGTACAGGTCTTGTTTTTTGCTATCGATCAGCGAACGATTGTGTGGCGGTGAACCAAACAAGATCCTTTTCCTTTTGTGGAGTTTCCCGATGAAATTCCTGAAACGCATCCCTTTAGCTGTGTTTTGCTTGGTTCTGGGCGGTACGGTTGCTCTCTTTGTCAGCGACCGACTCCAAGGTCAGGCGGTCCCTCCGATCATGCCGAAGGAAATCAGTTCCTATCGGGATGTGGTCAAGCGAGTCGTGCCAGCTGTCGTCAGCATCGAGGCGAAGGCCACGAAACGTGTGGGCCAACCGCGTACACGCTCGACACCCAATCTGCCGAATGGAATGCCCGAAGAGTTTCGCAAGTTCTTTGAAGGCTTCGGAGCGATGGAAGAACTCGAACCGCGATTCAATCCCAATCTCGGGTTCGGCTCCGGCGTGGTGATCGATCCTGATGGGGTGATTCTCACGAACTTTCATGTCGTGAATGGTGCCGACACACTCGACATTACCTTCGATGATGGACGAAAGTTCACAACCAGTGATATTCTCCATGATCCCAAGACCGACCTTGCGATCGTTCGCATCAAGCCGGATCGGCCGCTGCCCGCTCTGGAATTCGGCGATAGCGATGCGATGCAGGTCGGCGACCGCGTACTCGCCGTCGGTGCGCCATTCGGCCTGACGGGTACCGTCACACAGGGAATTGTCAGTGCCAAGTCCCGGCAAAATCTGCGGCTGAACCAATATGAGGATTTCATCCAGACCGACGCCGCCATGAACCCCGGCAACAGCGGAGGACCGCTTGTGAACCTCGAAGGCAAGATCGTCGGGATCAACAGCGCTATCAAAACCCGCAGCGGAGGTTCGAACGGGATCGGCCTTGCCGTCAGCAGCAACCTCGCCCGGGATGTCAGCCGGCAGTTGCTTGATAATGGCGTCGTGCGTCGCGGCTATATCGGTGTGAGTGTTCGGCAGTTGGATAGCGAGCTGGCGGCTCGATTGAGCGTCCCTTCCGATCACAACGCCGTCATGGTCACGCAAGTTTTCCCCAACACGCCTTCTTCCAAGGCCGGTTTGAAAGCGGGCGACGTGATTCTATCCGTCGGCGGCATCGAACTGAAAGACCTGAATACGCTTCCGCGAGTTGTCGCCAAATTGCCCATTAACAAGCAAGCTGAAGTAGTCTTCCTTCGTGACGGCAAGCAATACACGCAACCGGTCACGATTGAAGAGCAACCCGAGGAATATGGACTGGCCGAACGGATGTTCCGTGGTGGTTCCACTCAGGTTCCGACTGATGTCGGCGTCTCCGTGGCCGGTCTGACCGTTGCGGACATGACCTCGAAGATGGCGAGCGAACTGGGCTTCCCCCGTGATGCTCGTGGGGCGATCATCCTGAGTGTGAAGCCGGACTCCGCCGCGGCGGAGGCGGGGCTGATGAAGGGCCTGCTCATCACGAAAGTCGATCGGACTCCGATCGCGACGGCGGAGCAATTCGCATCCGCGATGAAGCAAGCCTCAAAGGAAAAGGGCGCACTGCTGCTCGTGACCCGCGCCACCGGCGAATCGGATTACGTCATCCTGAAGACGAAGTAACGGATCTGCTGAGCAAGGCAACCGACCCGTTCCTGCGAACGGGTCGTTTTTTGTTTTGGTCTGTGGGTTATCTCGGATGATAAAATTGAAAATATCAACATGACGGGAGCGAAACATCATGACTACTGAAGCCATCTTTAAGGAAGCGATGTCGATGAACACAGAGGAGCGAGTGCGATTGGCGCGTGAACTCCTGGATTCAGTCATATCGACCAAAGAAGACACATCGGGGATGGAACTTCCTAAAGGCGTTCCTATTCTGGGACGAGGTAAGGGAAAGCTGATCAAATTCTGTGATGATGATGAACATCTCAATGACTTCGCGGAGTATATGCCTTGAGGCTGCTTCTCGATACTCACACATTACTTTGGGCGTATTGGAGCGACCCCAAGCTGAGTACCACTTCCGCACAATTGATCACCGATCCCGGTAATCAGATTCTGACCAGCTCTGCGAGTTGCTGGGAAATTGCGATCAAGATCAGCATTGGAAAGTTGATGCTTCGCGAATCGTTTCTTGAATTTTTTTAACACTCAATCATCGATAACGGCTTCACGATTCTACCCATTGAGCCACTGCATTGCGAACGATTGTCGTCTCTTCCCTTTCATCACAAAGATCCATTCGATCGTCTTCTCATCGCTCAATCGCTTACGGAACAGATCCCGCTCATCTCGCTTGATCCGACATTTGACTCGTACGGAATCCAGCGCATCTGGTAGCGCTGCTATAATCTCGGCATGTCTGCATCAAAACGTTTATCGTTGAATCTCTGGCACGAGCGCCACGCCGCACCGTTCGCGCCCATGACGGCCGCCGAACTGCGCGAGCGCGGCTGGGACGCCGTCGATATCGTCTTCGTCACCGGCGACGCATACATCGATCACCCCAGCTTCGCCATGGCGATCCTGCATCGCTCGCTCGAACAGGCCGGCTTCCGCGTCGCCATTCTCAGCCAGCCCAACTGGAAAACCTGCGAGCCCTGGAGACAATTCGGTCGCCCGCGACTCTTCTTCGCCGTCAGTGCCGGCAACATGGACTCGCTCATCAATCACTACACCGCCAACAAAAAGGTCCGCAACGACGACGCCTACTCCCCCGGCGGCCGCATCGGCCTGCGCCCGGACCGCGCCACACTCGTCTATTCGCAACGCTGCCGTGAAGCTTTCCCTGGTGTACCAGTGATTGCTGGCGGAGTCGAAGCCTCCTTGAGACGCTTGGCGCATTACGACTACTGGTCCGACACCGTGAAGCGTTCCATTCTGCTCGACAGCAAGGCGGACCTCGTGGCGTACGGCATGGGCGAAGTGACGATCGTCGAGATCGCGAAGCGACTGCAGGCCGGGCAGACGGTGAAGGATCTGCGCGATTTGCGCGGCGTGGCGTATGCGCTGGGGGCAAAAGAGAGCGAGGATCTGAAGAGCGGGGGGTGTCAACCTCCCGAGTTGAACGAGTCTCGGGGGGTTGACACCCCCCGCTCAGTCGTGATTCCCTCCTTCGAACAAGTCAAAGCCGACAAACGCGCGTTCGCCGAAGCCACGCGCATCATCCACCACAACACCAACCCCTTCAACGCCGCTACGCTCATCCAGTTCCACGACCGCCAGGCCGTCGTTCAGAACCCGCCCAACCTGCCGCTCACCCAGCAGCAGATGGATCAGTACTACGACCTTCCTTACACCCGCCGGCAGCATCCCAGTTACACCGAACCGATCCCCGCCCACGAGATGATCAAAGACTCCGTCACGATCATGCGCGGCTGCTTCGGCGGTTGCACCTTCTGCTCCATCACCGCCCACCAGGGCCGCATCATCCAGAGCCGTTCGCCCGAATCGATCCAGAAGGAAGTGGAAAAGCTCGCCGCCGATCCGGAGTTCAAGGGCATCATCTCGGATATCGGCGGCGCCACCGCCAACATGTATCAGATGCGCTGCACGCGGCCCGAAGTCGAAGCCAAATGCAAACGCCTCTCCTGCATTCACCCCACCATCTGCAAGCTGCTGGGAACCGATCATCAACCGACGATCGAGCTGATGAAGAAGACACGCGAAACCCCTGGCATCCGCAAGGTCTTCGTCGCTTCCGGCATCCGCATGGACCTCGCACAACTCAGCCCCGAATACGTGGACGAACTTGCCGCTCATCACGTCGGAGGGCGCCTGAAAGTGGCGCCGGAACACACCAGCCCTCAAGTACTGGACCTCATGAAGAAGCCGAGCATCGACAACTTCGGCGTGTTCGCGAAGCAGTTTCACAAAGCGTCTTCAAAAGCGGGGAAGCCCAAGCAGCAACTCGTGCCGTACTTCATCGCGAGCCATCCCGGCAGCACCGTCCACGAGATGATCGACTTGGCACTCTATCTCAAGCGCAACGGCTATCGCCCCGATCAGGTGCAGGACTTCATCCCCGCCCCGTTCGACATCGCGACGGCACTTTACTACACGGGGATTGATCCCTTCACAATGAAAGAGGTTACGGTGAAAAAGGGCCTCAAGGACCGCAAGATGCAACGGGCTTTGATGCAATTTTTCAAGCCCGAGAACTACTTCACCGTACGGGAAGCACTGATCGACGCCGGCCGCGGCGACCTGATCGGCGGGTGCGACGGCCTCATCCCGGCCCAAACCCCCCGGGAGGCTATTGCGTCCCGTCGCCGTGCCGCCAATCGGGCGGTCAGCGGTGACGAGGACAACGATCACTACCACACGGTGGCGAACCCGGCGAAGGGCGAGAAGCCGGGCGAGCGAGGTGCGGGACCGCCGAAGCCGACCGGCTACCGACCGTGGCGGAAGTTGCAGAAACGGCGGCCAGGAAAGCAGGGCGGTGGTTCACCCCCGCGGACTTAGGGGACGGTTTCCCCTATCGTTGACGAGCCAACCGATCCAGGTGTTCGATGCGATCAACGCGTCAGATCGAGAGGAGGAAAGCGACAGCGGTCGAGGGACCCAACGCGCATCTATCGATCCTTTCACGGAGCGATTCCACCACCCACTCTTCGGCGTCGACACTACCTGCGGTTGCATCATTAACGGCGATCGCGAATCGGTTTATTCATCGAGCTGGACCACCTGAAAGCCACGCTTTCAGGAATAAATGATCGCCGCACTGCGAACCCCAATGCGGTTTCGGTGGTCTGAACTACGACGACTTGAACCCCATGCACTTGAGCCTCGAAGTGATGGGCGGCGGGCCGGAGGAAGACTGCCGCGCGGCGGTACCAGCAGGTCGGCGGCAACCCCTCGTTGCCGGTGGACCCTTCGATGTCTTCCTCGGGCTGGACTTTCGTGAGCGCGTTCAGCGGGACGATCTCCGTCGGCTCGACTTCCATCTGCCCGAACGGCAGATTGTCGCCATTCGCATCCCGCCAGGGTTCGGCGGTCAGGATCGATACGAAAACGTCCACCATCAGGGGCCGAACCTCGTGTTCGCAACCGGCGGCGAAGGCGGCGAAGTGCGTGTAGAACAGGTTGCGGTTCGCGCCGCAGAAGTCGATGACCCGCTTTCGTCCCTCGTGGCGGACCACGAGTTCGCCGCCCCAAAACGACGACGGGAGTACGACGACCGGCGTGGCGATCAACCAGTCCAGTTTCTCGCCGTCCCGGTGCGTCGCGGGTTGGGTGTTGAACTGCAACTCTCAAACTGGCGGCCAGACCCGTTCCCCTCCGCCCGCTTCCGGTAGCATTCAATCCGTCTTTCATACTGGCTCTCGTCAGAACAGGCGGTTAAGATCACGGTAGCATTCCTCTACCCCGCACCGACACGCCCATGCACGCCCTCGACGATCTCGGCCCCGGTGCCGTACGCTGCGTCTTTTCGTCTGCCCCGCCGACGACGGTGGAACGTCTGCTGGGCTGGGGCACGACCCGGCCCGAAGGCGCGCGGGTGGCGATTTGCGACGTGGACCCCTCCCGGCCGGTCTCCGCGATGCTCGGCGGTCTGGTGGTCTCGCTGGCGCGGGCGGCCATGACCGTCTGGCCGGACTGGTACGCCGACGCGGACCTGTTCCGGCCGGGCGACGAGGAGTCGTTGCAGGAGACCCGCGATCGCCTCGCGAGTCGGAGCACGGTGCGGTCGCATCGCT
>JBGSJI010000073.1:0-11967 GCA_041742055.1 Limnoglobus sp. | reverse complement strand
GGGGTCGTCGAGTTCTTGCAGGCCGTTCCGGATGGTGCGGTCCGACATCCCCGTCGCCGACGCGACGGTGGCGATCCCGCCGCGTCCCAGGGCCCGCGCCTCGACCGCCGCCCAGCGCCGGCGGGCTCGTTCGTCCAAGTCGTCGAGGAGTTCGAGATACTTGTCCCGGATCATTGCGATTGTGGTGGCGTCTTGCATCCGGGTAGTATGCCATTAAACCGCCAAGGAATTCAACGGCAATTCCGGTAGTTTATTTTGGCGCTAGTCCTAAAGTGACTTTCGAGCTGCAATAAGGTGTATGTGCGGCCCACGCGGGCCATCCTCGTCATCGATAACTTTCCCAACGATCTTCATCCCGAAATGATCGAGAATGCGAATGATTTCATCGCGCGTGATCATGTTGGCGAAGAGCGCGGGCCCGCCGTGGCCATGCGTTTCGTGATACTCCCGCACTCCGCCGTACACGTACTTGTAATAAGTCGTTGAAATGCCGGAACCGTGATGCGCTTCGCCGCTGGGATTCGGGAAGTTCCAGATCGCAGTTGGTAGTCCGGTCTGATCGACTTTGGGATCGTACGCCAGGATCTTCTCATGGAAATAGTGTGTCGCGATCGCGATCCGCTGGCAACGCCGGGAAATCAACTCGAGAAGGCGAACTGGATCATGCATATGATAGAGCACGCCGGCAACCACGCCAAAATCGAACGTCTGATCGGTCGTAGCCAGAAATTCGACGAAGTCACCCAATCGATATTCGACGGAATGCAGATGCAGGAAATTCTTGACAACGAGGCACTTCAGGAAACTGCGAACTCGAGCCTCGATGGAAAGAATGCTCTGGCAACCCGCATGATGCAGGTGGAACGAGACTTCGCCCTCGTTCGGCCCCAATTCCAGGCATGACATGCCACGTAATGAACCAAACGACTCTTCGGCCAGCCAAACGGACGGATGCTTGTGCAGGAATGCTTCTCCCGCCCCGCTTGAAACGCCCGGCACGGGAATCCGATACGCCCATTCGCCCTGAAATAAGTCAAAGGCCGTCTGAGGAACCGGATTGCGTAAGACCAATCCCTGAAGTGGGTTCGTCATTGTGAATTCCCAGAGGGCGACCGATTTTCTGCCGAGTGTGAGGGAGTCATAACCTTCCGGTCCGTATTGTCAAGCGGATTAGGCGAATCGAATCCGAGTCCATGTTCCAATCAATGTTGAATCCTGAGCCCCAGTCAACGGCATCAATCCATAGAATGCAGAAGGTCGTATCAGATCATCACGAGGCATCCCGATGGCGCAGTCGTCCCCCACATCGACACCAGTCGAAGCCCAACTCATCAAGGACCTGGCTGCCACCTACGAGCGGATGTCCGATCAGATCGGCAAAGTGATCATTGGTCAGAAGACGGTGGTCGAACAACTGCTGATGGCCATGTTCAGCCGCGGACATTGCCTTCTGGTCGGCGTGCCGGGACTCGCGAAAACCCTGCTCGTCAGCACCGTCGCGAAAATCCTCCACCTGTCGTTCAAACGCGTACAGTTCACACCCGATCTCATGCCCGCGGATATCACCGGGACCGACATTCTGCAGGACGATCCGGAAACGGGGCGCCGGCGCTTCGTGTTCCTGCCCGGTCCGCTCTTCGCCAACATGATCCTGGCGGACGAAATCAACCGCACTCCGCCCAAGACCCAGGCGGCGCTTCTCGAAGCCATGCAGGAGCATCACGTCACCGCCGGCGGAACCACCTATCGCCTGCCGGAACCGTTCTTCGTCCTCGCCACGCAGAACCCCATCGAACAGGAAGGAACCTACCCGCTGCCGGAAGCGCAACAGGATCGATTCATGTTCAATATCCGCGTGGATTATCCCAGCCGTGCGGAGGAAATTCAGATCATGAAATCGACAACGGGCACGCACAAGCCGGAACTGACGGCGATGCTCGATGGCAAACAGATCATGCAGTTTCAGCAGGTCGTGCGGCAGGTGGTCGTGGCGGATCACATTTTCGCGTACGTTGCGGATCTGGTTCGTTCAACTCGGCCAAAGGAAAAAGACGCACCCAAGTGGGTGCCGGAACTGATCAGCTGGGGTGCCGGTCCGCGGGCGTGCCAGTACCTGATTCTCGGAGGCAAAACACGGGCGATTCTTTACGGCCGCGTGCATGTGACCACGGACGATATCAAGGCGGTGGCGCTGCCGGTCCTTCGCCACCGGATCATGACCACCTTCCACGCCGACGCCGACGGCATCACCACCGACGACATCATCCGCAAGCTCCTGGAAGCGACACCCGTTCCGCTTGAGAAAGCGCGGCTGTAGTTTGTCTTGCGAAGACTCGAATCAATATGAGGGATGAGCGAAGTCTGCTTCGCTCATCCCTCATATCTTTTGATTTTGGAGAACGGGGAATGGCCCGGTTTATGCCAGCAATGCCTTGATCACATTCGCTTTTTCCACTCCGGTCAGACGCTGATCCAGACCCTGATACCGGTAGCTGAATCGTTCGTGATCCAGCCCCAAGAGGTGCAGCACGGTGGCGTGCCAGTCGCGAAGGTGGCAGGGATCCTTGACGATGTTGTAGCTGAAATCGTCCGTCTCGCCGTACACCGTTCCGCCCTTGATTCCGCCACCCGCCATCCAGATGGTGAAGCAGCGCGGATGGTGGTCGCGGCCGTAGTTCGTCTTCGAAAGTCCGCCCTGACTGTAAATCGTCCGGCCGAACTCTCCGCCCCAGATCACGAGCGTGCTGTCGAGCATGCCACGGGCTTTCAGATCCTGAATGAGGGCGTAGCAGGGTTGGTCCACATCCTTGGCCTGAAATTGCATGCGGCCGGTCAGGTTGCCGTGATGGTCCCAGTTGTTGTGGTAGACTTGCACAAACCGTACGCCCTTTTCGACGAGCTTACGGGCCATGAGGGCGGTGTTGGCGAAGCTGCCGGGCTTGCGGACATCGGGCCCGTACATTTCCAGCGTTTTGGCGGATTCCTTATTCAGATCGGTCAAGTCGGGAACGCTGGTCTGCATGCGGAAGGCCATCTCGTACTGGCTGATGCGGGTCTGCGTTTCCGGATCATGAATCTTCTGGAAATTCAATTCGTTGAGCTTTTTCAGGCCATCGAGAGTCTTGCGGCGGATGTCCGACGAGACACCGGGCGGGTTGTTGAGGAAGAGAATCGGATCGCCTTTGGCCCGGAATGAGACGCCGGCATGTTCGCCAGACAGGTAACCGCTTTGCCACAATCGAGCGGAGATGGCCTGCACCTGATCCTGATTGGTCGGCGTGGCGACCATCACAACGAACGTGGGCAGGTTCTGGTTGAGGCTGCCGAGTCCGTAGCTCATCCAGGCGCCGAGGCAGGGGCGGCCCGTCACCTGATTGCCGGTCTGGATGTAAGTGATGGCCGGTTCGTGATTGATGGCTTCCGTGTGCATACTCTTGATGAAGCACATGTCGTTGGCCATCTTCGGCTTCCAGTTCCAGACTTCGCTGAACCAGGCTTTGCCGTCGCCGTGCTGGGTGAATTTGTACTTGGACGGCGCGATGGGGAAGCGAGCTTGGCCGCTGGTCATGGTGGTGAGCCGCTGGCCGTTGCGGATCGACTCGGGAAGATCCTTGTCATAGAAGTCGTTCATCTTCGGTTTGTAGTCGAAGAGGTCCATCTGTGCGGGTCCGCCGACCATGTGCAGATAGATGACGTTCTTGCACTTGGCGGGGAAGTGCGTTTCCGGTAGCGCCGCTCCGATGCCGGTCTTGGTGCCGGCGACTTTTTCCGGCGCCGCAGCAGAGGCGCCGAGTGTCGCGAGCGCGGCCGTTCCAAGGCCGAAGCCAGCGGAGGCGAAGAACTGCCGGCGCGTCTCATTGCGGACGTACTCCTGGAAGAGCGATTCGTTGGCGAGGGCCTGGTCGAGCGGATGCATGGTCTCTCCTCAATATCGGGTACTCGCGGAGCGAGTACCAAGATGCGAAAGCACTGCGTTCACCCGATGAATCGCAAGTGCATGTAGTCGTTGATCCAGTGGGTCTGCAGGGCGAATCCGAATGCCAGCAGCAGTCGGAACAGCCACCGATGATGAATCGATTGAGCGACTTCGACCGCAGCCGGGAAACAGGCCAGCGCGATTCTCTGAATGCTTAAAAGCGTGCCCGTGGAGAAGGCCAGAAGAAGCGGTGCGAGAATGACGACGGCGTTCAGAGTTCGACCTTGGATTCCCGACCGGACTCCCATCACGAGCAACGAAGCTGCGATACAGTATTCGGTTCCCATATGGCTTGCGGGATTGAGAAGTTTGCCTGCGATCACCCATAAACCTGCGAGCGACGGCGCGGCGCGATCCCACGCCCGATGAGCTTCCTGATGGGCGAAGATCTGCCCGGTCACCACATGAAGATGCAGGAAGAACAAGACCAACCCCAGACCACTCGCGATGAGAATGAGCAGGATTTTCCAGAGCGCGACCCGTGGACTCGGGGCAAGCCACCAATGAAGGAGAATGCCGATTGCGATGGCGAGGGATGTCGATCGCGCGAGCGTGGCGAGGAACAGAGCGATTGCCACAGGCACAAGATAACCGCGATTCCAGGCCCAGAGCGCGAACGCGCAGAGCGTGAACGCCAGCGATTCCTGATAAGGCAGTGAGAAGAACACACTGCCGGGATACGCGACCAATAACCAGGCGGCACGACGTGCCAGAGCGGAGTCGCGCGTGGATTCGCGAATCCACTGACCAAAGAATGCCAGACCGGGAATGAACGCCAGATTCGGAATGATCAGCCCGGCCCAGTGCACATCGATTTGAAGGAACGTCGCCAGTTTCAGCAGGAGCGGCAGCAGGGGAAGGAAGGCGGCGGAGCACTGCTCGCCGGGAACGAAGGCGTAGCCGGTCGTCGGGATTCTTGCGTACCAGTTTGCGTCGAAACGATACCATGATTCGATCCAGCGATTCGAGGGTTCCGTTGAGGAATTCGCGGGTTCGCTTGTCGCAATGACACATGAACCCGCACTCAGAACCATGAGACGACTGAACAACCCCAGCAGAAGGAACCATCGCCAGTGACCGGCGTTCCGATCAGCGGAAGCCGATGTGTTCATTACTTGTTCAAAACCTCGTCCAGATTCATGACTTGGTTTGTGAGCATGGTCCACGCGGCCAGTTCCGCTGCCGGAAGCGAGGCATCAGCTTTGCTTTCGCCATAGGCGATCAGCTTCTTCGCTTCATCCTGCTTTGCCGTGAATTCCTGTTTCAGGACAGTCAGCGATTCCCTGATGATCGGCAGTTCCTTCTCGGTGAAGGAGCGGGCCAGGAGATGTTTGGCGATGAAGTCGATTCGCGATTCGTCCGTCGTTCCCGCTTTCATTGCGTTCTCCGCGAGCACCCGCGCGGCTTCGACAAACTGCACATCGTTGAGGGTGAGCAAAGCCTGCAGGGGGGTGTTGGTGCGCTCGCGCTTGACGACACACGTTTCACGGTTCGGAGCGTTCATGACTTCCATACTCGCGGGTGGGGCGGCCCGCTTCCAGAAGGTGTACATGCTGCGGCGATAAAGGTTCTCGCCCGTATCCTGCTGGTAGTTCCGCGTGTTGCTGCCGATCATCGCCACCGCTTCCCACACGCCCTCTGGCTGGTACGGCTTCACGCTCTTGCCGCCCAACTTCCGCACCAGCAGCCCGCTCGCCGCCAGCGCGTAATCGCGCACCATCTCGGCATCCATGCGGAATCGCGGACCGCGGCTCAGCCAGCGATTGTCCGAATCCTTCTCGAGCTTCTCAGGAGTCACAACCGCCGACTGCCGGTAAGTGGAACTCATCACCAGCATCTTGAAGAACCGCTTGACATCCCAGTGCGACTGGAATTCGAGGGCCAGCCAGTCGAGCAGTTCCGGATGGCTCGGCTGTTCGCCCGTGATGCCGAAATCGCCTGCGGTGCGAACGAGCCCCTGTCCGTAGAGTTCCTGCCAGAAGCGGTTGACGGTCACGCGGCTGGTGAGCGGATGGTTCGGCAGCAGCAGCCACTTGGCGAAGCCGAGGCGATTTTTCGGGTAGTCGTCCGGGAACGCCGGAAGAACCTTCGGCGTGGCGGGAGCGACTTTCTCCTTGCGTTGATCGTACTCGCCTCGATTGAGAATGAACGCCTCCGGCATGCTGGGCTTTTCGTTCCACACGTGCGCGATCGTCCCGCGCGAGCGGATCGCCACTTCCTCCTGTTGCAGTTTCGTCAGTTGAGCTTCCGCCTGTTGATAAGGCTTGTCATCGGTGACCAGCCACCATTCGTAAACCTCGTTGAGTTCCTTCGGTGTCCGCTTGTCGGCGGGCTTCGCCAGCAGGTCCACGATGGCGGTCCCGCGTGCGAGCTGGCCCACTTCAGCGGTCACGAGCGAGCGGGCGTAGATGCGAAGGTCGTAGAGGCTCACGCCGGCGACCCGCGCAACCGTATTCCGCTGGCCGATCTTCAATGGCACGTTCGTCTTGATCGTGCTCTTGAGCGCGTCCGCCTCGACATCCACCGGCTGCAGCACGCCATCGATGTAAATCTTCACGCCGCTCGCCTTCGCGGAACCGTCGTAGGTGATCAAGACGTGCTGATCCTGATTCACCTTGAGCGGAGTCTTGGAGACCACCTTCAAAGCGTCTTCGTTCCATTTGCTGACGATGTGCATCCCCGGCTTGTCCGATTGAATCCAGAGATCCCATCCGCGAAAGTCCTTGTCGTTATCCATGCGGGCCACGATCGCGCCCATCGTATTCCGCTTCGAAAGGCGGACCCACGCACCGACCGAAAACGGCTGCTTGACATCGAAATCCCCGACATCCTTCAGTTCCACCGCCGGTCCGCTTTCAAGAATCGTAAGCCCTTTCTTCCCCTTCTTCCCGTTGCCCCACACGTATCCGGCAGGGTCGAAACTAGCCTTTTGATCTTTGCCATTCAGCTTGTAGGCGAATGATTTTTCTTTGCCTTCGTTGAGCTTCGCGAACAGTTGCAGCTGATCCTCGGAAACCTTGCCCGCGATCTCCTCCGGCTTCACGCTGCTCAGCCACGTGTCGAACTCCGCACGCGCCACCTTCTTCCGCGCGTCCAGCTTGGACTTCGCCGCCGCGATCTCCTTCCCCAATGCCTCGAAGCGGGCGCGGTCTTCCTTCAGCGGCACCTGAACGATCGGCGGCGTATTCGCGATGTTCCCGTCCATCGCCGACTGCGTCGTGTTGTTGAAGAACGCCGCCATGCTGTAAAAGTCTTTCTGCGTGATCGGATCGAACTTGTGATCGTGGCAGACCGCGCACCCCGCCGTCAGCCCCAGATACACCTGATTCACCGTTTCCGTGCGGTCGCGGTTGTAAAGCACCAGGTACTCCTCCGCAATCGCTCCCCCCTCGTTCGTCGTGATGTTGCAGCGGTTGAAGCCCGTCGCCACCTTCTGATCGATCGTCGCATCCGGCAGCAGATCGCCCGCGAGTTGCTCGATCGTGAACTGGTCGAATTTCTTGTTCTGGTTGAAAGCGTTGATCACCCAGTCGCGGTAGCTCCACATTTCGCGATAGTTGTCGAAGTGAATGCCGTGCGTGTCCGCGAAGCGGGCCGCATCGAGCCAGTAACGCCCGCGGTGCTCGCCCCAGTGCGGTGAAGCCAGGAAGCGATCAACCAGCTTCTCATACGCTGTCGGGGAACTGTCTTTCATGAACTCCTCGACGACCGCCGGGTCGGGCGGAAGACCGGTGAGATCGAGCGACAGCCGCCGCGCGAGCGTACGCTTGTCCGCTTCCGGCGCCATCGACAATCCGCGTTTCTCCAGTTCGGCGATAATGAAGTTATCGATCGGGCTGCGCACGCGCGACGCATCCTTCACATTCGGAATAACAGGCTGTTTCGGCGAAATGAACGACCAGTGCGGTTCGTACTCCGCACCCTGTTTGATCCAGGTCTTCAGCGTTTCGATCTGCTTGGGTGTGAGCTTCTTGTGCGAACTCGCCGGCGGCATCTTGGCCTTCTGGCTGTCCGGCAGGAGCATGCGCTCCACCATCTTGCTCTCGTCGGGCATGCCGGGGAAGAACGCCTCGTGTTCGACCGCATCCTCACGCAGGTCTAACCGCAGGCGGCCTTTGCGGGCGGCGCTGTCCGGCCCGTGACAGGCGAAGCAGTTCTCCGCCAGGATCGGGCGAATATCGCGGTTGTACTCGAGTTTCTTCTCGGCCGCGGTACTGGTGGAAGCACCACAAACCAACGCCAGCACGGAGAGAGCAAGCCAACGCATAGCAGAGATTCCTCTGAAACGACGATCTCGACGATGATCGAGCAAGTATGAACGCTGTTCTATTTTATTCATCAGAAAGAGATTTCGGCGGATAGTTTAGGTTAATCGATCAATCTCCGTACGGCAAGCGATCCTTTCTTATACTTTCTCCATCCCCCTGGAGTATCGATCATGTCTCTCCCAAACCGCCGTCAAGTCCTCTCCGCCACGGCTGCGCTGGGCGGTGCGACTTTCCTCAACGCACAGGACAAGCGAGAAATGAACGGCCGAATCCGGCAATCCGTCTGTTCGTGGTGTTTCACCTCCCGTGGTGAGAAATGGAGTCTGGACAAAGTCTGCGAAGTTACGAAGTCGCTCGGACTCCCATCCGTGGAGCTCCTTGAGCCGAAGAGTTTTCCCACGCTCAAGAAGCATGGTCTCGTTTGTGCCATCACATCCAACGGCATGGGGTTTCCTCGCGGTTTCAATAACCTCGCCCATCGGGACGAACTGATCACGAAGACGAAGGCCGCGATCGATGCGACAGCGGAGGCGAAATTCCCCAGCGTCATCGGCTTCGTCGGGATGAAGTGGGTCAAACCGTCCGACCCGAAAAGCGGCGAGATCACGCGTGACGACGCCTTCAAGAACTGTGTCGAAGGATTGAAGCTGGTCGCCGGCCACGCCGAGAAAGCTGGCATCACCATCTGCGTTGAGCACCTGAACAGCCGCGACGGCTCCGATCCGATGACCGGCCACCCCGGCTATCAGGGGGACGACCTCGACTGGGTGATGAGCATCCTCAACAAAGTCGGTTCTCCGCGAGTGAAATTGCTCTTCGATATCTATCACGTGCAGATCATGCATGGCGACCTGATCCGGCGGATCGAAGAGTGCAAAGAGATGATCGGTCACGTTCACACCGCCGGGAATCCGGGCCGCGGCGAATTGGATGAGAACCAGGAGATCAACTACCCGGCGGTGATGAAGAAACTGCTGGCAATCAAGTATGCGGGATACGTCGGCCAGGAATTCATCCCGACGCGAAATCCGCTGGAAAGTCTGAAGCAAGCAGTCAATGCCTGCGATGTCTGACCGAACGGACTGAATCCGAACAGGGGCGGAGTCATGACCCAGTGGATCAACCACTCTCAATCATCAGTTGGAAACGATTCTTGAGTCGGACTCGAACACTCAACAAACGATTCTTTCGGGTGCCATGCTCACGGCTTGGCGTGAGCATGCCCACTCAAAGCAGTGGAGCATGGCACCCAACCGGTACGGGTACAGTGATCGACGCAATTCCATAAGTCTGTCGAATCAAAACAGACGAGGTACAAGTGACTGCGAATAATGCAATTACGGAAACATCGGCCGACGTACCGCTGCCCGACGCCATTCATCCGGTCGTCTGGTGGGTCACGCTGCTGGCACCTGTGGCGATTGCCGGTGGAGTGCTTGCCTACTTGTGGATCGTCCGTGGCTTCACCGCCGTTGCGGGAATCGCCGGGCTTGCCTTTGCGAGTTTCTTCCTGGGCAAGTTCATCATTCTGGGCGGCGCTGAGGTCGATTCCCTTTCGCTGACGAGTCTCGATCTGGTCGTCATGGTCATCCTGATGGACCTGATGGCGGCGAGTTGGTTCGTGTTCCATCTGAGCTTCATGTTGCGGATGCCGGTCTTCGGGCCAAAGTTCGCGCTGCTGATCAACGATGGCGAATATCTTTTGGCGCAGTATCCCGTGTTGCGTCGGGCCGCGTTTCTGGGACTGGTGATCTTCGTGGCCATTCCATTTTCAATGACGGGAAGTATCGGCGGATCGATTTTGGCGCGGCTTTTGGGAATGTCCCGGCGAGCGACGATCGTGGCAGTCGCGATTGGCAGTACGCTCGGCGCGGTCCTGATGCATCAGTTCGGCGCATTCATCGATCAGAACATCGGGCGTGAAAATCCCGTCTGGAAATGGGGCGGATTCGCCATTCTCGCGGGAATTCTGATCCTGATTCAAATTCGATACACGAAGGCGAAAAACCGGTTGCACGCCCGAACCCTCGCGACCAACCTCTCCCCTCCGCTCCGGAGTTCGACATGAGAATATTACCGATACTGCTCCAGCTTTCGAGCCGACGCAGAATCCACTCGAAAGTCTGAAGCAAGCAGTTAAAGCCTGCGATGTCTGAACCCATTTTCCATTTTGCATTGGTCCGATGATGTTAGTACCAATGCAAAATGAAAAATGGCGAATGGATCATGAGTCAATAAGATATGTCCAGACAATTTCTCCAGAATCCGGAGTAAATCATGCGCTCCTCTCTCGTTGCCTTACTCTTTGCCGGCGTAGTCTCCGCCGCCGACTGGAAACCCGCACCGGCTCCGCTCATGACAAAGTGGGGCAAGCAAATCTCGCCCGACAAGACGCCGTGGAACGAGTATCCACGCCCGCAGCTCGTCCGCAAGGACTGGAAGAACCTCAACGGTCTCTGGGACTACGCCATCACCGACAAGGGTAACACGCCGGGCAGTCAATGGGACGGCAAAATCCTCGTTCCGTTCTGCATCGAGAGCGCCCTCTCCGGCGTGGGCAAGCACCCAACCGAGAAACAGGAACTCTGGTACCGCCGTGACATCGATGCGAGTGCATGGAAGGGTCAGCGTGTCATCCTGCATTTCGGCGCCGTCGACTGGGCGACGACCGTCTTCGTGAATGGAAAGGTCGTCGGCGGTCACGAGGGCGGATTCGATCCGTTCTCGTTCGACATTACCGACGCGCTCAAGGACGGCAAGGGCGAACTCCTGCTCAAAGTGTGGGACCCGACCGACACCGGCAGCCAACCGCTCGGCAAGCAGATCCGCAACCCGCATGGCATCTGGTACACGCCCGTCAGCGGCATCTGGCAGACAGTCTGGATGGAGCCGGTCGGCGAAACGCACATTGTTAGCGTTAACTTTACGCCCGACATCGATAAGGGTGAAGTCGAGGTCCTGGTCAATGTCTCTGGTGCATCAACAGGTGTTGGGATCGGGATATTTGAGAAAATTGAAACGGGAGCATCTTCATTCAAATCGTTTGGTGGTGGTCAGGCTGGTAAACCTTTTCGCTTCAAACCTGAGAAACCGTCGCTTTGGACACCTGACTCTCCATTACTCCACAATTTATCAGTCGTTGTTTCACGACATGAACTCGATAGCTCATTTGCCGACATGGTCTCAACCTACTTCGCCTTCCGCAAGGTCTCCTACGGTCCCGACGCCGACGGCCACCTCCGCCTCCTTCTCAACGACAAGCCGCTCTTCCAGTACGGCCCGCTCGATCAGGGCTGGTGGCCCGATGGCTTGTACACAGCACCTACAGACAAAGCCCTGAAATACGACATCGTCAAAACGAAAGAAATGGGCTTCAATATGATCCGCAAGCATGTGAAGGTAGAACCAGCGCGATGGTACCGCCATTGCGATGAATTGGGCATGATCGTGTGGCAAGATATGCCAAGTGGCGACCTGGGCGCGCGATGGGGTAACCATCCAGGGATCATAGGCCGGGGTCATGATATGGAAAGATCTGCAGAGTCTGAGCGCATTTATAGAATGGAATGGAAGGCCATCATGGATGCTCTGCACAACTTCCCAAGCATTGTGGTCTGGGTACCTTTCAATGAAGCTTGGGGCCAGTTCAAAACCCAGGAAATCATTGAATGGACCGCCGGCATGGACCCCACCCGCTTGGTGAACGAGGCAAGTGGTGGCAAT
>JBGSJI010000072.1:0-4167 GCA_041742055.1 Limnoglobus sp. | reverse complement strand
CGCCGGGAAATCGACACGATTGATGGTGATCGCCCCGTCGCTGACCCGCACGCCGCCCCGGGACAGTGGGGGCAGTGTGTTGAGACCGGAACCTGCGGGATAAACATCCCCGCCAGTGACGGGACTGACGTTATCCGGACTTGGGGGTAAAGGAGGAATGCTCGAACCCGTCACGGTGATTGTTGTCGGATCGGAGGTATCCGAGGTAAATTGAGTGTCCCCCGAGTATGTAAACCAGAGTGAGTACGAACCCGCTGCGAGTGACAGGTCACTCACGATGAGAAAACCTTCTGACGTGTCGTACGATCCACTGACTGGTGAGATCGAAACCTGCCCCAGCGCAATCGTATTGCCTGAAGATGGGCTGGTCTGCTGGACGTAGAACGTGATCGTACCGGTCGGGTTGGCCGTCGGAGGTGGAGGCGGTGGTGGCTTCCCCGATGGAATAAACGGCTCTTGCTTGACTGTCCCATACACTTCGAACTGTTGTCCGGAGACGATATCGTACGGATCCGCACTCACAGTCAATTCGACGGGATCCGTTCCTGGGTCATTGGCGGCGGCAATCCGGACCCCCTCAAACTCCTCGGTGAACGGTACGAAATCGGCGACCGGCCCTTCGATGAGCCGTCCCGTCCCGGCGTTAAAGACCCGGACCCGACCCTGACCGCCCGCATCGGACGAGACCACGATATCGGCGTACCCATCATCGGTGACATAGAAGCTTGCCACCTGCAATCCGGACGTATGGGTCTCATCAAATGCCACAAAATCGCTCATCATCGAGCCATCAAAGCCGTTGAAGACTTTGACCCGTGCGGCTCCACCTGTCGCAGGTCCCGTAATCACATCCGGAATCAGATCCCCATTCACATCACCAACCGAAACGGTGGCACCGTAACGGAGTTCCGGATCGTCGGCAAAGAAATCGGTATGCGGGAATCCCTGAGCAATTTCGGGTTCTCCACCTGCAAGATCGAAGGCCCTGACACGAGGTCCGCCACCTTCTCCCGCTCCCACCAGAATCTCAGCCTGACCATCCAGGTTCAGATCTCCCGCAGCGATGTTCAATCCACCCCGGAATTCCTCGTCATAGCCCCAGAAATCGGCAACCGATTCGCCCGTCACGCCATCGAAGACGCGGATCCGTGGCCCTCCAGCAGAAGCCGCTGCCGCGATCACGTCCGGTCGGCCGTCCCCCGTCACATCCCCCGCTGCCACAACCACGCCGCCCGTGAACTCTGATTCAAAGGCCCAGAAGCTGCCTATCGGTAAATCGAGTTGTTCCCCAGTCACACCGCTGAAGATTTGAACCCGTGGGCCGCCTGTGGCACCAGCTCCGACCACCACATCCGGGATCTGATCGGCATTGAAGTCGGCACTGGCGACATGCACCCCGCCTGTAAAGTTCGGCTCGAAGGCTGTGATCGAGAAGTTCACTTCCCTCGTGTCACCATTAATCGCCTGAACGACCGGTGCATCTCCAGCGGCACCGCCCGCGAAGATGACCGGCAACGGGAGCGGCCGTCCCAGACCTCCCGAGGGGACCACTCGATCCTCCAGCGTTTCCATATTCAGCGAGCGCGGCTTGCGGTGTCGTATCGTTTTCTGTCCCACGACCCGATCCCAGAACCGCTCGGTTCGGGACAACCAACGTGCCAACACCGGACGCACGGATGCGCGCATGAGGTCACTCCAGGATGTCAGGATCCCTGCGGGAAAGACGGATCTTCCCCGTGTCGAAACATGCCAGTGAATGCGAAACTCAGTTCACGCCGGGACAGCGTGGGGGGCGAACAGGACCAACGAACTGGGCGAACCAAAGTGTGCTGTCGGCAAGCCGATCTCGCCGACAAAACGATTCAACTCGGGAGATTGTTGGCAATTTCGAACTGACTGTCAAATGAAATTTCCAAAATAATTTCAGATGACCTATTTGCTCTCAAAATCGCCGATTTCTCTCCGTGTCGCCCGTTGCAATTCGCCTCCGATTCCAATTGGTGTGCTGAATTCGATCACTGGACATGCGATCATACCCGCTTCGATTGTCGATCCCAAGTCAGTAGCGGCTGGTCACCTGGCCTGACCCGTGTCAACCGATGAACGGGCCAAAACCTGTTCCAACCCGTCCATTGCCCTCCGAACTGAGATTTTTCGAAATTCTTTTCCTTTTCCCCCACCACTTTGTCTGTCCCGAGCGAAAGAGATCGGTAGACACGCATGATCATCAATTTGCATGTCGACTGCTCCATGTTTACGAAACCAACTTCGCCACAAATGCACCGGGTACTTCCGCTTCCACAATTTCTCGTGCCAAGTTAACCCACGCTCCGCAGCGGTCGAGGATACCGGCGTCGGCGGTCGCGATGACTGATCCGGGTTCGCGAAGCAATGCATCGGGGTCTGGCACGACCTCGGCTCTCCACGTCGAATCCGTCTCGCGGATCATTTGTGCGAGTCTCCCGCTGTTAGAAACCGGTGCGTCCAGTAACCAGTGACAGGATCCGATACCGTGATCATTGGTCCATCGGGAAATCAGATCGAGTGCCGGTCTAGTTTCATCGACACGCCGATACGATCCATGAACACTCGCCATATCGCGATAACACCCATCGCGACCGACCAGCACGACTCCGCCGCCGAGAGCCGTTTCCACTGTGAGGATCAGGTTGAAGCCGTCAATTCGAATCGATTGGCCACGAAGGGATACCGGTTCGACTCGGCGAGCGTGACGATCCGCCAATGCCAAGTCCGAACACGATGACCGGAGTACGGCTTTCCGCTGCCGCTCGACCAACTGATAGCGATCGCCGACGAGTTTCAACGCTGACGGCTCGGCATAACCGCGTGTCAACAACCATGACAGATCCGCAACTGCTGTTCTGAGAATGGGACTTGCCTCGATACCGAACCACTCTGGATCCTGTGGACCGGGGCCACGGTGTTTACGTCGGTCGGGCAATTGCTACTCCTGATTCGACGACCGATCGGATTCTCCGCCGATGAGTCCCTCACGGCCTGAGGTTTGAAAAACGTACTGTTTCCCGTCATCTCGATCATAGTGAGAAGTAAGCCGAGTGCGTTTCTGTCTCATGGGTTTCAGCGCCTTCGGTCATCTGGGTTGTTCTCAAAATGCCTCGCCTTCGAACTCGACTCAAGAGACTCGCCCTCCGGGCACCGCAGAACCGCAATGACCACACTGGTTCAGGCGAGATCGGCGTGTATCCTGACGGGCGGCGACTTCGCCACCCTGCGGACCGTTCCGGAGTACCCATGACGACTGAGCACACAGCCCCGGAACCCGCCGACTGGCAGTCCCGGTTGGCCAACGTGGTCGAACTGATGCGAGACATGAGCCTCCAGACCGACCCCCAGGAGATGGTACGTACGTACGGCGAGCGGGTCCGCCTGCTGATTCCGATCGATCGGCGGGTCTCGTTGAGCCGGCGGGGCATCCTTGCCCCGGCCTTCCGCATCACCCGCAGCACGACTTGGCCGGACACCGTCAACCCATGGGAGGAACCGGGTCGCCTCCCACTCCTCAAGGGAGGACTTCTCGCCGAGTTGATTTACGGAGACGAGCCCGTAGTCATCGACGACCTCGTGGTGGCCGCGGACGATCCCGCCGCCGAGTACCTCGCAGGTCACCGTTCCCTGTTGGCAGTCCCGCTGTTCGACCGAGGGGTCGCGCTCAACATGGTACTCTTCCTGCGGAAGGAACCGGCCGCATTCGCCCCGGCGGAGTTGCCCGAGTTGGTGTGGATGAGCAACTTGTTCGGCCGAGCGACCGGTGCCCTCGTGCTGTCCGAGCAACTGCGGCAGGCCCACCGAGCGCTCGATCGGGAGATGCAGGCCGTCGGACAAGTGCAACGTTCGCTCCTCCCGGCGGCGCTGCCCGCGATCCCGACGCTCGACCTCGCGGCCTACTACCAGCCGGCGCAGCGGGCCGGCGGCGACTACTACGATTTCTACCCGCTGCCTGGCGGGCGGTGGGGGATCTTCATCGCCGACGTCAGCGGGCACGGTAGTCCGGATAACGTCAGTCCCGTCACTGGCGGGGATGTTTATCCCGCAGGTTCCGGTCTCAACACACTGCCCCCACTGTCCCGGGGCGGCGTGCGGGTCAGCGACGGGGCGATCACCATCAATCGTGTCGATTTCCCGGCG
>JBGSJI010000071.1:0-15092 GCA_041742055.1 Limnoglobus sp. | reverse complement strand
CGTGGGTCATTTTCAAAGAAAATGACCCACGCCCAACAGGCGAAAAGGGGGCTCGATCGCCACCCAAATCATCGCCGCTTCGCGTCTCGCCCTGGGCTGACAGAACCGGCCCGTCAGGCCGGAAAACCCGGGCTTGCAGTGCGAGCGGATCGACCTTCGTCTCTGGAGGAGCCTGAGAATGGTGCCACGGGTGAGTGGGCGAACGAAATGAGCGGATCTGTCTTCGTACCCCGGCGGGGTACCGGAGTGCTCAGCCACGGGTGAGCGAGCGAAGCGAGCGGAACCCGTGGAAGCGAAACCCAACCCACACTCTGAACTGCCCCGGAGGGGCAGCGGAACACTGACGGACCCGGTTCCTCTGCCCCTCCGGGGCAGTTCCAAAGGAAAATGTGCTTGCTTTCCACGGACTGCGCTGCGTCCGGCTTCGACGTTCGTGGCCGATGAGACTCATATGGCGGAGTTCTGAAATCGATTCGTGACGTTAGGCGTCGTTTTCCGACTTCCAGTCCAATCCTCTGGCCTCGATTTCCGCCATCCGCTGTTGATAAAACGTGTTGCTTCTCCAGCGGTAAATGAGATGCGCGACGAGCAGAACGGCGGGAACGGCGGCCGCGACCCAGTCAGGAGTCAACCTCGCGATCAGTGCGCCGAAAGTCATTCCCAGCAGGAGCGCCGCAATGACCGCGGCGATCGGGAACCCGCGCGGAACAACCTCGACAATCCCACGATGGGACTCCGGGATCAATGCTTGGAGATTGTGGAAATACGATGAGACCCGCGACGAGCGCAAAACCGAGAACTATCGGCTGTCTACTGACAGCTCAAATCGACGTAAACCCTTACGGCGCATAGGCGCTTCCGAAAATTGAGCGTCTTTCCACGGTAGGGTGTGGCAGTGTCGGTGGAAAGACGAGTCAGTGTCAGAATGAGGTCGCTACGAGCGTGAGCGGAGTCCACGTGAGTGGTTCGGCAGTTGTCAAATGATAATGATCAAAATTTCATTAACTGTTCAAAAATCGACGTAGATTCTTAACCATGCGGGAGCATCGGGGTGGAGCGGAAGGGTCATTGGTCCGGCCATTTGTTCACGGCGTTCGCCGCATCGTGCACATGCGGGTCGATGGTGCCGGAGAGCGTTTTGCCGTCCGGCGTATTGCTGGTGTTGAAGAGCACCGCCCAGTTGAGGCCGTCGTGCCGGCGGACGAGGAGCGCTTCGCTGCCGGGGATGAACCCCGTGTGCCAGTGATTCGAGGCGGACTTCGTTCCCACGCGGCGAACCTGCCAGCCCAAGCCGTAGAAGACGGGCTTTGTGTTCTCTTTGGGCGACTCCCACATGGTTGCGATTGAGGCTTGGCTGAGGATCGGGCACTTCGCGGGGTTGTCGAAGGCGGAGGCGAACTTGGCGAGGTCGATGGCGGACGCGATCCAACCGCCGTGAGCCTCGTAGGCTTCGAGATTCATGGCGCCGTAGACCACGGGAACCGTCTCGCCGAGCTTGGGCGGATACAGGCAGCGACCCGTTCCCTTGCGGCGATCGTAGTAGGTGACTTCGCCGTTCGCACGATCCTCGCGCAACGCCTTGCCGAGTTGGGCGGTGGTGATTCCGAGCGGCTTGAAGATGTGCTGCTTCACGTAAGGTTCGTACTCCTGCCCGCTGAGCGTGGCGATCAACCGGCCGAGAACGAGATAGCCGAGATTCGAGTAGGCGTAGCGCTCGCCCGGGTTGAAGTCGAGCGGTTGGCCCATCATGTAGCGGACGATGCGCTCCGGCCCGATCGGCGGTTCGACCTCGAACGCCTTCGCGATCTCCCACGCCTTCACGATCGGGTCGTACGACTTGCTGCGATCCCAGCCGCCCGTGTGCGTCAGGCAGTGGCGGACGGTGATTTTCTTCCAGCGCTCGTCGAACTTCGCCTCTTTAGTGAGCAGTGGTTTGAAGGGCAGAAGGTCGAGGACGGGATCGTCGAGCTTGAGCTTTCCCTTCTCGACGAGTTGCAGGATCGCGACGGCGGTGATCGGCTTTGAGACGCTGGCGATGCGGAAGCGCGAATCGGCCTTCACCGGTTCCTGAGCATCGCGATCAGCGAACCCGTAGCCCTGGGCGTGCACGATTTTGCCTTGGCGTGCGACGGCGAGTGCGGCACCGGGCACCTGATGCTTCTCCAGGAACTCGGTCATCAGTTTGTCGAATGGTGCAAGACCGTGAGACGGTTCATCGGCCCGCAGCCGGGACGCGAGTGTGGCAGCGAAAGCGGAGGCGAGGAAGGAGCGGCGTGTGAGATTCATCAAGGTATTCTGGCGATACGGTGCGGAAATTGATACCGCATTCTTATCGAATCACTTCAGGTTATCGAATGGACGCTCCTCATTCTTCCGAACATCGCCTCACATCGCTGGATCAGTTCCGCGGTTACACGGTCTTCGGCATGCTGCTCGTCAACTTCGTCGGTTCGTATGCCGTCGTCAAATCTTCGCTGCCGCTGCTCGCGCATCATCACACGTTCTGCAGCTATGCGGACACGATCATGCCGCAGTTTCTCTTCGCAGTCGGGTTCGCGTTCCGCCTCACGTTCCTCCGCCGCGCAGGCAAATATGGTATTCGCTCGGCGTATCTCCATGCGCTGCAGCGGAACTTCGGGCTGCTGCTGGTGGCGTTTGCGGTTTACGGTGTCGGGTCGAATTGGCAGAACTGGAGCAATCATGATCAATTCGACACCGTGTTCCTGCGATGGTGGAAGCAGGACTTCTTTCAGACCCTCGGCCATATCGCCGTGACCTCGCTCTTTGTCCTGCCGGTGATCGGAGCGAGTGCCCGCGTGCGCATTCTCTTCGCGCTCGCCGCCGGTGTGCTCCATGTCGCACTGTCGTACGGCTGGTACTATCGCTGGGTGAACACACCGCCCAACGGCGTGGATGGCGGACCGCTCGGTTTCCTGACTTGGTGCATACCCTTGATCGTCGGTTCGTTCGCATACGATCTCTTCAGTTCACATGCGGACCAGACCAAGCGAATGATGCAACTCACAATGATTGGTCTTGTGATCATGGTGTCCGCGTATCTGCTCTCCTGCGTGCAACTGGCGCCGTCCGACATCGATCAGCACCGATACGCCGTCCGCTTCAAACTCGTTGAACCGCCTCTGATACCGGTCGATCTGAAACCGCCGACGAACAACCTCTTCACGATGAGTCAGCGTTCCGGCAGCGTGACGTATCCGCTCTTCGGTACGGGATTTTCGCTGGTCGTACTCGCACTGTTCGTGGGCATCTGCGATCGCCGGGGCGGGCAGTTGGGCATCTTCCGGACGTTCGGCTCGAATGCGCTGGCGGCGTACATCATTCATGGCTTCGTGAACATGGCGGTCAAACCGTTCGTACCTCGCGATGCGCCGCTGTGGTATGTGGCGTGCGGTCTCGGTGTCTCAATGGCACTGTGTTATGTGTTCGTCCGGCATTTGGAGAAGCAAAAGTTGTATCTGAAGTTGTGAGCCGGGAGCGTTCGCCAATCGAAGAAACATCGCTATCATTTTCCTCAACTGCCCGTTCTTTCCGGAGACGACCCATGACGCCGTTGCAATCCATAGTCGCTGCTGGTACCAAGCTTTGGCTGGACTCGGTCGATCCCGCCGAGATCAAGAAGAACCGCGAGTTCGGCGCAACGGGCGCGACCTCGAATCCGATCATCATTTCGGATCTCCTGAAGACTGGCCGGTTCGATGCAGACATCGCCGCGTTCGCCAAGGCCGGTCACGATGACGAGGCGATTGCATGGGCAATGACCAACAAACTGGTGAGTGCGGCGCAGGATGTCTTCAAGCCTGTCTGGGATGAAACCAAAGGGGACGACGGCTGGGTGAGCTTCGAACTCGATCCTTTGCTGGAAGACACGGGCAAGAATCTGCCGACACTGGAACGCACGATGAAGTACATCGACCTCGCCTGGCGCTGGTCGAAGGGCCATTGCAACCGGATGATCAAGGTTCCGGCGACTCCGGGTGGACTGGGGGCACTGGAGGAACTGGTGGCGCACGGCGTGGCGGTGAACGTGACGCTGATCTTCAGCGAGAGCCAGTATCGCGCGGCCCGCAACGCCTGTTACAAGGGCGCTCTGCGAGCCATCGACCGGGACGCGGTGAAGACGGTGTACAGCATTTTCGTCAGCCGCGTGGACGTCTACACCGAGCAGCATGCGTCGAATCTGATTCCGGAAGCGCAGGGGCAGGTCGGTATCGTGAACGCCAAGCGGATCTGGCAGTTGAACAAGGATTTCTGGGCGGACAAAGGATTTCCTCGTAAGCAGGAAATGATCTTCGCCAGTACGGGAACCAAGAAGAAGGAAGATCCCGCCTGGAAATATGTGGAAGCCTTTGCGGGGAGCGATATTGAGACGAATCCGCCCGCCACGAACGATGCAGTGCAAGCCAGCGGCCGCACAATCACCAAGAATATCGATAAACTTCCGCCAGCAAACGTGCTTGCGGATATGGATGCGAAGGTGAATATCGGTCACCTGGAAGAGACCCTGATGCGGGAAGGCCTGGCAAAGTTTGCGGACCCTCACAAGGCGTTGATTAAGCTGATTGGCGAAAAACGGGCCGCTCTCGGAGGCAAGTAAGAAAAGTTAACAACCAGGAACGATTTGACAGTTATCAGGTGCGCCCTAGGTTTCATGCGAATCTGATTTCGTTACCGTCGTTCCTGGTGTATCTCATGTTTGGACTCCGTCCTCCCATTACCGGCGTACTGGCATTGATCATTTTCGGTTCAACTGTGGCGTCGGCAGGCCCCTATCGCGGAATTGACGAAGCGAGTTTCAATCGTCTGACGCGACTCGGGCCGTTCAGTACGGAAATCAAAGGGAAAGTTTCGCTCCGTGTTCCGACCGGTTACCGGATAGTCCTCGAAGACAAACTTGCGGAGTTTGGAGAAGTCAGCGGTTACCCGTTCGTCGGTGATGAATCGGCCTTGATCACCGTTTCCACAGAGAAACCGTCCTGGCATGCACTGGTTCTTCTGATTGCCAATGATCCCATGAAGGGGATCGACGTCAAGCAACTCGCCGAACGTCCCGCCCGCGATCAAATGCTCGACTGGCAACGCGAGTTTCACGAATCACGTCGTTCGCAAAAAGGCTCAACGTTCGTCCCTTCGAAAGTCGGGGCCTGGACGCATTCACCCAAATTTGACGAAACGACGAAAACCCTCACCATGGGTGTACGCCTGGAATCTGAGACTGAAGGTCAGAAAGATAAGATCTGTTATACGTCGTTCATCTACGGTCCGGAAAACGCAATTGTCGCAGTGGTCGCGTACGCCGATGTCGAAGATTACGAAAAGGCGATCAAAGAAAGTAGCAATCTCAACGACGAATTCACCTTTATCCAACCCTACGATCCGACGGCGGCTCAGGAAGAGGATCCGCTTTTCATGCTGAAGGTCGCCGGTGGAGGAGTTCTTGGGTCTGTCGTCGTTTTGATCCTCTTCCGATTCATGGGAATCGGTTCATCCAAAAAACCGGCTCGCAAAGGCGCACGACGTCCGGTCTCACGCTAATTGATGGAATGCCGGGAATTCGCAGCTCATGGGGCGATCGCGGTTCTCGGCAGATCATATCGCTTTCGTTCGAAATCCGTCAGCTCCCGAGGCGACCGCTTCAACAGCTCCGCCGCCGGGTCCGACGGCCACAGGCGAATGATCCCGTCATCGCCAACCGTCGCAACTCCACCGTTCGGGAGAACGACCGCAGAACGGATCGCCACCGGACTGCGATAGACGGTCTTCAGCTTTCCTGCAGGCAATTCCCAGACGACCGCCGTCCGATCATCTGCGAACGTCAGACAGCGCGAATCATCCCGATGGAATTCGATTCCCCGAACCGGACCTTCGTGACCCGTCAGTGTTTCACGAAACTGACCTGTGTTGATTTCCATCAGACGAACCTCTTCACCCACGGGAAGCGCAAGCGTTTTTCCATCGGATGAATAGACCGGTGCACTGGAAAGCGAAATCTTCGGCACGTCAAAGACCGATCGACCGCTTTGCGGATCGAGCAACTGGAGCGACTGGGCGCCCCAGATCGCCGCCCGCGTCGGACCCGAATACAATTGAATTCCACGGGGCCAGAGCGTTCCGTCCGTCCGCCAGAGTTCACGGCCATTCGTCGGATCGAATGCGATCGCAACGGACGAATTCGTGATCACGATCATGCGGCCATCGCGGCTGATCGCCGGATGCCGATTCCCCTCGAATTTTTGGGGGAGTTCGAAAGCTACCTTGCGCGTCGCGGCTTCCCAGATTCGCACGATCCCCGCATGCTTCGTATCGCTGCGCGATCCGCTGAAGTTTCCTCCCATCGAGCGCTTATAGCCGTCCGAAACTGTGACGATTCTCCGGCCGTCGGGCAGGAATGCGGCGAAACTAGCACCATAGACATGACTCGGTAAGGAATAATGCTCTTCGCCGGTTCTGGCGTCCCAGACATGGATCGAAGACTCGTTGACCACTTTCCCGTTTCGAGAGCCGGTCGTGACATCGGACGCCGTGATGAGTTGCGTGCCGTCGGGATTGAACCGGATCGAAGTGATCGAACCCAGCACGGCATCCTTACCGATTTCACAGATCTGAACACCCGTTCCGGTGTCGTGAATGCGAATGGTCGCACTGTCGCCGGTCCCCGCCACGGCAAGAAATTTTCCATCGGGACTGAGATCGTACGCCGCGACTCCCGGTGTACCCAGCGCGATCGCTTTGGCGATTTCGGCGGGCTTCGAGACCGACCACAAGCGGGCGGTTCCATCGATGCCCAGAGACACGACAGACCGATCTTTGTCGAGAAACTCCGCAGCATGAATTCGTCCCTGATGTCCCAGCAACCGTGCCAATGGGACCGAAGTGCTGCCGGTTTCGTTCGGCCAGACCGCCAGACCCGTTTCGCCGATGACCAACCGCAAGCGCTCATCCTTCGAGCATCGCAGTGCCGCAACTGGTCCGCCTCCGAGAGCGAGAGAGATTGTCGGAGCGGTGGAGCCGTTTTGATAAACCTGCAGCTTTCCATCCTGCCCGACCGATTGAATCGACTGGCCGTTGAGCGAGTACCGCGCATCCGATACGCTGCCCGTGTGACCGGTCAGCAGACGCAACTCCGACCCCGTTTTGGAGGCGTCCCATTCGCCAGCGACGTCATCGGAGAACGCCAGCAGCACGCGCGTGCCGTCCGGACTGAACCGGCCGTGCGAAATCGTCCAGTTGTGGAAAAGCTTGGTGATCGAACGTGCACGCCTCAGACCGGCGATTTGGTGAGTCGAGTCCGAGCTCCAGATGCGGGCGGCAAAATCGTCCCCAGCGGACGCGGAACCTGAATTCGAACTCGGTGGACCCAACAATCGGATCGGTTGGTCCGATGGACCCGGATCGAAGATGGGAGGCTCGGGAAGCTTTTCCAGGTCCCGCCAACTGTTCTCATAAGCAATCTGCCCCGAAGGGACCGTGAGAATCTTTGATCCGTCAGGACTGTAACGCGCGAGCAGGAGCGAGCAGTTGCGCGCCATCGCTTCCCCGATCGGCACGCCCGTTGTCGCATCCCATTGCCGGGCCGTGCCATCCAGAGACGAACTGAGAATCCGCTTGCCGTCCGGGCTGAATTCCAGCGTCACAACTTGTTCACTGTGGCCTTTGAGGTGGAGCAGATCCTTCCCGGTCGCTGTGTCCCACACATAAATCACGCGGCAGGTATAGAGCACGCGTTGCGTTTGGTCCTTCGTGCCCATCTCGGCCAGCATCGATCCTTTGAGCGCGGTCGCAGCTTTTCGGCCGTCCGGACTGATCGCCAGCGCACCCACCTCAAGCCCGTAGCCCGGCCAGGTGATGCCCGCGTTTCCCTTCGAATCGAATAGCGTTACCGCGCGATTCTGTGCGCGATCGGGTAGAAATTTCGAGTGCACACCGCAGGCGAACCCCTGACCGTTCGGCCGCAAAGCCAGCGGAGATCGTACTCCGGTGATCGTTTTGAATTCGTGCAGAGCTTCCGCCGAATCATAAAGAGCGGCAAATGTCAGATGATGCGGATAGCGCCGCACGCCTTCCACCGCCAGGCGCAACGCCAGCCCCGGATCGGTCCCGAGCGCGGCCGACGACTCCGCACCCAGACGCAAGCCATCCGCACGGATCGCTTCACGCTCCTTCTCCGCGCGGTCACGCTCCGATTGCTTCAGCGCCGCGTCCGCTTTCGCTCGCTGCTCTGACTCCGCAATCCGCGCCGCATCCGCAACACGCTGATCGTTCAATGCCTGCGCTCGGGCCGCGTCCGCCGCATCACGCTCCGCACGCGCTTCGATCAACCCCCAGAACAAGCCCGCGAACCCCGCCACCAGCGCCAGCGCCACCATACCCGCTGCCAGCACCGGACCCCGATGACGCCTCACAAACTTCCGAATGCGATACCCCGCACCCGGCGGACCCGCACTCACCGTTTCGTTCGCGAGATGACGCTGCACGTCCGCCGCCAGCGCCGTCGCGGAATCGTATCGGCGCGAGCGGTCTTTCTCCAACGCCTTCAGTACGATCCAGTCCAGTTCCTGAACATTCGGAACCCGAATGCCCGACAGCTTCGAACTCGGCGGCGGCGGTTCCTCCTCACGCACGATCCGCAGGATTTCCAGCAATCCCGCCGCTTTCAGCCGCGCACGGTCGTGCGGCGGAGAACCCGTCAGCATCTCGTACAGCAACACGCCCAGCGCATACACGTCCGACCGCGTATCAATATCCGCCGAATCCGCCGCCTGCTCCGGCGACATGTACTCCGGCGTACCAACGATCGCCCCGTGACTGGTTTGCAACGTGGAATCGGTCAGCCGTCCGCCCGCCGCCTTCGCCACGCCGAAATCAATCACCTTTGGAACCGGCTTGCCATCGTATTCCGTCACCAGCACATTCGACGGCTTGATATCCCGGTGAATGATCCCCTTCTGATGCGCATGCTGAATCGCCTGACAGACCGGTATGAACAGTTCCAGTCGCTCCTGCGGTGTGAGCTTCTTGTCCTGACAGTGAATCGTGATCGGCACGCCGCGAACCAGTTCCATCACGAAGAACGGTCGGCCGTCGTTCGTCACATCCGCATCCAGCACCCGGGCGATGTTCGGGTGGTCCATCATCGCCAGCGCCTGCCGCTCCGCCTCAAACCGCGCCAGCACCGCCCGAGAATCACCACCCGACTTGATCAACTTCACCGCAACCAACCGACGCACCGGCTCCAACTGCTCCGCCTTCCACACCGTTCCCATTCCGCCTTCGCCCACGGGCTCGATCAGACGATACCGGCCGGCGAGAACCTGATCCGCATTGCGACTGTCATAGTCGGCGGTGCGATTGGTCGGATCGAAGGGAATCGTGGATGGCTGCTTGTCCGGCTCAGCGGATTCGTGTTCGTGACTCATGAAAAAATTCCCATGTCAATGAATGATCCCACGAATCACGTTGAATCGAAAATGAAAAGCGATTTCTCCTTGAGAATTTCTGCTTGGGAAAGCGACAAAAAGCGCACTCGGGACAAGCTCGATTCACTCGATCTCTCTGGTACCTCAAAAAGCGGACTCCTGAATCACAACTTCTCCTACTCGCAAATCGCGCTGCAAGTGGATGATTGATAGGATTAAAGGAATCATCAGGTTCCGATCGTCTTGGGATGACGTGCGGACCAGATTGTAACGCGATGTGCCGACGCTCTTGAGGGTTGCCATCGGCTTGTCATCATCTTCAAATCGGAATCGACAAACGGGAACCGGGATCAGTCCGCTAAGTATCAGCACAATGATCAAAGGAGACAGGAGTAACAGAAGGACGATTCCAAAAGCGAAAAGTTGGGCCAAAATGGGCAATAACACCAACACAAACGGGAGCATAGCAACCTGTGCACAACTCAGGTACTGTTTCTGTTCTTGATGCACCATGTCTACGACAACCGAACCATCCCACTTCATGATCATGTTGAACGGTTCCTTAAGAAGATTTCGCGAAATGCGGATGGAACCCAATTGATTGCCATTCTGTTCGATATCAAACGCGCGTTTGAGCAGGCCCGACTCCGTTCGTTCGATATCTAATACCGGTTTATCGGTCTCCGCATCCCGCCATCGAATGTCATAGCGCCGACTCAAAAACCACGGACGCGACTTCTCGAGTTCAAAGATCGTTCGACCCGACGCATCCTTGATCCAGAATCGTTTCCCGAAGAGTGTTCGATGAATCGAATACGATGTGTCGGTGAGTTTCAACTCCGTCGGTTGTTTCTTCTTCGACTTCTTCCTGACTCGCTGTCCCGATTTCCGATTGAACCCGCACTGAATGCAAAGCACCGCCTTCGGATCCATCGGTGCACCGCACGATTCACAAACAGAATGATCCTCAGAAACCAGATCCAGGATCAGTTCGTCATCCTGCTCGTCCCCAATTGGTACCTTGCTGCCGCACGAAGGACATTTCACGGACGATCGCTGTTCACGGGTTCGATACACGAACTGATGCTGACAGTCTGGGCACGTTAACTTCGACGGCATCCTGATGACCCTTTCGAAAAACTTCGCTTCGACAATCGCAGGTACGATGCCGCATGGGCAAAATGTGAAGAAACGAAGTAGAGAGAGGAACGATTGTGAACCAGTTCAGGAGCAAGGTCAATCAGATAATCCCATAACGATCAAATCAAAATCCGGGCGCGGCCACCATATGCGTTTCCCACCGTGCGAAGCAAATACTGGTATTCGTGTTCAGACCCGTGTAGACTCATGGAAAATCGTTCTCTCCAGAGGCTCTCCCATGACCACTCCCACCCGACGGACCTTTCTCGGCGCTTCCGCCATCACGCTCGCCAGCTCCTATGCCCGGGTTTACGGCGCGAATGAGAAGATCAACATCGGCGTCATCGGTGCCGGCGGCCGTGGAACCAGCGTGACGCGCGAGGCCGTCAAGAACGGCCACAACGTCGTCGCCATGTGCGACGTCGCCGGCTTCCGCATGGATCGCTTCGGCAAGTTCATCACCGACGCCGGGCAGGCGAAGCCGACCCCCTACAGCGATCACCGCAAGCTGCTCGAGCATCAGGGGCTCGATGCCGTCATCATCGCCACGCCGGACCACCACCACCGCGATGTCCTCATCGCCACCATGCAGGCGGGGAAAGACGCTTACACGGAAAAACCGCTTTCCAAAACGATTGAGGAAGGCAAGGAGATGGTCGCGGCGGTGCGCAAGACGAAGGCGATCGTGCAGGTGGGCAATCAGCGGCACAGCGGCCCGCACTGGATGAAGGCCCGCGAAATCGTGCAGTCCAGCGACTTCGGCGATATCGTCTGGGTCAAGGTCTGGGACTGCCGCAACTGGGTGAAAAACGACCCCTTCGCTCCGCCCAAATACTTCGACGATGCCGCCCGCGCCAGCCTCGACTGGAACGCCTTCCTCGGCAAAGCCCCCAAGCGCGACTTCGATCCGGTCCGCTACTGGTCCTGGCGCTGGTATTGGGACTACGCCGGCGGACTCATGACCGACATCGGCGCGCACCAGATCGACATCGTGCAGTGGTTGGGCGGAGTCGATGCTCCCAAGTCCGTGGTCGCCAACGGCGGCGTGTATCACTTCAAGCACTGGGAAACGCCCGACGTGGTGCATGGCGTGTGGGACTACGGTAAGTTCGTCGCCACCTTCGCCGTGGAATTCGTCAACGGGGCCGACGGCGTGGGCTGTGCGTTCTATGGAACCAAGAAGACGCTCATCGCCGATGCGGACCGGGAGATTCGCATTTACAACACGATCGACAAAATTACACCGGATACGAAGCCGGTCGATTCGTGGGCGTCCCGCAACGAGACCGACTTCCACGTGAAGAACTGGCTGGACTGTGTGAAGAGCCGCAAGGAGCCGAACAGCCCGATCGAACTGGGCCACCGCGTGATCACCGCCGCCCACTTGGCGAACATGTCGTATCGGCAAGGGAAGAAGATCTTCTGGAACGCCGAAACGGAGCAAGTGTCGAGCCGGTAGCAGAAGAAAAGGGGACGCAGCCCTGCACAGGTATCGTTGTGGACGGCTTCACCGCTTCCGCTTTCCCAGCGGTTGCACGGGTGGGAAGTCACACAGCGGGACACTTTCGCCGGGTTCGCTGAGCACTTCGGCGAGCGTGGTGGTGCGAAAGGCTTCTTCGACCGTCGCCAGCGCATTATCCAGCTTACGGTGGAGCGGACAGAGATTGGTCCCGTGCGATGACAAATCGAGCGGGCAGGTTTTGATGCGGACGATGGGATCGACGGCGTTGACAACTTCGAGAATTGTCAGCTCTTCGGGGAGTTTCGCTAGCGCGACGCCGCCTCCGACACCGCGCCGGCTGACCACGATTCCCCCGCGAACCAGACCTTGCATCACCTTGGCGAGATAAGCGGGCGGGACTTTCGTGGCTTCCGCGACCTGATCGGTTGCGGCACCCCCGCGATTCTGAGCGAGATAAACAACAGCCCGGAGAGCATATTCAACGGTTTGGGAGAACATGATTCACCGGGTGCGTAGCATCAGTAATCATTGACCCAGAGCACAACGAAGAACCCATTCCTGAGATCATGCTCTGGGTCTTTTCCTAACGATCGATTTACGCTGTCAATAAAGCCTGATCCGCGACTTTTTGCAGCGCCTGGTCAATGACGGAATTCAAGGCCGCACGAATCTCCGTCTGATCGCTGAGTGTGATATTGTCCTTCTGCACATTCAGCTGACCGGAAAGCGCGACCGTTGCCAGTCCGTCAACGATCTGTTCCTTGGTATGCTCGCCGTCGAGCAACGGAATCAGGTGGCGATCCAGATCGTTCAACCGGAGGACTTCATGCCGGCGATTGGTCACCGATGCGCCGCGTGCCGCCTGCAGGCGTGCCCACTTCAAGGCGTTGGGTTTCTCACTCGGTTTCTTCTGGATGACAATCGGCATTCCGTGCAATTCAATCAGATCGCTGGACATATAGCAATTCAATAATCCGATCGCGACGACATTGGTGTCCTCGGCGACCGTCTTGGGATCGTTGGGATCGCCGCCGATCCGTTCCCGTGCCGTCTTGCGAAGAATATCAAACGGTACGCTGCCGGGGAACGCTTCGCCGAGAACCTGCATCACCGCCTTCAGAAGCGGGCGGTTGGTCGCCATCTGCATGCCGCTGGCGGACTTGTACTGAACGTTTTCGTCCGTATTCAGGTTCGTGACCGGATTCACTGGGCGTGCGCCAGTGGCCACATGCATCGCTCGCAACACATCCGGCTGAACACTCCAGTTCGGATTCACTTTGTTGTGAACCAGAAGCGTTTCGCGGAACATGCGATTCCGGAGGAAGTCCATGTACTGCTCCGCCTGAATCTGGTCGGTAGCGAGGATTTTCAGGGTCTTCTCGATATCCGGACCGAAGTTTCCGGTGACCATGGTGCCGACGCGCGACTCGCCGAGATAGCGCAGGTTGTGCGCTTGCGCACGCGCCATGAACTGGTGGAAGTACAGCGGTTCGTTATTCTCTTCGAGGTGCTCGTGGTAGAGGTAATGGTCCGCCTGATGACGGAGCGTTTCGAGTTCCGCCTTGAGCAGTTGCGAGTAGGGCCCTTCCTGCTTGACCGATTGAGCAAGGAAATCAAGAAGGGCACGCGCCTGCTGAGTCCGCAGTTGTGGCGTATTGAACCGGCTCGAGTGATAACGCATCATGTCCCGGATCATGCCGCGCATGTGCCAGCCGGGGAAGGTGTTGTATGAGATGTAAGCCACGCCATTCGGGTTCAAGAGTTCTGAGCAGATGTCCATGATCTTGGCTTGGACATCGCCGGGCACCCACGAATAAACACCGTGGGCAATGATGTAATCGAAGGTACCATACGCTGCATCCACATCCAAAATACTCGCGTGCTTGAAGATGACATTCTTCAGCCCCAGTTTCTCCATCATCTCTTGAGCGATGCCGATTTGTTTACCGGAATAATCAACTCCGACGAATTCGGAATCGGGCAGGTAATCCGCCATCGGTAAGAGGTTTCCACCCGTAGAGCAGCCAAGTTCCAGCACGCGGCATCGTTGCACGGGTGCGGGTCGCATCCCAAAGAGCGTGGCGATGGTGTACAAACGGCTGGGGTGCGTCTGACTGAACGGGTGACTCTCGTAAGGCACATCATCGTAACTTTGTTGCGAGTTGCCGACCGTCGGTGCAACGGAGAGCGTCGGAATCGAATCTGGCATTCAGCACCCTGGGGAAAAATGGAACCGCATGACGAAATAAACAAGAGCTGGCTTATTATCAATGTAGAAACGGATGGTGAAATGCAATCTCCTGAAGCGGTTTCGCCAGCATCTCTTGCCAGAATCTATAGAATGCCGATAAAGATAATGCACTTAAAGAGAGCGTGCAGTTTTATGACTACCAAAACGCAAGAGATAATCGCTTTCAACGAAGAGATGATCCGCGATGCGAATGAGCTTCTGCAAAACGCAACCCCGCAAGAAATTCTGCAATGGAGCGTGAAGCACTTCCACCCCAAGCTGCTGATGGCCACTGCATTCGGTGCCGAAGGCTGCTGCCTCATTCATATGCTCGCCGAGATTCAACCAAACGTCACCTTCATTAACCTGGAAACGGGCTACCAATTCCCTGAGACGCTCGAACTCCGCGAGACGATCAAAGACCGCTACGGAATTGAAGTGGAATATATTTACCCGGAACTGAGCGTGCCCCACTACGAAAAGCTTCACGGTGGGCCGGTGTATGCCCACACGCCTGACCAATGTTGCAATGATCGCAAAGTTTTGCCGTTACGTGCCGCGATGAAACGCCACGATCCGCGAGCTTGGATTAGCGCGATCCGTAAGGATCAAACGCAGAACCGCGCCTCGAACGCTGCCGTGGTGCAATGGGATGCGAAATTCAACGTGGTGAAGGTGAACCCGCTGCTCGGCTGGAACAAGGGCGATGTCTGGAAGTTTATTTTGGATCATAACGTGCCTTATAACGACTTACATGATCGCGGTTTCCCAAGCATCGGCTGCTGGCCTTGCACGCGTGCCGTACTTCCTGGTGAAGACGATCGCG
>JBGSJI010000070.1:0-80227 GCA_041742055.1 Limnoglobus sp. | reverse complement strand
GAGTTCCTGGGCCTGGGCTTCAAGTTCGGGCGAGAGGGGTTCGGTCATGGCGGAGTCCTGCCGAGGGGGAATTTCCTTTCCACGTTCAAATCTACACCGAAGTGAACAAATTTGCTACCAACTTTCGTGACGCGTACCCGGCGAGCCGCATTATCGGCTTTTTATGTTTGTGAAGAGCTCAAATCATGTTAGAAAGAGGCTGAGTTTGAATCTAGAATAACCTTATCGAGAATTGTTATGCCGGGAAAAATCTCCTTCCCCAGCGTTGCTCGCAAACAGCACTCACGTCTTGACATCATTCGAAGAAGCATTCTTGATTTCATTCAACTTGAAGATCGTTGGGTACCAGCAACGATAAGTGATTCCGGAACAACTCTCACGATCTCGCTCGATGCGAATGAAGATTTCTTTGTACGATCGCAAGGCTCGAGCTATCGATTTGACACAACGCAAACATTTTCGAACGGTGGAGTTGCTCAATCGGGAGACTTCACTGGGTTCGGAACGAACCAAGTCATACTGAACGACTTGGCACAGTATGACACGATTCGAATCCAGGACAATGGAAGCAATGCGGATGTGATTTTCAGTGAAAGTTCTGGCAGCTACACGGACAATTTCGAAATCGTCATGGATGATCCGAATTCGGGGCAGGTTCGGTTCACATCTTCCGCAGCGTTCGGTGCATCCGATCTCTCGATCACGACAAACCGTAGCATTGCCGCCTTTAATTCCATCATCAGCACAACCACGGGCTCGATCACATTCAACGCCAATCGGCAGGCTACCCCTTCGAATGGGCCCCTTATCGGCATCGAGGTCACGAATTCGACAATCGAAAGCACTTCGACAGGAACTGTGACGCTCCGGGGTCGTGGCGGGAATGGCGCAGGCGGATTTCAGTACGGAATTCTCCTTCAAAATTCGGGACGTATCGTCGGTGGAACATCGGGCGAGACGGTGATTGATGGGATTGGCGGTGCCAGTATGGGTCAGGGGAATTATGGGATCTCTCTTCAGGCAACGGGATCAATTATCACTTCGAATGGAAGCGCCGTATCAATTACAGGCCAAGGCGGAGGAGCCAGCGGTGGAGCGGGATTCAACTATGGCATTATCCTTCTGAATGGAAGCACGATAGCGGGTTCAGGTTCCGGATCTGTTTCTGTGACTGGAACCGGCGGTGGACTGGCAGGTAGCTCGAATCACGGAATCACTATTTCGGGCGGTGGTACTTCCATCACCTCTGCAGGCGGCGCGGTAACGGTATCGGGTACTGCGGCGGGAACCGGCAACTCAAGCGATACGAACTTTGGTGTTATTTTGTCCAATGGCGGCCAGATCATTTCCGGAGGGACCGGTACGGTCAAATTGACAGGGCAAGGAGCCGTAACTGGCGGAGACAACAACGACGGTGTTCACCTTACGGGAAACGCCAGTGCGATCACATCCACAGGCGGAAATGTGATTGTTTCCGGAACGTCGGGTGGCACTGGCACTCAGGGTAACAATGTCGGCGTGCTGGTGGTGTCAGGCAGCTTTATCTCAGCGGGAGGGAGCGGAACCGTCAGTGTTGAGGGTGTCGGAAGCGCCAGTACGGGTAATTCGAATACCGGAGTTCTCGTCAAGGATACGGGCAGTCGGATTGGTTCAGATGGAGGTGAAGTCAGTGTTTCAGGATCTTCACTCGGCAACGGTGCGAATGCCCGAACCAACCTTGGTGTGTTTGTTCAGAGTGGCGGAATGATCGCCGCGGGAGGCAATGCCAAAACGATTGTGACCGGCACCGGCGGACAAGGCGGAATGGGTTTTCATCATGGGGTTGTGGTTCAGGGTACGAATACCAGCATTACGTCTGGAGGTGGTGACGTAACGGTCAATGGGAAAGCCATCTCGACAACTGGAGAGTCAAATATCGGGGTCATTGTTCAGTCGGGCGGAAAAGTATCAGCAGGCGGAACGGGCACTGTGCGTGTCAACGGTACCGGCGGGCCAAGCCCCGGCGATGACAATCAGGGCGTCTTTGTCGACGGTGTCGGAGGGGTCATCACATCCACAAACGGCGATGTTTTTGTGACCGGTCAGGCAGGCGGAACCGGATCCGCAAGCATCGGAAATCTGGGTATTCTTGTGTACAGTGGCGGGTTGATCACGGCCGGCCCCGGGGGTTCGGTGAATCTGACCGGTATCGGTGGCAACAGCAATAATCAGGAAAATATTGGTGTTCGCATCGACGGCGAGCTGGGTCAGGAGACGGCGGTCAGGTCAACAGACGGGCCGATCACGATCACGGGGACCGGCGGGCCTGGCTCGGGACGTTTTCACATTGGCGTCCATCTGCTTTTTGGTGGGAAAGCCATTCCCGGCGGGAACGGATCCCTGACTATCGATGGAACGGCCGTTAGCGCACTTGGCAATAGTGCCGGTGTCACGATCGAGAAAAATGCATTTGTGGGTTCCTCTGGAGGGCCGGTTACAATTGTTGGCCGAGGTGCTTCAAGCGATCAGGAAGGGTTCAACATCGGAGTTCTCGTTCAATCCAATGGAGTCGTTACCGCGGGAGGGAATAGTGCAGTCACGATCTCTGGGACTGGGGGACCTTCCACTCAAGACAGTAACCATGGAATTCTGATCAACAATACTGGAACTCAGATCTCCAGTAGTGGAGGGAATGTGACTCTGACCGGGGTCGCCGGTGGCACGGGTGCTACGAGTGATTCGAATTTCGGAATCTTTGTCTTCAACGGAGCGAAAGTAACCGCCGGCGGAAATGGAGTTGTCACACTCAATGGCACAGGCGGCGTTAATGCTGGAAGTTTCAACGACGGTATTCGAATCGCAGGTTCAAACTCCATCGTAACATCCTCAGGCGGTAAAGTGACCGCGATCGGGATCGGCGGCGGCACGGGCGCGAGCCAGAGCAATGATGGTGTTCATGTGACCGATGGTGGTGTGCTGACATCAGGCGGCACGGGCCAAGTCACCGTAAATGGCAAAGCCGGTCAGACGACGGGTGACAACAATATCGGTGTCTTCGTGTTTGGAGGAGGTTCACAGATCACATCGTCGGGCGGTGATGTTCTGGTCATCGGTCGCGGCGGGCTTGGCAATACACAGACCAATACTGCTATTCAAAAGAATAGTGGAGGAACGATCACCGCTACGCCGCCCGGCACGGTGACTCTTGATACGACTGGGGGATCGCCTCCGAGCGCAACTCTTGGCTCCGCACCCAATGTGAGCGGTGGAAACTCCGGTGAAACCACTTACACATTCACCGTCACCTATACCGATAACCATTCGATCGATGTCTCTTCGATTGACTCGAACGATATCCAGATATCCGGCCCTGCAGGCTTCTCGACTTCCGGGACACTGAGTTCCGTATCTCCCACCGGAAACGGAACGCCCCGCACCGTGACTTATCAGTTCACACCGCCCGGCGGAACCTGGGATTTCGCAGATAGCGGAACGTACACGATCGCGATGAAATCCGGGCAGGTTCTCGACAACGAAGCCAATTCCGTTCCGGCCGGAACCTTAGGCACCTTCACTGTGACGATCGCTCCGCCAACGGGCAGCGGGCCTAATCCGGTGCTCGTCGGCGTACCGCGATTCGCTTCAGGATCGGATCGCGGTGGCGCACCCGCCGTTGCGTTCTACAATCCCGATGGCTCGAAGATCACTTCGTTCAATGCATTCGATGCCTCGTTCACGGGTGGTGTCCGTACGGCATCGGGTGACTTCAATCGTGATGGTGTTCCGGATCTGGTCGTCGGGACCGGACCGGGTTCATCGACGCGCGTGCGGGTTTTGAACGGAACGGATTTCTCGGAACTGTTTGCAACGACTCCATTCGAGTCTTCGTTTACCGGTGGTGTTTATGTCGCGGTCGGCGATGTCAACGGCGATGGCGTTGCGGACCTCGCGATCACGCCGGACGAAGGCGGAGGACCGCGAGTCGATCTTTACAGCGGCACCGGATTCAACAAGATCGCAAGTTTCTTTGGAATCGACGACACGAATTTCCGCGGTGGTGCGCGAGCGGCGATCGGCGATCTGTCCGGTGACGGATTCGGAGATCTCATTGTCGTCGCCGGCT
Organism: Limnoglobus sp.; assembly: GCA_041742055.1. Taxonomy (GTDB): domain Bacteria; phylum Planctomycetota; class Planctomycetia; order Gemmatales; family Gemmataceae; genus Limnoglobus. Next base: position 76,125 of record JBGSJI010000070.1, on the reverse strand, counting down.
TCGGCGGTGGTCCGCGTGTTGCCGGATTCGACGGCAAACAGCTCGTACTCGGCACCCAACTGCGGCTTTTCGGTGATTTCTTCGCCTTCGAACAAACGCTGCGAAACGGCATCTTCGTGACCGTTGGCGATGTCAATGGCGACGGATTCGCGGATCTGATCGCGGGTGGAGGTCCGGGTGGCGGACCACGTGTTCAAATCTTCAGCGGAAACGAACTCCGCAACGACCAATACAACATCTTGGCCAATTTCTTCGGAGGCGACACGAACAGCCGCGGCGGCATCCGCCTCGCCGTGAAGAATCTCGATAACGACACCAAAGCAGATCTCGTTGTCGGTGCGGGGTCCGGTGCGGGCAGTCGTGTGACCAGTTACCTCGGCACCAATCTCGCCGTCGGAAACGCGACCGCCTCGCTCGACTTCGATTCGTTCCCAGGTTTTTCCGGCGGAGTCTTTGTCGGATAAAATCTTTCGCTAATTATGAAGATTTCTGGCAACCTACTTGACAAATGTCCAATCCCTATCGAGGACTCCGCCACCTGTTGCTCATGCACTTGGCGTAGTCCTTTTTTCCCATCCCAGAATTTCATGGTGCCGCTGGAAATCTCCGTTCGGACGCAAAATTCTGTCTTGAAATTGTCGATCAGATCCTCGAATTTGATACGAAAATATCAACAGTTTTAGACTGGTCCCGTGCTTTAGTCTTGACGATGAACGTGGAATTTCGAATAGCAAACTCAGTAATTGTACGCCATGTCATTAACTTGTTCTTTCCATGGGTGACTTACCCACAACCTTACTCTTCGTCGGCGGCAGTATTGTGCTGGCTGCCGTCTGGATCATTCTTCTCCGCGCGAAACTCCGGAAACAGAGTCAGGAACTTCGTGAGTACTTCGCAAAGGAAAAAGAACTGGAAAAGCGGCTCTTGCAGGGGCAGAAGTTGGAAGCGCTCGGGCAACTCGCCAGCGGCATCGCCCACGATTTCAACAACCTACTGACCGTGATCAACGGTTGTGCCGAACTCCTCCTCAATTCCCTGCCGGCCAATCATCCGGCGACGGAATTCGCAACGGACATCCAGAAAGCCGGTCAACGTGCGACCAACCTGACGAATCAACTCCTTCTTTTTGGACGTCAGCAGCCGGTTCAACTCACCAAGGTCGATGTGAACTTCACGGTCACCGAAGCCGTACGGTTGCTTGATCGTATTCTCGGAGAAGTAGTGCAGGTCCAGACACGCTTTGAACCCCACTTGCCCTTGATCAATGCCGATGCGGGCTTGATCCATCAGATTATCGTCAATCTGGCCGTCAACGCCCGCGATGCGATGCCGAATGGTGGTACGCTTTCCGTCCAGACCGAACTCATCGAAACATCAGCACGCCGTCACGTCCGAATCACCATCTCCGATACCGGAGTGGGAATGGATGAAGCGACACAGAAGAAAATCTTCGAACCGTTTTTCACAACTAAGGATGTTGGCAAGGGGACTGGTCTGGGACTTGCAACCGTCTACGGAATCGTTCAAACGCTCGGCGGTGAGATTCATTTCCGTTCTCAGCCCGCTAAAGGCACCACGTTTGAAATCGACTTCCCGGCTGTCGGAAAGACCGAAGATCTCGATGAAACAGAACTCATGCACAAAATGATCGACGCACATTCCGTCGATGATCTCACTCCGATCCCGTCACGCGGTGTCGTTCTTGTCATCGAGGATGATCATATGGTCCGTTCGCTCGCCGAGCGAATCCTGCACAAGAACGGCTATCAGGTACTGGCGGCGGATACGGTGACGGAAGGTGTGCGGTTCGCTCGCGATTCGGCCCGTCTTGATCTCATCATCACAGACGTCGTGATGCCTCAACTCAGCGGACCGGATGTTGTCCGTCTGATTCATCAGTTCCGGCCGGGCATCCGGGTGATCTACATCAGTGGCTACACGCTGGAAGAACTTGCGCGAATGGGCATTGAAATGAACGCGACGAATTTCCTTCAGAAGCCGTTCACCACCGAAATACTCATGAGTACTATCCACTCGTCATTTTCACAAACGATCCCGGAATTCGATCTCAACGCCATTACCTGAATCAATAACGGAAAATCACATCAAACGTGAAGCGGTACTGAAAGATATCCTTATTCCCGAACAGCGGAAGTTCGAATGCGCCGCCGATCTGCGCCGCCTCGGTAATCTTGTACCGTGCGCCGACCGCACCGGTTAGCAAACTCGCATTCCGCGACTGACTGCCGAAATTGAACAAGTCATGCCCGTGCCCGCTCACAGTTTGAACCGATCCGCTCTTGGTGTACTGGAACCAGTTCAATTCCGCGACCGGGTAGAACCGATTGCGGTTGCGAATATCGAAGTCGAGGTGTGCGGAGCCGTAGAAGTATTCGCTTCGTTCACTGTTCGTGGAGAACGCGTATCCCGTTGAAAGGATTCCATTGAACGTACCGAAGTCGCGCCATTCCCCGAGTGTTTTTCCGGCGCTGACGTACGGCGCGATCGAAAGGCTGCCGGTATTTTGGAAGACTTTCTCAGGACCCGTCGGGATCTGGAACAGCAGACCCGTCGCGATAACCGCGCAGTTGGCAGGATCACGATAAAAGGTGAACTTCGGCCCGAGCCACAGTTCAGCGAATCCGAATTCATCGTCCATGAACGATTTGTTCTTCGCGCTCGCTGCGATCGCCCCCAGCTTATTGATCGTGAACGAGAACCGTTCCGACAGCGCAATGCTGGCTCGTCCGCCGAAGAAGAACGCATTTCCGCCCTGGAAGTTCGGCTGCGGCGAGGGAATGTTCTGATAGATAAAGATCGGCCGGATCTCGGTCAGCGCCCGCGGATCTTCCGCCAGAAACGGATTCGTGATCGGTGTGGCAAAATGATCGAATGCATGATCGCTGAACAGCCACGTGTCTCGCCCGCCACCCGGAGCCAGCCAATCCTTCAATTTATCACCGAAATTCGAACGGGATCGGTTCGACCGATCGCTGTTTCCCAGTTCGGAGCGACTGGAGACAAAATCCAGTTCATCATCCGGTTCGTAGTCGACGGGCGTTCGGCGCGGCGATTCCGGATCCCGATCATTGAGAAAATCTGCTGAGATCGGTTTTGCCCCCGCAGGCGGACTCAGTCTCACCGGTCCGGAGCTGATCCGTTCTGGTTCTCGATTGGTAACGGGCAAAATCGCGGAGTCGTTGATTTCAGAAGACGGTTCAACCGAGCGGGCGGCGCCCAAAACGGCTGGGGATTCCAGCAAACGGGGAAGATCGGCCGCGTGCAGCGGCGCAATTCCGGCGAACATCATGATCGCGAACGGAATACGCACCCTCATCCGCGGCCCTCCCTGGCATCGCTTCACATCGTCATTCATCGGCCAATCAGAAGCATCCGCGTGACACGCTTCACCAAGAAATCATGATTCCTGTGAAGCGACTCGGTAAACTTTCCCTACGGTACCCAGATTCCCAGACGGTAAATCTTTTTCACCGATTCTCAACGGGAGCATTTATGAAGCTTCGAATGGCGATTAGTGCGAGTTTGCTGGGCGTGGCCCTGCTGGTTGGTGTGACACCGGCCTGGTGGGTCAAGGGGCATGAGAGCATCACGGAAGCCGCGGCGGCACGCTGCCCGGATGAGATGCCGGCATTCTTCCGGACCGGCGGAAAACACCTTGCGCATTTCGTCGGCGATCCCGATCGCTGGAAGAACCGCGAACTGAAAGTGCTGCGTGCGAGCATCGAGGCGGATCATTACATCGACCGCGAAGAGTTGAATGGTGAAGCGCTTCCGTCCGACAGCCGATTCAAAGGTATGGATCTTATGCGGAAACTGAAAAAGGAGCCCAACCGCGTCGGTTTGCTTCCCTACGCGATTGTCGAAGGTTACGAGAAACTCGCCGCAGCGTTTTATGACTACCGAAAAGAACCGGACAACGAATCGATCCGGATGAAATGTCTAGTTTATGCTGGAAATCTGGCTCACTTTACTTCTGATGCGTCCATGCCGCTGCATACCACGATTCACTTTGACGGCCGCGTGGTGGAGGGCGAAGCGAACAAAAAGCAAAAAGGGATCCATTCGAAGCTGGATGGCTTTCCGGAAAAGTTCAAAATCACTGCAGAAGAGATCACGCGAGGTGTCGAAGCGAAACCGATCGACGATGTCTGGACGCACGTGGAAAAATTCCTGGCGGAATCATTTACCCACGTCGATCGAAGTTATGAGCTTGACGCCGCGGGAGCGTTTGAAAAGCCGACGGATGAGAGTCGAGCGTTCGTTCTCGAGCGATGCCGTGCGGGTGCGCAGTTCACCGTTGATATCTGGTATGCCGCATGGCTGCGCAGTGCACAACTTCCGCCACACTATTGATCGTGAACTGACGAGTGCCTGCGGAGAAAATCAGTCCTCGTCTCGCATGCCCGTCTCGCGATACTTTTCGCGTTGCTGGGCGTACTCCGCACTTGAGAGATCGTGCAAGTCATGATCTTCGAAGAGCTTCTTCAGATACGGCACGCACCATCCGCAACCGGTTCCTGCGCTGCCGCACTCGGAAAGCTGACTGGCGACACGGGGTTGATTCGTGCGTAGAAACGAAAGCAACTTCCGCTTGGATACTCGAAAACAGAGACAGACGGGATCGTCAAGTTCCATGACTCTCACCTAATAAAACAGCACGCCACTCCAGTTTATCAGAGTGGCGTGCTGATGCGTTTTTTTTCAATGAACATTATTTGGAAACGCTTTTCAGCAGTTCCTGCACCTGTTCACGATAGTCCGAAGGCACCGCCTTGATTCCCTTGCCTTCGTAGACTTTCTTCTTGTCATTGGTGATTCGAACCTGGACGGAATTCTGATCGTTCACCGTTCCTTCGAGTTCGATGGCAAGTGTTCCTTCCGTGGACTTGATTTCGAATCGGTCGTTGTCAATGCTCACGGAGATCGATTTCGATTTGGACTCTTTCTTAACGTCCTTTTTGTCCGGGGAAGGCAACGAGACCCCCTTGATCGACTCCCGCTTGCCCTTCCGCAAAATCACGACGTCGAACTGCCCTTCACCGGTCATACCGGACAGGATCTTGGGAAGGTCCTCGACGCTGGCTTTCTTGCCTGCGACTTCGAGCACAATGTCGTTCTGCTTGATCCCGGCTTTCGCTGCGGGCGTTCCTTCGTACACGCGAACCACCACGACGCCCTTTCCGCCGGGAATGTTCATCTGTTCAACGAGTACGGGCGAAAGCGGTTCGATCTCGATCCCGAGCTTTCCGCGACCGGCAGCGGCATCTCGCTGGACCCAGAACAATCCTTTTTTCATCGCCTCCGCATCAGGTTTGACAATCCACTGGAACTGTCCCGGTAATTTCGCCTGATGTTCCATGAGTGTTTTCATCGCTTGTTCGTAATTTTTCATGGCCTCCTGCATCGCTTCCTTGGCGTTCTCCTTACCTTTGAGCGCCTGAAGCTTTTGTTCGAGTTCGTTCTTCGCTTTGGCCATCTGGTCCTTCATCTTTTCCATCTCAGCAGGATCGAACCCCTGGACTTGAAACTGGAACTGGCCGGGGATCGCTGCTTTGTCCGCATGGAACTCCGCACGTTTCGCGTGAAGTTCCGCGAGTTTCTTCTTGTACTCAGCCAGGCTCTGCTCGAGTGCCGCTTTCGCTTCCGGCTTGTCCTTGACCTCGGCAATGGCGTTCGACAACTTCTCGATCGCCTGTTGCAATTTGGCAGTTTCCTCATCGCTCACTTCCCGAAGTACTCGGACTTTGGCAATTTGTGGCAAGTCCTTGGCAACCTCGATGCGACCGACGATGGGCTTGACAGGCGGAACGGGAGGCGCGGGAGGCACGGGCGGAATCACGCCTTGCTTGAAGCGCGCGATCTGAGGCGCGGTCGCGGCTTTCAGTTCAGCAACCAACTTCTTGACTGCTTCGACATCGCCTTTTTTCGCTGCTTCGAGAATCGCTTTTTCGATGGCGTCAGTCTTCTTGGCGTTGTCCCGCACAATGATGACATCGACGTCCTTAACGACATCGGCGGGTTTCTTTGCGCCGTCTGGCTTCTTCTCAAGAACCCTGACTTCAACCTGAACCTCATCGGGTTTCTTGACTTTCTCTTTCTTCGGCTCGTCCGCAATGATCCGCACTCCAGAGAGCGTGACCGCGACGGAGACGGCGCTGCAAATGGCCAGTGTCGACCAGACACGGCCAAGGCGTGATGAACGGTTCTTCGGTTCTAATAGCATTGTGACCCTCCGGAAAAGATCGGATTGCCCGGCTCGCACACCCGCGAGACTGGGCACGGCTTTAACGAATCGCGACACACCTGGCCGCGACGACAATTCCACGAGAAACGCCGCGTATTCCGTCGTCTGCGAACCGGCGGCCGCGGCATCCGCCAGGTATTCCTGAGTCAGTTGAATCTGACGACGTAAAGTCCAGAACCAAGGCACGACAAAGTAGATCGCATGCGCAAAACCGATCCACAATCCCGTACTCGGATCCCGACGTTTCAAATGGTCCAGTTCATGGGCGAGAACCCAACGGATCTGATCGATCGATGAGGAACGAATCAGCCATTTCGGAAGCACAATCGTCGGGCAAATGACACCAAAGCAAATCGGGGTCGTCAATCGTTCGGAAACGAGAATCCGGGGACGAACCGAACCGTTCGCCAGCGAATGGGCAAGCTCGGCGATTTCCGCAGGCGCTTTGGTGGCGAGACGGCGAATCCGGTAAAGCCCGATCAGGCCGATCATCTGACGCAGGACGATCACCACAACGCAGGTCCAGTAGGGAATCAGAACGATTGGAGCGACTTCTGCGAGCAAGTCATACGAATTCGTAGAACCTGCTTTTTCAACAGTTCCCTTCTCATCGTCCACAGCTTCTGTCAGCAAGACAGGGTGATTATCAGTTGAAATTTCGCGATCCGTGACCGGCTCGTCATCCGGATCGAACGGAACCCAAACGTACTCGAACTCATCCGGCAGCGGGCGATTGGCTTCTAGTGGTTCGGCCGGCTTTGCGGGCAGCGCACGTTCGGCCGTACTCGTGACCCAGGCAGGAACGGTCAGATTCCACCAGCCGGGAAGGAACGCGAGGATGAATGCGAGCACCGCAACGCGGACCGTCCAGCCCATCACGCGGTGACGACGCACGACATCCACGATCTGTCGACTGGCCAGCCAACCGAGCAATAATGCCGATCCACCCGCAGCGATCGATTGCACCGTCCCGATGAAAGCCGAGGACCAGAACTCGCTCATCTGTGTTCTCCGTGCAATGGTCAATGCTTAATCAGCCCCGCTTCGTGGCTGCTTTGATGAGTTTGCGCATTTGTTCCAGTTCTTCGGGCGAGATGCGTTCCGCTTTGAGCAGGCTCATGACCAACTGCGAAGCTGCGCCATCGAACACGCGATCCAGATAGCGTACCGCCGACTCCTCACGACTGAAAAGTGGAGAGTACACGAACGTACGGCCCTGAATCGTATGCGCGACCAGGCCCTTGGACTCCATCAACCGGATCAGCGTCTGAACCGTGTTGATATGCGGCTGTTTCTCATCGGTCGTCTTGAGCAATCGATGAACTTCGCTGACGCTCCGGGGCCCGTGTTCCCACAGGACCTTGAGAATCTCCAATTCTCGAACCGTTGGTGTGGGCAGATCGTCCACGCGTCCCTCACTGTAAAACTAAAAACTAAATCTTTAGGTGATAATACGCAACACCGGTTGACCCTGTCAAGTTCTCCTGTCGAAATTCATCAATTTTGGTTGGGCAATGTGCGAACAGAATTTTTATGACTGAAGTACCATCGAATCGCCAAAGCACCAAACGTCACGCCTACGGCATCGATAAGCATGTCACGAATGCAGCCATGTCGTTTGGTCTCAAAATACATGTCGCCGATCATCTGTCCGACTTCGCTACCGATTCCGTGAACGATCAGCAGGCACCACAAGACCATCCGATTCCGATGATCGCGAACGAGCCATCCGCCGATGATCGCGAGACCTGCGTAAACGGAAAAGTGAGTTGCTTTCGCAAGCACAAAGAAAAGCAATTCCGGATCAAACCACGAGACGCCGCCGACGAGCGATTCGGGTACGGGTTGAGGCTTGACAAGGAGCCAGGTCCAGATCAGGAAAACAATCAGATAGCCGATCCTCAGCACAATCATCGTTGTTGAGCACCCAGTTCGCGCAGTCGATTCCGAAGATATTTCGCCCGTGCCGCGTTGCGCTCCTCGCCGTCGAGAGGTGTGCCCATCAGTTTCTGCAGATGCGCTGCCTGTGTGTGAATGAAGAGTTGATTCACGGTGGTCGGCGGAATTTCATCGATCAGGCGGAGCTGAATCCCGAGCCTCACTGTCGAAAGCAGTTCCATCGTCTCTTCCGATGTGATCATCGTTGCGGAACCGAGCGTGCCGATCGCGCGTGCGACTCGATCCTGCTCCGCCTGACGGCGCTCTTTCAAAAGCAATTGTCGGGCGCGGCGTTCATAAAGCAGGATCTGCGTAATGACTTCGCGGATTTCCTGCATCACGCGCGTTTCACTTTTCCCCAGAGTGACCTGATTCGAAATCTGATACAGATCCCCGCTCGCCCGGCTTCCTTCGCCATAAAGACCACGGACAACAAGATTGATTTTCTGAAGTGAACGAAACAGCTTTTCGATTTCTTTCGTCAGGGACAGTGCGGGAAGGTGCAGCATGACGCTCGCACGCATCCCTGTCCCGACATTGGTCGGGCAGGCGGTCAGATAACCGAATTGGTCGTGGAACGCGTAAGCAAGCCGATGTTCCAGAGCATCATCAAGTCGATCGATTTCCGCCCAGGCCTCTTCGAGTGCCAAACCGCTCCGCATCACTTGCAGTCGGAGATGATCTTCCTCGTTGACCATCACGCTCACAGATTCCGTTTCGTTGAACGCAACGCCACGCGGACCATCGAGAACGGTCGCCAGTTCCCGACTGATGAGCTGGCGCTCGACGAGGAATTGCCGATCGATGGGTGTAAGCTTGGTCACATCTGCATATTCGAGTTTATATGGCAGTTCCGCTGCAGCAATGGCCTCGCACGACCGGGCTTCGGTCGCGGCTTTCTGGTCCAGGCTCGCGCGGTTACTGAAATGGGTTTCCGCAAGATTTCTGGCCAGACGGATCCGCGTGGAAATGACGACATCCGACTCCGGGCCGATCCCTCGAAGCCATTCACCCAGATTCGGCAGCAGTCGGTCCAGATTCATTCGGCCGTTTCCTTGCTGCGGATGCGATCGCGGAGTCGCGCAGCTTCCTCATAGTCTTCCGCGGTGATGGCATCATTCAATTGCGTTTTCAAATCACTGACTTCATCGAGTTTCCGTCGATTTCTGACCGACGAAGGAACTTTTCCCTTGTGTTGAAGTCCCCGATGAACACGTTCCAGGATTGGAACAATAACCGGGTAAAAGACTTCGTAGTCCTCCGGACAGCCCAACCTGCCATCCGCACGGAATTGTGCATACTTTAGGCCGCAGGTCGGGCACGTCAACACGGAAGGATCCAGTTCGTCGGTCTCCGATCCATCGCTGGGAGAGGGAAACTGGTTCATCAGTAATTGGAGCAGTGCGGGAAGGTTCAGTTGTGGTGAAGGAGCGGAAGGAATCAGATTCTGCTGCCGGGCGCAGGCTTCACACAAATGCATCTCACGTTTCTTCTTGTTGACAATATCCGTCAGATGCACCGTAGCCGGTTCACCACAAAATTGGCAATTGTTCATATCCGTGAACCTCCCCGTTCTTCATTCGGGCAAGAGTCGAATTCGGTCCCGAATCCGTGCCGCTTCTTCGTAATCCTCCTTGGCAACGGCATCATCAAGCTGACGCTGGAGTCGGCGCAATTCCGCCTCATGAGCCTTATGCTGAGGCAAATGATGGGGTTTTTTTCCCACATGGCGAGTATCACCGTGGATATTCTCGAGCAATGGCACCAGTTCTTCCTGAAAAATGTCATAATCGTGCGGGCATCCCAGTCGGCCGGAATTTCGGAATTCCACGAACTTGATACCACAGCTTTCGCACGTTTTTCCTGCGTATTCATCCTGATTCTCGCGATCCAGACCCGCCTTTGAGGCACCCTGCTGCATCGATAATTCGGGATTCGCCAAATGGCGCTGTGCGCACTCTTCGCACAAATGAAAATCTTTGTACCCTTCCGAGCCCAAAACTTCGGTGATATGGAAGGTCGCAGGTTTCGGACATCGCTGGCACTTCATGAGCCGCCTCAAGACGACTATGCAATCGGAAGAATCGTCTTTATTGATTCTATCTAGTGTTACCCATCTTCAATAGGTGAACTCGACGGAGAGCGACGGGTGTTCATGACTCGATCTCTGGAAAACCGGCAATCTGGGCAAATGAGATCAGAAAATCGGTTTTGATCGATTGTCGGGAGTGTATGACTCAAGATGATTGCGCCTAACGGACGATGTGAAAAGGGAAGGTGGATCGTATCAACGGATTCCTCCTCCATCTGATTCTGCGTGTTGACTTTAGCCGTTCGGGGGCATGATATGCGGACTTCCATCCGTTCTTGGCTGGCATCCGTGGGTGTGATGGCAAGTGTCAGCGGTGCGCCTGTCCTCGCTCAGACGCCGAACACCGTGCCGATTCCGCATCCCATGCCCGTGAATGCCCAGCAACCTCTTGGCGAAAAAGGGAAAAACGATCCCGCACCCAGTCCATCGCCCAACGCGGATCTTCTCCCGCCCGTACCGCCACTCGATGCGCCCCAGTTCGGGGTTCCCGGTTGCAACACGTGCGGAGATGTGAATCCGAATTGCGCCGATCCGGGCTGCGCCGGCGACTTGATTCCCGGACCGAAAAACCAAGTCTGGATGAGTTACAGTCAGCTTCTCCTCTGGTTTCAGCCTCCCCGTGCCACATTCCCGCTAGCGGTGAGCGGACCGCCGAATCAAGTACTGCTTGACGGCACGGGCGAATTCGGCATGCATTTCGGATACAAAATCGATGGCGGAATGTGGACCAACCACGAGCATACGCGCGGGATCGGCGCTGACGGATTCATCACCGAACACCGATCCCGATTTCAGACAATTAGCGGCGGCATTATCAACAGGCCATTCTTTGATGCCACCACCGGCCTCCAGTCGTCGCTCTCCGCCTCGAACGATCCATCCTTCACCGGGTCCATGGCCACCACGAACACCGCCCGACTGGCGAGTGCGGGGGTCAACATCAGACGAAATCTGGCCTACAACGATAACTGGCAGATCGATCTCTATTACGGCTTCCGCTATTACGATCTGGATGAATCGCTCGTCATCTTTCAGCAAACGAATCTGCCGGCCGCGATCACGCTGGGTGGACAGGTGGTCAGCGCCGGTTCACCCGTATCCTTAAGGGATCGAGTTTATACGCGAAATCAATTCTGGGGAGGCGACATCGGAGGTCGCTTCGAATGGAAGCGTGGCGTGACTTACCTCGCTTTGACTCCCAAGCTGGCATTCGGTTCGACGCACCAGATTACACAGATATCAGGCGAAACACGCAGTACCACACCGAATGTTTCGGTGCCGGGAGCGCTTCTCGCCGCCGGGGCCAACGGCGATGGAAACCTGGGACGGTTCATCACCAACCGGTTTGGCATCGCGACGGAAATCGGAACTCAAGTGGGCTTCAACATCACAGAAAACGCACGAATCGGCCTGGGCTATCAGTTCCTTTACATGAATAACGTCGCACGCCCCGGCAAACAATTCGATATGACCGTCAACACCCGTGTGATCCCCGTCAGTCCGTCGTTTGGTTCGATCACCGGGGTCAGCGCGCCCAATGTCACGTTCGACCGTGAAGGCTTCTTCGCTCACGGTGTGACGATCACGATGGAAGCACGGTACTAAAGGTTTCGATCGCCATTTTGAGTTTGGGAAATGCAGATCACGATCTGCATTTCAAGTGTTCCAATTTGATAATGATCGATCAGTCAACCGACGGAGATTTGGGTTCGTCGCCATTCTCCTTCTTCTCATCGGCAATGATCTCTCGAAACGCTTTCCCTTCTCGATAAAGCGCGAGGCGTGTTTCGTACTCCGGTCGTTCGTCGGGCGGAACCATCTCAATCACTTTCGTCTGCCATTTGATTGCGTCTTCGAATCGCCCGATCTCTGCATACGCCGCCGCCAGCGTATCCAGAAACCCCGGATATTTGTGCTCGGTCAACTCACAGGCCCGAATCGCATCGGTGACCGCCTGCTGGCCGTTTCGCAGTTCGTCACGCGGGCAGGTCGCACGCAGCCACGCCAGATAATTGAGCGTATTCGCATCGTCGGGGTCGATCGTGCGTGCCTTTTCGTGATCATCGATGGCAGCCGTGAGATCGCCCAGCGCATAGTGAGCCGCGGCCCGGAGGTTGTAGGCGGCGTCGAAATCGTCGCGAAGAGAGATGCTCTTGGTGGCATCCGTGATGACGTCGTTCCAGCGATTCATGCGGCGATACGCCATCGCACGCGCAGCCCAAGCCCGCGGATTTTCCGGATTCAATTCAATCGCTTGGGAAAAGTCGACGACCGATCGTTCCGGATCGAGAAGTTCGAGGTGAGCGTATCCTCTCTGGATGTAGGCTGTCGCATCTCCGGGATCGAGTTCGATCGCCTTCGTGAAATCCGCCAGTGCATGCTCCCAGTCTTTGATCCGGGAATAGGAAAGCCCACGATTATAGATCGCACCGACATCGCCGGGATCACGGTTGATCGCTTCCGTGAAGTCGTTCAGAGCCAACTGATGTTCGCCCTGTTCAGCGCGTGCGATTCCTCGAAGATTGAATGCTCGAACTTCGTCCGGGTCGTGACGCAGCACCCAGGTGTAATCGTCGATGGCTTTCCGGAATTCCCGCATTTGGCTCCAGATCCGTGCCCGGTGCCAGAACGCTTCCGGTGATGTGCCATTCAGGCGAAGTGCGGTATTCAAATCGCTCAGGGCATCGTCGAGCCGGTTCAGATTTTCATGGCACAGCGCTCGATAAATATACGATCGGGCATGGCGGGGCTGGAGTTTGATGGCTCGCGTATAATCGACCACGGCCTGTTCGTGTTCGCCCTTCGCGCTCATGGCGTTCGCGCGGTTGAAGAGCACGCGAAAAGCATTCGGGTCGCGTTCAAGAGCGGCGTTGTAATCGGAGATCGCCAGTTCGAAATCGCCTTTTCGGCTGTAAGCGGCGCCGCGGCCGTTCAGCGGATCGATGTCATCCGGATTGAGTCGGATCGCTTCGGTGAAATCCGCGATCGCGAGATCGTAATTTTGCAAATCGACATGGGCGGTCGCTCGATTGTGATAAGCGGTGGAATGCGACGGTTCGAGCTGGATCGCGCGTTCGAAGTCGTCGATGGCTCGAGCGAATTCGCCACCGGCAGCGTGGACGTTTCCACGAAAGTAGTAAAGATCCGCATCGTTCGGATCGAGATCGATCGCGCCGGTGAATGCTTCGATCGCCTTTGCGAACTCCTGCCGACGTGCGTAACGATGCCCACGTTGAGTCAATTGCAGAATGTCAGGCTGTTCCTTGGGATCCATGCGAAAATTATACGATCCCGATCAATTTGCGATACCGGGAATCGTTCAATCAGTCGCCTGATTCCATCAAACTCATCATCGGAAACGCCTGATCCCATTGCATTTGATTGATCGGCCAATCGTTATAGTCCGAAAAGGCTTCACCTTGACGGAATCTCAAGCAACATGGTGAGATGCGATTCGGGGAAAACGTGCGTTCCATCATCAACAAAATGAATGCTCCCAGTGCGATCCGAATTTCGGGATCCGTTCGATTGCGTAGACCCGCCATCGACCTGCGGCTCGTCGGTTATTTGTCCATACTCGCTTTCGCCTGTTTCAATCTTCTGTACCTCCTGATCACGCCATTTGACTTGGCACCTGACGAGGCTCATTACTGGGATTGGTCGCGCCATCTGGACTGGGGGTATTACAGCAAAGGTCCGGTGGTCGCCTGGCTCATCGCGTTGAGTTGTGAATGGTTTGGCACGCATCCGCTGAGCATCCGTCTCCCGGCCGTCGCCTGCAACACTCTGATGCTGATCGCGCTCTTTGAACTGGCAATCCGGGTTTTTCGTTCCGTTCGAATGGCTCTGCTCTCACTGCTGACGATAATGATCATGCCCGCACTCGCCGCGGGTGCCATATTGATGACGATCGATGCGCCGTTCCTGTGTTGCTGGAGTTGGGCGCTGCTGTTCGTACACCGTGCTATTTTCAACCAAGAGTTCCGCAGTTGGATTTTCGCCGGCGTGATTATCGCGATCGGAATCCTGACCAAGTACACCATGGCAGCGTTCCCGATCCTGACCGCGCTCTACCTTGTACTTGGCGCCGTTCCACAAGTCCAAGGTTACAGGAAAGGGTTGATCTGGATGGTCGTGGTGGGAAGCCTCGGCTGGGTGCCGATCATTCTCTGGAATGTTCAGCATGATTGGCTCAGCTTCCGCCATCTCTTCGGGCAGGCGGGTCTCGCAACGGGTCCGAAGATTGGATTCAAATGGAACGGACCGCTGGATTATCTGGGTGGTCAGTTCGCGTTGCTGGCCGGTTACTGGTTTTGTGCATTCGCTGCCGCTGCCTGGCAAAACCGACAGACCCGCAACGTCAACCGATCGTTCCTGTGGTGGTTCTCGGTCCCGTTGATCCTCGTTCTGATTCCCATCAGTCTTCGAGTCAAAGTGCAACCCAATTGGCCTGCGGCGGCGTATCTCACCGGTTTCCTGCTTGCAGTTCATTGGATCGGAACACAACTCAAATCCGAGAGTGTCCGCTATCGAAAACTCGTTCAGGCACTTCTGATCTTGGGAATCGCGGTCTCGATCATACTCTCGACATTCACACGTTTCCCTGGTCTTCTGTTACCTGTGTTCAACAGAATGGTGCCCGAGCCATCCGCCGATCGACTCGCACCGGTTCGCAATCTCGATCCAACGGCACGCCTGCGTGGCTGGAAATTTCTGGCGGAGAAAGTCGATGAAATTCGTGAATCGGTTCGCAATGAAAATGGCGAAGATCCTCTGATTGCAACGATGACGTGGAGTGTGCCGGGAGAGTTGGGTTTCTATTGTGCCGGTCGACCGAGTGTGTATACCTTCGGCCCTGCGTTGAATGACCGGCTGAGCCAATACGATATTTGGCGGCCGAACCCGATATCAGACGCGCAAGTCTTCAAGACGCGCACGTTCGTGTATGTCGGCGAGAAGATCCCCGAGCACCTCGGGGCCTTCGAACGATGCGATGGACCGATCCGTGTGGAGTATCGGGAAAACGGTGTGACGGTGGGTGGTTGGAAAATCTGGATCGCTCGGGGATTTCGCGGGTTTGCCTCAACCCGATCCCGTGGTCACCAGTTTTGAACACCCGGATGCCGATCGAAACCCAGTTGCCCTGCCCCGGATCGTCAGTCGAATACGTCTTCAGTCACTCTTAAAAGGAATTTGGGTGCTCTGTGAAAAGGGATACGTCGGTCCGTTGCCAGTCATGCGAAACAACCTGGATTTGGCAATGCGGTGAATCGGATTATGAACGGGAAGCCATCGAATCGCGACCGTGTCCGAAATGTCAGTCGTATACTTTGTGCACCGTACCGGTCGTAAAACCCAATCGGATCAAAGCGTTATTTCGATTACCGCGGCAAAAGCGGATCGTCACTCCATCGTTAAAGTAGCAGACAGCGGAACGATGTGATGAACCAACTCCGGGAGAATAGTCTCTTCCCGTTGGTTCTCACATACGAGTTGAAGGCCGTCGAACGAAAGTTCCGTCAGGCGACCGAATGACGACGTTCCATCACGCTTTTCGACATGGACCTGCCGGCCCAATAGCCCGATCCGCCACTTCCAGTCCGACTCGAGCGGCACGAGTTCTCCGTTCAAAAGCCGGTCGTATTCATCATCCAAGTGCATGAGAATCGAATCGAGCGCTTCCGGACGATCGATGACTTGTCCGCTCTCGATCCCGAGTGACGTGGCTCGACTCAAATCCAGTTCGTCAAATTGATCCCTCGTCTGATTCAGATTCAAACCCAGTCCCAACACAACCGCATTCGACTGTTCAATCAGGATTCCACAGACTTTTTTTCCGTGGATCAACAGATCATTCGGCCACTTGATTTTGCACTGCAGACCAATCAATTCGTAGATCGCATCGGAGATCGCCACAGCGGCCCAAGCGGTGAGAATGACCGGCCGCAGGATCGCCGGCGGTGGGTGTATCCCGATCGACAGCAGAATCGAATCGTTGGGCTGATGGTTCGACCAGATTCGGCCATGCTGTCCGCGCCCTTGTGTCTGATGATCCGCCAGAACTCCCAGTCCATTAATGGTTCGTGCCGCCTCCGCTACGATGTCATTGGTACTGGTGACCTCACGATAAACGTGGATCGTGCGGCCGATGAGTCGTGTGGGAATGTGCCGGATTTCGTCAGGAGGAGTCATGGATGAATGAGTTCAGGAAATGAAGTCCAGACCGATATCGAGAGCCTGTGCGGAGTGCGTGAGCGCACCGACGCTGATCCTGTCCACGCCCGTCTCGGCGATCGAACGGATGGTCGTGAGGTTGACTCCTCCTGATGCTTCAAGAAGTGTTTTAGCGGAACGGCGGTTACGCAGTTCGACGGCGGATCGCAATTGCTCGTTCGACATATTGTCGAGCAGAACGATTTCGGGATTCTCGTTCAGAGCCAGTTCAAGTTGAGCGAGGGAATCCACTTCGATTTCAACAGGCAGTCCTTGATTACCGGGAAACTCGCGAGCGGCACGTATCGCCTGGCGGATATCGCCTCCGATCCCGGCAATGTGATTGTCTTTGATGAGGATCGCATCCGAGAGATTCATCCGGTGATTGGTTCCGCCCCCCATTCGAACCGCATATTTCTCCAGCAATCGCCATCCGGGTGTGGTTTTACGGGTATCGAGAACCTGGACATTCAATCCGGAAACGGCATCGCAGAATCGGCGGGTGAGCGTGGCGATGCCGCTGAGCCGTTGCAGGAAGTTGAGCGCCGTGCGCTCGGCGACCAACATCGCCTGCGTGGGACCGGAAACCGTGGCGACCACCGTCCCCTTACTCACCAATTGCCCATCCGGGCAGGAGATCTCGAGGTTGAGACGACTTGAAACCGATTTGATGACTTCCGCTGCGACGGGTAATCCGGCGATGACACCCGGAGTGCGAACGACGAAAGCGGCGGAGGCGATCGTACCGGTTGGGATCAGCGCAAGCGAGGTGCGGTCACCGCTTGTGCCGAGATCTTCGGTGAGCGCAAGTTGGATCAGCGATCGTGCGGCTAGTTCTTCCGCTGGCGACAAACAATTCTTGAGATTCATTCGGACTATTGTATAGGGCAATTCTAACGCATGCTGAGGCGTTCGATCGCAATCGCGAGTTGCCGAACGGGATCGGCTTCGAGGACATCCGGAACGATGCCCTGGCCATCGAGAGGCGATCCGCGGGCGGTGAAAATCTTCGCAATCGTCAGGATCAGCGTCCCCGAGCGGAGATTGTGGACACCGTCGGCGGAAGCGTGATCCGCGGCGGTCAGTTTGAACGCGTGCTGGATCACTCCCTTGCCAAAACTGGGCATGCCGACGACGAGTGCGCGTTGTTGTTCTTTCAGCGAACTCACGACCACTTCGGCGGCGGACATGGTTCGTGCATCCATCAGGACGACCATCGGCAGGTCAAATGCCATCATCCCGCTTTCGGATGAAAACACTCGTCCGGCGAAATCCGGCACCTGAGAATCAGTCGTTGCAATGACCCCATTGGGCAGGAACCGTTCGGCCGCTCGAACACCCGAAATGAAGTTCCCACCGGAATTTCCGCGAAGATCGAGGATGAGCGAGCGCATGCCCTGCTCTTTGAGCCGCAGGAGCGCGGATTCAACTTCGAGAGGAGTCTGTTCGTTGAATTCCTTGATCTTCAGGTAACCGATCGCATCCTTCGATTGAATGATGGTCGCCTGCTGAACAGTGGGAACCGGCGTCGGCAAGCCAACGAGAGTCGCCATCACGTCGGCGCGATTTTCAATTTCAATTTGATGCTCGCCGTTTTGAGCGGACTGAAGACTTTCCGCCAGACTTCGCTTGTCCTTCACCAAACGGCCGTTTATTCGAGTAATCCGATCGTCGCGCTTAAGAATCGTATTCTCCGCCGCCCAGGAATCGGCGGCGATCGATTCCACCCGAAGTTCCCCATTCCGGAATTGAACCGCGATCCCGTATTCCGCAAGCTCCGCGATCCCGGCTTGGTCGATCGAGTCGATCGACGGCGTCAGGTAAACCGTGTAATCATCCAGGCTCGAACACGAGCCGCAGATCATCTCCAGAATCAGAACGGAACCTGACTGCACTCCCAGTTCCGCTCGGAACGTGCGTGTGAGCTCGAGTGTGGCGCTGCGGACTTCGCGAGTCGTACGAGGCAGTTTGGATTTCCAGAACTCCTTGAGCGTTCGCTGGAATTTTGCGATCGCGAGATCGCTGGTTTTGGAGAGATACTGGCTGCGAAACTCTTTTTGCGTCAGCGCACGATCCAGCTCATCCAATCCGTTCAGAAACAGTTTCGCCGGAGTCGCCTGTTCCCGTTCGACATGCAAAACCGTGATTTTCTCGAGTACCTCGACATAAAGATTCAACGATTCGGCCGAACTTAGATTGAGAATCTGTCGCTGAAAAGCGGGATCGCGGTGCCGCCGAATTTGCGAAACGTATCGATAGCACTTTGAAATCCGCTGGCGGATCTCCGCACTTTGCCGCCCTGCCAGAAATGCCCGAAGGTAAGACTGCAGTGCGCTGTCCCAATCCTTGATCTCTTCAGCCGCTTCCGCACGCGCGATGAGTTGGTCGGCCGATTCTTTTTTATTCTGAGGTTGATTCGCGGACCAAAGAAGCGAAGCGCTGATGATCAACACGATCCAGACGAGTACGAATCGAGGACCATTCACAATAACGCCCCTGATCGAATGGTGTTTATGTTACTGTAAGTCCGGCGGTTGGGTCAATCATTCAGTTACGCTTTTGTGACACTTCGTTCGAACACTCTTGATCGGTCACTAAAACGACACTTTCGCTTCCGGAGTGATCACCGTGGCCGCCGATGCATTGCGTTTGTCCCTTTTGGAATCGGCCCGCACGGTCGTGATCAAAGTTGGGACCAATGTCCTGACCGATCACAACGGTCTGCTTGATCGCAATCGAATCGAATCGCTGACCGCTCAAATCGCCCGGATCAAAGCGAAGGATCGCCATGTCGTCCTTGTGAGTTCCGGTGCGATCGGCGCGGGCGTCGGGCGCCTCGGATTGCGCAAACGTCCCACCGATCTCCCCCATCTGCAAGCCTGCGCCGCCGTCGGACAATCCACACTCATGCAGATGTATCAGGAATCGCTCAACGCCTACCAGATCCCCGCCGCACAGATTCTCCTCACCGCCGGCGATTTCGATTCCCGCGTCCGCTACCTGAATACCCGCAACACCATCGCCACGCTGTTCGAATGGAATGCCCTGCCGATCATCAACGAAAACGACACCGTCAGCATCGCGGAAATCAAATTCGGTGATAACGATCAGCTCGCCGCCATGGTCGCGAATCTGCTTCAAGCTCCGCTTCTGATCCTGCTCACCAATGTCAACGGTCTCTATTCATCCGATCCCCGCATCGAGCCCAACGCCCAATTGGTTCCCACGGTCCCGAACATCGATTCCACGATTACGGGCATGGCCGGAACAAGCCAGAGCCAACTGGGGACCGGCGGAATGAAAAGCAAACTCCGCGCGGCCCGCATCGCCACGTCGTCGGGCGGTTCCGTGATCATGGCGAACGGAGCCGAAGACGGAATACTCGATCGGCTCTATACCGGCGAACCGGTTGGCACGCTCTTTCTGGCTCATGGGGATTCGATCCCGGCCTGGAAGCGGTGGCTCGGCTACACGGCGCAACCGAAGGGTTCGATCACGGTGGATGCCGGCGCAAGAAAAGCAATTGTCGAAAAAGGCACGAGTTTACTCCCGGTGGGCATCCGCGCGATCGCCGGTGAATTCGGCAAAGGGGATATCGTTTCGATCCTCGATCTGAATGGCGAAGTCTTCGCCCGCGGTCTCTCCAACTACGCCGCCGAGGACATTCGAAAAATCATGGGGCTTGGCACAAAAGAAATTCACGTTCAGCTTGGAAAACAGACCTACGACGAGGTCATTCACCGCGACAATCTGGCGTTGACTCATCGATAACGGATTCAATTTTTCGATACGGCTCGCGGAACCGTGTCTCGCGAGCGTGTGTGTTTGATGATTCTGCCCGAATCCGAACGGGGAATTCTGCGTTTTCCGCTGGGGATTGTTAGAATTCTCCGAGTGAATCGTTCTTTTCTCAGACGCGATGCAGGGTCGCCTCGGTAAAACCGTGAACACAGCATCGAAGCCCGGCCGCAGAAGCGAATTTGAAGCGCTCTACGAACGGCACAGCCGTGCCGTTTGGGCGGTGGCGTTCGCACGCTGGTTGGATGCTGATACTGCCAGGGATGTGACTCAGGAGACGTTTCTCCGGCTCTGGCGGGAATGGGAATCGGGGCAGGAGATTCAGAATCCGCGTGCGTGGCTCTTGAGAGTGGCTCGCAATCTGGCTGATGATACGGCCAAGAGTTCGTTTCGACGGAACGGAACCGCACCGCCCGAGCAGTTTCTCGGGATCGGAACCCGGGAACTCTCACCCATCGAAAACCTCGAACAAGCTGAGCGGACACTGAGTGTCAGGAAAATCCTCGAAGAACTCCCCATAAGCGATCGAGACATCCTGACACTCAAATACGCCATGGATTACGACACGGAAACCATCGCAGAAATTCTGGGAATTCAGTCTTCTGCGGTCCACATGCGTCTCAGTCGGGCCCGCCAGCGAATGGCGGATCGCCTGAGCTTTAACGGAGTCGATGCACAATCATGAAGTCGAAAACCTCTCACCCGGATCATGTGGATCGTACCTTTTCGGACTATTTCCAAAGCCAGGTGCCAAACCCCTGGCCGGAATGCCCGGCTCCGCAGTCGTCCGTACCATTACAAAATCCGATCCACACTTCCCGCGGTTCGGCTTGGTACAGTCGGTCGGCGCTGGCGTTTTCTGTCGTCTTGCTGCTCGGCCTCGGGTTCCTGCTCACATCGAGCAATCTTCCGCCAACGCCAAACGCAACGAAAAACGGATTGACCGAGGGCGCAACCGCAAGCGGTAAGAACATTTTCAAAAATCTCGACCCCATGAAATCGGATCCACCCAGTTCCAAATAACGGCTTCGTTTAAGAGCACGAAGAGTCGCTGTCGCCGTTCGATTCGCTCGCTGAGTACAATGAGCAACAAACTCACTCCGAGCGAACCATGGCCATCATGCGACTCATCCTCTGCGCCTGCGGACTTTCCGTTTTCGTGCCGGTCGGCACGGCGCAGGACAATGCGGGCTCCAAGGTCTACAAACAAACCATTCCGTCGGTTGTCTGGATTCATTCCACTCGTGATCGCGGTTACTCAACTGGTAGTGGCTCGCTCATTGACGTGAAGAAAAAACTGGTCCTCACGAATTATCACGTCGTTGAAGACAATCCTCGGGCGAAAGTGTACTTTCCGGATTTTCGAAATGAAAAGCCGATCGCGGAAAAAAGCCACTACACCGATCGCGCAGGTCGACTCGCGATTTCCGGCCGCGTCATTGCTATCGAAAAATCGGTCGATCTGGCTTTGATTCAATTGGACCGAATCCCCGATGACGCAAAGGCCATTCCGCTTTCCAAGTCCGTTGCGGAACCGGGCCAGTCGGTTCACTCCATTGGCAACACGGGGAAATCCGATGCATTGTGGGGCTATGTCCCGGGCAAGGTTCGACAGGTCTACAAACATCAATGGAGTGCGCAGTTGGGCTCCAACCGGGTCTTGCGTTGCCGAGGCGAAGTCGTTGAAACGGACTCCGCCACCAATCCGGGCGACAGCGGAGGCCCGCTTCTCAATGATCAGGGAGAACTGATCGGGGTAACGCACGGTGGTGCGACCAACGCCCAACTGCTCAGCACCTTCATCAGCGTATCGGAGGTCAAAAAACTCCTGCAGAAAGAAGGAGTCGGTGGTGCAAAGCCATCCAATCCCGAACCGGACAAACCGGCGCGGCAGAAAGCCCTGACACTTCATGATGGGGGCAAGTTCTGGACAGCGGACACCACGAAGAAACTTCAAACGGGTATCGATGAACTCTTCACCAAACACAAGCTCGATCTGTTAGTCGAGACCTATCCGAGTGCACCGAACGAGGATCTGGTACGCGTCCAGAAAATGACCGCGGCCGATCGAACGGCGTATATGCGTTCCTGGGTGACGCGCCGCGGCAAGGCGGAGAGTGTCCGGGGTGTCGTAATCATTATCTGCAGCGATCCGAAATCGCTTTATGTCGCGATTTCACCCGATGAGAAAAAACGGTTTCCCGAAGAGTTTGCGACAAAACTGGCCAAGGTGCTGACCGATGGCTTGAAGGATCAGAAAGCCGATCAGGCGATTCTCGAAGTTCTCCGCCTGACCACCCAATCCCTGAAGAGCGATTGAACCCAGTTGGTCTTTCCCGGCCGTGTTTCTTTTTGTACCGTGCTGCTCCTGTTCACGGAGTGCACGCGATGCGATCTCACAAATGGGCGTTTGGACTGGTTCTGTTGGGTGCCATGATTGTGGGATTGATCTCACAACCTCGACTGTCGGATGCGGGGTGAGGCCCGGGGATTCCGTGTGAATCCCCTGTGTTCGGCAGTTTGCCGAACTCCATGCCCTACCGATTCCCCGAACTCGGCCGCCCGGTGATCGTTCCGCCGCCACGGACCCCGGCTGCGCTTCCGTCTCGCGCACCAGCCCCGCGCAAATCTGAACCGCCGCCGCGCCCGATGCCTCAAACGGTCTCAGTCGCTTCGCCCGCGGAACTCGGTATCCGGATCGATCTGTCCGTGCCCGAACCGGGCCAGTTGGGAATTCGATTAGAAAAATAGGACTACGATCGAACCAGTTCGAGGCTGTTCCAGAGTGAGGGATCGTCGAGGATCGGGAAATCGCGATTCATCCCGAGGAACTGATCACCGAGTTCCTGATCGCGCACGATCGTAGTGATCCCGAGTTGCGGATGCTCCTCGGGATCGTATCCGTTCAGTGCTTCCGCCGTGAAAAAAACCTCGAGTGAATAGCCCTTTTTCGAGATTTTGGACCGGGTCAGAATGTCCGTGGATCGGCAGAACGGCGCATCGTTGAGCGCACGATTGATTTTGCTCTGAATCACAACAGGCTCATCGCGATCCGCACCGCCGCCCGTGGGTAGAATCGTGAACAAATGGCACGTCCGCGATCCGCGGTGCCCGGTGCGATCTCCGCGAGTATCGATGGCGATCGTCAGACCGTCGGATGTCATGGGGCGTTCCGGATTGCATTCGAGCGGTTGTTTTTTACTGTCCACGATCAGATTCAGCCCGATCCCCAATTCATTCCATGCGAGACGGATTTCCGCGAACGTTGTTGCATCATCAAGGGTTGCGAAGCTCTCAAGACGTGCGGAGTCCGGTAATTGGACGATCTGACCACCCTTCAAAGGCATCGCCTTGAAATACGGCACCGGATGGCACAGGCGGATCAGAAATCGATGGGGAATCAGCGAAGGCATACCAGACGTTCCCAGTGTTCCAATCGTCAGGTTCCTATTCTAGGCAGTCCCGGAACCACGCGGATTGGGCGGAACGAGTTTCGTGGAGATGACGGCTTTCGTAATGACTCGACGGTCTCGTGACAATTGACGTAAGTGCTTACGGCGCATAGGCGCTTCCGAAAAAATGGCGTCTTTCCACCGTAGGGTGTGGCAGTGGCGGCGGAAAGACAATGCGCCATGGTTGGGCGATTGGGGATCGCAGTCCGAGGACGCCATTCGATCCGGATGAACCCTCCGCTTCGAATATGGACCTCACGTTGACGGAAGTCGGCCAAGTGGCGTAATCTCCTGCTTCGTTGGGAGAAGCTGAATGACAAGCACTGAGTCACCACAAACCTTGCCCGGCTGGATCGTGCAGATCTGGCAGCACCATTTGTTTACCGGACAACCGGAGCGCGCAACCCAAATCCGGCTTTCGTCCCTGCTGATCGTGCTCTGCCTTCCGGCTCTGTTGCTTTATTCCACACTTTCGTTTCACCTGTTGGAGCCGGACGAAGGGCGTTATGCACAGATCCCGAAGGAGATGCTGCGTTCAGGAAATTGGGTGGTCCCGACGTTGCAGGGCAAACCGTATCTTGACAAGCCTCCGCTGATGTACTGGTTGATTGCGGGGAGTTATTCAGCCTTTGGCGTGACGGAAGCGGCCGCGCGACTGGTCCCCGCGGTTTGCGTACACCTGACGATCTTTCTCGTTTATCTAATCGGGCGCCGGTCGATTGGCGAACGCGCGGCGTTCTGGGCGGCACTGCTGATGAGTGTCGCACCGGGATATGTCTCGGTTGCCCGACTGCTCCTTCTCGATGGCTTGCTGACCTTGTGCGTGACCTGTTCGGTCTTGAGTGGCTTTGAAGCGGTGCGAACTGGTTCGCTCAGGCAAGGCTGGTGGATTGCATCCGCTATCGCATCCGGATTGGGATTCCTGACCAAGGGGCCGATTGCGGAGATCCTGCTCTTCCCTCCGCTCCTTGCTTTTGGCTGGCTATCCGCTTCGAGACTTGTCGTCGGCTGGAAGAATCTGCTTCTGTTCGCGACGATTGTGGTGAGCATCAACGTGCCGTGGTATGTGGCGATGTATTTCCGCGAGCCGGTGTTTCTCAAGTACTTCTTCTGGGAACACAACGTGATGCGGTTTCTGCAGCCGTTCGATCACCTGCAGCCGGTCTGGTACTACGCACCGATTTTGCTGACGGGATGGCTACCCGGGACGGCGCTTGCGATTCCGTACATCCGCAACTTGCTGTTTTCGAGCGGTGAACAGAGAACACAGGCAGGTGGTTTCTGGCTGATCGCCGGGTGCTGGTGCGTGGTGTTCTTCAGCATATCGGGTTCAAAACTCCCGACCTACATTCTGCCCGCTTATCCGTTTCTGTGTCTCGCACTCGGAGAATACATTGCACGATCACGATGGAACACACATCTTCTGCCCAAAGCTCTGATTTCAACGTTTGCTGTTCTGCTGTTCATCGCGCACAGCTTCGTGATTCCCCGCTATGCGCAGGAGCGTTCGCCGTTCGGATCGCCGGACGAAGTCAAACCCTACGTCGAAGACCTCGCGATTCCGGTTGTGACTTATCCCCGCGGGTGTGACTCCGTTGCGTTTTACACGGACCGCGCTGATTTCGAGCGCGTGCGAAGCAAAGATGTGAATCAACTGATGGTCGATATGCACCATCGGCCGCGCACGGTCATCCTGTTCACGCATCGTCATTCCTTCGACGCGTTTCAGCAGGCGCTTCCCGTTTCACTTCGCGTTGAGAAAGCCGTGAGTCTCGATCGGCCCACGCAAACGCTCTGGCAGAAACTCGTCGGCAGTACGCCCTGGGGCCTGGCCGACGTCGCCGTGATCGTCCCCAACGGAATCGCCCGCGGTCAGACGCCTTAGGCGGAGATGTTGACGATTTCCGACTTGCGATTCACTCGCTTCAGAAGTCCCGCCAACACGCGGCCGGGACCGATTTCGTAGAACTTGTCCACGCCGTCTGCGAGCAAGCCCCGCACGGTCTCTTCCCAACGTACCGGCGAGAGAACCTGCGAAATCAAACGCTCGCGAATCAGCTCCGGATCGGTATGTGGCGTCGCGTCGAAATTGCACCACACGGGGATCCGCGGTTTCTGTATCGTCACGTTCGCAAGCGCCACCGCCAGTCGTTCGTCGGCTGGCTTCATCAGATTCGTGTGAAACGCACCCGCAACCGACAATCGAATCGCGCGGAGATTCCGCGACTCCGCCAGACCCACCAGTTGATCGATGGCCGCCTGCTCACCCGAGACGACCGTATTCCCTGGGCAGAGCAGATTCGCTACTTCAATCGTTCCGGCGGTACGCACTTCGGCAACCAATGCTTCCACCTCGCCGACTTCCATCCCGATGATGCTGACCATGCCGCTCGGTGTCGCTTCCGCCGCCGCCTGCATCGCTTCGCCACGCTCCTGAACCACACGCAATGCTTCCTCGAACGTCAGCGCTCCCGCAAACGTCAGGGCGGTGTATTCACCCAAGCTGAGACCCGCCGTCGCAACAACCTCGGAAAACAGATTTGGCTCCGTTGAGCGTAGCTGTTCGAGCGCTGCCATACTCGCTACGAAGATCGCAGGCTGGCTGACATTCGTCGCATTGATCCGTTCCGCCGGGCCGTTCACACACACATCGAGCAGATCGTAGCCCAGAACTTCGGACGCGCGGTCAAACAGCGACTTGGCGATGGCGGAGGTTGCACAGAGATCTCGGCCCAAGCCGACGTACTGCGCACCCTGACCCGGAAAAAGAAACGCAATTCGAGACATCGTGATTCACTCGGCAGAAGGAAGTGTTTCCAACTCAGCGACGATTTTTTCATTCAATTGAATCCGAACATCCTGTGCCGCAACTCCGATCGCATTCGCAATCGCACGGTCCTTCGACGAACCATGGCAGATAATGCAGACGCCTTGAACGCCCAGCAGTGGGGCGCCACCGAACGCGCTGTAATGATATTTCTGAACCATGCCGTGCAGAGCAGCCTTGGCTTTCTCCGCTTCCGTAGTGAGCGCGCCGAGAACCTCCTTGCCCACCAGATTCATGACGAACTCAAAAAGCCCCTGCGAGAGCTTGATAATGACATTGCCCACAAATCCATCGGTGACCACGACATCCACTTTACCGGCGTGGATATCGCGGCCTTCGATGTTACCCACGAAGTCATCTTTGAGCTTGCTGCTGCGGAAGAGGTGGTAAGTGTCCTGAACGAGATCGTGCCCTTTGCCTTCTTCTTCGCCAACGTTCATGAGACCGATGGTCGGTTTCTCGATCCCAAGCATGTTTTGTGCGAATACGCGACCCATCGCGCCGTATTCGAGAAGATGACGGGGTTTAGGAAAAACATTCGCACCGACGTCCATGATCACGCATCGACCGCGTGCCGTCGGCATCACGGTGGCGATTCCCGGACGATGAACGCACTTGAGGAACTTGCGGAGGAAAAGACCGGCAGCGACCACCGCACCGGTATTCCCGGCGGAAACGAGACCATCCACTTTTTTCTGCGCGAGCAATCCCCAGCACTTGGCGATACTGTTATCCGGCTTCGCTCTCATCGCCTCGGCCGGTTTCTCGTTCATACCAATAAGCTGACTGGCATGCACGATTTCGAGACGATTCGTTGGAAATTCGCCTGCTTGAGTCAGCGCTGGGCGGATGACTGTTTCGTCACCCACAAGGACGATGGATAAATCGGGGGAGGCATTGAGCGCCTGAATCGCCCCGGCGATGTTGGGTGAGGGACCGTTATCGCCCCCCATCGCATCCAGAGCGATTCGCATGGATTACTCCCCTTCCGCTGCCGAAGCCGACTTGATCACGATCGCGTCGCGACCCTGATAATAGCCGCAGTTCCCGCAAACGCGGTGCGGAAGCACGGGCTCGTTGCAACGAGGGCAGTATTGGACACCCTTCGTCTTCAGGTGATGGTGGCTGCGACGCATGCCTTGCTTGGATTTGGACGTCCGCCGTTTCGGGACCGCCATGACACATACTCTCAGGTTCGAGGCAAAATAATCGAACTGCTATATTAGGATTGCCGGGTTCAGCGTCAACAGAATCACGATTTCGTAACGACTCGGCATTAATGAACCACAACTTGACCGTTTTTCGGTACACTATCTCACAGATTCCAGTGCGCGGGAGCTTTCCCATGATTGCGGTTCGTTGTGTCAGTTTTTTATTGCTCATATTCGTGGCCATGCCTGCTCAGGCTCAACTCAAACAAGTGATCATTGGCGGTGGATTAGCAGTCGCACCCGCAAAGAAAGCGAACACGACGGCAGTCGACGACAAGAAAACGCTCCAGTCCATGAATCTCAATCCTGACGACGCAGAAGGTTTGATCAAATACTTCCGCGGGCGGACCTTGAGTGATCAGGATCGAATCGCACTGGAAAAAGTGATCGATCAATTGGGGGATGAAAACTTCGAAAAACGGCTCTCCGCGACCCGTGAACTCGAAAAATTCGGACCGGGCGTTATGGGGATTCTCCGCCGGACCTCTCAGACGAATCCGGATCCCGAAATCGCCTTCCGTGCCTCCGAAGCCCTGAAAAACATGGAGAAGACTCCGCAGGGGATCGTCGCATCCGCAGCCGCTCGAGCGCTCGCAAAACTCAAAGCTCCCGAAGCCGCCAGCACGCTCATCGCGTTCATCCCCATGAGTGATACCAAGCTTGTCGAGATGGATATCAGGAAAGCTCTGGAATCCTTGGCGATCCGCGAAAACAAAATCGATCCGGCACTGATCAAGGCATTATCGGATCAATCACCCATGCGCCGATGCGCGACCGTCGGCGCCCTGCTCCGCGGCACGATCGGTCAGCCGGCATTGTCCAAGGAAGCCGTTCAAGCCGTAAGCGCCATCATCCCCGGCGAAAGCGATCTCGAAACCAAGTTTGAAGCAACCTACACACTCGCCACTCAACTCAAGGACAAGGATTCCATCAGTTTCCTCATCGATCTGCTACCGCAGGCACCCCGTGGCCGGCTCTGGCAGATCGAAGATTTCCTGATGCAACTGGCCGGTCCCAAAGCACCCAACCCGAAAATGGGACCGGGTAAACCGGAACTCGAAAAAGCTCGTGACGACTGGAAGAAGTGGTATACAAGTGCTCAAGCCACATTGGACTTGAAGAAGTTCACCTATCAGCCCAAAACGACCGGTCACCTCCTGCTTCTCTCCGCCGATCAAGTGGGATATTCAAACGCAATTATTGGCGAGTTGGGTCCGGATATGGAGCGCAAATGGCGCTTCGGTGGCGTGTATTGTCCGGCGGATATCACTCCACTGCCGAACGGGAATATTCTGGTCCTCGAGCAGCAATACAACCGCATCACCGAGCGGGATCTCACGGGGAATCAAGTTTCCGTCTTCAATTCACAGAATTATGGTCAACCCTTCGGATTCGACCGCCTCGAGAATGGCAACACATTGGTCGCGTTCCAGCGCACCGCCGTTGAATATGACAAGGACTGGAAAGAAACCGGGAAAAAATACAGTTCCCAGACCGAGGATATCGTTGACATCAAACGAGATACCGACGGAACGATCTTCCTTCTCACACGCAATCAAAGCAACCGGATCGGCAAAATCGTGCGACTCGATGAAAATTGGAAAGAAAAAGGGAAAAGCGTAACGACCGGCGTTCTGAGCTACTACCAGTATCGGTTGCAGATCCTTCCTGAGCAACGTGTTCTCGTGGCGGAGCAGAATCGCGCGGCGGAGTATGATCTCAAAGCGGAAAAGAAAGATCCAGTCTGGAGTATGCCACTGAGCAATGCGGCGATGGCGGAGCGGTTGCCGAACGGCAATACGCTGGTGAGCGATCAGGGTTCGGGTGGCATTCGGGAAGTCACCCTCAAGAACGAGGTTGTCTGGTCTTTCAATCCGCCCGACGGCCGCGTGGCGTTGCGTGCGGTTCTGCGGTAATGTGCCGTTTAGTCTTGTAATCGAAAGCGTGGCCGCGATTCGCGTGTGATGCGATAAAGCGCACAGCGAATTCGCGGTTTTTCATTGAGCTGAATGGGAGTCCGCCCGGCGTAGAGCGATGAAATCGTTCGTAGCGGAAACTGATCTTCGCTTTGAAACGTTTTGACCAACTCCATCGATTCGGGATCCTTCTCGATTTCGAGCATGCCGGAATCAGGTCGATCGCCTACCGGTAGAAGAATCCAATCGCCGGGTTTCCAAACCGTCACATTCGGTTCGATTTCCTCGTACCCTTCAATTGCTGAGTAGTACTGCCACCCCCAATGCCCGAACGTGAATTTCCGTCCGCTGGCACAATTCTCACGAAGATGCACCGAAACCTCGCGAATCATTTCCGGCTCGGCCTTGGCATCCCAGCGATCGAGTACGGTAACCAGCAGACCGACTGATAATGCAATGACCGTTGTCAATCGTGACAGTTCCATCGATGAAGCGATGATCAGTCCCATGACAAAAGTGATCCCGAGCAATCGCCGGGCCGCGGGAAATGGCGAGATGGTCAGATAGACCGCGATTTCGATCACGAGCCAGATCAGCAGAAACCACTTCGTCCGATCGAGTTTCATATTCGAACTTCCGCTTCCGAAGGCGAATGCGACAAGAACGAGCGTAGCCGCGCCAGAAGAGACCCAAGCGAGGGAAAGCAATTGAGACATGAGTGCGGTCGGATTCATCAGACTCGCTATCAAAACGACAACAAGCACAACTCGTATCACAATCACGATTCTCTGAAGAATTGTGGGCCTGCCTGTGAACCCCGCCCAGAACGTCATGAGCCCCAGATGGCCCAGCAGACCGATTGCGACGGAGATCTTCGATCCCGCAGTAGCGGCTTTCGCGTAACCAAACGTGTGAAACAGAAAATGCGATTGACCGTACTTCCAAAACAAAAAAAACTCCCACGCCAGAAATCCCAGCATTCCTGAGCCGAGGATCAGCGCAGTCGCTCGCGATCGTTGAAAGAAGAAACCCATCACCGGCAGAAGAAGAATCAATCCGAGCACAGAGTATTTCGTCTGCAGCGCAAGCGCCAGCAGAAGGCCGCTGAACAAGCTACTGCCAAGAGAATGATGCCCTCGAATGACCCGTGCGATGACCGCGAGTTGCAGCGCCAGCGCCGGGAAATCCAGCATGAAATTGATGAACGGCAGGATTCCAGGGCCGAGTGTCAAGATCACGGCCGCGTGTTCTGATGGTACTTTCATCAGTGAGCGATTCAATGACCGAACGGCAAAAGCGAAGATCAGCGCGAACGGCAAGAGCCAGCATTTCAGCAGTATCAGATCCGCACCGATCAATCGATACCCGAGAGCCAGCCAGTACGGCAGCACAGGCGGAAGCACGATCTCCATTGCCGGTTGCGAACGATCGCTCCAATTGAACTCGAAGCCATACGGATCGGCGGGGTGGACCGAGAGATGCAGGGCAAACGCGAGATAGGCGGGGTCGTCGATCAGGACCGGTTTCGATGCGTTGATGGCCGTCAGCAATACCGCAAGCGCGAGCGGGTGCGAAAGAAAACCAGCCAATTGCATTCGAGAGTTCGACATCCGATCTTTGATCCCCATGCCAACAATGGTAAAATTCCAGCGGCAACACAATAGCGATCGAATTCAACCTTCCTCAAGGGATCTTTTGTGATCGGTTCCGTCAAAGACATCCGCGAGCGAATCGAATCCGATCCCGCACTGCGCGTCTACTCTCTGACTTCACAGCCGTTTCATCTGTTTCAAAAAGACCAGAATCGCTGGATCTATGAAATCAGCGGAAATCATGAGCTCGCTTCGGTCGTGATGTGCGAGCATCCGCCCATCATCACCATCGGCCGCGAGGGCAGCCGGCAGCAGATCCGCTTCTCGCACGACGAACTTCAGCATCGCGAGTGGACGATTCAATACGTCGCCCGCGGCGGCGGGACGATGCTGCACGTTCCCGGGCAGTTGTGCCTTTACCCGCTCATTCCGCTGGCGCTGATCCGCCGGACGCCCCGGCAGTTCCTAGACGAACTTCTGGACGTCGTCGCTTCCGTGATCCGCGAGCGCGGCGTCGAAGCCGCCATCGACACCGAACGCCCCGGCATCCGCATCCGCGGCCGCCGCGTCGCCCATGCCGGCATGGCGATCCGCTCCGGAATCACCGCCTACGGGATCGTCCTGAATGTGAATCCCGATCTCGAACTCTTCGAAAAAATCGATTGCGACGGCGACACCCTTGCCATGACCTCCCTCGAACGCGAACTCGTCACCCGCGTGCGGCCCTCCAGCATTCGCATCGATCTCGTCAATTCCCTCTCCGCCCGGCTCGGTTACTCTCGACATTCCTGGTTTCACTCCCAAAACAAACCCTATGCGAACATTGACCGTACTTGACCGCACCGAAACGCCCAGCCCACGCCGCCTGCCGGAATGGCTCAAACGCCCGCTGCCGCATGGCAACGAGAACTTCTTTACCGAATCGCTGCTGCGCGATCTGAAGCTCGAGACCGTGTGCGAAAACGCCCGCTGCCCCAACCGGCCCGAATGCTATTCCCGCCGCACCGCCACCTTCATGATCCTCGGAAACGTTTGCACGCGGCCCTGCGGATTTTGCTCCGTCCCCCGCGGCGAGACGCTGCCTCTCGAAGATGACGAACCGGCACGAGTCGCCGAGGCGGCCTCGCGGCTTGGTCTCAAACATGTGGTGATCACCTCGGTCACCCGGGACGATCTGCCGGACGGCGGAGCGGAGCATTTCTATCAGTGCGTGGTCGCGGTGCGCAATCGCACCGGCGCCGCCGTCGAAGTTCTCACGCCGGACTTCCTCGGCGATCACCGCGCCATCGACCGCGTGCTCGATGCGCGGCCCGAAGTCTTCAATCACAACATGGAAACCATCCCCCGCCTCTACCGCCGCGTGCGTGGGCGTGCCGATTATCGCCGAAGTCTCGACCTTCTCGAGTATGTGAAACGAACACAGCCGCAGACGGTCACGAAGGCGGGGTTGATGCTCGGACTGGGCGAGACGAACGAAGAACTCTTTGAGGTGCTCGCGGATCTCCGCTCCGTGAACTGCGACGTCCTCACGCTCGGGCAATATCTAGCACCCACGCTCAAGCACATCCCCGTTGCCCGTTACGTTCCGCCAGCGGAATTCGACCGTTTGGGGGAACAGGCACGGTGGCTCGGATTTCAGCAGGTCGTCGCCGGGCCGTTCGTCCGCTCCAGTTACCACGCAGACGAAATGGTCCCCCATTGAACCCGGTGCCGATCCTGCTCCCCGATCTGGGAACTGAGACCTGCCAACTCAGCCTCTGGCATGTTCAGCCGGGCGAGCGCGTGCGTGAGGGCGAGCGAATTGCCGAAGTCCTCATCCCGGGCATCGTCATCGACATCGCCGCACCCGTCACCGGACGGCTCATCAAGAAACTAGCGTTGCCCCACGATACACTGACGACTCAATCGGTTTTGGGCCTGATCGAACCCCAGGCGGAATCCTGATGCCGCTCGCGACGTTTCTCTCTCTGGATGGCATTGACGGGACCGGGAAAACCACCCTGATCCAAAAGCTCGTCACGTGGTTGACGTCTCTGAATTTGCCGGTCACCTCGTGTGTTGATCCGGGCGGAACGGAACTCGGGGCGAAGCTTCGCGAGATTCTGCTCCACGGTCGAACGATTCAGATGAACGCACGGACCGAGGCGCTGCTGTTCATGGCCAGCCGTGCGGAGCTCGTTGCAACCGTCATCCGCCCTGCCCTCGACCGTGGCGAGATTGTCATTTCGGATCGCTATCTTCTCGCGAACGTCGTTTACCAGGGACACGCCGGCGGACTCGACCCCGCCGATCTCTGGCGGATCGGTCAGTTCGCCACATCGGGCATCCTTCCGCACCTCACACTCGTCCTCGATCTGCCGGTTGAACAGGCTCGCAGTCGCAGAGGCCGCGCCGCCGACCGCATGGAGAGCCGCGGGAGCGAATACGATGAGCGCGTGCGCAAGGGGTTTCTCGACGAAGTCCGCACCCGCCCCGATACTCACATCCTGATCGATGCGAATGCCGACCTCGAGACCGTCTGGAATCGCGTCAAGATCGAAGTCGAGCGATTCCTGCGCACACGAGGATACCGGCTATGAGCTGGGCATCGATCCTCGGGCATGATGCGATCCGGGAGCAGCTTCAGATTGCGTATCGTTCCGGCCGGCTGGCCCACGGCTTTCTGTTCTGCGGGCCTGATGGAATCGGCAAGGAACTCTTCGCCAAAGAATTCGCCAAAGCGCTGCTTTGCGAGAAACCTGCCGAGGCGTTGAGTGCCTGCGATACCTGTCAAGCGTGCGTGCTGGTGAGTGCCGGTACGCATCCGGATGTTTACTGGGCTCGCAAGCCCGAAGACAAAATGGAATTCCCGATCGACACCATCCGGGAGTTGTGCGGTTCACTCGGGCTGAAACCCACGCGAGGATCACGAAAGGTTGCGATTGTCGTCGGCGCTGATGACTTCAATGCGGAGTCGGCCAACGCCTTTCTGAAGAGCCTTGAAGAACCGCCGCCGGGTACCACGGTCATCCTGATCGCCGGTTCGGTCGAAACGCAACTGCCGACCATTCGCTCTCGCTGCCAGATCGTTTCCTTCGCCCCGCTCTCCAAATCCGCTCTCACACAGATCCTGCGCAATCAGGGTGTCGCGGACGACACGCAGATGGAACGGTTGATTCGTCTCGCAGGCGGAAGCGCACAACAGGCGATCGCACTGAACGATCCCGACGTTTGGCAGTTGCGGAAACTCATTCTGGAAACGCTGGCGGCGGATCGGCCGAATAGCCAGCGGCTGATCGAACAGTGGTCGGAATTCATCGAGGCGGCGGGGAAGGAATCCGCCGCCCAGCGCCTGCGCGCAACGATCGTGATCCGCATCGTCAGTGATCTGCTGAGTCAGGCGATGAGTCTCGCGGTGGGCCGTAATGCGGACGGAGCGGATGCGCTCGAATCAGCGGCGCTTTCAAGGATCGCAGGAAAATATGATGTCGAGCAACTCATGGAATTGCTCGACCATTGCATCGAGGCGGATCGTTTTGTCGAACGCCGGGTTCAACTCGTCCTGCTCACCGACTGGCTCACGCAAAAACTCAGTCCATTGAAAGCCTGATTCTGACTGATCCCGAAACGAATTTACTCGTCGTTGATGACCTCTCCGCCATTGATGGTGATGTAGGCCTTGAGTGTCTGGTCCTTGATGCTGGTATTGAACGTTCGAACACTGCCATCAAGAAACACCACCTGGAATCGGCCTTTGAAGAGCTGATCGCCCAGTTTCGGCGGTGCGTTGTCCGGATCGAAAACCAGATCGTCCGGCTTGGACCACACGCACGGCTCCGCCGCTTCCGCACAAAAGAACGAGTTCGAAGTTCCGTCGGTGATATATGCAAAAGTTCGCTTTGCACCACCTTCAACCATGATCGAACTGACACCTTTTCCGGCAGTTTCTTTCGAACTGATGAAGCTGCGGTAATAGGTCATGCCGGGCTTTGTTTTTACATCTGGAAGAGCGAAGAGTTTGGGCATTTTCTCGATCAGTTTCTTGTTGTTCTCGCTATCCCACGGTTCGTCCATCTTGAATTCGTTGTACAGTGTCGACTCTTCCAGATGGGGAAGGAGTTGGACTCGCCAGCTCAACAGAGGCTTGCCATCTTTGGAATAGATGTTGGTCGGCATCTGGCCGTGGATATCGTGGTAGTTATGGAGTGCGATCGCGATCTGCTTGAGGTTATTCGCGCTCTTGGTCATCCGGGACGAATCGGACGCGTGCTTCGGAAACTCTTCGAGCAGTTTCTTCACATGGTCATCCAAAGCCAGATGCGTCGAGGCCGAAACATCGTTTCCTTCTTGTTTGATCTGGGTATTTTTCGCGAATTGCAGAACAAGCGATTGAAACTGGTCCTTCCATGAGATCTCGCCCTCACGCTTCTTCGCACGGTTCACATCATCGGTAATCGCCAACTCCGCGAGCACCTTCAATCCTTTCGCAGTCTCCTCCGCATCGGCGGCCCATTGTTTGCCGGCGAAGCCGAGCGAGAAATGGACGTTCAGCTGATCGCTTAGCAATTCCGCATAACCGACGGCCTGATCCGCTTTCAGCATGGGAAGAATCTCGTCCGGTGGCGCTTCCGCTTCCGCGATCAATCGAACCGCTTTCATATTCAAAGCGAAGACCATGCTTTTTTGATTCGCCAGTTCGATCGCGGGGGTCAGCGTTCCTTTGTCCTCCAGAGATTTGAGCCGGTCTTTCGGGTTCGGCGGCAGTTGATCTCGCATGAGCATTCGCGGAAACGGCGCCAGCACCAGCGTATGTTCATCCAGGAACGCGAGAGTAAATTGATTTCGACTCGCGTAATAGTCCGCACCGAGTTTGACGACCGGCGGTGCGATCGTTTCAGCTGGTGGCACAGGGCGGGCGTTGGGCTTGGGAGGAAGTGCCCCTTTTTTCGGTGGCGGTGGCGGTGCTGGAACGGCCTGTACGATTTTGGCTCCTTTTTTTGGCAGCGGTGGTACCTGAGGAGCGAGTGGAACGGCCCGCTTGCGGTATTCTTCCATCAATTTCTTGAAATCGTCATTCGCGATATAGGCTCCCGTTTTCAGGACGCTGGTCTGATCAATCGGCTTGTGAGTCGTGAAGACCATAATTGGTTCCGGAGGAGGCACGCGGCGCTGGCCCGGTGGAATCTCCGGAATGGGAATCAGAATCGTGTAGCGCTTGAGATCTTCGAACGTCAGACTTGTCAGTTTCTTGAGTTCTTCGCTGAGTGGCGTTGACTGCAGTCCCTTGACGAAATTCGGATACATCGGATGCTTTCGCACCGCATCGAGATCCACGGTCGCCATCATGGCGACGTCGTTCGGCAGTAATGCCAACTCTTTGGAGACTTTCGCGGGATCAGCCGCTTGTACTGTGGTGATCGTCAACCACACGGAACAGATCAGTGCCAGGTGTCGCAGCATGATGGACCCTTTCAATGAAGTGAGTCGTTCCCGTCATTCACTGTTATAAACTATCCCGCACACACAGCAAAGAATTTTGGAGCGGATCATGCCCAGCGTTTCGGACGTGAGTGGATTTCTGGAGCGGTTCGCGCCTTCGAAGAGCGCCGCCGAATGGGATAACGTGGGCTTATTGCTTGGCGACGCCAGTCAGAGCGCAACGCGAATCATGACCTGTCTGACCGTCACGCCCGATGTTGTGGCGGAGGCGGTGGAGGAGCGGGTCGAACTGATTGTGAGCCATCATCCGATTCTGTTTCGCGGAACGAAAAAACTCACGTCGCGCACCTCCGAAGGGCGGTTGCTGCTGCCGCTGCTGGCGAACCGGATCGCGGTCTATTCCCCGCACACCGCCTTCGATAATTGCAGGGGCGGAATCAACGAACAACTCGGTCAGCTTCTGGGAATGACCGATGGCAAACCGCTGCGCCCCGGCAAACTCGCCCGCAAGTTCAAACTCACGGTTTTCGTTCCCGAAACGGATCTCGATAAAGTCTCAAGCGCTCTCTTCGAAGCAGGCGCCGGCGTGATCGGCAACTACGAGCAATGCAGTTTCCGCCTGCCCGGAACCGGAACGTTCTTTGGCAACGAATCCAGCAACCCCACGATCGGTGTCAAAGGCCAGCGCGAGGAGGTTTCGGAATGGCGGCTTGAAGTCGTGGTGAACGAAGCGCAGCTTTCGCAGGCGATCTGCGCGATGCGTGCCGCCCACAGCTATGAAGAGCCCGCCTTCGACATTTACCCCCTGCATGCTCATGGGACTTCGTCACCAGACGGCGAAGGACGCATCGGGACGATTCCTGCGACCACGCTTGAGGAACTGACACGCCGAGTGCGGCAACTTCTGAAGGCGAATAGTGTCCAGTATGTCGGCGATCCGCGAACGGAGATTCGCGTGGTTGCGCTGGCGTGCGGGGCGGCGGGGAGTTATCTGCCGGATGCGATTCGCTCGAAGGCGGACGTGTTTCTGACGGGCGAAGTGCGATTTCACGAGGCGCTGGAGGCGGAATCCGAAGGAGTAGCGCTAATTATCCCCGGCCATTATGCGACGGAGCGGCCGGCGGTTGAGGTGCTGGCAGAAAAGCTTCAGGTTGAGTTCGCCGAGTGTCAGGTCTGGGCGAGCCGGCGGGAGAAGGACCCGATTCGCGTTTGATTCATTTTCTGTGACAACTGAATCGAGTGTTGAATGATTGGGACTTTTGTCGTTCCGGGATGACGCGAAAATCGACGTAAGTGCTTACGGCGCTTAGGCGCTTCCGAAATTTTGGCGTCTTTCCACGGTAGGGTGTGGCAGTGTCGGTGGAATGACGAGTGTTCGATTGATGAGATGACCTTCTAAGAGTTGGGTCGCCCGATTTTGTTTTTCCGTTAATTCTCTTTACACGACTTCCGGGTGCGGCTATAGGCTCATGCACGGCCAGGGAGGGCCGCATGACATGTCTCGATTCAAGATCCTGCTCGCAGTCACGATCTCCGGCATGGCGCTGTGCTGGATGATCACCCGAACCGGCGTATCCGCTCGCGCTGCCGAGTCCACGACTCCGGCTGTTGCTGTTGAGGAATTCGGTGAAAACACCGAGGATGTCGCGCTGCATCGCTGGCAGCACAACGCGCCCCGGCACTGGCGGCATTTGATGGTGAAGCGTTAAGGCGCACCATAGACTTCGGGATTGACGCAGTGAGGGAGACGTTCGCCGCGGATCCCGGCGAGCAGATTCTGGGCACAGATGCGCGCCATGGCGTCGCGCGTGCCGGTTGTTGCGCTGGCGATGTGCGGGGCGATCACGCAGTTGGGCAGCGTGAACAATTCGTGTTCCGGCGGCAGCGGTTCGGGATCGGTCACGTCCAGACCTGCCGCGAAGATGGTCCCGTTTCGCAGCGCTTCCGCCAGCGCCGTCTGATCGACAAGCGGACCCCGTGAGGTGTTGACGAACACGGCGGTCGGCTTCATTTTCTCAAATTGCGCTTTGCCGAAGAGCCCCTTCGTTGACGGGTTCAGATCCGCATGGACGGATACGAAATCGGACTCCGCCAGCAGTTCATCCAGTTCCACACGGCGGGCCTTCAAGTCCCGATCCGCATCGGTCTTGGGCGTGCGCGAGGTATAAAGAACCTTCATTCCCCAGCCATGATGCAACCGTTTGGCGGTGGCGTATCCGATGCGGCCCATCCCCACGATTCCAACGGTTTTCTGCAATAAATCGCATCCCAACCAGCCCATCGGTTCCCAGGTCAGCCAGCGTCCGGCGCGGGCGTCGGCGTGGCTTTCCTGCAGTCTCCGGGCCGCCGCCAGCAGGAGCGTGAGGGCGATATCCGCTGT
The DNA here is from genome assembly GCA_041742055.1 of Limnoglobus sp. GTDB lineage: Bacteria > Planctomycetota > Planctomycetia > Gemmatales > Gemmataceae > Limnoglobus. The sequence continues at coordinate 37,023 of JBGSJI010000070.1, read as the reverse complement.
CGCTTCCGTGAGAACGCCGGGCGTGTTGCCGACCGGTATTCCTTTGCGCGTTGCGGCTTGCAGATCGATGTTGTTCACACCGACCGCAAAGTTGGATACGACTTTGAGCAGCGGAGCGCGTTCCAGTAAAGCGGCATCGACACGATCCGTGAGGAGCGAGACCAGACCAACGCACGACTGAATGCGATCCTGAAGAACTTCAGAAGGCGGGGGCAAACGCTCGGGCCAGACCTCAACATCGCAGGCGGATTGGATGAGATCCAACCCCGCCTGAGGGATTTTCCGGGAAACAAAGACACGTGGTTTTGCCATGGAATTACCTTTAACGATTGTCGTTTTGAGATTTTAGAGGGATTCCAAACTCGCGCAGACAGTTTTCCCCAATCGCTGTATTTTCCCAGCGATCTCACGAATCCCCCACCGCACGGAGGCCGAAAATGACTCTGACACGCTGGAAACTTCTGGCCGGAATACTCGGCACTTCAATCGTTGGTCTGGTAGCAATGGCCAATCCGCAGTGCCCGGGAAAGAACGCGACAACACGCGAGAAAACGCCACAGCCCCGTGAAACTGTGACAGCCGTAGCGACGGTACACAAAGCTCAGGATCCCGTGATCTCGATTCCCGCAATCGCACCGGTCGCGAATCTGCCGATTGATACACAGAACAAGTTAGCGCTGCCGGAAATAGAAAACCAAGTCGTCACGTTACCTGCGCCGACTCCCGCTGAATCGACCACGCCCCCAAGTATCCCTCTGCCGGAAACGAAGTTACCGGAATTACCAATCACCGGAATTCAATTGCAGGACGTCAAACAAGACTTTGCGGCGATTCCTCCGGCATTGCCCAAACCAGCACCGCCAGAGATCAAATCCCCACTACCAACTCCTGCGGCAGAAGTGCCGAAAATCGAACCATTACTTCCCACTCTGATACCGACCGAAACGAAGGCGATGACGACTCCCGATCTCGCCGGATCAAGTGTGCCGAGAACACCGAATGTCAAAATCGATCCCACCCCTTCGCGATCCGCGACCGCAGCGATTCCGCCCACACACACCCTTGAAACTCACCCGTCGGAACTGAAGCCCGCTCCTTTCCCTACGATCGAAACGGTACGAGAAACGACGATCGTCAAACGCGAGCAGGAAACCCGTGTGCGGGTGATTGTTCCGCTGGGTAAAGGCGAAGCAAAATTCGAAATTATTAAGGGCGATACGATTTTGCTTCAGGCCGTGTGCGAAAAGGTTGAAGTTCGTTCACCCGACGAGAAAACCGGTTCGGTCTCGCCGATCAAGGCCAGCGGCAAAGTCCGGTTCGTCGCACCCGGTTGCGAGGGGACCTGCGAGAACCTCGCTGTCCTCCCCGCATCGGGTGAGGTCGAGTTGAACGGATCGGTCCGGGTTCAATGCCAATACGGTCAGACCGAAACGCTGATTCAATCGAACACAATGAAATTCAAACTGGGGTCGACTCAGAGTCCCGCGAGCGAATCTATTCGCCCATCGAACTATTCTCGGTGAAAATCTGAGCGATCGTCTGTCAATGTGAATTCTGCTTTCGTTTATGAAAATCATGGGAAAAATGAATTCCCCGTCAGAAAACCTGACGGGGATATTTTTTTGTTCTAGCTTTCACAGATACTCGAAAGAGGCCGGTACCGGCTTCACTTACGACCCTCATCGGCTTTCAAGATGTTTTCGGAGTTCCACTTCGCGACGCTGCAACCCTACCTCCCACACATTGTCGGTTGCGGAGTGGCGACTCTTGTCTTTGCAATAGTCGTTACGCGAAAAGTCCTGTCCAGCCGGCGGCGGAATCGAGAGGTCGATGCTCCATCCGGATTGAGCATGGCACCTGTCGAGCAAAATCCGTTCGGCGATCGACGCAGTTCGCTCAGACGTGAAGGACAACCGGTCCTCGTTCATCTCGCGTCGCCGGCATTTCACGGTTCCACCCGTCATGGTTGGGTGATTGATCGCTCGACCGGCGGAGTGAGGGTGTTGACAGATTCCCAGGTGGCACCCGGTACGCTCATTCAGGTGATTGCGGATAATGCCCCGGACACAATTCCCTGGGTGACGGCCGTTGTCCGAAGTTGCAAACCGAAGGAAAAACAATTCGAACTCGGCTGCGAATTCGAAACGACTCCTCCGTGGAACGTTCTTCTGCTCTTCGGTTAATCGTTCTTCTCAGGTTTCAAATTCAACGTGCGTGCGCTGATCCGAGCGGCGAACCGCGCTTTCTGAATTGCCGTCAGTTCGTCCGTATAGCGCGATCGCACCGACTCGATCCAGCGGATCTTGCGATCACCGTAGTCCGTCAGCACTCTGATCAGCACCGGCCCGTTGTGGCAGAGCGCCGCCCGGATTCCGCCGTCAAGATGTTCGCGGCACAGAATTTCCTGATACGCGACGCCCACGGACTGCGCGAACGAGCGGTAATCGATTCCCGGTAATTCCGTCGCGGTCGTTCGCTTATACGCCGCCTGCTGAAGCACTTGCATGTACTGATACGTTCGATCATCAAGAATGAAGACTTTGACTGGCAGCCCGCATCGGGCGGCGGTCGCCAATTCCATCGCCGACATCAGAAAGCAGCCATCGCCGGTGATCGTCGCAACCGTGCGGCCAGGCACCGCATGGGTTGCGCCCAGAGCGGCGGGGATGGACCAACCCATGGACTGATTGTCGACCGGATTAAAATAGGTGCGCGGCTGATGAACGGTATAGTACTCCGCCGCCAGATGCTCGCTCAGCGAAACATCGGTGAACAACAGGGCGTCCGGGCTGAGTTGGCAGCGCAAGGCCCCGATCAGAGCGAGGGGATCGACACCGCATTTCTGGGCGGGAACTGTGTTCACGATCCGTGTTTGATTGTTGCGGGCTTTTTCGATCCGACCCGTTAAATGCTTGTCCTCAGTTCGGCGTAACAAATTCTGGCACTCGAGCAATTTCGACAGAAACACGCCTGAATCAGAATGAACGCAAACATCCGCCGGCATCGAACGCCCCAGATTCTTCTCGTTGATATCCACATGAATCACCTGTTTCGGTTGCGGATTGCCATAAAAACCCGTCGAAACTTCGCTCATCTTCACGCCGATCGCCAGCAAGACGTCCACACCGGATTTCAAGGGATGCAACCGGTCCTTCGCGAACGCAGCCTCAGCAACTGCCGATGCATGCGGACCATAACCCCACCCGACCGCAAGCGGGTGCGTTTCCGGGATCACGCCCTTCCCCGAAACACTCGTCGCCACAGGAGCCTGAAGCATCTCGGCTACCTGCGCCAGTGATCCACCATTTTCCATGCACCCCAGACCGGCGTAGATGCCGACGCGCTTCCGAGGATCTTTCAGGAGTTCGACCGCACACTGGAACGCACGCTCATCGAACGGAACCGCACACTGCGCCAGCGGGGCGTTTTTGAACTCAGCAACTTCGATCAGCAGATTGAAGGGAATGACAACCGCCGTCGGGCCCGGTTCTCCGCACGTCGCCAATTGAAACGCCTGACGGATCGCATCCGGAATCTGATGAACATGCGTGACGGAAAAGACACCCTTGCAGACCGGCTTGAGCAGTTCCGTGTTGTTGAGACAGTGGACCTGAAAGGGCCGTGCGTGTTCGCCATTCCCCACATCGCCAACGATCGCGACCACAGGAATGGAATCGAGCAGTGATTCGCCGAGGCCCGTGAGTGCATTCGTCACGCCGGGACCGGGAACAACACACAGCACGCCGGGCCGACCGGACGCACGCGCGTATCCATCCGCCATGCAGGCGGCGGAGTATTCGTGCGTGACCAGTTGGTAGTGGACATCACGCGATTTGAATTCATCCCAGAGTTCGTTTTCCTGGGCACCGGGAATCCCGAAGACGCAGCAGGTTCCCTCGGCCAGAAGTGTTTCCGCGATCGCCTGCGCACCGGTGTAGCGACCGATCACCCAACCGGGATTCTGCCTGCGGCGAATGCGATCCAGAGGTGCGGCCGTCGCCGTCCGGTTCCAACTCGCGGCAGCCGCCAGCGCTGCGCCCTGCATTAAACTTCTGCGATCGATGGGCCAATCCATGCCATGCTCCTGATGCCGATCCTGGCGAGTCACGACCTGTTCATCGTCGGTTCCGCATGCGCAACTCGTCGGGAATCCGCCCAACGCAGGAAACTGAATTGCCCAAAGTGCCAATTGTGTCGATGCTGCACAGGGGATCGATCGAGCGTGTCTGGCAAATCGTTGGGATTTCTGAGACCTGGCGAATGAGGCAAGCGCTCGCGGTGTTGCCTGACCAACTCTTGAACGGGAGCGAACACGGATTGCGATTCCTCTTTCGTTCTTGTTTTTCCATTCCAGGACATCTATGATTCGAGTGCCTCTGCAGTGTTCGTGATCAGTTGCACTATGTTGGGGACCCTACAAGAACCTGCACGGGGGCCTTATTAAAATACGAGGGTCGCTCGCAAGCCCATCCCTTGATCTTCGGACAAGGATTGTAGTGGGATCCGAAAAGCCCCCGTGAGGCTCCCACGATTTCTCTTAGCGGGTTCCTCAAACGCAACTCAAATCACGGCACACGTGGAGGTTATTCTTTTAACTGGGAATATTTCTGATTTTTTTGAAATATTTGCAATTTCATTTTACGTAAAGTCTTTCCTGAATTCACTTTACTTCACTGATCTTCCATTTTCAATTCTGAGAAGTTCGCGGAATTCTTGTTCTTGACGGTCTCAATTCGTCAATGAGTGGTGTGCAAAAAATGCTCAGTTTCAGGGTTTACCTGACTCATTGGTTCTGCCAATGCATTGTCAGCTTTCATGCCAAATGGTGATATTGACTTAAAGAAAAATGTGGGTAATTTACGTTCCGTGGAACGATTTTTCTGATTCTGAGGATTAGTCCACATGGCTGACGCTGCGATCCCGGTTTTGAATCTCTCCCTCTTCATCCTTCAACCGGGACGAAATGGAAACATGCACTACCAGTCTTTGAACTTCGCAGGAACTCAACCCTGCCCGAACTGTGACCTGATTCGAATTGTTTGATACACAGGAGCCATGATTCTGAAGGGATGACAGTCGGCCGGAAAAGGATTTTCGGCATGATGCCAAGGATTGGCACAATCGACGTCTCTCGGTGGAAAATCGCTTCCCCATCGCGAGATCGATCATCGCCTTCGAATCATTGGGACCAGGGCAAGGATCGCCCAACGGTCGTTGACAAAACCGGACGACTCCAGGGATCGGAGTTGTCCGGTTTTTTTATTCTCCCCGAACATCTCCTTCAGTTCATGGATCGCTAAAGTAAACATATCAGTTGGAAATACGTACGGATCATACTCAAATGGACATTCGAACCGAATTCCTGCGACTTTCAGACGAACGCGTACTCATCCTCGATGGCGGGATGGGAACGAGCCTGCATAAATACAAACCGACCGACGCGGATTGGGGCTATTCGCCCGGTGGCAAATCGCTCATGAACCTGTCGGATGCGCTCGTCTATACGCACCCTGAGTGGATCCGCGAAATTCATGAAGGCTACTTCGAAGCCGGTTGCGACGCCATCGAGACCAACACCTTCAACGCCAACGCCATCGGTCTCGGCGAATTCGAAATGACGCCCCAACTCGAAGAGATCAATCGGCTGAATATCCGCTTGGCACGCGAGGCGGCGAAAAAGTTCAGCACGCCAACGCAACCGCGATTCGTCGTCGGCAGCGTCGGACCCGGCACCAAAATGCCATCCCTCACCGACCCCGCCATCTACATCGACTTCGACCGTCTCGCAGACGCCTATCGCCCGCAACTCCGCGTCATGATCGAAGAAGGCGTGGACGCCATCCTCATCGAAACCTGCTTCGACATCCTCCAGGCCAAATGCGTCGCGATCACCGCCATCGAGGAAATGAAGCGATGCGGAATCCGCCTCCCGCTGATGGTTCAACTGACCATCATCGACGCCCGTCAGAAAATGCTCCCCGGCACCGACATCCCCGCCGGTCTCGTCGCACTCGAACCGATCGATGAGATCGACGTGATCGGGATGAACTGCGGAGTCGGTCCGGACCTTATGCTGGATGCGATCAAGCATCTCAGCCGGCATTCCCGCAAGCGGATCAGCGTGCTCCCCAACGCCGGCCTGCCGGAGAACCGAAACGGAGAAACCTATTTTCCGCTCGATCCCGAAGGCCTCGCCGACTGGCACGAACGCTTCGTCAATGATTTCGGCGTATCGATCATCGGCGGATGCTGCGGCACGACCCGCGACCACCTCGCCGCCGTCGTGAAGCGCATCGGCGGGCGCAAACCCGCAACGCGATCACCCGTCTACCTGCCGATGGTCTCAAGCTTGCAGACCTCCCAGGAACTGCTGGTCGATCAGCGCCCCCTCCTTGTTGGTGAACGCACGAACACCAACGGCTCGAAGAAGTTCAAGCAACTTCTCGAAAAGGAAGACTGGCACGGCCTCGTTGAAATGGCCCAGGAGCAGGAACGCGAGGGCGTCCACCTGCTCGATGTCTGTGTGGACTATGTCGGCCGCGACGGCGTGCGCGACATGAAGGAAGTCATCAAACGCTACAACTCCGTCCTGACCAAACCCCTGATGCTCGACAGCACCGAAGTGCCCGTGATCGAGGCCGCCCTCAAACTCTGCAGCGGCAAGGCGATCATCAACAGCATCAATCTCGAAGACGGCCGCAAGACGCTCGACCCGAAAACCCTGCTCGCCAAAAAGTACGGAGCCGGGCTCGTCGCCCTCACCATCGACGAAAAAGGCCAGGCCGACACCGCCGAGTGGAAGTTCGAAGTCGCCAAACGCATGTACGATATCGTCGTCCACGAATACGGTATCACGCCCAGTGATCTCATGTTCGATACGCTCGTCTTCCCCCTCTCCACGGGTCAGGAGCAGACACGCAAAAGCGCCATCGCCACCTTCGAATCGCTCCGCCTGATCAAGCAGAACCTTCCCGGCGCACTCACGCACCTCGGGCTCTCCAACTGCTCGTTCGGCCTCAATCCCTACACCCGGCAGGTGCTCAACTCCGTCTACCTCCACTACGCCCTCGAATACGGACTCGACTCCGCCATCCTTCACGCCGCCAAAATCCTGCCGCTCGCCAACATTGACGACAAAGGCAAGGAACTCTGCCGCCGGCTGATCTTCGATGAACGCGTCTTCGACTCCGCCGGCAACTGCATCGAAGACCCCCTGCAACTTCTGATTGAGCATTACGCCGAGAAGAAAGGCGAAAAGAAGCAGGCGCGGCCGCTCGGCGACAGCGTCGAAGAACGGCTCAAACAGGCCATCATTCAAGGCCGCCGCGAAACGCTCATCGCCGATCTCGACTCCGCCCGCGAACGCTATTCGCCCATCGACATCATCAACAAAATTCTGCTCGATGGCATGAAAGTCGTCGGCGATCTGTTCGGCAGCGGGCAAATGCAACTCCCGTTCGTGCTCCAATCCGCCGAAGTGATGAAGGCCGCCGTCGCCCATCTCGAACAATTTATGGAGAAGGTCGAAGGTCAGGAAAAGGGCAAGATCGTGCTGGCGACTGTGAAGGGCGACGTCCACGATATCGGCAAGAATCTCGTGGATATCATCCTCACGAACAACGGATACAAGGTTTACAATATCGGCATCAAACAACCGATCGATGCCATGATCTCCGAGTACGAAAAGTCGCATGCGGATGCGATCGGTATGAGCGGGCTTCTCGTCAAATCGACCGTGATCATGAAAGAAGACCTCGTCACGCTCAACGACCGCGGGCTGAATCCGCCCGTCATCCTCGGAGGCGCGGCGCTCAATCGCCGCTACGTGGAGCAGGACCTGCGCTCGATCTATCAGGGTCAGCTTTTCTATGGCGAGGATGCGTTCGACGGCTTGCGGATCATGGACGAAATCGTCGCGAAGAAAAAGCTGATGAGCGTCGGCAGCGTCGCGCTGAAAGGCATGGTCCAGTCCGCTTCGTCACGCAAACCATCCAGTTCAAAATCCACACATTCGAACTCCGCCTCGAAGTCCGCGGCACCGGATCTCCCTCCGCGTGCGCCGAATCTGCCACGGAGCCCGGACGTCCCGAATCCGCCGTTCCTCGGCTCGCGCGTTGTCGAAGGGATCCCGATTTCGGCGGTGCTCCCCTACCTGAACGAATTGACACTCTTCAGCACGCAGTGGGGATTCGTCAAAGGCGGCGTCGATCCCAAGGTCTACGCCCAGCAGATCGAAACAACCGCCCGCCCGGCCCTCGAACGGCTCAAGACGCTGTGCCTCTCCGAAAATATTCTGCGACCAAAGGCGACCTACGGATTCTTCCCCGCCTCGTCCGACGGCCAGACGATCACGGTCTACGCCGAGGACGGCCACACCGTGCGCCAACGGTTCACATTCCCGCGGCAGGAATTCGGCGACTACCTCTGCCTTGCAGACTATGTCGAGCCAGCGGTCAATGGCGCACCCGTGGATTACGTCGCCTTCATGGCGGTGACGGTTGGCCCGGAAGTCACGCGGGTTTGCAACGAATTGCGGGCGGCGAACAAGTATCAGGATTACCTCTTCCTGCACGGCCTCGGCGTCGAAGCGGCGGAGGCGTTCGCCGAATTCTTCCACAAGCGGATCCGCGCCGAGTGGGGAATCGGTGCAGGCGATTCCCCGACGATCCAGAAACTCTTCAAGGGCCACTACCGCGGCCGCCGCTACGCCTTCGGCTATCCCGCTTGCCCGAATCTGGACGATCAGACCGGCCTGTTCCAACTCATCGAACCGGAACGCGTCGGCATCACGCTCACCGAGCAATTCCTGCTGGAGCCGGAACAATCGACCACGGCGATCGTCTTCCATCACCCGAATGCGAAGTATTTCAACGTGGAGCGCGGCTCCGGCGCGGTGCTGGAATCGGCGATGGATTCGTGAATCGTGACGAGATGATGGTGATCCTGAACGAGGGTATCGCGAACCTTGACGACGTGTTCGCGCGTCCTATCATCTTGAAGACCAGATGAGCGGAAGTGGCGGAATTGGCAGACGCGCCAGATTCAGGTTCTGGTGCCCGCAAGGGCGTGGAGGTTCAAGTCCTCTCTTCCGCACTGAAACGAATACAAGGGCTTGCGGCGAATCTTCCCGCAAGCCCTTGTTCTTTATCCTTTTTACCACATCGTTGGGAAAACGTGTTACTGACTTGGCGAATTGCTGATCTGTTTCCATTCCGACGCTTTTACAAACCGGGATAAGTGGCCAACATTTGTTGTTGCGATCATAGCCCATAGCGAAGTCCGAAGGACCGCAGTCCCGGGATACCGTTGCCAATACGCCGGTCCTGAGGGGACCGTTCCATTTTCAGAGCGAAACGAGGATGGTTAGGAGCGGATTTTGATCCGATTTTGCCCCATTCCAGACTGATTTTCGCCGATTTCCGGGCGATTTGGAGGCCAAATCCGGCAAGTTGGGGAATTCGGAATTCGGAATGAAGATGAGACCTTCGACGAGCGCGGAGGAGCAGTTGGACACCCGCGACGAGCGCCAAAGCTGACGGCTCAAAAAAAACAAATGTACATTATATCAGCTCGTCAATGTCTCTTCGCCAAGAGGTGTGTGTTTTGAGTTGGCGAAGTTGGCGAACTCGCCTGCCAGATTGGCAGCGAATGTGAAAATGCTCCTGAAAATCAACATTTTCGAGAAACTGAACATTTTTTCACAAAAAGGGATTTTTTTATGCGGTGATTCACTCACGAGGACTCCGCCACGAGCATACACAGCGATGTGGCGGAGTCCTCCAGTACGAAATGTTGAATGTCAAGGAACGTTGCAACATGTTCCACGGCACGCGAATTATTCTGCGCGCTCTTTGCAGACTTCGTCGTAGCGGGTTTTCAGTTTCGCCATCAGGCTGGGCAGCTGATCGATGAGTCGTTTGTGCGGCCGGGGAGCCTTGCGGCTCATGGCATACGCCGTGATCAGCGGCAGCGCCACCGTGCTATCCAGATAGCACGTCACCGTATCCGGGAGTTTGTCCGGATCGACTTTGCCCCACGTCATCGCTTCGCTCGGCGTGGCGCCGGACAACCCTCCGGTATCCGGCCGCGCATCCGTGCATTGCAGGAAGTAATCGTGACCCGCCTCCAGCAAGCCCAGGACTTCCTGAATCTGAGGTTCGGTTTGCAGCATGAAATTCTTCGGCGAACCCCCGCCGAGAATGAATACGCCGCTCGCACCGCCCTCCGCCTTGGCGTTCCAGACGATCGCGGCCGTCTGGTTCACATCCAGAAACGGATTGATCTCCAGCTTGTAGCCTTCGAGTTGCAAAGCGGCCACGTTCATGCCGATGCTGCTGTCCCCGGGCGAGCTTGTGTAAATCGGTACACCACACCTGTACGCCGCCGCCAGCATGCTCTTGCCCGTATGGCCGGTTTGGATTTCTCGCTCATTGAGATACTTCCCGACGAGATAATGAAACTCCGCCGTACTGAACGTCTTCTGGAATGCGTCACTGCGAAGGAGCTTGCGGTAGAACGCATCGGTTCCCAACAGGTTCTCGTAATCGAAGACGATATCGTAAATGCGAATGACTTGATTCTCACGCAACTCAAGATCGGGCAGACTTGGCCCAGCCTGATACAGATCCATGCCGAGAGCGTAGTGGGTATCGTGGTAAAGATTGGCACCGGTACTGATGATCCAGTCGATGAACCCGGCTTCGATGAGCGGTACGAGGCATGAAATCCCCAGACCCGCCGGCGTGAGCGCACCGGAGAGCGCGAGGCCGACGGTGGTCTCCTCGGCGAGATATCGCTTGACGAAGAGTTGGCAGGCTTCGCGCAGGCGTCCGGCGTTGTAGCTGAGGAAGGCCTGATCAAGCAGATCGGCTGCGGAGACGTTGGCGGCGACTTGGGGCGGATCGATGCGATGGCGGCTGATTTTCCTGAGGAATTCTTTATTTTCAGCCGAACCCGCGTGGCGGTCGTAGTGGGGTTTATGGGGATGCACGGTGGACTGGTACTCTTAAGTGAAAAGAGTATCGTTTCCACTCGAAACGATACCCTCTCTGTTTACTTCGATGGTCCTCAATCGTCTTCCAGTTCCTTCATTTGAGATTTCGAAATGACCTGTTGCTGCACGTTGGCCGGCACAACCTCGTAATGGCTCAGTTCCATGGAATAAGAACCGAGCCCCTGCGAGATCCCGCCGAGTTGAGCGGCATAGCGTGCGACTTCGGCCAACGGAACCCGGGCCTGGATCACATTCAAATCACCCGGCAGCGTATCCTGATTTTCGACTTGCGCCCGCCGCGTTGGCAAGTCGCCCAGCACGGCGCCGGTGAACCGCGAAGGAACGGTCACTTCCAGTTTGACGATCGGTTCCAGCAGTGTCGGACGTGCGGCAAGAAAGGCCTTTTTGAATGCGTATCTCGCGGCGGTCTTGAAGGCCGCTTCGGAGGAGTCCACGTCGTGATACTTCCCGAAATGGACTTCGACGGCGATATCCTGCATGCGGTAGCCCGCCAGCGCCCCGCGTTCCATCATTTCCTTCACGCCCTTTTCGATCGCGGGGATGAAGTTGTTGGGGATCGAACCGCCAACGATATGATCGATGAACGCGAAGTTCAGATGCGGATCGTAGTGAACCGATCGCATTTTTTCGAAATTGGTTTTGTTGGCGAACTCTGCCTCGAGTTGCGCCTGATCCTTGATCTCGCGTGACAACGGGTAGACACGCAGGTGGACCTCTGCGAATTGTCCGCGACCGCCGGTTTGCTTTTTGTGTTTGTAATCCCCTTCTCCGTTTGCCAGGATCGTTTCGCGATACGGGACTTTGGGTTCCTTCGTGACAATTTCCACATCGAAGCGGTGTTTCAATCGCTCCCGCATTACTTCCAGATGCAATTGGCTGACTCCGCTCACCAGCAATTCATGCGTCTGGGGATCGTGAGTGATTTTGAGAGTCGGGTCTTCTTCGGCGATCTTGTGCAGGCCGCTTGCGATCTTCTCTTCATCACCGCGATTCTTCGGCTCGACGGCAACGCCAAACATCGGCGAGGGAAACACCATGTCCGGCATTTTCGGCGCATCGGTCCGGAACGCGATCGTGTCACCGATATGCAAACCCTCAACCTTCGCCACCGCCACGATATCGCCCGGCACCGCTTCCTGAATCGGAACGTGAGACTTGCCCTGCATCTGCAGAAGTTGCCCCACGCGAATCGATTTCCCGTTGTTGAGGTCAATGATGTTGTGATTCGGAGTGAGTGTACCGGAAAGGACACGTATGTAACTCAGATGCCCGACGTAGCGATCATTCACCACTTTGAAGACTTGGCCAAGGAATTCCGACGAATCGATCGGTTCGGCCGGAATCAGAGTTCCGTTATTGCCGAAACTCATCCCTTTGAGTCGATTGATTCCCATCTTGGGCGAAAGACCGAATCGCTCCAGACCTTCAAGAAGTTCCTTTACGCCGCGGTCTTTTTTTGCAGACGTGCAGAAAATGGGAATCACATATCCCGACGCGATGCACTGCGGAATCGCCTTCTCAAGTTCAGTATCCGAGATGCTGCCGTCGGTCAGGTATTTCTCCATCAGGACTTCATCGACTTCCACCACCGCTTCCATCAATTCGAGACGGGCCTTTTTCTGATCATAAGGAAACGTCGTCGGTGTCCCGTTGGGTTTGTGAACAATATCAATCACGCCATTGAAATTCGGACCGACGTCGTTCGGCAGATTGAACAGGACGCAATTTTTCCCGAACGATTCCCGGATGCTGGCAACAACACCTTCGAAATCCACTTTGTCCGCGTCGAGCTTGTTGATGATCAGAATGCGTGCCAGACCCATACGGCCCGCTTCATGAAACATCCGCCGCGTGTTCACTTCGATCCCGTTGACGGCCGAAACCACAACCGCCGCCGTCTCGACCGCAGAGAGCGCTTCGATGGCGGCGCCGATGAAGTCCGGCGTACCGGGGGCATCCAGAAAGTTCAGGTGCTTTCCGCCATGCTCGGCATGAAGGACGTGAGTATCAATGGAAAAGTGATGGCGTTTCTCATCCTCATCGGTATCGCCCATCGATGTGCCGTCGTCCACGCTTCCCAATCGATCAACGGCATGGGCTTCGAATAAGAGAGCATCGGTCAGGCTGGTTTTGCCTGACGCACGATGTCCGACAAATGCGATATCGCGCACGTCTTCAACGAGATGCTTGCTCATAATGTGAACTCCACTGGAAGAGGAGCCACGGCAACAAGCGACGGTTAACGAAGAGTCGTCGCCCGAGCCATGGCCAGAATGACCGACAAATCAACAGTGCCCTCGTAGAGCGCCCGGCCGATGATGCATCCAAATACCGAGAGGGATGCCAGCCGTGCGACATGATCGGCATTGCTCACGCCGCCCGATGCGATGACGGGCAGACGAACCGAAGATTGCATCTCCATCAATGCTTCAAAGTTTGGACCGCTCATCATTCCATCCTTGGCGATGTCGGTGTAAACGACGGCCGCGAGTGGTGCGGATTCGACTGCGCGTGCGAGATCGGTCGCTCTGGTGCTCGACGTGCTCAGCCAGCCTTCGGTGGCGACAAATCCATCGCGGGCATCGACTCCCAAAACGATTTGAGCCGGGTATCGATCGGCCATCTGGCAGACCCAACCCGGCTCTTGAAGCGCACGCGTCCCAAGCACAGCCCAGCGCACCCCCCAGCGGAAAACCGTCTCCAGATCCGCTTCGCTGCGAATTCCACCGCCAAGCTGGCATGGAACATCGACTGATTGGACGATTCGCTGGATCACATCCCCATTGATGGGTCTGCCGGCTTTCGCGCCGTCGAGATCAACAAGATGAAGTCGATCCGCTCCCTGCGTGACCCACTGCCGGGCAACCGAGACGGGATCATCGGAAAATACGGTTTCCCGGGAATAGTCTCCCTGACGAAGTCGGACACATCGTCCGCCCAGGAGATCAATTGCGGGATAAATATGCATGACAAACCTCTCTCCATCACCTGAGTAAATCGTTGATTCTAGCGATTCACTCGCAGGCGATTGTTGAGAGACAACCGATCATGGGCATTCTGTCCCAGACATGTGAGGAATTCAAGAAGAATTCTGATCTTCTCGCGGACCGAACGCGGATTTGTTCATTTGACCATCACTGCTCAAGCAGAGAACTTTCATCGTGTAGGGGGAAAATCGCTCGCAGAAAACGCCAACTTGACCGACGTGACATCTCCTGCCGTGATTCGCACGCGCGTGCGGATCTCCGCTGGCGCACCGTAGGATTGACGTGCACGGACACCAGTCTCGGGATCGAGTTCGTGCGCGATCACGTGCCAGTTCGGGTGCCAGGCGATGAGATCGTACTCGCCATCTGGCACCTGCTCCATGCGAAATTGACCCGTTTCGTCTGTCAGAGCGACATACCCATGTTCGCTCACATACAAATCCGCGCTAGCCCAGTATTGACCGCTGGCGCTCGTGAAATGGACCCAGCCGGGTTGATTGAGCGCTCGCGTGGACGTTCCGCCGAATTCCGGGAACATCTGACCGAAAAACGCCGCCCCGCGAACTCGGATCCCGCCGATCCCCTGAATGCGATTGACCAAAGTCACGTCCGACCCGATCGGCAACCACACCGCCCGTTTCCGTTGATCCGCATCCACAATCATGATTCCCGCTTCATCGAGTTCTACCCGAACGGATTTTGGAGCCATCGGTTTCGAACGCGCAAGGTCGATCCCCTTGAGAGAGACAAGGGCGGATCCTAATCCGTTCGACCCGCTGATGTTCGGCGCATTCGGGTGCGGATACTGATCGACAACGAGCGGCTTTCCTGTGGTAAATCGCGAAACGAGAAGCGGATCGATCTTCGGTCTTTCACCCGTCCACGCGATCCGCCCTTCAAGCGCACCGCACCGGTCCGGATCGAAGTCCGCATGACTCGCGCGTTCCGGCTGCGCAGGAGCGATCGGCAGTCGATCCTCCAACGCCGAATCACACCCGATCGACAGGACAAGTATCAGAACCAGAACGGTTTTCGGTTTCATGAACACGGTGTAACCGAGAACAGGGCATTCGAACAAGACGTTTTTCTGGCAATAGAGACTCCGACATGGTAAGCTCGAATGCCGATTGACCCGCCACCCGCTATTCCCCGACCCGATCATGCGATTCATTTTGTTCCTGCTGTTTTCCTTTTTTTGCGCTCATGGTCGCGCGGACGAACCTCTGCATGCGATCATCGACCGCGAGATTCCGGCGGAAACCCCGAAACAACGCTCGGCTGATGCGGAATTTCTCAGGCGGATCTTCCTCGATCTTTCCGGTACGATTCCGTCATCCCAAGAAACGCGACTTTTTCTGGATGATCCTTCCAAAACCAAACGAATCGCGATCATCGACGAATTGCTCAACCGCCCCACCTACGCCACGCGAATGGCCAGCGCGTTTCACGTGATGTGGATGGAACGACTCGGTGACGATGAGCGCTGGACGAACTACCTGAATGATTGCTTTGCAAAAAATCGACCGTGGAACGAACTGGCAAAGGAGATTCTTCGAGCTGATGGCGTTGAAGGGTCTCGCTTTTTCATGGCGAAGCGGCTCGAGAACTACGGCCAGAACCCGGTTGACTATTCCGGACTCACCCGCGACATCGGCCGGCTCTTCCTCGGCAAAAACTTTCAATGCTGCGAATGCCACGATCACCTCACGATTCCCGAATACAAGCAGTCGCACTTTCAAGGATTGCATGCATTTATTCGCAACATCTATCTCGCCGATGCCAAATCGCTGCAGGTCGCCGAGCGCCCCACGACCGACAAACTCGCGTTCGCATCCGTCTTCACCAAAGTCCAGATGCAGACCGCCCCCGCACTCCCCGGCGGAATGATGCTGGAAATCCCCGCGCTTCCAAAAGGCGAGGAATACCTTGAGAAGCCCGATCGAAAAACAAAGAATCCCGGCATCCCGAAGTATCGCACGCTGGTGTCGCTGTCCGAAGCCATCACGTCACCGCAAAACCCGGACTTTGCAACCAACTTCGTGAATCGGATCTGGTTCCTCTTCATGGGCCGCGGACTGATTCACCCGCTCGATCTCTCCCACGCCGAAAACCCCGCCTCGCATCCCGAACTTCTCAAGCACATGACCAAGGCGTTTATTGAACACCACTACGACATCCGCTGGCTGGTCCGGGAAATCGTTTCATCTCAAGCCTACCAGCGATCCTCCAGAAACCGAACAAATCAAGCGACGAAACGGTACGATACGGCATTCGAAAAGCGCTTATCGGCCGAACAACTCTACCAGAGCATCCTCACCGCAACCGGATCGAACGACGAACCGAATCTCAAATCGCGATTCCTCAAGACCTACATGAACCAACCTCGCGAACCGGAAGACGAAATCGCTCCTTCGCTCAAAGCCGCCCTCTTCCTGCTCAACGACAAGGAGTTCACAAAGCATCTCCAGCGATCACCCGGCAATCTGATCGACCGACTGGCGAAACTCGAAAAGCCGGATGCCATCGCCGATGAACTCTACGTTTCGATTCTTTCCCGCCGTCCGACTCCGGATGAAATTCAAACGGTGGTCGATTATCTCAATCCTCGAAAGCAGAGCCGAGATCGGGCATTGGCCAATCTCGCGTGGTCGTTGCTGGCATCGACCGAATTCGGAGTCAATCACTGATGCGACCATCCTGCAAGCCTCACGAACACCAATTTTCCCGCCGCGCGTTTCTCGGCGCCTCGCTGGGGAGTTTGGCATTGCCCGCCGTTGCGGAGCAGTTGCGGAAAGAAAAACGTCAAATCCTCTTCATCTGGCTCGATGGCGGAATGAGCCAACTGGAGAGTTGGGATCCGAAGCCGAAGACAATGTTCGGCGGTCCGTTTCGATCGATCCCGACCAGCGTTCCCGGCATTCATATCTCCGAGTTATTGCCCGAGACCGCCAAGCTGATGAAGCATCTGGCGATCATCCGCAGCGTCAGCACGCAGGATAACTCTCACTCCGCAGGCGTGGATCGGATCCAGCGAGGCGATCCGAAGAACCGAGGCGTGGTTTATCCGTATTTCGGCTCGGCCATTGCGAAACTGATCGGAGCGGGGACGTCCGGACTTCCTCCCTATGTCTGGGTCAAGCCGATGAATGGGGGATTCATTTACAAAGACGCTGGCTTTCTGGGCCCGCAGTACGGGGCGCTGGCGCTCGGCGACGGCAAACCTCCCGAAAACCTCATCCGACCACCCGAGATCAGTCCGGACGATGACAATGAGCGGAACGAGCTCCGCAAACTCGCCGACCGGCGCTATCAGGCTCAGCGTGAGAAGAAAACCGTCGAAGCCAACAGCCACGCCTTCGAACTCGCCTCGCAACTGCAGAAGCGAGTCTCGTTGTTCGATCTTTCGAAATTACCGCAGAGCGATCAGGATCGTTATGGAACCCACGATCTGGGGCGCCACTTGCTTCTGGCCCGACGACTGATTGAAGAAGGGGTCACCTTCGTCAAAGTCACATCCTACGGCTGGGATACGCACGGCGACAATTTCAACGGCCACGCAAGTCTTGTCCCGAAGTTCGATCGGCCGTTTGCTTCGCTCATGCAGGATCTCTCGGATCGCGGATTGCTCGATCAGGTACTCGTCATTGTCATATCGGAATTCGGGCGCACCCTGCGGATCAACGGTCATCTGGGCCGTGATCACTGGCCGGAGGCGTGGTCGATCTGCATGGGCGGATGCGGAATCCGAAAGGGAATCGCGGTGGGCAAAACCAATGAGCTGGGCACGGACATCGCCACGGAACCGTACGATGTGGGGCATCTGTTCCATACCTGGTTTGAGGCGTTGGGGATCAATTCGGAGAAAACGAATTACTTCAACAACTCCCAACCGCTTCCGATCGCGCACGAAGAGATGCATGCGGTGAAGGAGGTTCTGGCATGAATCAGCCACCCAAAGAACGGGGAAAACCGTATCCGTTGCCGGTGCAGGCGACACGCATCCGCTTCGATCCCAAAGGCCAGAATATTGCCGTAGCGGGGATCGATGGCATCGTTCGTATCCTGCAAAGCCCCGAATTGAAACTCGAAAAGGAACTCAAGTCTCATCAGGGATGGGTCACGGCGCTCGCCTATCTGCCTTCCGGCGAACTCCTCTCCGCCGATTCCTGGGGCCAGTTCTGTTGCTGGTCTGAATCGCAATTGCGCTGGTCTCATACTGCGCACCAAAACGGGATCCGTGCCATTGCGGTCAGCCCTGACGGTAAAGACTGCGCGACATGCAGCCGGGACGGACTGATTCGAATTGCGAAAACCCGTACCGGTGAAAAACTCCGCGAGCGTATCATCGGTGTGGATCTCTTCTCGATCACCTATTCACCGGATGGCCAAACGCTTGCAATCGGAGACCTCTTCGGCACGATTCGCATCCTCGACCAACAACTGAAAACCGTCCGCGAATTTCGACAACCCGAATTCCACCTCCTCGATCGCATTCAGGATGTGGGAGGAATTCGGTGTCTGCTTTATTCACACGACGGCAAGACGCTGTACGCCGCCGGGTCTCAACCCAAGACCGGCGGATTCGTGCAAGGATTCCCGCGGCTCGCTGCCCTCGACCCTCTCACGGGAGCGGTCCGCTGGGTCTGGAAAGGCGCCAGCGAAAGCGAAGGATTCATTCATGATCTGTGCCTGTTACCGAACGATCGGATTGCCGCCGTGACGAGCGGGCAGCCCGGGAACGGTAAGCTCCTGATCTGGTCGCCTCCGGACGCGAATCCGATCTTTCAATCGACCAAAATTCCGAATTGTCACAGTCTGGATCTCGATCCCAAGGGTCAGATTCTGGCCATGATCGGGACGAATGCCAACTCGTCCGGCAATGGTCGGGTCAAAGGGAAAACGGGTGAATACCCCGCCAACCATTCTCCGCTCCAATTGTGGGACATCGGTTGAAAATTCACTGTAAGATCTCTTCACGTTCCGTGTTAGCCATCAAGTTGTGAGTCAAACGCTTGTGAGCGATGCGAAGCTGGATGACTGGATCGTGGCAACCGCTCCGCGAGCCGTGGCCTACGCACGTTCGCTCCTTCGAAACGAACACGATGCCGAGGATATCGTTCAGGATTGTTACACCCGATTACTCGCCAAAGCCGCTGTCTACGACCTGCCGCGAGATGGGATGAAGCTCCTTTACACCGCCATCACAAATGCGACGATCAACCTGAACCAGCGCCGGCGATTCACGTTCCGGCTGATTCGATCGGACGACAGCGCGGGCGAGGAGCAAAGCGAAGACCCGGTCGATCGTACCGCCGTTTCGCCCGATCAGTTCGCCGAAGCCAATGAACTTTCGATCGCGATCGGGATGGCGTTGCAGAAACTTCCGCCTCAGCAACGGGCGGCGATCGAGTTGAAGAGCCTGGGATTTTCGCAAAACGAAATCGGTGAAATCCTGGGTGTTTCGTCCAACAATGCTGGGGTGTTAGTTCATCGGGCACGGGGAGCGATGGCGGAGATGCTGATGACGTTCCGGTCTGAGGAGGCGATTCGATGAAGGACCCTTGGGAATCCGCGATTCGCGAACATCTTGATCGAGAGGCGGAGCGTGTGGACGCCCACGCGATGCTGGGACGGGTGCGTCGATCGTCCGTTCCTACGCATCGTCGAAGCTGGCTGCGCTGGGTCGCAGGGGCAAGTGCGGGTGCGCTGGCGGCGAGCGCTGCGGGGATCCTGTTCTTCAATCCCACGTCGCCTCCGCAACTGACCGCGGCGGAGCAGATTGTCCGCGAAGCCCAGACTGCGCATGCGGTGGCGACGGATCGACTTTATGATCTGGTGACGGAAAACGAGTTTCCGATCCTCAGGCGGTTTCAGATTCCACCGCTTTCGAAGACGTACCGGATCTGGACTCGCGGAGATCGGTTCTGGATTCAAACAACCGGCGATGGCCCCCAATACTCCGCCGGGCAGGACTCGGAAGGCCGAATCTGGTTTGCGCTGACGCGAAAACGAGGTTTACTTTTTGAACCGACGGAAGTGGGCGAACCGCTGACTCGAATGTGCGAACTGGTCAGCTTGCGTGCGGTTGAAACATTGGGCGAGGTTCTTGAGCGCTTCACCATGCTCCGCAAAGATTCCGGACAACCCGGCGAACCCATTAAGATCGAAGCACGAATCCGTCCGAACTTCCTGAACCGGAATCCGCGCTTCCGCGAGATCGAGATCGAGATCGACCCGAAAACCCGATTGATCCAGCGTGCCTCGTTCCGCAGAACCATTGAAGGCGAACCCGCAATCCGGCTCACGTTCACTCTGATCGAGACTCAGATCCAACCCGACTCGGTTTACGAATTACTCGGGCATCTCGACGCCGACGCGGAGATTCTGGACCGCAAGGAACCGCAGCGGTTCGACCGGCGATCGCGATTCCGCGATGAATTTTTGAAGCGATTCTCGAATCGAATGAAGTAGCGGGTATCGTTTCGATGACACCGGTGATCATTTGATCATTTTCGGCTCTTCCACCGGGACAGATTCCGAAAGCCTGTTTCACAACCGTTAAAGAGACCGTTGCCGCGAGCCGCCGTTTATGCTCTCACGATAATCAGCTTCGGCATGAATTTCGTCGAACTGCGTACCCTTTTCTTCGATTCAGCGAACGGTCGAAATTGACGCAAACCCTTGCTGCGCATAGGCGCTTCCGAAATTTGAGTGTCTTTCCACGGTAGGGTGTGGCAGTGTCGGTGGAAAGACGAGCCAGTGTCAGAACGTCTCGGTCACGAGCATGACGGCATATGGCGGAGTCATCGATCCGGAAGTGCGCGAAGTCAAAGCGAACGGGAAAGATGTTCGAAGAATTGATGACTTTTCCTGAATTCACCCCATCATCTCGGCTGGACTAAGTAGCACTTCATGCCATCTCCTGTATCCTGAGTGAGGGATTACTTCACGGACGGACGGATCATGCAACAAGTCCTGTTTCAGATTCCATTTCTTGGCTATCCCCTGTTTGGTTTCGGGGCGATGCTGTTGCTCTCGTTTGTGGTTGTCGTGGGTTGGGGAAAGTGGCGTACGCCGAAGGTGGGTCTTTCGTGGGAACGATTTCAGGATATGGCGATGCTTTTGCTGGCGACGGGCATTGCGGGTGCGCGGATCGTGTACATGATTCAGTACCACGAGCAGTTCCCTGATCAATCGTTACCGGGCTTGTTCGTGGCGTTCTTTTCGATCTGGGATGGCGGAATTGTCTTTTATGGTTCGATTTTCGGGGGATTTCTCGGATACCTGATGTATCGGCAACGAGTCATCAAGAAGTTTGGAATCAATGGATGGCAACTCGCGGATGCGGTTGCGCCTCTGCTGGCGATTGGCATGGCGATTGGCCGGATCGGCTGTTACCTCAACGGATGCTGTTGGGGTCAGGTTGCGTGTGAGCAATGCCAACCGATGCCGTTGCCGCCAGAACTGGGTCAATTTCCGCTCCTTTCGGCGCACGCCAAGCGGCAAGTGACATGGCCACCGGATGAGACGGCACGCCTTCCGCAAATTCACGGCCTCCAGACGACAACCGGTTTTTCGATTCCACCGAAAAACGATTCACTCGCCGGCGACCTCCGGACCGTAGTTCGTGCAGTCGAACCCGGCAGCGCCGCCGAACGGGCGGGCTTGCAACCCGGTGATCGGGTTATTGAACTGAACGGTTCACCGAACGCCATGGTGCTCGAGATTTCCGGGAGCGAGAGTGTCCTGAGTGAAGCCACGAAAATCATCCAATCCACCGGACTGGTTGCACGGGGCGTGGAGCGATCGGGAGTCAAACAAGCCATTATTGTCGAATCCAATAGTCGAGAAGAACTTGATACTGTCCTCGACAAGTTGACTCCGCTCAAGACTCAACTGGAAATCCTTGGGCATGATCGTGTTTATGAACTCGCACGTAACGCCCCGTTATCGATTAAGAGTCTGGATCTTGTTGTGGAGCGCAACGGTGAGCGAATACCGATCAGCTTTATCCCACGCACAAGAACGTTTTTCCCAACTCAGATTTATGAAACGATCAGTATGGTACTGATTACCATCTTGCTTCTGACGTTTCAACCGTTCCGACGTCACGATGGTCAAGTTATGGTGCTACTGATGGTTGTCTACGCGATCCATCGGTTCCTGAACGAAGCGATCCGCATCGAACCGACCTACCGTTTCGGTTTAACCCTTTCCCAGTGGATCAGCATCGGAATCTTTCTGGCCGCGATTCTGCTCGAATTGTATTTGCGCTGGTGTCAGCCGAAACTTCCACCCGGTGCAATTCCTTTGGGATACGGCGCCAAGCCGGCACCTGATACGGCCAAGTCATAGAATAGCAATTTGACTTTTCACTCTTTCGTGAGCGGTGTCGATTTGAGGATTTCACTTTCGGTTGGAACGAACATTTGGGATATCGAGTTTCCGCACGCACCGATGATCGCGGGTGTCGCACCCGATCCGGAGACAGGTGCAACGAGCACCGAAGGGTTGGTGGCGATCGCACTCGAGCATCCGTATCGCTACGCACCGCTCCGTCAGGCGGTCACATCCGACGATCAGATTGCGATCGTCGTTGACGATTCGTTTCCGGGAATGACAGAGGTTCTTTCATCGGTGCTCAAGACTCTCAAAGACGCCGGTATCGAGTTGAAGAACGTGACCGCGATCCTTCGATCCGAAGCTCCAGAACCGAAATGGATCGATGAGCTTCCGGAAGCGTACACAGATATTCAGACCGAGATCCACAATCCTGATGACCCCAAAAAACTCGCCTATGTGGCTACCACATCAGGAGAAAGACGGGTTTATCTCAATCGTCGACTGGTGGAATCGGATTTTGTGATCGTGGTGGGTGGTCGCCGTTTTGATGCTCTGAGTGGGATTGCCGGAGGTGAAGATCTGATTTTTCCGGCCTTAAGCAATGAAGAAACTCGTCTCCATTATCGCGGAATTTTTCGATACAAGAATCCAGTGACGGATCCGGAGATTCGTGAGATCATCGAACTATTTGGTTCACCGTTTTTTGTTCAGGCAATTGATGCTGGTTCGCGGATTGTCGAGATCGTGGCGGGGCTTCCGAACAGCCTTTTGGAAGGAATTTCTCGTTATAAACATCGCTGGTGTTCAAATGTATCCGATCGGCCCAGGACAGTGATCGCCTCAATCTCCCAGACCGCGGATTTCGCGGAGTTAGCGCTGGCGGCTATCAATGCGGCGCGGGTTGTCGAGCCGGGAGGGCGGATCGTCTTATTGTCTCCTGAACTGGAGATTTCGGGAACGGGAATCGACATTCTCAAGCGATATGATGATCCCCGCTTAGCTCGGCGGATGCTGAAAAAAGTAAAGCCCGACGACTGGGTGGCCTGCCACTTGTGGGCGACGGCTGCTCGGCGAGCAAGGATTTATTTGGCGAATTGCGAATCGGATCTTGCCGAGGAGCTTTTCGCATTCGGGATCGGCAACGCCCGCGAACTGGAACGATTGATAGAATCCTCGGAGGCGGTCTTGGTTTTACACCAGGCACACCGCTCCGTTGTTCGTATGGTGAATCACGATCAATCATGAACGAAACATCAGGTTACCAAGCGGCCTACTCGACGGCGGCGTACTTTGACCACTCGGCGGAGGGAAAGGTCGAAGTTTCGGGGGCGGACGCGCCGGCATTCCTCACCAATCTCAGTACGAACGATCTGCGTGAGTTGCCCCTTGGCGGCGGATGCGAGACATATTTCCTCGACCATAAAGCCAAAACGCTTTTTCATACGCTTGCCTACCATGTCCTCAATTCAGATGGACAACATGCGATCTGGCTCGATACGACACCCGGACGCGGACCCGATCTTTACCAGCATCTTGATCGGTATCTGATTTCCGAGGCGGTCGAGTTGAGCGATCGAACCAGTGAGTATTCGCAATTTCATATTGTTGGACCTAGTGCGAACACTGTGTTGCAGCGATTACTCCATGAGGCGATACCTTCGCTTGAACTGTTCCAGCATATGATTCGCACATTTAATTCACGATTGACGCTCTCGATCCGTCGCACCGATCGTGTGAGCCAGTTGGGATACGATCTGGTCTTACCCAAAAGCGACCATGAGCGATTTGCGGAATTGCTGGCATCCCATGGAGCATCTCCTGGGACTGAAGAGGATTATGAAATATTGAGAATTGAAGCGGGCGTACCTGTTTACGGCAAAGATATTGACGCAAGTCGGTTCGTATTGGAACTTCCGCAGGTGGGACGCGCGATCAGCTACACCAAAGGATGTTTTATCGGCCAGGAGCCGATCATCATGTCCCGCGATCGTGCGGGCTTTGTCAACCGCCAACTGGTCCGATTGAAATGCGAATCGTCTCCGTTACCACCGGGTACAAGCCTCCAACGAGATGGTCAGGAAGTGGGAGTTTCAAGTTCATCAGCGATCTCGCCACGATTCGGTCCGATAGCACTAGGATATCTCCGCCGCGGTCATCAGGATCCCGGCACGATATTGACGTCACCCTCGGGCACCGTTGAGGTTCTCGGGGCTTTTTAATTTTCCAATGAAAGGTTGAACCGTGCGAACACTCTCCTTATTTACGCTACTAGCGCTGACATCATACAGTTTCGCAGCGGATCCTAAAGTTGACGAATGGACGCCACTCTTCAATGGGAAAAATCTGGATGGCTGGACGCCTAAGATCAAAGGTTTTGATTACGGCGTCAACCATGCCGATACGTTTCGAGTTGAAGATGGCATCTTGAAAGCCAAGTACGACAAGTACACCAAGTTCGATGAAAACTTCGGCCATCTCTTTTACAAGGATAAGCTTTCACATTACCGTCTTAGGGTCGAATACCGATTCGTTGGTGAACAGGTGACCGGCGGTCCGGGATGGGCGATCCGCAATAGTGGAATCATGTTCCATTGTCAGGATCCGAAAACTATGGAAAAGGATCAGAAATTTCCGGTCTCGATCGAAGGCCAGATGCTTGGCGGATCGGGCAAAGGAACGCGAACGACGGGAAACCTCTGCACTCCTGGCACGAATGTGGTAATGAAAGGAAAACTCTTCCTTCCGCACTGCACCAATTCCACTTCGAAGTCCTACCATGGCGATCAATGGGTCACGATGGAAGTCGAAGTCCACGGAAGCGGTAAAATCATCCACAAGATCAACGACGAATCCGTTTTGGAATTCGAACAGCCCCAACTCGATCCCCGCGATGCCGACGCGAAGAAGCTAATCAAAGATCCCAGTAAGCTTCTCCTGAGCGAGGGTTACATATCACTTCAGGCAGAAAGTCACCCTGTCGAGTTCCGGAAGGTAGAGGTAATGCTCCTGAAGAAGTAGACTGATAGTACGCCGGACGCCGACCTTGGCGTCTGGTCCCGCCTCCGAGGGTTGTCATGCGAGCCCTTTCGTTTCTCTTTGTGTTGGTTCTCACAAAACCAATTCTTCCTTCCGATCCAGTGGACTATGTCCGCGACATCAAGCCAATCCTGAAGGATCGGTGTTATGCCTGTCACGGCGTGCTTGCGCAAAAATCCGATCTTCGTCTGGATAGCGGAAAAGAGATTCAATCAGTCCTCATCCCGAAGAACGCCGAAGACAGCGTTCTCATCGAGCGCATTGCCGAATCGGAGGCCGATCTCCGAATGCCGCCCGAAGGGCTGCCACTGACACGCGAACAGATCACGAAAATCAAAAGCTGGATCGATGCCGGGGCGATCTATCCGGCGGAAGATCAGCCAGAAAAAGATCCACGTGAGCATTGGGCGTTTCGCAAGCCAATCCGGGCTCCGCTTCCTGACGTTTCAATTCCTGCGTTCAATCAAAACCCAATCGATCGGTTTATCGCGGCTGAATGGCATAAGAGAAAACTCATACCGCAGATAGCAACTGACCAACGAATGCTGTTACGTCGCGTCTATCTCGATCTCACAGGCTTACCGCCTACGCAAGAAGAAG
The DNA here is from genome assembly GCA_041742055.1 of Limnoglobus sp. Lineage (GTDB taxonomy): Bacteria > Planctomycetota > Planctomycetia > Gemmatales > Gemmataceae > Limnoglobus. Next base: position 11,043 of record JBGSJI010000070.1, on the reverse strand, counting down.
TCCGTGAATTCCTGAGCGATGATCGACCTGATGCTTATGAGCGACTGGTCGACCGCCTCCTTTCTTCTCCCCAATACGCCGAGCGGTGGGCACGGCATTTTCTTGACATTTGGCGTTACTCGGATTGGTGGGGACTGGGTGCGGAAGTTCGCAACAGTCAAAAGCATATGTGGCATTGGCGGGATTGGGCCATCGACTCCTTCGAATCGGACAAAGGTTACGACGTGATGATTCGCGAAATGCTTGCAGGAGACGAACTATATCCTAGCGATCATGAACGTGTTCGCGGAACGGGTTACCTTGCCCGGCAGTACTTTCGATTCAATCGAAATTCTTGGATGGACGAAACTGTCGAACATACCTCCAAAGCGTTTCTCGGACTGACCTGGAACTGCGCTCGATGCCACGACCACAAGTATGATCCGATCAGTCAGGTCGACTACTATCGTTTTCGAGCATTCTTCGAACCCTATCAGGTTCGAGCGGAGATGGTGCCCGGAGAAACCAACTTCGCGAAAGATGGTCTGCCTCGTGTCTTCGATTGCAATCTCAATGCACCGACATACCTTTTTATCCGTGGCGATGATAAACAACCCCGAAAGGACAAACCCATCTCGCCGGGAATCCCATCATTCTTAATCTCTCAGGAATTAAGAATTCGAGAAATCAATCTGCCTCCTGAATCACACAGTCCACAGATTCAGGACTTTGTTTTGAAGAATCACATCGAACTTGCTCGCAAAGAAAGCGAGCATGCGGTGCGTGCTGTGGTCAAGCGGTGGGAGGCGGAACGCGCTCGGGTGACAGGAACACCAGAGGAGGCTTTGAAGGCGGCGCGAGCCGCTGCACGCGCCGAGAAGGAACTGGAGAATGATCGTGCAGCGCGCCAGGTTACCAAGGCAGAAGCGGAATTGGCAAAGACTCTGGGTATAAGGCGTATCGGACCAGCTAAACGCCTGGCAATAGCGAAAGCCAACCACGAAAAGACTATTCTGCAACTTAAGAATCCGGGTGAGACATTCACACCGCTGCAAGGGGCGCTCAAAACGCCCGAGTCGAATCTTGAGAACGAAGCGTCCCGAATGAAACCATTTCCTAAAATCAGTACCGGACGTCGGTCCGCATTGGCGAATTGGATCGCGAGTACTGACAATCCACTGACAGCCCGGGTACTCGTGAATCATGTCTGGCTCAGGCATTTCGGCCAGCCATTAGTTTTGACGGTCTTTGATTTTGGCCGAAAGGGACAAAAGCCCTCTCATCCGGAACTTCTCGATTGGCTCGCACTCGAATTCATGGAACAGTGTTGGTCCATCAAACATCTTCATCGTCTCATGGTGACTTCGCAAATGTATCGACTCTCAGCGAAGGAATCGGACACACAGCAGGCCATCGATCCCGAGAATCGCTATTACTGGCGGCGGACTTCCATGCGGATGGATGCTCCGACTATTCGAGATAGCCTGCTGCTGCTCGCCGGTGAACTGGATCCCACCAAAGGCGGCCCCGCCGTTCCGTCCGCTCAGCAAGCGAACAGTCGAAGGAGGAGCATTTACTTTTTCCAATCCCATAACGAGCACAATAAATTGCTTTCGATTTTTGATGATGCCAACGTCCTCGATTGCTACCGACGCACTGAGAGTATCGTCCCCCAGCAGGCACTGGCACTTTCGAATAGCGCTTTCGCTCTCGACCGCGCGACCGCAATCGCCAAACAAATCGATGCGAAGTCCAACGGAGAATTCATTCGACGGAGTTTCGTATGGTTACTGGGTTGGCCACCGTCCGCTGAAGAATTCCAAGCTTGCAATCGTGCAATCGATGAATTACATCGACTGGCCAACGGTACGGACGAACAGAAAAGACAGTCGGCTTACGCTCGGCTGATCCTCGCACTCCTGAATCACAACGATTTTGTCACGATCCGCTAAATCAGATCGGGGTCGCATCATGAACCGCCGCGGATTCCTCTCCAACTCATGTCTGGGTTTCGGCAATCTCGCGCTTGCGGCCATGATTGCACGCGATTCACCAGCGCGAGAACCTTGGTCCCTGCCCGACGGTAAACCGCACTTCGCACCTAAAGCCAAGTCAGTCGTCTGGCTGTTCATGAACGGTGGCGTCAGCCACATGGAAACATTCGATCCCAAGCCGGAACTCACGAAGTATGCTGGCAAGTCGATAGCCCAGACCCCCTACAAGGACGCACAGAACCCTGAAAAACTCAAACTGGCTCGTGTCACGGTGATCAACGATGCCAACGGTCAGCAGCGGAACGTCCTTTACCCACTCCAGGTGGGATTCAAGAAGTACGGCCAGTCCGGTATTGAGGTGAGCGACTGGCTTCCAAATATTGGATCGTGCATCGATGACATCGCCATCATACGATCGATGTTTACCACCGACGACAATCATGGCGCCCAGACTCAGTTTCATTCCGGACGGCATATGCTCGATGGGGAATTCCCCACCTTAGGCGCATGGGTGCACTATGGTCTTGGAACTCTCAATGAAAATCTCCCCCAGTTCATCAGTATGGGCAAGCGGGAATATTGGAATCTCAAGGATGGACATTATCTGGGGCCAGCTCATGATGCCGTGCCGGTCAGGATCGATCCTCGAAACCCGCTGGATTTTGGAAAGCCCGAACGGGCCATGACCGATGCCGAGCAGCGACTGGGATTCGATCTCGTTCATCAACTCAATTCGATCAGAGCTAAAGCCTACCCGAACGACTCCGCACTCGCTGCACGAATTCGTTCGTATGAGCTGGCATTCCGAATGCAGAAATCGTTACCGGAAGTACTCGATTTCAGCAAAGAGACAGACGAGACCAAGCGATTGTACGGTATCGATCAGGCGGCGACCAAAGACTTTGGCTCCCAGATGCTCGCTGCTCGCCGATTGGTCGAACGCGGAGTGCGATTCATCCAGATCCAGCATGGCGCGGGCGGAGCTGGAGTGTGGGATGCACACGGCGGTTTGAAAGCGAATCATTCGAAGAATTGTCTTGCAGTTGATCGGCCTATTGCTGGTCTACTCAAAGATCTGAAGCGGACTGGATTACTCAATGAGACAATCGTTGTGTTTGCTTCGGAATTCGGCCGCACACCCGGAACACAGGGCAGCGATGGACGCGATCACCACATTTACGGGTTCAGTGTCTGGATGGCGGGTGGCGGAATCAAAGGAGGAGTTGTGCACGGCGCGACTGATGAAATCGGATTTCACGCGATTGAAAACCGGCACTACGTGACCGATATCCATTCGACGATTTTGAAACAACTCGGACTGAATTCTCGGAAGCTCGAACTCCCCAGCCGCAAGCGACTGGACATCGATCACGGCGCTCCCATTTCGGCGATCATCTCATGATCAATCGTCGCTAAATGGTCCGCGAAAGAAATGGGATTCTTTCGCTGGTTGATAGGAAATCGTCAGGGCATCGTGTGTGATCGTTTCGCTCCCTTGAGTGAGCGAACGATGGGCGAAATCGAGGACGGTACTCGTCAACAATGTGCGTTCGACCGGATAAGGCGCGCGACCGGTTGCGAACAGCAATTCGATGTGAAATGTCAGCGGATCGAAAAAACGTGCACCCGGAGGCTTGGGAAGAACGAACCAGGTGGCACGTGGTTTCGGATCGCCTTCGATGGTGACCGCAGCCGTGAGGTCGGCAACGTATCCGGTCAGGTTCAGAAGCGTGGCCCGCGAACCATCGCGGTACTCGACCAGGAACGCGGTGGGATTTTCAACATGGTCGCGCGGCGTGCCGTAATCGCGGCTACCGCTCGTTCGTAGCGCTGCCTCAGCGAGTTTCGGATCCCACAGTCCCCGATCCCACGCCTCCCAGACCGCTTTTCCCTGAATCGTGCGAACCGATTTCACTCCGGTCTCGCCCCCCTTCCGCCGCTCCATCAGACATTGCAACACCTCCAATGCATGGAATCCATAAATATCGAGATCGGAAAAATAGCAGACGACCGCTTCGCGGATCTTGCTTCCCAGTTCCGGTTCCCATTCCGGACGGCGCCAGGTCACCGGTAATGACGAACCGGCCATGAGCCCAAAACCCATCTCTTTCGCGGTCTCGACCATCTTGCGAGCCTTCACATGGTCGTAGGAGAGATGCTTATCAACAAAGACCGGCACGGTCTTTCTACTTGAACGAAAGACGTCCACGATCTGCTCGAAGAGTTCATATCGTGGATAGAGAATCTGACCCAATTTGTTGCGCGGATAATCACCGTGTTCACAAATGAGCATGACGCCATCGACATCCAGGTTTCCTTTGCCGCCAAGCGCGGCTGAAACCGTCGGCGCGATGTCAAACCCTTTTTTCTTTGAAAGTGCTCGAGAGAGGTCCGCCATCCGACCATCATCGTGATATTGGTCGTTGTACATTCGGGTCAGCCGCACGTTGGGCTGGTGATGTTTCCCCTTCAGTGTGTAGCCGAACATCATTCGGCCGGCAATGTGATAGGCGTGGGAAAGCTTGAAATAAACGCTATTGATCGAAGCGATCCGCTTGACAGGAATATCCGCTGCTTGCGCCTGCAAAGAATGAGCACCCGCCAGAAGCAAACTCGTTTGAATCAGCTCGCGACGATTCATGATCCATCCCCGTCGAATACGAACGGCCGGCCAAAATGGGGCCGGCCGTCGAAAAGTAGCCTAATGGTTACTTGTGTGATTTATGGCAATCCATGCACAAGCCACCGAACTTCTTGAAGCCTGCGGCCACGCCATCAGCATCCTTCTTATCAGCCGCTGCGGCGATCTCGGTCATGACTTCCGAGAACCCTTTTGCATGCTTTTCCCAGGATTCTTTGTCACCCTTCTTAGGTGTGGCCTTGGTCATCGCTTCACCGTACGTCTTCAGTTCGGTACCGATCTTTGTCGCTTCATCCCACTTTTCGCCCTTGGAAGCGGCAACACACTTTGCACACAAGCCATTTTTGCCCGGCACCTTCTTCATGACTTCCTTGATCGTCGGCGTCTTTGCGCCCTTCTTACCTTGTGCCATTGCACCCATAGACATGGCGAAGGCCGCTATTGTCAAGCAGGCCATCAACCGAGTCACTTTCGTCATCGGATACCCCGTGTAATAATGCAGAATGCTGGAATCGAGCGACCATCGCCGTCATCCGCAATAAGAATATATCCCAAGTGAACGAGCGAGTGAAATGAATTTCACGAGGTTTTTTTGATCTTCGCCAAACGTCATTCGATCCTCTATCCTCAACTACAGTCGTTCTTGAATTCTCTCCAGGGAGCACGACCGGACCATGCCGCCTATCCTTCGCGAGTATCTCCTCAAAGGCGTCTTTTTAAGCCTGTGGTCCTATCTGGCACTCATCCTTCCACCCCAAAATCCGGACTGGTCGAGATTCGCCCTGATTCTCGGTTTTGCATTGGGTGGATTAATCTTTGGATTACTGACCGGTGCGTGGATGCAAATCCGTCGCGGTTTTAAACCTGCAACGAACTGGAAAGCGTTTCCCTTGGTTGTGCTGCTCGAAAGTCCGTTCTGGATCTATGGTGGATTAATCGCCGGACTCGCCATCGGTTTGGTATCACTGGTCACTGTGAATTCTGACGAACCGATTACCGGTTGGCTGGCGTATTTTGTTGCCGGCGGTGCGATCCTCGGTTACGGCTTTCATCAGTTAACTCAAATTCGAAGCGGCATCTGGAGATTCTTCATTGGTGCACTCGTCGGCGCCATTCTTGTGTACTGTTCCATTCACTACCTCGAATTTCTGAACGGTCTCACGGAAGATTTTGCCAAACGCAATCTTGCTATCGTTCTCCTTTCGGGCATTCCATTCTTTTATCTCCTGACATTCTGCGGAGAAGCGGAAGAGTCCGAAGTGGAAATCGCGGCCATCTGCGCCGCACTGGGTATCGGACTTTATCTCTTCGGCATGGAATCCGGTATCGAACAGTTCGCGGGCAAAGCGATCCTGCTCGCACCCGTGATCGTCTATTTCATCTACGCTACACGCATCCTGCCCGGTCTCCGTGTTTTCAAACATACCCTGCGTGGTTACACTGCTTTTCAAACAAACGATTACCTCCGTTCAATCCAATCGTTCAAACACGCTCTCAAACTGGATCCGAAGAACGAACTCGCAAGCCTGGGAATGATCGCGCTTCATCATCACGTTGACGTCACCAAACTTCCGGCTAATTCGGAAATCTTGAACCATTTGGACTACCATTTCTGTCTCGATCAGGCGTCAAGCTATCTAATCGGCTCACGCACACCAACGGTGGCTGAGCGCGAAAAAGCCGAACGATTGCTTGCGCTCGTCGAGCGTCAGTCCCCCCGACACTCTGCTCGCGTTGACTACCTGCGTGCCGTCGCTCTGACGCACTCCAAGCAATTCGACGAAGCGGCAAATGTCCTCTCGCGATTGATCGATCCGGAATCGACCTACGACACCAAAATGCGCAACGCCGTCCTGTTCGAAGCCTACGAACTCGCTCTCCGACTCCACCCCGAACTGATCAAACGTTTAGGTTCAAACGAACTCAGCAAACCGGGCCGGCGCATGCAGGCCATCGCTGCCGTCGAGCGTAAACTCGCACGCGCACCTAGCGATCCATCAGCGGAAGAACTGAAAACCATCCTCTACGCCGGGCTAGAAGAAGCGGAATTCGTTGGCGACTCCGCCTCCGGATTACCAGAAGAATTCAACTACGAATATGTCGAGCAACTCGGGCTTTCCCTCATTGATCAAGCCGACCAGCAAGAGCACGAACGAGGTAAAGCCTATCTGCGCATCGCAGGTCGCGGCCTGCCGCAGCGCGGCCCCGTACTCTTCAAAAAACTCGCCGATTCCGCTGAGTCACGCGGCCAATCCGACGAAGCCAGAGGCTACCTCGAGCAAGTAAAGCGGACCGGCATGCAGATCGGCGTGAAATCGCTCAATGAGGAACAGAAATCCATCTACTTCGCAACTCTAAAACAACTCATACAGAACGCCGAGGATCGCGGCGATTTCGAAGCCGCTATTGGCAATCTCCGTCTCTATCTCGAAGGCGGAAAACAGGAACTCGAATCGTATCGCAAACTCGCGGATCTCTACGAAAAAAACACAGATCCGCTCAACGCCCTGCTCATGACCGAAACGGGCCTGATCTACAACTCCAAAGACAAAGACTTCCTCGCCCGCAAAGACAAATACTACTACTCACTCCCCGTCGAACGACTCGAGCAGGTCAAAGATAAGGTCGAACGCTTTTTCGACTTCGAATACTGCGTCAGGAAAGCTCGCACGATTCTGGATCAAGGCGATGTCGAAGCCGACTCACTCGACTGGGCACTCCACCTGGTGCGCCTCGCGAAAGTCATGCAACCCAAAACTGCCTCTGTACGCCTCATTGAGGCCCGCTGCCTCTTACGCCAGGGGAATCGCGATGGCGCTCTCTACGAACTGGAAAACATCCGCGAGCAAAAGCCCAACGGCGAAGACGATTCCTGGTACGAAGCCACACGCCGGCTTGGCGAAATCTATCTCAACGAACTGAACCGACCCGACCTCGCCGTCCACTGCTACCTCGATTACCGAAACTACTCAAAGAGCGGTGCGGATACGCTCTACAACATCGCCCGCTCCTACGAAGGAAGCGGTCAGATCAAGAACGCCCTCAAGTTCTACGAAGCGGTCACCGCCTACGAACAACACCCGAAATACTGGGACGCCAAAGAAGCCGTCGACCGCCTGAAATCACAAAATATGACCTGATTTTTTGCACATTAACTTGACTTTTGTTCACTTATGACCGAGGACTCTGCCACCCGCTGCTCATGCTCGTGGCGGAATCATGCTCAAACACCGGCTCGTCTTTCCACCGACACTGCCACACCCTACCGTGGAACCGTTCCCAAATTTCGGAAGCGCCTAGGCGCCATAAGGGTTTACGTAAAATTTGTCCAGTTACTGAAATTATGAACACTATACAAGGACCGACGAATTTCATGCGGAATCTGATTCATGTGAAGACATAAGTCAGGTCTGCGCTTGGCGTACGTCACTCCATTTTCTTGCGCTCGTCGCGGGTCTCCGACCCCGACGAAATCTCCGACCGAAGGTCTCTCAACTCGCCGGATTCCGCGCCCAAACCGTCCGGAAAACAGCGGAAATCGGTCCGGAACAGGTCAAAATCGGGTAAAAATCACGATTCGCGAACAAAATTATATTAATGAAAGTCTTGTGTATTCGATTCTTGAATTGTTGAAACAGATGTTCACATTCCTGTCGCAGGCCTTCAGCCTGCATGAACACGCTTCCACCAACCCAGGGCGTCGTCGCTTCGCTACTCGCCCTGGGCTACGCAATCGCAGGCCGTTGGCCTGCCCAGAATGGGTCGGTCAGGCATTCGGGCGGTCGTTAAGCATATTGGAACGGTCAGGTATTCGGGCGGTCGTTAAGCAGAATGAGCCCGACTTATCCCCCTGAATGCAGAATGAAGCGCTAACACCACTGAACTACTCTTCTTCGGTGCGGATGGAACTGTGCATCAACCGCAATATAGCCCGCACGCGATCGAGAAGCTTGGGTGGTTGTGTGTCTTTTGGGGAATCTTCTTGACCCATCAAATGCCCCTGATTACTTTCGGGAGTAGGGTCTATGGTTCATTGTGAGCCAAGACGTACTAGATAGAATGATATTTGCTATTAGGCAGAATACAATTCTGTCTAATAACAAGTTCGGCGAGGGAGGCGTTAAGGGGTGGGTAGCGTGTTCCGGCAAGTGGCAGACGTGGCGATGTACCCGTGCGGGGGCGAGCAGTGCCACCACTGCGAGCGGACCGGAGTGCCCGTCTACCGATACTGGGGCGAGATCCTCGATCCCGCGCTGGCCCACGACCCGGTCCTCGCGGCCGAGGAGCCTGAGGTCCACAATGTCCGCAAGTCCAACTACCGCGTCGGACTTGTCACGCCGACGGTCGCCCGGTTCGCTGCGGACCGCGAGCGGGCGATGGTGGAGTACCACCAACTCCCGGACATCCCGCTGTTCCTCCAACGGGAGGACTGGCCGATGTGCTGCGGGGAGTGGTGCGAGTTCGTCGGCGTCCCGGGCTCCTACGAGGAGTCGTCCGGAGTGCCGGCGAGCCACAGCTACTGGGAGCGGGGGCCGGCTGCGTGGCGGTTCACGGATCAGTTGCTCCCCGAGTCGCTGCGGGAGGTGAGCCTGTTCCGGTGCGTACGCTGCAACCAGCCGTGGTTCACTTGGCAGATGACATAGGGGCGAGGTGGTCGTGCCGAACCGCTCTCATGGCCCACCGACTTGAGTGAAACCGAAAATCCTTGAGCGGCTTACTCGGTCGCTCCGTCGCGTTTCCCGGCACGCTTCGATTCACCCACGGCCCACTCGAAGGTCACACGGCTGCATCGGGATGGTTCGTTCGTCGGCCTCCTTCGTCGGCCCCAAAGATCGAAGCGGGGCCAAACAGCTCTACGGGGTCGGGTCGCTTCGCTTTTCAGCGAGGCGACGGTCGCGACGAAGCACGACGCCCCCAGGAAGTTCGTCGCCCCAGAACCTCGCCGGGTGATGCCTCCTCACCTGCCGCATGTGATGCGTTGCGGATCTGTACTGGACAGGCCAACGGCCTGAGATTGCGGAGCCAAGGGCAAGGAGCGAAGCGACGACGCCCTGGGTTGGTGTTCGTGTGTTCATGCAGGCTGAAGGCCTGCGACCCTCTTGAATGCGGAGTGCGGAATTCGGAATGCGGAGTTAAGAAGAAGTGCGGAATTCGGAATTCGGAATGAAGATTCGAGGGGCTTCCCCAAGCGTATGTTGGCAATGGGTGAGGTGGGTTTTCGGCTCCGGAGGAGCCACGGAATGTAGCCACGGGTGGAGCAAGTCCGGCGAAGCCGGCGCCGCGCAACCCGTGGAAAACGAGAACATTCTCCATTTGGAACTGCCCCGGAGGGGCAGAGGTAATGGATCCGATCGTGTCCCTCTGCCCCTCCGGGGCAGTTCAGAGAGGTGTGAGGGTTCGCTTCCACGGGTTCCGCTCGCTTCGCTCGCCCGTGGCTACAGTCCGGTACCCCTCCGGGGCACGAAGAGCGAGCGATTTTTTTCTGACTTTGGACCCGGGGTGGCGGGCCTGCGGCCCTTACCCCGGGCTGAGCACTCACAGGCCTTCAGCCTGTCCAGAATGAAGTGGTCAAGCAATTCGGTTGTCGTTGATCATAATGAAGTGTGTGATCTACTGAACACGCGATCGAGAAGTTTGGGTGGTTGTGTGTCCTTTGGGGAATTTTCTTGACCCATAAATTGCCCCTGTTTACTGTTGGGAGTAGAGTCTCTGGTTCATTGTGAGCCAAGACGTACCAGGCAGAATGATATTGGTTATTAGATAGAATACAATTCTGTCTAATAACAAGTTCGGCGGCGGAGGATCTTCGCGGTGAACGTCTCAGCCATTCCTAAAGGAAGGAAGCTCTACCCGCCTGCTACAGCCGAGGCGATCGCGGGCGTGAGTCGGTTCCTCCCGGCTGAGTTGCCCGAGGACTATGCAACACTCTTATCCCAGGCAGATGGAGTGTACGCAGACCACTTCACTTTGTTCTCGTGCGAGGAGTTGCCAGAGCGCAATGCCACATTCGAGATCGGCAAGTACTTACCTGGGTTCGTAATTATCGGGGGCGACGGCGGTGGATCGGCTCTCATCATGCGGGGCGGGCGTGGGCGGCCACCTGTATATCTGGTCGGCCACGGGGCGATGTTTCCGGAGTTCATGTTCCTGCTCGCTGAGAGCCTTGAAGAGTGGATAACGGCAGGTTGTCCGGTAGACCCAGACGCCGAACCATCTGCTGCACCTGACGGCGATAAACGTTCGTAGAATCCTTGTAGTTCATCGTGGCTTTCGCCGCAGGTGAGCTTGGTCGACTATGATGCCGGGGTGGGGTCAAGGGGGTTGGGCGGATCGGGGTCTTTTCTTTCGTAGATTCGTCAATTTTCACCTGCCAATCCAGCAAATGCTCACCGCTTCCCTGTCGACTTATCGATTTCCTATGTGAAACTC
>JBGSJI010000069.1:0-59425 GCA_041742055.1 Limnoglobus sp. | reverse complement strand
CCGGAAGCGTCTGCGACGGGTCTTGTTGAAACCGTCGCTGACGCTTCCGGCTCGTCAATACACGCTACATCATTCCCGAAAATGCTCTATTCGTCCGCCTTGGATTCCGCGCTGCGTTCCGCCTTCACGATAAGCTTCTTCATCTGCTTCACGCCTGCGGCTTCGAACGTCAGTTCATATTCTCCCGGTGGCACCGGCTGCGAGAACTCGCGGAAATGCAGCCCGGCTTCCAGGCGAAGGAACTCGTTCGTTACCAAGCTCCCATCCTTGAGCTTGCACTGAAGCGTGACCTTATCGGCACCTTGCGGCCCGATGAAGAAACTCACCACCGGGCGCGAGAACTGCGGCGGGTTGGGTGCTTTGAATCCATCGGGTGGTGGCATCGCTCGCTTGCGTGGCGTCAGCACCGTGATCGGTTTCACGTCGAAGAGGTGAGTCTTGGCGGTGAGCACTTTCTCGCTGAGTTGCTCCAGCGGGGCTATATCCATGATCCAGATACCGCGGCCATGCGTACCAATCACCAGTTCGCGTTCGCGCGGATGAATCACGAGATCGTCTACTCGCACGCCTTTTGGCATTCCGCTATCACTCACCTGATGCCAGCGTTCGCCGCCATCGAATGTGACGAACAACCCGATATCTGTGCCGGCGAAGAGCAGATCCTTCGCCTTCGACGACTGCCGCACCACGCCCACCACCGCCCCCATCGGGAGATTCCCGGCGATGGCTTTCCAGGTCTCGCCATGGTCGGTGGTCTTGAAGATGTACGGCTTGAAGTCGTCTTGCCGGTGCCGATCGATGGCGACGAACGCGGTGCCGGCTTCGAACTGCGATGGCTCGATCTTCGGGATCGCGCGTGTCTTGGGCACACCAGGAAGATTCACTCCCACATCCACCCATTCCTTGCCGTCGTCCTTCGATACCCATAAGCGGCCATCGTCGGTCCCGACCCAGAGTTCCCCTTGCTTCACCGGCGATTCCGCAGTGCTGAGAATGGTGTGCGCATACGACAGCACGTTGCCGGTCTTGGGTGGTGCAGAGAGATCCGGCGAGATCTTCGCCCAGGTATCGCCGCGATCGGTGGATTTGAACAGATACTGCGCGCCGTAGTACAGCGTCTTGGAATCGTGGGGCGAAAGCAGGATCGGCGCGTTCCAGTTGTAGCGGTGAGCGATCGCATCCTTGGGCGCATCTTTCGGGCGAATCGACTTCGTGGTTGGGCCTTTGGGGCCAACCAGATTCACGCGAACCGGCCGGCCATACTGGCTTTCCACATACACGGTGTTCGGGTCGTTGGGGTCTGTGGCCGCCTGGAATCCGTCGGCTCCGAGCAACTTCCGCCAGTCCGCGAGCGTAACGCCATCCGGATACGCCGTGGCCACGGGGCCATCCCAACTCCCGTTATCCTGCAACCCGCCATAAACGTGGTACGGCGTTCGATGATCCACCGCGACGCCATAGAACTGACTGATCACCAGCCCGCGTTTCGCATTCCAGGTGCGGCCGTGATCCTGCGAAACATAGAGACCGCCATCGTTCCCCACAATGACATGCTTCGGGTTCGCCGGGTTGATCCATAACTCGTGATGATCCGCATGAATGGTGCGGGCGATGAGCGTGAACTTCTGGCCGCCGTCTGTCGAGACTCGCAGCGGAATTCCGAGCACATACAGCCGTTGATCGTCGGTAGGATCGACGCGAATCTGGCCGAAGTAGAACGGTCGCGGTACGAGATCGTTCACCTTCTTCCACGTTAAGCCCGCGTCGTCGGAACGGAAGATGCCGCCCTTCTCGCTGTTCCCAACGGGTGCCAGTTTGCCATCCTTGTTCACCGCAGTGGGGAGTTGCCCGGCGGTGGTAAGTTGCCCATCGGTTTCTGATGTGTGAACGATTGCGTACACCACTTTCGGATCTTTGCGATAGATGTTCAACCCACAGCGGCCATAGCCCGCTTTCTCGGGAAGTCCGCCAGCGAGTTTCTTCCACGTCTTGCCGGCGTCCGTTGTCTTGAAGATGCCGCCTGCGGGGCCAGACTGCGTGCGGGGGCTACCACCGGAATAGCCATCGCGCCGCAGTTGCCACGCTGCGGCATAGAGCGTATCGGGTTCCGATGGATGCATCTCCAGTTCGATGAAGCCGGTGTTTTCATCGATGAAGTTCACGTTGTCCCACGTTTTGCCGCCATCGGTGGTCTTGTAGATTCCGCGCGCGCGATTCGGTCCCCAGAAGTGGCCCAACGCGGCGACATACGCAATGTTTGGGTCGGTGGGGTGAACGACGATGCGGCCAATCTGCTGCGTGTCGGAGAGGCCGCAATGCTTCCACGTTTTGCCGCCATCGCCCGAGCGATACACACCATTGCCAGGGCTAACCGAGTTCCGCGGGTTCGCTTCGCCGGTGCCCACGTAAACCACTTCGGGTTTCGCCTGGCAGACCGCGACCGCGCCAATGTGCTGCGTCGTTTGATCGTCGAAGATGGGAGCGAGTGTGGTTCCGCCGTCGGTTGTCTTCCACACGCCACCGCCCGCCGTTCCAACATAGAAGGTGTCCGGTTGGCTTTCGACCACCGCCAGAGCGGTCACGCGGCCACCCATATTCGCAGGGCCAATGTTCCGCGCCTGCAATCCGGTTAGCACACGCGCGAACGGGTTCGCCTTGGCAACGCCTTCAACTGGGTCTGCTGCACCGAGCGAAGAAAGACCAATAAGAGAGCAAGCCGCGATCATCGCAGCGAATACGCGAGACATGATCGACTCCGAACTGCGAAGAAAGAAAATGAGTGTGCGATCAGAAGAAATGATAAACGAGTGATGAGAGAAAGGTGAAACAGATTCCCGAAATGGAAACTCCGACCGCAACGGATACGGCCGGAGTTGAAGCAACTTTGAACACGATCAAGTCGCAGTATCAATCCTTGACGGGCTTGTTGCCCGACTCGGCGAGTTCCATTGTCATCTTCATATCCATGCCGGCAACCTTCGCGTTCATTTCCATCTTGACCATGCCCATGGGCACTTCCTTGGCGGTCCACACCTTCACATCGGCATCGATATCCATGCCGTTGGCCTTGGCCTTCACTTTGTAGCTGGTCCAGGTGGTTTCGTACTCTTTGCCAGCGGCCTTGATCTTCTCTTTGCCGTCTTTATCCTTCTCGACCGAAGCCTCGGTGCCAGCGGGAAGCCCGCCGCCCACCTTGGTGGGATCGTAAGGCTTGGTCAGGTCGATCACCTGCTCTTGAGCCGGTGCGTCCATCCCGTTCACGCTCGCGGTGACCTTGACCTTGGCTTCCTTGTCAGTCTTCGAGATCACCGTTTGCGTGGTGGTGCCATCCAGAGCGATGGGGCCAACGGCCACTTTCATTTTGTACGTGGCGAAGTCGCCGACTTTCACGTTCTTGTACGGGTTTTCTTCTTCAGCCGCACGAACGGCCAGTGGGGCCACGGCGACCGCGACGAGAGCAACAAGCAGACGAACAGTCATACGATTCCTCGGGTAAGATGGTTCCGGATCGCGCCGGACACGGCAAAGGCTCCGCAAGGCACGCTATTATACCCACCGCCCTGCGGCAACAGTTATCGGGGGTGGCGTTACTTCTTCTCTCATTTCTTTCGGGGCGGATCAATCGCCTGCAGTGGGAAATCCGCGTTGGGCGTGTGCTGTTCTTTCATAATCTTTTCGAGCTTCGCGAGCACTTCCGGGTGCTCAGCGGCCACATCCGTTGTTTCCGATCCGTCCTTCGCCAGATCGTAGAGTTCGGTCTTGATCACGCCCTTGCCAAGATTCTGGCGAATCGCCTTCCAGTTCCCCGCGATCACCGCTTGCTGGCCGCCATACCCGAAGAATTCCCAGTACAAGAACGGATGGTGTACCTGATTATCCTGGCCCGAAAGCGTGGGCCAGAAGCTGATCCCATCGATATTCTTGGGCGGCACCGCACCGGTTACGTCGCAGAGCGTGGGGAGGATGTCCGGGAAGTACAGTTGCTCCGCACTCGTGGTGCCCGCTTTAATGCGACCGGGCCAGTAAGCGATGGTCGGCACGCGAATGCCGCCTTCATACAGGCTTCCCTTTAATCCGCGCAGCGCACCCGCCGAATTGAAGAAGGTGGAATCGGCCCCGCCAACATTGTGCGTTGGCCCATTATCGCTGGTGAAGATCACGAGTGTGTCCTTATCCAGGCCCAGCGCCTTGAGCTTATCCATGATCCGCCCGATGCTGCGATCCATGCGCGTGACCATGGCGGCATAGCCCGCGTGCGGCGCGGGGTGCGGCAAATAGCCCTTTTTGCCATCATAGGCGGGATCGTCGCCCAGTTTCCCTTTGTATTCTTCGAGCGAATCTTCGGGCACTTGCACCGCAACGTGCGGCACCGTGAACGGCAGATACAGGAAGAACGGCTTTTCCTTGTTCGCATCGATGAAGGCGATCGCTTCCTTCTCGAAGATGTCTTGCGTGTATTCCGTGCCGATCTTGCCATCGTTGCCCGGTAACGGGATTCGCTTCTCGTTGCGGTAATAGAACGTGGGGTAATGGCTGTGGGCGTGGCGCTGGCAGTTGTAGCCCACGAACAGATCGAAACCGTGCTTGAGCGGATCGCCCGTGGTGCCGAACATTCCCAGGCCCCACTTGCCCATCGCGGCGGTGGCGTAGCCGCGGTCTTTGAGCAACGATGCAATCGTCACTTCCTCAGCCGGTATCGGGTGTTGGCCTTCGGGTTTCGCTTCGCGGTTATTCCGCACCGCGGCGTGGCCCATGTGCTTACCGGTCATGAGCGCACACCGCGACGGCGCGCAAACCGCGTTGCCCGAGTAAAAGCGTGTAAGCTTCATGCCACCGGCGGCGAGTTTATCGAGGGCCGGCGTCTTGATCATCTTCTGGCCGAACGCGCCGACTTCTTCATAGCCCAGATCATCGGCCATAATGAGCACGATGTTTGGAGCGCGAACCGGTTCCGCAGCCGCGACCGGTGCGACCCACGCGAATATGCCAACCAGTGTGCAAAGCAATCTCATGGTGAATGACCCGTACGGGAGATTCGTGGGAGAATTCAAGAGCTGAGCATACCAAAAGCAGGCCCGCAATGCGCAAACTCAGCCGCGAAAAAGCCGTAGCCCGCGTCGTGGCTGACGCGGGCTACGGCTCTGTGAATGCGTTCGGTTCAGCGCCGCAGTAGGCGCGCGAAGAATCCGCGTTTCTTGGTGGGTGCGGGCGGTGAAGGAGCCGGTGCGGGCATCTCTTCCGCTCGAACCCCGAGCGCTTGCCACTGTTCGAGTGGCAACCACGCCTGCATGGCGATCACAACTTCGCGCGCCGAGCGATAGCGTTCGTGCGGGTTCTTCTGGCCCATCTTCTGCACGATGGCGTCGATCTCGCGCGGAATATGCGGGTTAATGGCTGCAGGGGAAGGTACGCCGCGAATCTGGCGCTCGGCCATCATCTCTGGGGCCAAACCGGGAAATGGCACGCGACCGGTGAGCAGGTAGTAGAACGTGGAACCAAGACTGTACACATCGCTACGGGCATCGATCTCGCAGCCCCAGGCTTGCTCGGGCGCGATGTGCGCAATCTCTTCGGCATACTCCCGCGTGCTGATGCGCCGCGTGACTGCTTTCCACGGGTTCTCCAGCATGTGCGTGAGGCCGAGATCGAGCAGCTTCACTTGCCGATCCGGCAGCAGCACGAAGTTCCCCGGCTTCACGTCGCGGTGAACAAGCCCGAGTTGATGCGCGCCATCCAACCCCACGGCGGCTTGCGCGATGATCTGTGCTGCGGTGTGCGGGGCGAGCGGTCCTTTATCCACCACAACTTTATCGAGCGTGGGACCGGGAACATACTCGCTGACAACGAAGTGCGTTCCTTGATGAAAGCCAATATCGAGCACTTGCGCCAGGCCGGGATGATTCGCCCGCGCCGCCGCCCGCACTTCGTGCATGAATTCGCGCAAGATGGTGGGGTCGGACACACGATCGGTCGGCAGCACCTTCACCGCCACGCGCTCTTTCGTGGGGCTTTCCGCCAGAAACACCATGCCCACGCGATCTTGCCGAATGCCATCGAGGATCTTGTAGCCATCGAGGACAAAGCCTTGCGTTCGCCCGTTAAGCAACTGCATGGCCTGGAACTTGGTGAGCAATTTCTTACGCACCAGCAACGCCGCAACCTGCAACGGCTGCGTGCTGGCGTGAAAGCCCGACCCGGCGAGAACCGCAATGAGATCGTCCGGCGTGAGCAACCCGCTGCGGCGAACGGCCGCCAGGAACGGGGTATTCAATTGCGGGAGTTGTGTGCTTGTTGGCATGGGCGTCTCCGGTTGGAGCGTGCGTCTGCCGTAATCTAGTTCACACATTGGGCATGTGGGCGAATTCGGTAAGACAAGCGTGTCAAAAACCGCCAGAAGTGCCAAAATACGCCACGATTGCGAGAGTTTTCAGTCGAGGCGCGAGCCGCACCAAGCCGCCCGCTACCCCCAGAATGCCCAATCCAATCATGGAATCCAGTTGGTGTCTGGGCCGACTGCGGCCGAGAATTCCGCCAGGAGCTTGGCGGCGTTGACCAGATCATCGAAGTGCACCACTTCAACTGGGCTATGCATGTAACGATTCGGAATGCCGATCAGACCACACGCCACGCCCGCGCGGCTAATCTGAATCGCGTTCGCATCGGTGCCCGTGGCGCGTGGCACACCTCGCACTTGCACCGGGATGTTGTGCTCCTTCGCCGTGGCTTCCAGCCGATCGAACACGCGCGGGCTGATGTTCGGTCCGCGGAACACCACGGGGCCACCGCCGCACTTGATCTCGCCCTGCGTCTTCTTGTCGTTGCCTGGCGTATCGGTGGCGTGGCACACATCAACGGCGATACCCACGGTGGGGTTAATCGCATACGCCGCCGTGGTCGCCCCGCGAAGCCCGATCTCTTCCGCAACAGTGGACACGCCATACACCGACGCTTGCAATCGCCGACCCTGCAACAACCGCACCGCCTCCATACACACCCAGAGGCCAACTTTGTCGTCCATTGCGGGGCTGGCCGCGAGGTTATTGCGTAGCGGACGATAACCGAGCGCGAACGTGACCGGGTCACCGCACCGCACGAGCGATTCCGCCTCTTCGCGATTCTTCGCCCCGATATCGACCCATACATCGGTGAAGTCGGGCACCTTGCTCCGTTCGTCCGGCTTCAAGAGGTGAATGGCGCGGCGAGCCACGACGCCGGTTAACGGGCCATCTTTCGCCCACACCGTGAGGTATTGACCGAGGAGAATCTGCATATCCCAACCGCCGATGGGCTGAATATACAAGTAGCCATCGCCATCGATGTATTGCACCATGAGGCCAATTTGATCGCAGTGGCCCGCAAGCATAATGCGTGGCGCATCGGCGGGCTTTCCCTCGGCGAAGCGAGCCGCGAACACATTGCCATGCGAATCGGTGGTGACTTCATCCGCGAAGGGCTTCATCCGCTCCCGCACAACGTGTTGGATCTGTTGTTCAAACCCGGACGGGCTAGGCGTTTCCAGAAGTGCCTTGAGAAACTCGTGCGACGTATGCTCCACTAGCTCTCCAGAGAAGAGTTCTTATCCGCAGATTACGCAGATAGACACAGATTGATGAATCAGGAATCAAGGCTATCAGGCTGGGTGCGAATGTATCGCTTGTATTGGAGTGACGTATGCTCCACTCGTAACAACTCCGAAGAGTTTTATCCACAGATTTCGCAGATAGACACAGATTTTAAAACCAAGACAGAGAGTGTTATCAGGAATCAAAGTTGTCCGCTGCTGTGCGAACGTACCGCTTGTATTGGAGTGAGGTTCGGCCGAAGTTCAACAGCAGGCCGGTGTCGTACCCCGTTGCTTTGAGGTAATTCAGCACCTGCGATTCTTCTGTCGGGCCGAGTTGCGAAAGCGCTTTGATCTCAACCACAACTGCATCGTGCGAGAGGATGTCGGCTTTGTAGAAAGTCTTCAGCACTCGTCCCTTGTACCGAATTGGAAGCTCGACCTGTGGCCGAAACGGAATTCCGCGTCCGGTGAGTTCCATTTCGAGAGCCTCCTGATAGACGGCTTCGAGGTATCCGCACCCGAGTTGACCATGCACCTCCATCGCCGCCCCGATGATGGCAAAGGTCCGCGGATCGTTATCCATCGTCAATCTCCTCGTGTTTCAAACTCTCCATCTTCTTGTTTTCAAATCTGTGTCCATCTGCGTAATCTGTGGATAACACTCTTCTGTTCTCGAATCTCTGCCTTTCAACTCTCCTTCTTGTTTTCAAATCTGTGTCCATCTGCGTAATCTGCGGATAAAAACTCTTATCAATGTCTGAAATGCCGAACGCCGGTGAACATCATTGCGATGCCGTGTTCGTCGCACGCGGCGATGCTCTCGGCATCCTTCACCGAGCCACCCGGTTGAATGATCGCAGTCACGCCCATGGAAGCGGCGACATCCACGTTATCGCGGAACGGGAAGAACGCATCGGACGCGAGTACGCTTCCCTTCACGCGGTCGCCGGCTTTGCGAATCGCAATCTTGACCGAATCGACGCGCGACATCTGCCCCGCCCCCACACCGACGACGTGGAAGCCACCGGGGGGATGAACCCCCCGGCTCGCGAGAACGATCGCGTTACTCTTCACGTGCTTGCACACGAACCACGCGAAGTGCAGGCCGTGCTGCTCGGCTTCGGTGGGCGTTCGCTTGGTCACGCACTTCCACTCTTCGGGTTTATCGGCTCCGTAATCGCGGGTTTGCACGAGCAGCCCGCCATCCACACGGCGATAGTCCAACCCTTGCGGAAAACCGGTCCATGGACCGGTTTTCAAGAGCCGCACGTTCTCTTTCCACTTCTTCAACGCTTCGAGTGCCGAAGGCTCGTAGTCCGGTGCGATGACGCACTCGATGAACCGCTTCGCCTTCGGGTCCATGAGGGCGCTGGCGGTGTCGGCATCAACAACGTGATTGAACGCGAGGATGCCGCCGAATGCGGATTGCAGGTCGCCGTCCCACGCGAGGTTGAAGGCATCAACGAGCTTCGCACTCGTGGCCGCTCCGCACGGGTTGTTGTGTTTCACGACGACGCACGCCGGTTCGGCGAACTCGCGGGCGAGGTTCAGCGCCGAGTCGAGGTCGAGGATGTTGTTGTAACTCAGCTCCTTGCCGTGGAGTTGCTCGGCCGTGGCGACGCAGGGGCGTGCGATGCCAGGTTCAATGAAGAAGTCAGCTTCTTGGTGTGGGTTCTCGCCGTACCGGAGCTTGGTGTGGTGGTCGAAAATGAGGTGGATCACGGCGCTCGACACCGACTCGTACGGCCGAGTCTCGTCGTTCTCGAAGTAAGAGGAGATGGCGCTATCGTAGTTCGTAATGGTCGTGAACGCCGCCCCTGCCAGCCACCGCCGGAATTCCCTTGTTGCACTCCCTCCGCGCTGTGCCAATTCTTTCAGAAACATGCCGTACTGACGTGGTGATGTGAGTACCGCCACACTCTCGAAGTTCTTCGCTGCCGCCCGCACCATGCACGGGCCGCCGATATCGATGTTCTCGATCGCCTCGGCCTCCGTCACGCCCGGCTTCGCGACCGTCTGCTCGAACGGGTAGAGGTTGCACACCACGAGGTCGATCTCGGGCAACCCGTGCTCCGCGAGCGTCGCCATGTGGTCGGGCTTGTCGCGCTTCGCCAGCAGGCCGGCGAAGATTGCGGGGTGCAGCGACTTCACGCGGCCGTCGAGCATCTCGGGGAACTTCGTAATCTCGGCGATGTCCTTCACCGGCAAGCCGGCGTCCGCGATCGCCTTGCGCGTGCCGCCGGTGGCGATCAGTTCCACGCCGTACTTGGTGACGAGTTCGCGGGCGAACTCCACAAGCCCGGTCTTGTCGGAAACGCTCAGCAACGCACGGCGAATGGGACGCAACATCTTGATTCCTCGCACAGGAAAGGGTTGTTCTATTCTCGCGGTCCGATCTGAACCACCCGACCCATCACGCGCATGCGGATGCCGCCGGGAAAATCCCACGCAGGCACGGCACGACCGGCAATATCGCACGCGCGATCCCAGGCGCTGGCATCCATCTGATCAAGCGGCCAGCCCTCGCGTTCCCACACCAAACGCAACACCGTGCGAATCACCGCACCCGATGTTCCCAGATCCATCGCATCCAGAATGATCGTGCTGCCCACGCGCGGACGTTCGGCCTTCGCCAACACTTCGCCCGCCTTCGCGGTGATGATGTCGTGCGCATCGGAAGCATGTTCGGCGAGTCGCACCAGCGCGCGGACCACATCGGGGTTAAACGTGCGAAGCAGCGGCAACAGTTCGTGGCGAATCCGATTGCGGGTGAACTTCGGATCGGCGTTCGACGCATCTTGGCGGAACGCTTGCTGCAATTCACTCAGGTGTGCCAACACATCGGACCGCGTGACCGCAAGAAGGGGTCGCACAACTTCTACTTCTTCGCGAGCGGCCTCTTCATTTTCGCGAGTGGCCGGGTTTACCCCGGTCACCCGCCCGGAAGCAATCCCCCGCAACCCCTGAATCCCGGTTCCGCGAATGATACGGTGCAGCACGGTTTCGGCCTGATCGTCGGCGGTGTGGCCCGTGGCGATCCACTTCGCGCCGACATCGGCGGCCAGCGTGGCGAAGAACTCGTAGCGCACCTGGCGAGCCACCGCTTCGAGGTTCCCGCCCCGCGCTGCCACATCAACTGTGAGCACGCGGCACGCAATCCCTTTCGTGACGCACAACTCGCGAACAAACGCTTCGTCCGCGTCGGAGTCGCTACCTCGCAGTTGATGGTTAACATGCGCAACCGTAAGCGGGCCGGTGCGGCACACCGCG
This sequence comes from Limnoglobus sp., assembly GCA_041742055.1. Lineage (GTDB taxonomy): Bacteria > Planctomycetota > Planctomycetia > Gemmatales > Gemmataceae > Limnoglobus. Next base: position 48,591 of record JBGSJI010000069.1, on the reverse strand, counting down.
AGCGCACACACGAGCGCAACGCTATCGGCTCCGCCCGATACCGCGACAACGCCCGGCGCGCGGCAAGTTGCCGTGCCAACCACAACCCTCCGAACTTCGCGCAACAACCGCGTCACGGAGAATGCCTCAGTTGATTACAATGAACCCGCTCTATGTTCGCGAATCCGGAGCGGATGAGAAAGTCCGCTTGCATCGCATTCCCACGGAGGTTATGGGTGCCAGCCGAGAACCAAGATATGCCAGCAAGCGAGAACAACGTGCCAGTGGCCCGTGCGGTGAAGGTAACACCAGCCGCAGGAACGCCACGAACCGGCCTGATTATTCGGCTCTCGCTCTTGATGGTTGCGAGTTTGCTTGGCGGGGTGTTTGCCGTGGCCTTTTGGCTCAATCCATACGAGCCAGACGGCACGCCGCGAACCATGTCCACGCACACGCAACTGGGCATGCCGCCTTGCAACTTTGTGATGATGACTAGCCGGCCCTGTCCGGCGTGCGGAATGACGACAAGCTTCGCGTTGCTCGTCCGGGGGGATGTGGCAGCGTCGTTGCGAGCGAACTGGGCAGGCACGTTAATCGCCGTGCTATGGGGGCTCACGCTCGTTTGGGCAATCGCTAGCGGAATTGGCGGGCGACCGCTGTTCATTCCTCGCGGCAAGGGTGAGTTGATTCTCACTGTTGTTGTTGGGGTGTTGCTGGCGATCATGCTCTTGCGGTGGGGATTTGTACTGTTAAGGGGCTGATCGATCGGAGCGGGGCAAGGAAGCGAGAATCGACGCGGCAGTGTTCGCACTGCGTTCGTCGCAATGTTCCACCTTCGCCGGTCAACGATCGTTCGCCCTGTCAACTCAACCGGGGGATCACGGATGAACCGGAGCCAGTTTTATCGATGGGCGCGCCGGGCCGTGTGGGGGACGTTCGCGGTCGTTTGCACGATGGGCTGCAACCCTCTCACAACAATTGCGTTCCTGACACACCAGGACGCGAAAGTCCCGGCCAAGTACCCACTCGCGTACACCGAAGGACCGAACAAGAAAAAGGAAGAGGTGGTCGTTGCACTGTTCGTGTACTCCGGCACCGGCCAGAGCTACGAATTTGCCGGTGCCGACACCGCACTGGCCACGGAAATAGCCAAGGGACTGCCCGAGTTGGCCAAGGAAAACAAGGACAAGCAACAGCTCTCAGTGGTGCCGACTGCCAAGGTCAACAAGTACAAGATGTCCAACCCCAACTGGAAAGCCATCCATCCGATCAAACGCGGGCAAGAACTCGGGGCGGATTTCGTTCTGGAGATCCAACTCGAGAACATGAACATGTACAAACCGGGCACGCGTAACGAGTTCTACGAAGGCCGGGCCGATGTAACCGTGGATGTTTACGATGTCGCGGAAGCAGTAGATGAACCGCAAACGTACTCGCACGGCTTCGCGTATCCGACTACCGGTTTCCGCGACGTTTCTTCCAAACCCGCCAGCGCGTTCCGCCGCGAGTTCCTGGAAGAGCTCGCCAAGGAAATCTGCCGCTACCACGTTGAGCACAAGCCAAGTAGCGGCATCGCCGACGGTCGCTAAAGTGGGCACGTTGGGAGTAGTATCACACTCCCAACGCAGATGGTGATCAATCAACCCTATCGCCCAAATCATGTCGCCTACTCGTCGCCCTGAAGTTACTTCAGGGCGGCTCGCTTTTCGGCGATCAGCTTCAACAACGCCTTCTGCGGGTCGGCGAATTTGGCTAACCCTTCCGCCATCAGCGTTTCTTCGAGTTTCTGCATGTCCACTTTCGTCTCGATGTCTTTGAGCACATCTGCAGGCGGGAGTTGATCCACTTGCCGCGTGAACGTTTGCCCGCTGGCCTGCACGGCCTTGTTTGTGGCGGGCGGGTTCGTCTCGATATCGCTTCCGGCGAACGCGGCCACATACTTCCAGGCGTCATCTTCTTTCTTCTTGGTTCCGGTGCTGGCGAAGATCATTTCCTGTTGCAACTTCAGCCCCTTGTCCGCCCAGAAATCGCGGTTCAGTTTCCAGATGTATTTCGCATTCACAATCCCCACTTGCCCCTGTGCTGCGGGTATCAGGCTTGGCACATGCTTTTCGGTGTAAACATCCAGGCGGCTCACGAAAATGCTGTACACGGTCTTGGCGTGCGTGCGATCGGCGCGACGCTGAATACCACGCCAGCACGCATCGCGGGCGATCTTGTATTGCCGCTCGCTGAAGATCAGCGTGACGTTCACATTCACACCCGCCGCAACGAGTTCTTCCAGCGATCCCAGCCCGCCATCGGTCGAAGGCACTTTGATCAGGCGATTGGTATGCCCGCTGGCCCACTTCTTCCCGAGTTCGATGTACTGCTTGGTCCGTTCGGCCACCGGCAAATTGCGGGCCACGTCTTCGAGTAGCGGATCGAGTTCGAAGCTCACCCAGCCATCGTTCCCTTGCGTTTCCTTCCAGACCGGTTCGAACACGGCCTGCGCATCGCTCACGAGTTTATCGGTCATGGCCCAGGCGATGGCGCTATCGTCGTGCCCGGCTTTGAGAAGTTCCTGGATTTGGTTATCGAACCGCCCGGTCTGGATCAGATCGGTGATGATAATCGGGTTGGAGGTCGCACCCGTGGCACCGTTCGCCCGGTTCGCCGCGATCTCCACGGGGTCCACGGAATCGAGCCACAGTTTCGTACCGCTGGCCACCAAAGATTGAAGCGGGGTCATGGGGTCGCTCCGTTGAGAGGAGATGGACGAAAGCTACGGGCATATTACGGCGACGTACGCAAAAGCCCACTCGCAGTTGTTTGGGTGGGTGCGCTTTCACCAGTGAGAAATCGGCCCGGCGGGCACCGCAACGTGCGCCTGTTGCGCGTCCCATTCGCTCCAGCCCACCGGTGGCCCGGATTCCGCGAAGGGAGCAATGATCTCTTCGAATTCGCTCAGATTGGTGAGCATGACCAATCGCTGCTGCACCTTCTTGGGCAAGCGCAGGGCTTTCGTGTACCACGTTGCCACTTTGCGGAAATGAACGCAGCCGCGATCTTCGCCGCCGCGCCAGGCGACGAGCCTTCTCAGGTGCAACCGCATGAACGCGATTCGCTCGGAATACGTGCCGCGTGGGCCGGGATCACCGGTGTGAATCCAGCGATCGAACTGGCGGAAGATCCACGGATCGGCGAGCGCTCCGCGGCCAATCGCGATGCCGTGGCAGCCAGTATCTTCAATCATCTTCGCGGCATCGGCGATCGAGCGAATATCGCCGTTGCCGAACACGGGAATCTTCTCCACGGCTTCGACCACGCGGCGTATTCCCTCATGGTTCACTCCGCCGGCAAAGCCTTGCTCACGAGTGCGGCCGTGAATGGTGACCGATGCGACGCCGACTTTCTCGAATTCGCGTGCGAAGAAAGGCGCGCTCAGGTTATCGTCGTCCCAGCCCAACCGCATCTTCACCGTCACGGGCACCGGCACGGCTTCGACAACCTTCCGCACCAACTCGACCGTTGAGCCAGTGGTGTCGCACATCAGCGAGGAACCGCCACCCACGGCTACCACTTTGCGAACCGGGCACCCCATGTTGATATCGATGCCATCGGCGATGCCGTGATCGACCAGCCACTTCGCGGCACCGGCCATCTCTTGCGGCTTACTCCCGAAGATCTGCACAAACAGCGGGCGTTCGGCCGGGTCGTGGGCCAGCAGCACCATCGTCTTCTTGAGGTTTTCGAGAATCGCGCGCGCGTTCACCAGATCGGTGGTACACAACCCCACGCCGCCGATCTCGCGAATGGAAAGGCGGAACGGCAGGTTGGTATAGCCCGCGAGTGGCGCGAGGTTAAACCGCGACGGCACACGCACGCCCCCGATCGAGAGCGGCTCGCGGTATTGAGGTGGCGGCGGAATCTCAGTGTTCACGTTCGTCATGGAATTACTTTACAACCGAAGCCGCAGCCCGCGTAGCCGTGCGAAGCAATCGAGGACAGACGCAAGCCAAACACGCGGGTTCGCGCGCGGGTGTTTCGACCGTGTCAACCGAAAGATGCAGGGTGTGTTGTTAGCAAGTGTGAGGTAACCGCATTGGCGTCGCCGCGGGTTTCTTACTTTCACTTCTCGGGGCGAATCACAAGTCGATAGCCGAAGTTCGCTCCGCCCAGATCGTGTGCGTCTAGCATTGATAAGAAGTATGCACCGTCGCGCGGAAGTGTGACGACCATCACCGGGTCCGCCTGGCCATCGGCGGAATCGTCGGCGGAATCCACGACACGCCGATCCGCGTCGTAGAGCGTGAGGAAGCCATCGACGGGTGAACCCCATCGCGCCGCCTGCGCTTCAATCCGCAATCGCTCACCCTTCTTCCCCTCGAACCGGAACATGTCTGGGTCGCGTTCGCCCTTAATCGTCCCTTCGATCGCCGCTGGAATCGCAAGTAGTTGGGCCTGTGCGAAGCCGTCGTTCGGCTCTTTCTCGGCCACCGGCGGAAGGTCGTCGCGAAGTAGCAACGTGAACGGCTGGGCCTGATCGATCAGCAGTTTGACCGCTCCGGGCTTCGCGTCCTTTGGCAATTCCAGTTCAATTACAATTTCGGAATCGCCAACACGCTCCGCCGGGAAGTTGTTGGGAACTGCGGTCTTTTTCACCTCAATCAGCTTCACTTTCGCGTCGGCGCACCCTTCAACCGTGATCGATTCAACGGCAGCGACATTCGTGGCACGCAATGCGAGCTTCTGCTTCTCGCCCGGCCGAACAACCAGCGGAATTGTGTAGAGGATTTTCGCACTGTCGTTCTTGGCTGCTTTCTTTTTCTGTCCCGTTGCGGGGGAAGCGGGCAGTGCGAGCGCGAGCGGCAGAATGAGAAGCGCGAGCAGGCGAGACATGAGGAACCTGTTCAGAAAGAGACGCTCCACCGAGAACCCAAAGCCCCGCGATGCAATTCATGATGATATTGCATCTGTGACGCTGAGCACTCGGTGGAGCATCCGCTTGGGATTCATTATGTGTTACGCGAAGAGTTCTTGCACGCTTTCGCCACCATCCAGAATCTCGATCGGGCGGCCGTCTGGCGTGACGAGTTGCTTGCGGGGATCGATGCCAAGCGAATCCAGGATGGTGAAGGCGACATCTGCCGGGGAAACGGGCCGCTGCGTGGCGTGCGCGCCGTACTTGTCGGTCTTGCCCAGCACGAAGCCGCGCTTCACACCCGCCCCCGCGAACAAGAGCGAAGCGGCTGGCCCCCAGTGATCGCGACCGGCGTCTTTATTGATCTTCGGCGTGCGGCCGAACTCACCCATAACCACAAGCAGCGTGTCGTCGAACGTGCCGCGATGATCCATGTCTTCAACGAGTGCGGAGATCGCGCGATCGAACTCTGGCAGCTTCTTATCAAGCCCTTCGAAGATCTTGGCGTGATGATCCCAGCCGCCATAGTTCACCGTGACAAACCGCACGCCATTCTCGACCAACCGGCGAGCCATGAGCATGGATTGGCCCGCGGTGGTGCGGCCATAACGATCGCGAAGTTTCTCGGTTTCCTGGTCGATGGCGAATGCTCGCCGGGCTTCGCTGGAAAGCACCATTTCGCGAGCGCGAGCGTGGAATTCGTCGTAGGTCGCGATCTGATCGTTCCCTTCCACTCGCTTCGCTAACCCATCGATGGCTTGCAGCAAGGTCTCGCGGCGTTCGGCTTGCTTGAGATTCACGCCGCCTTCGGGTTGGAGGTCTTGCACGCGGTAGTTCGGTTGGTTCGGGTCGCCCGCTTTGAACGACTCGTATCGCCCGCCAAGGAACGCGCTTTTGCCAAGCTCCCAGGTGAACGACGGGTTGCGTGGCACCGCAACATACGGCGGAACCGTGCCAGTGAAGCCTGCTTCGTGCGCCACCACGGCACCGATTGCGGGGTAATCGCCAAAGGGCGTGCCGAACCGGCCGGATAGCACCCAGTTGGTCGCGGTTTCGTGGTGGTCGTTGTTATGTGCCCCGGATCGCACCAGCGTGAGGCGATCCATCACCTTTGCGGTCAGCGGCAGCTTTTCCGTCACCCGCAAGCCCGGCACAACGGTGCCGATGGTGCTGTATTTGCCGCGCACATCCTCACTGGCATCGGCTTTGGGATCGAAGCTATCGTGATGCGAAAGCCCGCCGCCGAGATACACCAGCACCACCGATTTGGCGCGAGCACCCGATAACTTCTGCCCAGCTTCGGCGCGAAGCAGACTGGGCAACGTTAGCCCCGCGAACCCCAACGACCCGATCCGTAAGAAGTCACGGCGAGTCGCGGTACAGGTTCGTTCGGGGCGGCTGTTAAGGACGACGTCGAACATCGTGGTGTCGCTCCGGGCTTGCGGCGTTTCAGTGCGGGGGAATAGCTTGGCTACACCCATAACTTCGGCGCTCCGCAGGGTCGAGATTGCGAAGCGAGACAAACTCTCTTTGTTCCTCAGCTTACCAGGGCATCGCGGTTGGGGTAACGAGAATCACCGGTATCGCTGGTGGAACCGGACCACTGGCAGGCCATGGCCCGATTCCACTCGTTTATCAATTGCTCACTTCTTCGGTTCCTTCGCCTTTGCTTCGGCGTCGGGCGGGAGGGCCGCCTTCAGCAGCGTGCCGTTCGTGCCGTTATACACACGCAACACGCCATCTTCGCAACCGCTCGCAACCACCTGACCATCGGTGCTCGCGCTCACGGCATAAACGAAGTCGCCGGCCCCCGCGAACTGGCGAACATTCCCGCCGTTCTCAGAGTTCCACATACGCACGCTGGCGTCTCCGCTTGCGGTCAGGAACTGCGGCGTCTTGCCGACAAAGAACAGGTTCGTGACTTGCTTCTGGTGCCCCTGCATATCGCGAATCTTCTCGCCCTTTTCGTAGTCCCAGAGCTTCACGAAGTTATCGGCTGCACACGACGCCAGCTTCTTGCCGTCCGGTGCCCAACCCACGCCCATCACGTGATGCGTGTGCCCCTCGAAGGATTTCGCCAACTTCGCCTCTTTGCCCGCGGCAGTCGGCAACTCGAACACCTTCACGAATTTATCGGCCGCACCGGTGGCCAGGAGCTTTCCATCCGGGCTGAACGCCACGGCGAACACGGTATCGGAGTGGCCGTTCTTGATATCTGCGAACGGTTTCCCATCAGCGGTGAACACTTTGATCTCGCCATCTTCGGTCGGCGCTCCGCCACCGGTTGCGATGTATTTGCCATCGGCCGAGTAAGCAATCGCACACACACGATCGGCGAACCCACCGATGCGTGCCTTCGGCGTGCCTTTCTCGAAGTCCCACAGCGTGAGTTCCTGGAAGCTCCCCGTGGCCAGTGTCTTGCCGTCTGGCGAGAAGGCCATCGATTCGACGAGCGAGATGTGAGCCGCTTTCGCCGTCTTGCCATCGGGAGTCTTCAACGCGGGATCGACGAGCGTCCGGGCGAACGCCCATTCTTGCGTATCCTTGCCGCCCTTCTTCTCCGCGGGAATGGTCTTCGCTTCGAACACATTGAGCTGATTCCCGCGACTCGCCACCACCGCTTTGCCATCGGGTGCCACCGCGACCGCTCGCACGGGTGTAACCAGCGCCGGCGGCAGATTCACGACAATCTTATCCTTCACTCGCATGGTGGTCGGTGCCTTCGCACCTTCATCGATCCACAACTTGATGAGCGAAGCTTCCTGCGACGTGAGTTGTTCTTCCGTCTTCGGCGGCATAATCGGCTTCACTTGCCGGCTGCACGATTGGAACAGGAAGCTCTCGCCCGCTTTCCCGGCGATCACCACTTTCTCTTTGCGCTTCTTCCCGCCCTTCATCACCTTCTCGTACGTCGTCATGTCGTAGCCGCCTTCCACGACGTTCCCTGAGTGGCACACGAAGCACTTGTTGCGGAAAACAGGTTCGATGTCCGCGCCATACTCGACCGGTGCGGAGCGTTTCAGATCGATAATGGGAATTGGGCCGAACTCATCTTTTTTGTCTTGCCCGGTGACGTGTGCCATCAGGCCAAATATCGCGAAGAGCATCAGGTATCGCATGAGAGCCTCGAAAGAATCGGGGGAGTCGAGTTTGGTTTGGGGAACCGCAAGCCGTTACTTCACCACTGTGAAATTCACTTTCGCTTCGTGCGTAATCGGGTGCTTGTTATCGTACAGCGTGCTGACCGTGACGATGGCGTTACTGATGCCACCGGGCTTGGCGTCGGCTGCGGCCTTCAGCACGAGTTTCGCTTCGTCCTTCCCGGCGGGAATGGTGACTTCTGCGGCCGTGACGCCGGTCGCGCCTTTGGGCAGTTCGAACTTCACCTTGAACTCGCCGGCGTAGTCGTATTGCCGCTCCACCTTCACGGTGAGTTCTCCGCTCATTCCCAGCTTGAGCGAGTTGTTCGGCAGGTTGCCCACGGTGACCTTGGCAAGCGATGTGGGAAGCACGATCACCTGAATCGGTTCCGCGAACTCTTCCACCGGCACATTCTGCCCCTTACCCATTGCACCACCCGCAACGGGGCGAGCGTATGGCACCTGTGCCACACCCTTCACCGTGATCGCATACACACCCGGCGCGGCGTTCGCTTTCACATCGAAGTTCAGCACTGCTTCGGGTTTGTCCTTGGTCGGTTGCCCGCCGATCTGAACCGTGATCGGGCTGTTTTGCGGATTCGTCGAGATTGGCTCGGCGGTCAGTATCACGTTCTGTTTGTCTGGCACGTTCCATTTCACTTTGAGCGGAACGGTGAACTTGGTGCCTTGAGCCACAGTCAGCGGAGCCGAAAGTTTCTCGTCCTTGTTATTCACCTTGGCAGTGGCCGCCGCCACGTCTGCGGTCAGGTTGAAGAATGCTTTTTCGGGCAGAATGGCCAGTGGCAACCCGGTGGCGATATCGAGGCGAGCCAGCGCGGGAACATTCGAATTGGGCTGCGGGTTGCCCCAAGTCACGCTAGCCGGGCGAACGTCGCGCACCAGCGGTTTGCCCGCTGAATCTGGCCCAGAGGCCTTGAGCGTGAACGAACCGGTGAACGGTGCCGCGTTCGCCGCGATGTTAAGCACCAACACACCCCAACGCGCGCCTGGGCCAATGATCAGCGGCTTGGCCGTTACGCCGCCGGGCAACTTCTCGGCGGTGATAGTGACCGGTCCGGAATAGCCATCGATGCGATGCACATACACATCGTACGCCTGCGTGCCGCCCTGCCAGCCGTTAGCACCGCCCTGATAATGGCGACTATACGGCATGGCCACAGTGCGGAAATCCGGTTTGGCCGGACTCACGCGAAGCCGGTACGCGGTCTCCGGGCCATACAACACGCTCGATTCGCGACAGCCAAGCAACACCAGATATTTGCCATCTTCGGGCGCAGTGAACTTGAAAGCAGGCGGGTCGCCGGTGCGAGTGTAAAACCCAAAGGGGTGCAGACTCTCGTTATCGTCGTCCTGTTCGCCGGATAGATTCCGGTTCGAGTCTTTGCTATCGCGAATCGAGAAGAAGAAATCGCCTTGGTTGCCGATTTGCTCGGCGGCCACCTCGACGAGATACTGCTCCCCCTTCTTGGCTTCGAAGGCGTACCAATCGTTATCGCCCTGGCGTGCGATGAACCCGGCCACTTCGCACGGGGCGGGAATGAGTTCGGCCGTCGCTGCAGTGCTGCCGCCGACATTCTTCTTCACCACCAACTTCTCGCGGGCGAAGTAGATGGGCACCGGGTTCGAAACGCCGTTCGGCCCCTTGAACACATACTCAAAGCCATCGTGCAACCCGGCCCTCGGGTCGATTCGATCGTGAACCATGAGGCGTGTCAGAGCCGCCGCGTCGGTCGGCGGGTTCACCGTTACGGTGAGCATTTCCAAAGGTTGATCGTCGATACGGTAGCCGTTGGCCGGTTGGCTATTGGGAAGGTTGCGGCCATACAGCGTGACTTGTGCCGGCTTGCCCGGTGCGATGGCGGGTGGGAACACCGCATCGATCCACGGCCCCGCGGAAATCGTTAAGCGATACACATACTCCGGGCCACCACCCTGATATGCGAATTGCGAGAGGCGAACATAATAATCGCCATCGGCGGGCAGGAAGGCATCGGCCACGGCGTCGCCATCGCGGTAGTTGCGATTCGAGGCCACTTTGCGACCTTCGGAATTGAACACTTCAATAAGCGGATTGGCCCGGCTATCGATGCTGGTCGCCCGGCACGCCAACACCACGCGTTGCCCCTTCTTCCCCGTAAAGACGCTGTAATCCACATCCGTTTGGTTCGCAATCACGCCGTTGATCGTGGTGCCAATCGCCACGCGCTGCGCTTCGGGTACATCGTTATTCGGCTCCGCCTCATACGCCTCATCGAGATTACCCACGACGAACGCGCGCGGGTTGCTCATGCCATACTTGCCCACGAATCGCACATCGTATGTGCCCGGCGGCACGCTGGCCGGCACTGTGACTTTGAACTGATACGGCCCCTTGGGATCGACTTTCGGCGGCGTGGCCTTCTTCTTCGGATCAACCGGCGGTACGGGCGGCGGCAGGAATTCCGCCTTGATATCGGGGTGCGAGAACACGAGTTTCTCGGGTTCATCCAGATCGAAACCGGTGACCGTGAGTTCCTGTTCGAACTTGAACTTCAGCGAGAAGAATTGCACTTCCGGCGCGATCGCACCCGCCTTGCAACCCGTGGGAAACACCAGATACAACCGCGGCGTGGGCAAACCCGGTGGCGGGTTCTGTGCGGCCGCTGTGCCACATGCGGCGAAGAGGAACAGGCCGAAGAGAAGTCGGCGCATGGGATGTCTCCGTGGCAAATCGGATCAGGGTGGGCAATGGCGGGGAAACCGTTAAGTTCCCGATTATTCGGAAGGCGCGGCCTGGCGGGATCATGTGAATGGTAAACGTATACACAGTGATGGTCAAGCGAATCGTTGACGCGGTCGTAACGGTCGCGTAGCCTCGATGCGTGCCGGTCCATCATCCCACCCGAGGTTCTGCGATGCTCTCCCGCCGCGAAGCGCTTGCTCTGTCTGCCGCTGCCACACTCCCCGGCGCGATCCACCCACAGTTCGCCAACCTCGCCTTCGGATTCGCCGACGACTTCGACCCAACCCGCGTGTTCACTGCCGGCGGCAAACCAACCGACGCGCGACTGGGCGCACCGAAGACGCTCAACGATTACTTCCCGTTCATCGTGCCCAAGACCAAAGAACTCTGGGAAGCGCGACGCACCCAACTGCGTGAGCAACTCCTGGTGGCTAACGGCTTGTGGCCGATGCCGGAGAAGACGCCGCTGAACCCGGTGGTGCACGGGAAGGTGGAGCGGGACGGCTACACCATCGAGAAGGTGTTCTTCGCCAGCATGCCCGGCCATTACGTTACGGGGAATCTCTATCGCCCTCTGGGCAAGCGGAACGAAACCATCAAACGCCCCGGCGTGCTATTCGCGCATGGCCACTGGGCGAACGGGCGGATGCACGATGCCGGCGAGAAGAAAGCCGCGGCCGATGTGAAAGCGGGCAGCGAACCAGACATGGACCGCGGCCGCTTCTTCATGCAGGCGATTCCAGTCACGCTTGCTCGCCTCGGCTTCGTGGTGTTCCAGTACGACATGCTCGGTTATGCCGATAGCACCGCGATCGTTCACCGCGAAGGCTTCAAGGATGTGGAAGCCGATCTGCGCCTGCAAAGCCAGATGGGCTTGCAGACGTGGAACAGCGTTCGCTCGCTCGATTTCCTCGCCTCCCTGCCAGATGTGGACGCGAAGAAGCTCGGCATGACCGGTGCCAGCGGTGGTGGCACGCAGACGTTCATGCTCGCGGGCATCGATGATCGCCTCGCGGCCGCGTTCCCCGCTGTGATGGTTAGCACCGGCATGCAAGGCGGCTGTGTGTGCGAGAACTGTTCGCTGTTGCGCGTGGGCACTGGCAACGTGGAGATGGCCGCGCTGTTCGCCCCCAAGCCACTCGCCATGAGTGCCGCCAACGACTGGACCAAGGAGATTATGACGAAGGGCTACCCGGAACTGAAAGACCTCTATGGCCTGTACGATGCGCCAGACAAGGTTGCGGCGAAAGCCTGGCTCGAATATGGCCACAACTACAACATTCACGCGCGACAGATGATGTATGCGTGGTTCTTGAAGCACCTCGCGGGCAAGGATGAAGCAGTCAAGGAAGCCGCGTTCAAGCCGGTTCCGCCAGCAGAATTGAGCGTCTTCGATGCCAAACACCCACGCCCGAAGGACGAACTCAACGCCGAGAAGCTTCGCGCAGAGATGTCCAAAGCGAGCGATGAGCAGATGGCGAAACTGACGCCGACGGACGCGGCGAGCCTCAAGGAGTTCAAGAGTGTCGTCGGCAGCGCGCTGCGAGCAATGGTGAACAGCGAGATGCCGCGGGGTAAGCGCAACATCTCAAGAATGATGCACGATGACATGCACCCGACCCCTTGGCCGGGCGGGTATCTGGGGATGCGAGGAAGTGTCAGTCGGATTAGCCGAGTGCGGGACAACGAACACCCGATCGATGACCCGGAGAAACGGGACGCGATGACCGGCTTGCAGACGTGGTACGCGTCCGGCGAAGCAGTCCCGTTCTTCATGGCCTGGAAGAAAGTGGACAAGCCGCGGGATGGAACGATCGTCTGGGTTCACCCCAAGGGTAAGGCAAGCCTGTATGAGAAGGACAGATGGAACCCCGCTGCGAAGGCAATCATCGAAGCAGGGTTTGGCCTTCTCGCCATCGATCCACTTTGGGTCGGTCAGGCAGTCGGCGAGAAGCCGTTCGTAGTGGACAAGAACTTCGCCGGGTACACCTACGGCTACAACCGCTCGCTGCTGGCCCAACGAGTCCATGACGTGTTGACGGCGATCAAGTTGGCCCGTGGCGCTGACGCGGAACCGACTCCCGTCCACCTCGTCGGGTGGGGCGAGTTCGGCCCAATTGCAATTCTGGCGAAGGCAATTGCGGGCGACGCAGTTGGGCGGACCGCCGCAGACATGAACCAGTTCCGCTTCGAGAACATCAAGGACACCGCCGACCCGATGATGCTTCCCGGTGCGGTGAAGTATGGCGGCATGCCGGCGTTCCTGGCGTTGTGTGCCCCTGGCGAAGTGCTCACGCACAATCACAAGGGAACGAACACCGGCAAGCTTCCCAAAGCGGCCTACGCTGCAGCGGGTGCGGCCGATAAGTTGACACGGTTCGAAGAGAAACTCGACGACGCAAAGTTGGTCGAGTGGTTGCTGAAGTGACCCCTGGGTGATCGACCGCGAGCGAGCGTGTCAGTGATGACACGGGTGACACGACATGACTCGATACGCTTTCATTCCACTCTTGTTGTTGCTCGCCTTGTGGGGCCGCACGGCGTTGTACGCGGTCGATCAGGCCGAATTCGTGTATGTCACACGGTTCGGCGAACCGATCGTGGTTCACGATGGTGCGAGCGATTCCGGCCTTCACTTCAAGCTCCCGTGGCCGATCGACTCGGTGCAACGGATCGATCGGCGTGTGCAATCGATGGATCTGCCGGCGGTCGAAGTGCTCACGCGCGATCGTGGTTCTGCGGTCGATCGCGCGTCCGCCGGGGCCACACTCACCGTGGATGCAACCGTGACGTGGAAGATCCCGAACGCCAAGGCCGCCGATCAATTCTTCCGTTCCGTTCGCACACCGGAACAAGCACGCAAGATCCTTGGGCCGCTCGTGAACGGCCGGTTATCCGCGGTCGTGAGCACGGTGCCGGTGGAATACCTCATCGATGTGGTCGATGTGCAAATGGCTCTGGCGGGTGTCACGGGAATCGCGGCGGTGTGGTTTGCGGACACCGAGTTTCGCGCCGCCGATTATCAAGTGATTGAAGAACGCGTGGAACGCGTGCGTCGCCGATCATTGGGCGAAGAAGGACTTACCGGTGGTTCGCCGCTGACCGCCGAGAACCTGCGGGCCCGCGCGCTGGATGAATACGGCATCGAGGTGGTGGACGTGCGGATTCGCCGGTTCAGTTACCCCGAAGCAGTGCGGGCCAAGATCGCGGAGCGGATTCGCAGTGAACGTGACAAGAAGGCCGCGGACTACGAGAGCGAAGGGCGAAAGCGTGCGTCCGACATTACCACCGATGCCGACCGCATCGCCCGCACCACCGAAGCGGAAGCTCGCGCCCGCAAGACCATCATCGAAGGGGAAGCCAACGCAGACGCGGCCCGCATTCGTGCGGAAGCGTATGCCCAGGATCGCGAATTCTATCTGTTCCTCGAAAGCCTGCGCTCGTTCCAGGGCGTGCTCGCAAACACACGCGATGTGCTGTTGTTAAGCACCAAACACCCGTTGTTAAAGCCACTCTCCGGTCCGCCCACCGCTCCGCCCATCACACCGCCAACCGCGCCCGCGCCGAATGGAATGAAAAGCGAAAAGTGAACGGCGATGGCCTTCACACTCGTATTACGTTCGCATTCACGGAAAGCTCTCGATGTTGCGATTCCGCTACCTTTTCCTGATCGCTCTCGTCGCATACCTGCTCACGGGCATCACGCAGGTGTCGCCGGAGGAACGCGTGGTGGTGCGGCGGTTTGGCAACGTGATCGCGCGACCGGGGCCGGGCTTGTGGGTCGGGCTGCCGTGGGGGATCGATCGCATCGATCGCGTGCCAGTGCGCACCGCTCGCCAACTCACCGTGGGGTATGTACCCGCGAATTACTCCGACGATGCCGGCACGCTTCCCGGCCAGTTTCTGACCGGCGACCAGAACCTTGTTAACGTGCAACTGGTGCTGGATTATGCCATCGGCGAAAGCGATGCGGAACTGGACGATTTCGTGAATCATCGTGATCAGATCGATGGCGTTCTCGCGCGTGTCACAGAAGCCGCCGTGGCGGAGTGGTCTTCGGGTCGCGGAGTGGATCAGGTGTTGCTCACGGGCAACGCCGCTTTGCCCGCGTGGGTCATGGAGCGCGTGAGTGCACGCATTCCGGCGTTCCGGCTAGGCGTGCGATTGCAGCGTGTGAGTGTGAGCTATCTCGCTCCACCCGAAGAAGTGCGAGCCGCGTTCGAAGCTGTCACGCAGGCCCAAACCGGCATTCGCACACGCGAGTTCCAGGCGCTGCAAGAGAAAGAACAACGCGAGCGGCAATCACAGGCATTGAAGTACAAACTGGAGCAAGAAGCAGGCGAATATCGCGAGACGCAAGAGCGGCAGGCCAACGCGGATGCCAGCGCATTCCGCAATGAGCTTGGCGCATTCCGCGACGTGGCGAGAGGCAACCCGGATGCCCTCTCGTTCTTGTGGTGGGCCGAGATGAACAAGGCACTCGCCATTCTGGAAGCACGCGGGGGGAAGGTGCGCCCGCTGGATCATTACCTGCAATCGGGCGAACTAAACCTGACCGAATTCTTCCCACTCCCGCGACGATGACAACGCACTGTCACTGGTAAAAAATCACTCGTGCAACTTCACGGGCAATCCGGCCGGCACCACGGCCGTTCGCACCGCGATTCGTTCGGTTTCCGCAGCGCGGCGATTCCCCGCCCGCTCGTAAACCTCCGCAAGAAACGCTCGCGTGGCGGCATCCTGCGGATTCTTGGCACGCGCTTCCGTCAAGGCTTTCAACGCCTGGCATAAGGTTTCCTCGCGGAACGTTTCATCCACATTTGGTGTGGCTTCCAGTTCCTTCAGCAGTTCGAGTAAGCCCACGCCACGATGGAAGGCTTCGCCAAACTCATCGCCCTCACGCCGCGATATCTCCAGCAGTCGCGTGTGAGCATGCACGAGGTGATCTTTCGGCGGGCCTGTAGCGCGTCGGGCATCGGCCGCGAAGCGCTCGAAGTGAACCTTGGCCGCGTCGTCTCTTCCCACGCGAACAAGCAACTCCGCAAGTTGCACGCGGAACATCAACTGCCCCGGATGTTCACGCACATACACCTCCAGGTGTCGCGCCGCCGCCGCCTGATCGCCCTTCGCCATGCAATCGGCCGCTCGCGTCAGCGGATCATCCTGTGCTTCCACCAGTGGCGGAGCAATGACCTGCGCGGCAGCGGGAACCACTGCGGGCGGCGTTATGGGCACCGGGTTTGTAATGGGAATGACAACGCGTTCCGGAATCGCATGCGACACAGGAGGGGCGGCAACCGGTGAAGCAGGCTGCGTAACCGGCGGCGTGTTCCGCACGGATTCGCAACCCACGAACGCAAGGATCGCCACAATCGCCCAACGCTGCGCCATCTCGAATCCCTCCGCAGAGTAGACAGAGATGGAATCGGTCAAGCCGATTGTGCGGAATGACGCAGACAGGGAAAGTTAGCGAAGTGGCGCGCGAAGCTGGGCAAGGTTTGCGGAGAACGAAATCACGGCTTGGCGGGTTTGCGGAGTTCCGCGAGTGTTTGAACCAGTTGGGCGGGGTCGTCGCTGGAAAGTGATTCCGGGCGGTGAAGTAGTAACGGCCGCACTTCGTCCGCAGTCCCTTTCCCGGCTCCGATATGCAACTCGCACTTTGTCTTGCGAACACGCGGCACGAGATCCGCGTCGGTAAGCCATTTGGGCCATAAGCGAATGGCTTGCACACCGGCCGCAGCGAACGCTTCGATATCACTGGTCTCGGGTATCAGGCCAATCTGTCGCGCTTCGGGCAACAGCTTGCGGAAGAGTTTCGCCTGTTCCACGCTTCGCACGCCCACAACGGCCCGCTTCGGCTCGCCGTGCTCGCGCACCTCGGCGGCCACTTTCTTGGCGTAATCTTCGCCGGTTTCCTTCAAGTCCAACATAATACCGATCTTACCCTTTGCAGCCGTCACAACCTCACGCAGTGTGGGAACCCGCTCGCCGGCGAACTTGGGCGAGAACTTCGTGCCCGCGTCCAACTTCTTGAGTTCCGCAAGGGTGATCTCGCCCACCTTTCCCGTGCCGTTGGTGGTTCGGTTGAGATCGGCATCGTGCAGGCAAACCAGCACGCCATCTTTGGTGGTGCGGGCATCAATTTCGGCAACATGCGCTCCGGCTTCGGCCGCGTGAAGCACACCCATCACCGTGTTCTCTGGGCGAACTCCCGATGCACCGCGATGCCCAATGATTTCCTTCACTCCGCCCGCAGCAGTGGCGATAGTGGGCGGTTCGGCAGCGAATGCCGGCCCAACGACGAACGCCAACAAGCCACAGAGCCTGAGTTGTGAGGAAGTCATGCGTGAAGTTTACCAATCTGGTAGCGGTGGTGCGAGCCACCGGAACGCGAAAGCGTTCCTTATCTGTCGCCGACAACTATCAGCCAACACTCATCAGTCGCCGTTGAGGTCTTCGCCGAGTTTGGCCAGCGCTTCGCTTTCAATCTGGCGAACGCGTTCGCGGGTTAGCCCGAGGCACTCGCCAATCTCTTTGAGCGTCTTCGGTTCTTCGTCGTCCAACCCGAATCGCATGCGAAGCACCGTGGCTTCTCGCTTATCCATCTTTTCCAGCAAGAACATCACTTGCTTGAGATCGTCGGTTTCGACCATCTCCATATCGGGGCTTTTGCTGCGGCCATCTGGCAGCATTTCTTCGATGCTCCAGCCCTGCTCGCCCTGATCGGTTTGCGGGGCCGCGTTATACACGCGGATCGCCTTCTTGATGATGTTGAGCTTTTTCTTGGGCAGTCCGAGGAGCTTGGCGATTTCTTCGGGAGTCGGGGGTCGGCCGAGTTCGTCGTTGAGTTTGTTGGTGGCGCGTCGCCATTTGGCGAGCAGTTCGACCATGTAGGCGGGGATGCGGATGGTCTTGGCGGTGTTGACGAGCGCGCGTTTGATGCTTTGCTTGATCCAGTAGCTGGCGTAGGTACTGAACCGTGTATTCATGTTGGGGTCGAAGCCTTCGACCGCCCGCAGGAGTCCGAGGTTGCCTTCTTCGATGAGGTCCTGGAGTGCGAGCCCTTTGCCGGTGTAACCGCGGGCAATGTTGACGACGAGCCGGAGGTTGGCGCGGACCATCTGGTCGCGGGATTCGGTACAGCCAACGCCGATTTGTCGCGCGAGCGACTTTTCCTGATCGGCGGTGAGAAGCGAAGTTTCGTTGATTTCGCGCAGGTAAGTTTCCAGCGGCGATTGAACGGATTCCGGGCGAAGACGGCGAAGTCGCGACATCGGGTAGGTCATCCTGTCTGCAGTACCGACTGAGAGCACGGCGTTGGGCGATTCCAAGCGCGGGGGCGCGTCTCTGTCAGCGGACGGTTTCGTTGGGGTCGACCGGAGTGCCGATCGGGCATCGTCAGTTGCATGCCGAGCAGCGTACTAACGGTATCGACCGCGGCCTCACGATTCGGCAGTTTGCACGGGCATGCCGCGGGAAACAGCGATGAATCGTGGCGGCAGCGCGGGCACAATGCGCACAACCGGAAAAAGAATCGCATGCCGGGCTGAAGGGTGACTGAAACCCAATCCGAGGGCGATTTTTTCTGGATGTCGCGGTGGGACAGAGGGGACACCGCGAGATGCCGCAAATTATATAGGTCGTGTTTTCTCAGAGATCAACAATTATTCGGAAAAGTGCGCGCCTGCGGCCGCCAACGATCCTGAGGATCGTTACGGTTTCGCTGTCTTAACATCGCTCTGAAAGTGGGGCCGAGCGGAACGGTTTCAGACAAGATCGGGGATTTTGAACTTCGACGCGAAAATCATGCGGACGAGGGATGAGATTTTCATTCGGGGTCGATTCTCGATTCGGCGGTGTCTAGTAGTTCCCTCCTCTCGCAGCGGATTTGTATGTCGCAACAAAAACACAACCAATTTGAACAAACGGTAAAAAAATCGGCGGAATACAGCACATCATCGTGATTCCGAGGCAGATGAACACCGTGGTGAACCCGGCACCGCTCGCCACCGACGCCGTCGCCCACGGCTCTTCTTCGCCACCCGCGAAGATCCACGCCACAATCGCCGCCGCCGCGCTCACCAGTCCAAAGCCGGCCGCCACGATGAACGCCACAAGAAAAATCGCCAGGTCGTTGTCCTGATCCAGCATCCCACCGCCGCCCTGACCCGCCGTCAGAGCCATGATGCTCCCATCGAGCGCCCACATGAAGATCGGGATGATCGAAATCGCGACAAACGTACCGAAGAACCCGCCACCGCCCACAATGAAGATCATCGCGGCTTTCACGAAATTTTCGTACTTCTGTTTCTCTTCGGTATCCGGGTACAGATCTTCGGTCGTGATCGTCACCATTGAAGGGCGGTATCCCCGCGGCCGGCCGATCGCTTCCGCCCAGCAATCCGCCGCCCATCGGGCATCCTGCAGGCCAACTTTGGATTTTCGGGCGTACCGCTTGATCTCGTCGTTCAGAAAATCGGTGTACCCGGCCTTCGATTCATGCTGAAGCAACCGCGTGGGCATCTCATTCCTGAGTACACCCATGAGCAGATCGGCTTCTTCGGGAAAATTCGCCAGATAACGGCTGAGGTAGACCTGACAGCTCGACGGCATCCGGATGATGTCGGTCCCGCAATCCTTGATCATCTCAAAGAAGAGCTTCTCCGCCTTTTTTCGCCCGGAGAGCGGACGTTCGCCCGATTCGCTCTCGGAATCGTGCTCCGAAGCTTGGTCGTCTTGAGGATCGTATTCAGACTCTGCCATAACCCAGGCTCGGGGTTCAAATCGGGATTCGACTCAGTCCCCAAGCCTAGAACACGAATTCCAAAGGTGGTAGGATCCCCTACAGTTCGGGGAGACCCCTTTGAGAAAAACTCAGGCGCGAGCTGGAAAAGAGATAGGTCGATCCTTCAACGCATCGATCACACCGAAACCCAGGACGAAACGAAAAACCTGACTGAGTGGCAGGACGGGATCGCTTGGCGGACGCGGTATCCGAAAATCGGATACCGCATCATGATCTGGTTCCCGGATTAGTTGGTCACGTTCTGAGGCGGACGCGTAACCGGTGCGTCATCTTCCACCGCCGGCTTGGGCAAGAAGAACGACGTCACGAACGCGATCGTATACACCGTTGCGCCGATGATCCCCGCCGCTTTCGCCACCCCCAGCGGTCCTTCACCCAGCATGCCTGCCAATATGCCCGTATTGAGCGTCGCCGCCATTGTGCCGATCATCCGCCCGCCCACATTCGTCGCAAAGCTCCCGCCAGTCCCCCGCAGGTGCACCGGGAACACTTTCGGCAGAAATTCGCTCAGGTAGCTGAACTGCGCGACCGTCAGCAATCCGCAGAAGAACATTGCCAGCCCGAAGATGAGCCATTCCCCCGAAACCAGCTCGAAATACGTAAGCGGGAACAGCGCAATCCCCGGCAGCAAAAAGAGCCGCAACAGCAGGCCGCTGGGGAGAATGCTCACGAAGATCGCGAGCAGAATCCGCCCCGACAGCCCACCCAGTTCCTGGAACAGCTGGATTTCGCTCTTGTTCTTTTCGTACACCGCCGTCGCCGCAGCGAGGTTGGTTTTCGCTTCCGCTTTCTCGGTGTCGGTCTTCGCCATCCCGGCCGCTTTCCGCGCCTGAATCAGCGGCGGGCCGATATCGGGACGGCTGAGGATCACCTGCGCCGGCGTCACCTGCAGCGCACCGAACGCGGCGGCGTATCCGCAGGCGGAGAGAATCGTCGTCACGATGGTGGTGCGTCGCAGCGAAGGCGAGAACAGGGCGCCGAAGCTCGGCCGCTTGAGCGTGCCGGCCAGCTTCTTTTCCCTCCAGACCTGCGATTCTGGAACGAACGGCATGAGGAACAGAATCATCGCTCCCGGAATCAGACCCGAAATCAGCGTGTATCGCCACGGTGCGTGAGCGGAGGCACCCGTCGCCGTCGGGATCGCCGGGAGCGACGGCGCCAGCGCCACAATCTGCTGATCGACAATCGTCACCAACAGGCCGCCCAGCGACGCGGCCGCCAGACTCCAGGCAATGGCCCGCTCACGCGTCCGCTTCTCCGGGAACAACTCCGCAAGCCACGTCACCGCCGCCACCATTTCCACACACACACCGATGAACGTCGTGCAGCGGAAAAAGACGAACTGATAAATATCCGTGCTGAACGCCGCCGCCAACGGCGAAAGCGAGTACATGAGAATGCTCGCAACCATGATCCGCTTGCGACCGTAGCGATCGATCATCCAACCGCCCAGAAGCCCGAAGATCCCGCCGCACAACGCCGCACTCCAGAGGATCGTGCCGATCCACCAGCGCACACTCTCATGACTGCGCGGCACATCCAGCAGGTCGGCGAGGGCGCCGGCGCCGATCACAGGCAGCATCAGAAGTTCGTAGGTGTCGAACAGAAACCCGATCACAGCGACCAGAAGAACGAGAAAGCGGGTAGTCGAGGACACGCTCAGCTCCGAAGGGGGTATCGGTGGGTCCGGACGTTATACGGCGCAGAACTCTTCCGTTATAGCCCTGTGTTGCCATATAACTTTCAGTGAATCTCTTTCCTCATCCGGAGTCAGACGAAAATGAAACTCTCCCGCCTGTTCCTCGTTGCGGTTCTGGTCGCGAGCTCGGCCCCGCTTCGCGCCGACGATACCAAGGAATTCCTCGACGCCAGCAACTGGCATGGCCGCACCGACCTCTGGACCATCAAAGACGGCTCCGTCATCGGTGAAACCATGGAAGACCCCAAGTACAACACCTTCTTCTGCACCAAGAAGACCTATTCCGATTTCGAACTGAGCTTCAAGACGCAGTTGCGCGGCGGCGTGGGCAACAGCGGTATCCAGATCCGCAGCGAGCTGTACGATGCGGAGAAGTTCCGCGTGCGCGGTCCGCAGGTGGACATCGGCAAAGGCTACTGGGGTAGCCTGTATGGCGAAGGCGTGGGCGGAATGATGAAGGCATCCAAGCCCGATGACATCAAGAAGGCGGTGAAGGAATCCGAGTGGAACGATTACTCGATCGTCGCCAAGGGAACCAAGATCACCATCACGATCAACGGCACCACGATGATCGATGACGATTTCCCGAACCTGCCCGGCAAGGAAAAGGGCAAGGCCGCACCCAAGAGCGGCATCATCGCCTTCCAGGTGCACGCCGGTTATCCGAAGATGCGCATTGAGTTCAAGGACTTTGTGTTCAAGAATCTGGCGAAGTGAGTACCGGACCTTTCGCCGTGAAAAACGTTCTGATTGAGCCGCCGGTTGACCGGCGGTTTTCATTTTTCATTCAGGAAAAACTCCACGAGTCAACCAGCATCTCAGGTTGAGTTGAGTGGAATTTTGTTCAAAAGGTTCCCCCGCACCCGGTTCGTTCACTCCGTTCTCGATCCGGGTGCGGGGGATTCTTGTTCATCATTCCTCGTACACATTCGCTACCATAAACCCTATGAATCGCTTGCCGACCATCGCCGGGCGCGTCGCCTTCCTCCAAACCGTACCGCCGGGCGAACTGCTCATCCACGAAATCTATCGCAGCCTGCAAGGCGAATCGCGATACGCCGGGCTCCCCTGCGTCTTCATCCGCACCACCGGCTGCTCGCTCCGCTGCACCTGGTGCGATACTCCCCACGCCTTCAACAAAGGCGAGCGACTGCCGCGGACCGAGGTGCTCGCGCAGGCGCTGGCCTATCACACGCCGCTCGTCGAAATCACCGGCGGCGAACCGCTCGAACAGCCGGACGTCCTGCCGCTCATGACCGAACTGTGCGATGCCGGCAAGACCGTCCTGCTGGAAACGAGCGGAGCATTGGATATCGGGCCCGTGGATCGCCGCGTACACATCATCATGGATCTGAAGTGCCCGGACAGCGGCGAGTGCGAGCGCAATCTCTGGACGAACCTCGAACACCTGAAGCCGACGGACGAAATCAAATTCGTGATCGCCACGGCCCGCGACTGGTCCTGGACCGAGCACACCATCCGCGAGCGGAACCTGGATCGCCGATTCGAGATTCTGGTTTCCGGCGTGTACGGACTCGATCTGTCGGAACTGGCATCTTGGGTACTGGCCTCCGGCCTGAACATCCGCATGCAACTTCAGCTGCACAAATACATCTGGGACCCCACCGCTCGAGGGGTGTAATGAATGGGAAAATAGTGACAACACATTATCGCAACTTGGACAACACGATTTCAGAGTAACATGTCGAATGCCATCAATAATAAAACTTCCAATGTCCGGCTTCGACTTCGGAAGTCGAAGATTCAAGATGCGACAACCCGCGATCGAGAACAATTTATCACACATTACCTATGAGAAGTGCTACTACTTTTTCTCACTCGAATTCCGGGCGATCCACCCAGTGACCACCTCCAGATAGTCCTTCCACAACTCCGGAAAGCAGGTGACACTCGGGATGTGATTGACCTCCAGTAGGTAGGGTCCCGCCTCCGAAATCATGTAGTCGTTGGCGATAATGCCAAGACCGAGACCCCGTTGGATGGCTCTCGTGTCCGCAACCAGTTCCGGATCGGCCGGCATGAACTCCGCACCGGCTCCGTGAACCGACTTGAGCCACCCTGTTCCGGTGAGCCGAATCTGCCGCGGCTCGCCGACGATGACCAGCCGAACGGCTTCTCCTTCGATGAACGGCTCGAACAGTGTTGGCTCTTGAGCCGTCCACGAACCGGTGAAGCGCTCTTTGTTTTCACCGCAATGCCAGTTGCCCCACTTGGCGACGCTCTCGTTTTCGGCTGAGTACTCGCTATACGGAGAGGCAAACCCGCGTGGCGGTCCACCGAACCGGGTGTACTTGAGGGCGTGCACGAGGCAGGGCAGGCGGAGGCGACAGTCCATCATGGCAGCTGGATTGGGGAAGCACGGTCCTCCCCACAAGGCCAGCCCAGCCAAGAACTCCAGATCATGTTCGAAGATACCATGGAAGACGACCCGTGACACCTTCAAGTAGCGGGCACTTCGGGGTGACTCAACGAACAATTGCCCCCGTTCGACGACGATTTTGGGTAACATCTCGTGCGCGACGCACTCATAAGGCAGCCGTTCGGTCAGTGCTGCGGCTTCAGGGGCATCGAACCCGATAAGGAGAATGCGCTCGTCCATACCTGTGCGCCTATTGCGCCCTCAGCTTATTAACTGTTTATTCTCCCGCAGAATTGCGGAATCGTGCAGTCATTGTTGCTGGCCTTGAATTGCCTGTCAAGAGTTAAAGGGGACTGTCACCTTTTTCATTGACCGATTTTCTATTTCTCCACGTTTTGCGACCCATCTTCTGCGCCCGGCTTTGCGAATCACGCGATGACCATGAACGTGCCATGAGCGTGAGCGCCGTCACTCGGATGCATTCTGAAACATTTTGGCGGCCAGTTCCTGGATTTCGGATGGAGAGAGGTTTCGCATTTGAGTCGCGATTCCCCATTCGTGACCAAAAGGATCACGCACCCGTGCGAATCGTTCGCCCCAGAACGTATCCGTTGGTTTCATGAGAACCTCCGCTTCGTTGGCGTCCATTCTGTTCACCATCGCATCGCAGTCATCAACGTACAAGTGGACTGCCACGCTCGTACCGCCCAAGTTTGCAGGGCTTGGCGTTCCTCCGTGTTCTGGCAGTTCCTCACTCAGAAAAAATCGCCCACCACCAACGCGAAATTCGCAGTGCATCACACGCCCGTCCGGCATGTTCAGAATCATGTATGGTGCCGTTTGGAAAACGCGTGAGTAAAACGCGACCGCCTTGCTGGCATCGATCACGCTCAGATAAGGAACAAATTCATGACGAGGCATGTCACTTCTCGAAATTTTAAGGGGACTGTCACCTTTTTTATTGCTCGATTTTTAATTCTCAATGCTTTTGCTGCGATTCCTCTCCCAAGATCGGCGTTGGTCTCTGACTCTTCTCGTTCATTCGCCGGTTGACCGCCTGTCTTCCTGTCAGCTTTGCGAATCGACATCCGAGGTCGAAGCCGGACCACGGAAGTCTTGGTGATGCCCTGATTGATTCATGGTTAGCGGGGGACGCGAGTCAACTGATTTTATGTTCACTTCTGAAAAGGCAAAGAATCAGGGGGTTGACACCCCTCGCTCGCCAGGACCATCTCCAGTGACATTGGGAGATTCTCTTCGAGCTTGGTCTCTATGCTTCAAACTTCACGTTTTGTTGAAAGTGAACAAACAAACATTGTATCTGTCCAGTCGCGAGGACTCCGCCAAGTACGTGAGCAGCCGGTGGGGGAGTCGTCCACACGGAATTGCGGAAAGTCAAATTATTCGGCGTCGACGCTGATCCACTGCGTGACGTCGAGTCGGGAGTGGGGAACGGCTTCGGTGGTGGCGTGGTAGGCGGATTCCCATGCGGGTCCGAACTGCGGGAGGACCGCGAGCGGGACGGCGGGGAGTTCGCGGTAGATGGTGACTTCGTCGGAGGTGTCGGCGAAGATGGTTTTGTCTTCGGGTGGGAAGGCGTGGTCGGCGAGTTGGCGGATGAGTTCGCTTCCAGTGCCGGTGGGCGTGCCGAGGATGGTGATGGCGTGGTTGGCCCAGGGTCCGTTGGGGACGAGCGTGGGGAAGGCGTTGCGGTAGGCGTTGCCGAGCGTCTGGATGGCGGGTCCGTTTCCGCCACATTTGGCGGTGAACATTCCGGCGAGATCGACGTCTCCGAGCCGCGAGTTCAGGTGTCGGCGGGCGTTGAAGCGAACAGTTTCGAGGATGGCTTCGGGTGTGACGGTGGAATTGACGCTGGCCTGATAAAGCCCGCCGAATTGCTCTTCGATACCGATCTGGACGAGTCGTTCGACTTCCTGGAGATCGTCGTCGGTGAGGACTTCGAGGTAGCGTTGAGCGGCGTCCTCGATGGTGGGACATCCGAGGGGCATGAGATACGATGTATCGATGATGGGCGACGGTTGTTCGAGGTCGGTGAGGATGAGTTTTTGGACGACTTCGATGCGTTGTCGGCTGGCGGAGATCTGATGCCGGAGTTCGACGAAGACGGTTTTGAGGTGTTCGAAGAGCCGTGAAGCGCGGCGTGCGATTCCGGCCTGGAACTGGGCGATGGGGAAGATGCGGAACGCATCGCCGATTTCAGCGGCGGTGGGTTTTTTGGTTCCCTGTTGCGGATGGACGTAGGCCATGAGTGGTTCGTAGGAAGCGCGGGCCTGACGGTCGGCGGCTTCGGCTTCGGCTTCGCACTCGTTTCGGCTGACCTGGAGGTAGGTGAGGATCTGCCCGATGGCTTCTTCGGCGCTGGCGAGGCGGAAGCGGGGATCGTCAATCATTTCATGTACGGCGCTGGTGAGCATGGTTGCGCCGTTGAGCGCGATATCGTTGGCGACGAGCCGCAGGGAGTCCTTGAGCGAATTGGGCATTTTCTGGCCGGTCGGATGGCCGATGACCTTGCCCAGTTGATCCAGAACGGCGATGACTTTGTTGACATCCGGAATCCGGGCCATCCATCCCTTGGGTATGACCGGATCGATGATTCGTGCGATGACGGTCGGGATGGCTTCATGGAAGACGGCGCCGGCGGCCTGATAGAGCGTGCTGGTGACGGTGTCTTTGGAGAGGCTGGCGGCATTCATCTTTTCGGAGACCCAGACGGGTATCAGATGCCGCGCCCGGGAGATGTCGGGTGAGACCCAGTGCGTGAGCAGCACGCCGGTGATGACGCGAGCGGTCCGATCGAGGATCGCTCCGCGTGGCCATGAGTACGATGCGCGTCCGAAGGTGCGCACGGCGATCCCCATGGAGGTGAGCGTGCGGGGTCGCGCGGCATCGGCGGTGCGGCCGATTGAGGTGAAGAGATCGAGTCGAATGCGTTCGGCGGCGGAGATGGCGGCATCGGTCGCGTGCTGCTCGTTGCGTGTCACGGCGCGGACGGGCATGACACGAGTTCCCGACGTTCGAATATCGGACGAAGTGCGTCGGGTTGATTTCACGGATATGGTCGTCGATCCGGCGATTGGCGTATGGGTCGTGGCGAGTTCGGCCGGCAGGAGGTAAGTGGTTTGGAAGGGGGGTTCGGGATCGTGGAGCGTGCCTTCCCGATCGTCGTAGAGCGCTTGAAACGCGGTGTTGGATCGGCTGTAGTGATTCAGTTCGGTAAGTGCGGCGCAGACGTTGGCGCGGACCTGCTGCGGGATTTCGTCACCGGGGGCATCGGGCGGAACCATGAGGATTCCGACGACATCGGGCTTGTCGTAGCCGAGCTTGCGGAGTCGATGGCGGACGGTGTAGGCGACATCGAGAACCATACCGCTTCCGGTTCCGCCGGCGAGGTGCGCAATGATGTAAACGCGAGGCCGATTGGTGCGCAGGTCGAGTCCGGTGTGATCGATGGTGGTGGTGAGTGATTCGGGCGCGAGCACCATTTCGAGTTCGTGCGTGATCCGCTGCGAGAGGACGCGAGCGTGATCGAAGAACGCAAGCCGGCCGAGCTGCCGCTGTCCCATCGTGACCGGAGTCCGTGGCAGCTTGTTGAGGAGCTGGGGATCGAACCACCCTTCCATGATGGTGTGTCCGGACAGCTTGGGTTTCATGTAATGGGTCGGGCGGTTCAATCGTGTCGATACGATCTGATCGTCTTTGAGTTTCGCCAGGCGCTCCCAAGGCTTCTCCATCTTGGCGAGTTCATTCGCCATCGGATCGGTATCGATGTAAAGCGATCGCACCAACGGAATGGAATCGGGATTGCCAAAATGATCTCTCAGATCGGCCCGGAGTTTCTGAAGGACCTGTAAACCGGTTGCTCCCAGCCCGATGACGAGCGTGGGCTGCAACGAGCCCGATCCAGTCTGTTCGGGTGGTGCGGTCTGATCCGGCTCGAGTTCGAGAGCGCTGTTGGGGAGCGGAGTATCGTTTCGGGGCCCCGTTTCACGAGACTCTTTGTGAGGGTATCCCAACTGTCCGGTAACGGATGCGTTGACGTTCTGCGATTCCCATCGAACCAAGTCGGAAAGTTCCGAATTGCCCAGATGTGTCGATACGACACCGGGCTTTTCGCCGACAGATACCGACTGCGAAACTGTTTGCGGCACGTCCACGATGGCGGGGCTTGGTGTCCCCTGTCGCAAGCACTGAACGAACTCCGCACAAGTCGGGAATCGATCCTCGGATTTTTTCGCCAGCGCCCGTCGGAGTGCGGGTCGATCGGGTTCGGGCGAGGGATCGAGGTTGGGCGGCGCGGCCAGATGCTGCATGAGCAACTGATTCATGCTTGCGCCATCGAAAGGCCGCTGTCCGGTGAGGAGTTCCTGATAGACGCATGCGAGACTGTACTGATCGCAGGCGCGTGTGACGATACCGTCGAACGTCTCCGGGGCGGCGTAGACCGGCGTGATCCCGCCCGTGACCTGAGCGGCAAGCCCCTGCAAATCCTTGACTTGCCCGAAGTCGCCGACCTTAACGTGATTCCACTGCAGGAAGATGTTCTGCGGTTTGACGTCGAGATGCAACAAACCATGTTCGCCGTTCATCAGATCGAGAACTTCGGCGGCTTCCTGCATGTACATCAGCAGTTCGCTGCGCGGAATGCCGGGCAAACCTTTTTGCCGATGCACGCGAAAGCGATCCCAGAGATTGCAGTCGGCGAGTTCCATCACGATGAGCAATCGGCCGTCGACGATGTCATAGCGATCGATTGCGAGCAGATACGGATGGCGGACCTGCTTGACTCGTTCGAGGGATTTGAGTTCCTGTTCGGCGTACCGGACGAGATCGTTGTCTTTACTGCGCAGGTCGCCGTGAATGATCTTAATGGCTTTATAGATGCCGCCGGGCGCAATGCATTTCCAGACTTCTCCGAAGCCGCCGCTTCCGAGGCGGTCGATCAGCCGGTAACCGGGTACCGGTTCGACATTGGCTTCAAAGTGGACCGACATGGTTCTCTCATCTGAAAAATAGCGTGGCGATCAGGTCCGGACCGGCACGGGGGTTCAGTTAATGTATTCGGTCCGCCCAATCAGGGATCGGACACGATCCACGGCAAATCGCTGCGCGTATGCGGGTTGGTATCGTTTGCCATCTGGAGATCGTATGCTTCACGCGACAGAGTAGCCATTTGAGGAAGTTCGACCAATGGCAGAAGCGGATATTCTCTGATGAACAGAATATCATCAGGGTTCGCGGCCGGGATAAACCCGACTCCGGACAGCACGGTATCGACCAATTGTCGAAACCGCTCGCCTTCGGGTCCTGGAGGAAGTGCGAGAATGGTGGCTTCCATTTGCGGTTTGCCGGAGATACTCGTCAGATCGGGCGCCGCTTCCTCGAACGAACTCATCAATAATTTGGGCGTATTGGTCGCCGTCTCATTCCTGCGACGGAAAAAGATCGAAGCAGCATCCATCCGCCCGATTCTTGAATCCAGGAACAGACGCGATTGCGTCTTCATCAATTGCAGAAAGGCCGTGGAATGCTGATTGCTGACACACACACTGACCAGACTTCGGAATTTCAAGGCGATGTCCTTCTGGTGATTCGTCTCGAAATCCAGAATGTCCTGCGGCGGTAACGAACCGAGAAAGTGATCGGCAGCGCCGGTGATTCCTTCGACGCCGTGCGGAAGAATCATTCGACCCGGACCGGTTAGGAACGGCGAGGGCGGATCCTTGGTCTGGATCATCTCGATAAACTCGTTCAATCGTTGCCGGCAGAATCCGATTTCCCGAACGAATTCCGGAACGGAACCGAGCAAGCGACGGTAGATCGAGAGCGTGGTATCCAGAATGTGGAGTCGGAGCCGCTTGTTGGGATAATCTTCCAGTGTGTTGAGGAATTCGGCGGTCACGAGGGCTTTGCGCGGTCCGATCATGGGCAGGCCAAGGCCATGCCCTTCGCGGGTCAGCACTTGAGCCAGGTGCGTGTAGGCCGCGTTCACCTCATCCATGATCCCGGAGCGCACCCCCTCGAGACCGCTCACGGTCCGTTTGAGGCGTTCGATCATCAGCTGCAGCACCTCTTCGGCACCGCCGAGTCGATACTGCGGCTGTTCGATAAACGCGACAGCCATGGCCGAGAGGTGTCCCTCGACTTCCGTAACCATGCGTTTGTGGCGCTCGGCGAGAACGAGTTGGAGACTGCCGGGATTTTCCGGATCGCTCTCGGGCGTTCCCACCACCTTGACCAGCTGTTCCAGGACATCATAAGCGGATTCGAGATCCAGACGTCCATTCGCGGACCGCTGGCGCAACGGAGTGACAAATGCCTCGAAGACGCGATCGGGATCCTGGTGAAGCGACTGTTTGACCGCCTGATTATACTGATCGACCACGTATTCCAGTTCGAGGTTGCGATTCTGCCACTGGGTATCAAGCCAGCGTTGGATGGGTTCCCGCAGGTGAGTCGATTCCTTGGCGGTCCATTGCTGAATCAGACGCTGGCAGAATTGTCGTGTGGCGATTTCGAGCAGTTCCTGCCGGGGCCAGCTGAGCCGGTACATTCCGATGGCCTGGACCGTCGGTTGACCGGATTTATTCAGTAGGAGTGCCTCGGACCGCACGGAATCCAGGACTCGGCCGGTTGGCGAAAACAGCTCCACATAGATGGTCCTTGCGACCAGTCCCGCGGCGTAGGCGAGTTCGACACGACCAATATTTTTGTCCAACTGAACTAAATTGCACCGTGTGAATGGGCCGTCCTTGTCGGAAACCGATTCGTTATTCAGAAAGCGGGCCTGATAGCTGGTGCGTCCGCTTTGAAACGACAGCAGTTCCTGGAGGGTGGCGTACGTATTCGCGAGCGGAAGACCTTTGACCCCGGTCTTATCCGCCGTCGGCACCAGCAAATGACCGACCACCTCCGGCCTCGAATGGCCGATCTGGCGGAATTCGTTCTTAATGATGTACGCAAGATCGAGGAGCATGCCGCTCCCGGTCCCGCCGCAGGTGTTGGCGATGACATAGACACGAGCGCGATTCGACCGCAAGCCCAGACCGGTGCGGGTCGCGGCCGAATCAATCGCGGTGTCGGTCAGAAACGTATTGAGTTCGGTCCGCAGGCGATGCGTCAATGACTTGTAATGATCGGTGAGCGCGAGCCGGCCATAGGCTCGAACTCCGTTGGCCGGACCGGGGTTACGTGAAAGCTTGTAGAGAATCCCCTTCGGCATCCAGGTCTCGGCCGAGGGAATGCCATCGCGTTGCAAATAGTGGGCCGCCCGATTCAACCGCGTGAGCAATACTTCCTGGGATGTGAGCGGATCGGGTTTGTTCGTGTCCGTAGCGGACGTGATCGCATCGGGATCGGTATCGATGTACAGGAACCGGACATGCGGAAGCGGCTCGGCACCGAATTGTTCGCGAAAGATCCGCTTGAGTGCTCGTATCGTGCACAGGCCCGATTCGCCGGCGCCGACGATCAGTGCTGGCATCAGGATGCCATCACCCTCTCGTGCCGGACCCACCACTCCCAGGTCGCTCATTTTGGCGGTGGGAACCGCGACGATCGGCCGTTGATTGCTTCCCGGTGCCGCTTGCGGAGACTGACCGACCGTTTGATGTCCGGCGGCTCCCTGCGGCGTGACGAGCCGTGGCGTTTTCAGAGGATACGGAGTATTCCCCGTCGCACCAACGCCGGGATTCAATGCTGGACGCCGACCGTTGGCGGACGTTGGCGATTCGGATTGATTAGACTTTGCTCGATTGAGTTCTTCGTTTTTGGTCTGGCCTTTCTGCGTCGGCGAAAGGGTCGGGCCAACCTGGGAAAGCTCGCCTCCGACCAGTTGCTGAGATGTCGGAGAAAGCGTGCGCTGCGGTGTGCGGGCTGCGGTGGTCGCATCTTTACTCAAACCGCCCGAACCCGACAGTTGCGCGCTGGTTCGCAATGATCGGACCAGCTCCATGCAGCTCGGCCATCGATCTTCGGGCTTTTTGGAAAGGGCGCGGGCGATGATCGAGCGATCATAGGCAGGCAGGTGATCGAGATCGGGCGTACCGTTGAGATGCTGCATCACGAGTTGTTTCGTGTTGCTGCCGTTGAACGGCCGGGTTCCCGTCAGCAATTCCTGAAACACAATCGCCAGGCTGTATTGATCAGTATATCGGCTGACGTACCCCTCGAAGGTTTCGGGGCCGGCATAGACGGGCGTCACGCCGCCGGTCACGGTCCCGCGTCCGCCTTCAAAAGCTTTCGCCAGACCGAAATCCGCAACCTTGACGTGATTGTACATCAGGAACAGATTCTGCGGCTTCACGTCAAGATGCTGAATCGAATACTTCGTATTCATCAAGTCGAGCGCTTCGGCCGCTTCGATGAGATAATTCAGCAATTCCTCGCGCGGAATCCCGGGCATCCCGAGACCGCGACATTCCTTGAAGCGATCCCACAAATTCCGTTCCGCCAGCTCCATCACGATGATGAGTTGGCCATTGATGATCTTCCACTGTTCCAGAGACAGAATGAACGGGTGGCGGATATTCTTGACGCGGTCGAGTGCCTTGAGTTCCTGTTCCGCAGCTCGGATGTTGTCGTCGTCGATGTCGTTCAAGTCGCCGAAAACGAATTTCATCGCCTTGTGCAGGCCACCGGGGGCCTCCACACGCCATACCTCCCCGAAGCCGCCTCGACCCAATCGGTCGATCAGCTTGTAGCCGGGAATCGGCTCGAGTTGGGATGAAACGGGAACCGACATTGCGTTCCGATCCAAGCGGGGAAGCGACCGATCGGCGCTCAAGCCGAAACGATGGCATCTATCACTTAGTTCAACAATGAGGATTTTGCAAAGCCAACACCCTCTTCTCGGTCCTCAAATCTGAATCTGCGCGAAAATTTTTCGCCCTTTTATTACGGCGCGAATTTTTTGAGGACAGACGATTCAGTTCCCGAATGTTGACGACCCATCTCGCAGCCACTGGAAAATTCCGACACCCCGCTCGATGACGTATTAAGATGTCATCATCCACTCTCTTGCGGATCACGGAGTCTATGCACCCACTGATGTTTGCGTGCTCCCGCTGCGGGCGCCGCATGGGAGTCGGCCTCGAGCTGGTCGGCCGTTCCGTTCGATGTCCCCACTGTCGTGAAGTGGTCACCGCTCCCGCCAATCGACCCGCGCGGCCGGTATCGCCCTCTGAAGCCTCACGCGCGCAACCCCAAACGCCTCCCGAAGCCTTCGAACCGACCGAAGACGGCGAAAACCGGATCCCCACATTCGCATCGCCGCCTCAGGAGGGTATCGAAAGTATTCTCGGCGATGAAGAATCCGATGATGACTGCGTCTTTGCTCCTTCAGAACCGTCAAAGCCGCTCCTGATGCCCGATCTGTCGCTGGACGAGACTCCGGAGATTTCCTCGGGTCGTATCGCGTTCGATCACGCCAACCCATCGGCTCAGTCCTCGCTGCCGCTCGGGCCAAAAGAACTCTCACAACCGGATTTCGAACTTCTGACACGCACGGCGCCAGCGATCACACCGGTGCCCGCGCCGGCGACACCCGCGGCGATGCCCTACACCATCCATCCGCCGCCGCCGCCGCCGCGAAGCGACGATGTCGTCGATCCCTTCGCCAAACTCGGTCGCCCAAGCGCCATCGCACCGGCGCCGGCCCGAATTTCATCGACCAGTCCCAACCCGGATGCGAAAACGCCGAAGCGCAGTCCGCCCAAGTATTTCTGGGCCATCCTCGCCTACGCGCTCGTCATCACGCTCCTCGCCGCCTGGGGCTGGCTCCGCCCCACGCCGCATCCCTTCTCAACCATTCCCGACTTCTTCGGCCACTATCACTCCGGCAACAAGAACAAAGTCGCTGAGCTTCCGGTCAACCTCAATCAGCCCTTTCCCCACGCTCTCAAAGTCAAACTCGGCCAATCCATCGTCCTCGGCGAACTGGAGTTCGAACCACTCAGAATCGAACATCGCCGGACACAGTGGATCGATCGATCCGAAGGCGGACGGTCACGCGACATCGATTGCCTGGTCCTCACCGCCCGCGTCCGCAACCGCTCGAATCAGGCGTTCCATCCCTTCGACCCCGCCTTCAACCGCTTCGCCGCCACCAACGCACCGCCTCCATTGACCGCTGTGATGGTGAATGGCCAGAACTACGCCGGCGGACCGATCCCCTGGCCCTTTCGTCATTCCGGCCGCGAATACATCGTCGGCCAGGAACAGGACGAAGTTCCGCTCGAGCCGGGTCAGGAGCGGACCACCGTATTGCCATCGATCGATGGCGCGAAAGGCCGACAGATGTGCGACATGCTCCGCACCACCGGGAGCCCCGCGCTCTGGCGCATTCATCTCCGCCGCGGTTACACGAATTATCAGGGCGAACGCGTGAGCGCCAGCGCACTCGTCGGCGTCGAATTCGATGCCAGCGAAGTTCGATGGCTCACAGCAGGCGAAAAGTCGAGTTGAGCAATTCCGTACGGAATTCATTCCTAACTTGTCACTTGTCGATCACTCGACAATCATAAAGAATGCCAACCCCTCTCGGAGTCGAACCATGACACGAACCGTCGCATTCCTCATGATCACAAGCCTCGCCGTTACGCTCTCGACCGCCGCTCCGATTCCCAAAAACAATCGCACACCCATCACGGCGCTCAACGCCGCCAACATCGATCAGATTTTCGAACTCGAGATACGCGTGCAAACGATCGAACGCGGACCCGCTGCCGGACTGTTGATCATGAGGGATACCCGAACTCCTGGCATTGAGATTGTGGATGAGATCACCCTGAAACCCACCCGTACGATGCTGAAAGATCAACCGAGAATTGACGGTTTCGCCATCACTGCGGATGGAAAACGGTTTGCCTGGAACAAAGGCAACAGCAAAGAGTTCACGATCGAAAACACTGACACCAAAAAGTCCGTATCGATCAAGTTGGACAACGACCCCAGTAGAGCCGCCTTTAGTCCCGACGGCAAACTCCTCGCCATCGGTGAGATGTACTGGGATCCGAACACCGAAGGCGCTGGCGATTCCTGGGTGCACATCTACTCCGCTGACGGGATGCTCATCCGGACTCTTGAGAAGGGCGGACCCGGCGGACTGAAACCGGTCTTCAGCCCCGATGGCAAGCTGATCGCCATCAACAATCGCAACTACGAACCGCGCGTCTTCGATGTCGCCACCGGCAAACTCCTCTTCAAAGCCGACAAACGCATGACGCAGGAAGTCGCCTTCAGCCCCGACGGCAAACTCCTCGCCTGCGGCTTCGTCGACGGTATGGTCGGCATCTGGGATATCGCCTCCGGAAAGAAACTCCATCTCGAACCGTCCGGCTGCCAGGAGATCTATTCCGTCGACTGGAACCCGACCGGAGATCTGCTCGCCACCGCCGGCCGCAGCGGAGACGTCATCCTCTGGAACCCGAAGACCATGGAGAAACTCAAATCGATCAAAGTCGGTCTCTGGGTGATCCAGAGTCGATTCTCTTCCGACGGCACGCGATTGATCACCTCCAGTGCTTCGGATCACACCGCCAGAAACGACCGCAAAGTGATCTCGTGGGGTATCAGTAGCGCCAAGGAAAAATAAGCCATTAAAAAAGGTGCCAGTCCCCTTTGACCAGCACCACGCGGTAGCCGTCCGGGTCCTCGAACGTCTTGCCGTGCCGGTCCCAGTACGGGTTGAACGACGGCACCGGCTCAAACCCCGCCGCAACCATCCGCGCCACCGCCGCCTTCCACTCACCCTCGTCGGGAAGGTAAAACACGAGCAGGTTGTCTTCGCTCGGCGCACGGCCAACCGTATGTCCCACCTTGCACGTGAACTCGAAGTGATAAGCCGCACCCGCATGACCCAGCATCACCCCGTCAAATCCCTCATGGTCCTTGAACTCATACAGAATCTCAAACCCCAGCCCCCGATGATAAAACGGCAGCAGCGCCGCCAGATCGTTCGTCGGCCGCGCAACGCGCAGATGCGCCTGTTGCAGATTGATTGTTCGTTCCATCAAGAGCACCTCGATCGAAGCGGCGATCAAAAAATGATACCCGAAACCGGTTCGAACTGTGATCATGTTGCGGTTCTGATGATACATCAGATTTCATGATGATTTCTTTCACCCGCTATCCAAGATCAGTATCGTGAGCGACGAACACGAGAACGAACCCGATTCCCCGGACGGCGCATCCGTCGAGCGCTGGGGCTGGATCGCCTGGGGCATTCTGATCGTCGTCGCGCTGGCGCTGTACGAACTCCTGCATCAGCCCGCGTTGCTCGGCGCAACCGTCTCGCTCAAGTTCGCCTGGGGCGATGCACGCACCGCCTTCTGGCTGCGCACCCGCGACCCGGACCGCCCGCGCGGCTGGGCCCATTTCTGGCTCTATCTCGGACTCGGCTTGTGGAAGTCCGCCATCTGCGGGATCGCGCTGACTTTTGTGTTCATGGCGCTCGATCAGTTCGTGAACGGGAGGGCCAACAACCGTCCGCAGGCGGGGCGGAACGATACGCTGGTCCTGATCTTTGCCGGATCGTGCAGTGGAAGCCTGTTCATGACTATCGTCTCCGGATTCGTCTGCTGTGTGGGCTTTGTGCTGGCATTCCGGGCAAAAATCAAAGTCTGGCTGCATTCTCGCGTCGCCGCCAGCCGGGTGCGCGACCGCTGGCCGCCCATCGACGGCGACGAAAATCAACTCCCACACGTCGCCATTCCCTCGATCGTCCTGATCGGCACGATTCTGTCCACGGCTCTGGCGATCGGCCTCATTTTCCTTCTGGGAAACCTGATCAAACCCCGCGCTCAGGCCGGTGTGGGGGTGCTGATCTTTTCCGCGAGCCTCGTGATCCTGTCCTGGATCATGATCAAGGACGATCGCTTCCGCCGCCGCCTTCAGGCCGCCTCGCCCGAAGACGCCTGGCCCGAACCCAGAAAAGGGGACGCAGCTCATTTCTGAAAATGAGCTGCGTCCCCTTTATCTCCTGAGCATCACCGCTGTCCGAGGTAACGCTCGACCGCTTCCTTCGCCTCCGCCAGCCCGGCGCCGGTCGCGTCGCGGTACGCCTTGATCGCCGCGATCTTCTCACCCGCATCCGCATACGCCTTCACATCCGCAGGAAGATCCCCCTCCGACTCCGAATTCTCGATCCCCAGATGAGCCAGAATCAGATCGAGCTTCCGCTCCACCCGCCGCAGCGACAGCCGATCCGCCGCCTTAAACTCCGCCCCACCACCAAAGAAATCGAACATGAGAGAACCTCAACGCACAGGAATGCACCAAGAGAAATTCGCTGGAGAATAAGGGAGATTTGATTGAGAAGAGAGAGATCGACAACTGAGCGAACTGACCCAGCAACAGTAAGGTTCCTCGCGTCCGGGCCAAGAAGCAACAATCGATCCCGCGTTCTATTCTTCGACGTCTTTATCGACGTCCGCTTTTGATTCCTTCTTGGCCAATCGGCCGATGGCCTTGCGCAAGGTTGGATACCAGTCCGTTCCAATCCACGACGTATCGAGAAAGGGCGTGACACGCGAGACTGTCCAGTGATGTTTCGCAAGTCGGCGTTTCATGCGATCGGCTTCGATCTGATTACTCGAATGGATCAAGATGGGAAAACTCGGTTCTCCGCGACTGAGATAATCGACGACTTCCATGCCCGTGCGATCGAGATCGCCATCCGCACGTTCGAAGAGATCGTGATCCAATGAGAGCGCGAGGATGGATTGAGAGCGCTTCTGTAATACGTCGATGACTTCATTCGGGTCGTCCGAGAAGAACGATTCATACATCGACAAGCAATCCGCCAGCCATTCTTTCATGACTGAGACTCGATCGGCGTTATCTTCCAGGACCACGATGACCTTTTTCATCGTCGCTCCAGCTTATGGAATCCTTAAAATCTTCGGGCCTGAGCCATTCGGATCATGCCAAACCACACGATTGACGGTAAAGCCCAAGTTCAACGCACTAAAGGGGACGAAGCGGACGAAGCTTATTTTCAGAAATGAGTTGCGTCCGTTGCGTCACCTTTAATTTGTCCGGCCGCAAAGACACACATCAGTACGATGCCCAGATACTGCACGTCACTTTTCCTCCGTCACCTAACAGGTACATCATTTGCACGGTGCGCAAGATCAGCTTGTTTGAGTTCGTCGCTGGGAACTTGGCTGACGGAGACATGGTTGAGCTAAGGGAGTTTTGGAGCCTTCTCCCATTCCTTACGTGCTTCGGCCAGCTTCGCTCGAACTTGTTCCCGCAACATCGCCCATTCTTCAACCGAGCGGCCCTGCTTCCATGGTACGCCAATGTCGAGCTGGTCGGCCACGGCCAGCGTGATACCATCCTGGACCGCCAGCTCAGGGTATTCATAACTGGGAAACGGGAAATGACCGACATCCTTCGCCTGACGAATGGTGTTGTCGTTCCAAAGCG
Source organism: Limnoglobus sp. (assembly GCA_041742055.1). Classification (GTDB taxonomy): domain Bacteria; phylum Planctomycetota; class Planctomycetia; order Gemmatales; family Gemmataceae; genus Limnoglobus. The sequence goes on along the minus strand of JBGSJI010000069.1, from coordinate 10,493 downwards.
ATTCGATCACGGAAAGGCGATTGCGGATGTCATTCGCATCGCGATAGGAGATGCCGGAAACGAGTCGCCAGCCCACGTCGATTCGATTCGATGACGGCAATTTTCCCAGCACACCATCGAAAGCGGTCCAACAGGCAGGATCATCGGCTGCTTCGACCAAATCCAGCAGTTCGTGATATTGGCACGGAATAGTTTCTATCTCTTTGGCTATACGTCGAAGAAGAACCAGTAAACTCGACCGATAAAGCGCGATGTCCAATTCGCGAAGTACACGCACCGCCCCGTACTGAGGATTCGGATGGTTGGTTGCAAGGGCATCTCTCAAAAGTGAAATCTGTTCGTTTCTTGGCCGTCGTGAACGAATCAGAGCTGTCATGAAACTCTGAATGTGCCACTGCGAATGGTTCTTGAGGACATCGCGGAAAAGTTCGTCGAATCGCTTGGGATACTTCGCGACAAGGAGTTGGAGGAGAACATCGTTGATTCGGTTTTCATTGATCGCTCGGTCGACCGCCCATTTCTCTTCGCCAATCTTTTGTGTTTCCGCATACCATCGTTCGGCGAGTTGTCGGACTTGTGCCGGAGTGGCTTCTTCATCGGAATCGATTTCACCTCCCGAGAGTTTGTAGAGCAAATCCCGGCATAAAGATCCCACGCGACGCGTGTCATTCCAGAGGCCGTTGTTGAATCCTTCGAGCTTGGCGATACGTGTCGTACGAGTATCATCCAAGTGGCGGATCAAGGACGGAACGGCTGCGAATCCGAGCTGCGCGAGTTCGTCATAGGCCGTACGAGTCGCATTCTTGTCGTCCCAAAGTTGAAATTGTGTCAGATCACACAATCCGTCGATGAGCTTTTCGATCCCAACCTTTTGCACTTTCCGCCCGCGAATCGACTTGTCGAGGTCCTCCAAAAGTTGCGCGTGGAATTCGGTTCGAAAATGGGCATCGTCGTCGTGGATCCTTTTGAGCATTGAGTACGATGCGGCCAGATCCGTTTCCGCATCATGGAGCGAGTCGTAGTAATATCGCCAGGCGTGGCGCCGGAGCATCGTCAAAGTATGGCATGGGTTGTTCTTGACATCATCCGGGTACTGCCAACTGCCGGTTACCACCCGGCCGCGTTCAAATGCGATCGTCGCGAGTCCAGTCCAGCCCAAGTCGTGTGCTTGGGCCGCGAACTCCAGCCAGTACTCCGCCAATTGCAGATCTACATCCTTCAATTGGTCGGGATTGGGTCGTACGACTTTGAGCCGGGAATCGCGATGTTCCGTGAATTCGTAGTCTCTGTCTCGAAGGAGTGCCGGTTTGTCTTTCGCTTTCGGGCGGATCATCAATCGCAGATGAACGATCCGCTCCTGTCGGAACCCACCCGATCCGCTCCAGAAGTGATTCTCTTCCCACCGCACCAGTTTCGCATCTTTCGGCGGCAACCAGAGGCCGTAGCGCTTGTAGGCCTCGTAGAACTCCGTTACGGTCTTCGGTTCGGAATTCGCGCGTGCGGTCACGTCGCTGGCGGCGAGGGCGAACGTCGATAGCAAAAGGGCAAAGGTCATGGACATTCCCTCGACGGTAAGATCATAACACAACGACGAGGCGATTGTTTGTGAAATGCAAATGCAGTAACGGTGACGCAGTTCGCAAAAGAATTTATGTTTAACTTACTTCAGCTGTGAACTGTGCGGCTACTGCCTTGCCTTCCGGATTGCCCGCCAGCATGTGAGGAAGCCGGACTCCCAGCCGCGAATGACGATTCCGTACTCCTGAACCAATGGCACTTCGGGTTTCTCGACAGCCAAGTCCAGTAGTCCCTTTTCGTAGTCCCTGACGCAACGCTTCCACCCGCCCCGGTACCCGGTCGTATACGCCTCACGCCCATTGATCTGATGCTGATTGCCGTCCTTGTCGCTCACGACCATCAGTTCCGGCACGTCCGCAGGGATTGTCATGGCGAAATTGGGCCAAGCCGGGAAGTCGTCCTTCCGACTGCAACCCGCGAGCGAGGTCAGCAGGAGTACCGAGGCTGCAAAATTTCGCCACAACTTACGCTCTCCGCCGCCGAACAGATGAAGAACCCAATTGGGAAGCCATTCTACTTCTTGTGCTGCTGTGCTTTTTTCTCTTGAAAGACTTCGCTTACCAGACGATAGAGTTGCGTTGCACCTGCGTGGACGACCGGATCATTACGAGCGTAGAAATAATTCCGCCCGTCCACCGTCACCACCGCCGGGTTCTTTCCGAAATCTCGTACCAATACAGTCGTCTCTTTCCCGTCGGCGTGGGAGACAACGGCCTCAGCCATAAGCGGGGTGTGGAGCTCGTAGACTCCACCTTCGATGTATTTTTCGGGCGTCAGCAGCCTGTACACCAAGTCCAACTTGTCAGGAGGTATGTCCACCGGCTCGTAGTCGATCCCGCTAATTCCCATCCACGGGTAGAGTGTGACTTTGATTGCAGTCGGCGGCCGTAGTTCCGGGGTCGGCGGTGTGCGGCGTATCCAGACCACAAACATCCAGCACATCACGGCCGCACCGAGCACGAAGCCAATCAATAAAGCAGGCAGATGTTTTAGTAACTTCGCCACAACTTACGCTCTCCGCCGCCGAACAGATGAAGAACCCAATCACGCAATTGGGATTCGCCTTAAACAATTGCGATCCTACACTGCGAGTTTCGCCACAACAAGCGAATTCAACTCCGCGCAATGAATAAAAATTGGTTTACTAGTGATTATAAGTTCAGTATCTGCCTTAATCAGAACATTCTCAAAAAATCCACAAAAACGGACCCCTACGGAGCACGGTTCGCCAGATTGGAGATCCATGTCGAGCGTGACGGGCGAGCCTGAGTGAGTATTGATGGCATCACTCTTTTGACGTAAACCCTTACGGCGCATAGGCGCTTCCGAAATTTTGATGTCTTTCCACCGTAGGGTGTGGCAGTGTCGGTGGAAAGACGAGTCGGTGTTTGAATGATTCCACTCCGTGCATGACTAACGGTGGCGGAGTTGTCCTCAGGGATCTGAGAGAACGCCCATCGAAGCGTTTGAATGGTTCAGCGGACCCAGCGCAGTCGATCCCAATCCACGGTCTGATAAGCCTTTGCGCCGTTGTTGATGTTGACGCGGCCGGCTTTGAGCGGTTGGTGAATGAGAAAGGGCTTGCCGATGAAGTCCCGCTCGGGGATTCCGGGGATGGCCCAGGCGCGGCTGTCCTGCGAGTTGGCGCTGTTATCTCCGCAGGCGAAGTATTCGTCGTCGGCGAGCTGATGCGGGGTTTTGATGGCGTGCGAACCTTCGCCGCGGTAGTGGACGTCGCGCCAGAGTCGGAGGTTGCGGACGGCGACGGCTACTCCTTTGGCTCCGAGTTGCAGCGGCCGGCTGACGCCGCCGCGCTGGGTTCGGAGTTCGTCGGTGGCGGGGAGGTCGAGCTGCGGAAGCGGGCTTGCGCCGTCGATGGCGAGCAGGGCGCGGCGATCGGCGAAGGCGAATTCGATGCGGTAGGTTTTGCCGGTCTGGAGCTGAAAGCCTGTTTGAGCGGGTGGTTCGTCGGCGTTGGCGGCGATGCGGATGCCGTGGTTGGCGGCGGTGGCGATGGGGAACTCGGCACGAACGGTGTCGAGTCCGTCGGCGAGGCGGAGTGCGAAAGTACCGCTTCCAGCTTGAACTTCGAGATCGAACGTGACGATGAAATCGTGGACGGGAACGCGGCGCTCGCGCTCGGGCGGACCGTTGTAGGCCAGCCAGTCATCGATGGGGAGTTCCTGCTTGCGATCCGGATTCCAGTGAACATACGTCAACCCGATCGCCGGTTTGTCATCCATCGCATCGAGATGGAGTGCGGCACCTTTGAGGACGGATTCGTCGGCGGGTTTGGGCGAGGGGGCGTTGGGATCGTTACCAATGGTGCCGACGAGCCAGCGGTCGCGCCAGGTGGCTGGCGGTGCGTAGGCGAGATCGAAGACGGGGATGCGGAGTTCGCGGAGTTGGGCGAGCGACTTGCGTTGCAGGATGCCGTTGGCGTAGACATCGCCATCGATGAGTTGAATCGCTTCGCCGGGCAGGCCGATCATGCGTTTGACGTAGGGTTTGCTGAGATCGACGGGGCAGCGAAAGACGGCGATTTCCCAGCGCCGGGGCGAGCGGAGATTGAAGACGTTCTTGTCGACCAATAACCTGTCACCCGGGATCACCCAAGTGTCTTCGAGATCGATACCGCGAAGTGAGCAATTGGGACAGATGGCATGGGAAAGCGAGTCACCGTTGCTGGGTTCCCCGACAACGATGGGATGTTGACACCGGGGGCAGACGGTTTCGCGATGATCGCCGATCAGCGTGGGAGCCATGCTGCCGGTCGGCACGCCGAACGGCTCGACCATCATCGTTCGGATGAAGAGAAAAAAGATGATGAAGAGAATGGCCGCCGTAACGGTCCGGCGGATAACGACGCCGGGCGATTCGTGGTGCGGCCCGTGCGCCGGCGCGGGAGAATTCAGCAACAGGGGATGTTCTGTTTCGGAGGGCGCCACACCAGAATCCGGGGAGCACGACATCGTGCTCCCATGCTACGCGAACGACCGGGTCAACGCCAAGAGGAGTTGTGATCGTTGCGTTATTCAATCAGCGTGACCTGCACACCACTTTGCAGGATCCGTTCGAAGCTCGAGCGGAGCGAATCGATGCGCTCGTCGGCCGTGCCAACAATGATCTGATAGGAAGGCAGCGGTGTGGATGCGCTCTGACTGGTCTTTCCGCGATACGCCACTTCCTGCAGGAAGTTCAATGCACTGCCCTTGAAGGTACTGGTGGAACTAAACAGGTCGCCGAACGCGATGGGGTAAACTCGTGCATCAGAATTTTCCAGACTGTAGCCATTGGACGCTGTGGGCGCGACAATCTGATCGATGACATCAAATGCCTTACTAATGGAGGTTGAGTTTCCATTGCTTCCGCTGCCCGTTGAACTTTGAAATGTGTAATAGGAATTGGCGCCGGCGGGCGTGAAGGCGAAATTTCGCCAGGTGTTCGGCACGCCGTCCGTTTCAAAGATCACGATCTTGGTTGCACCACGTCGACCGGTACCATTGATGGCGGAGGCGCTGCTGAGAAGGTTGTACGCAAGGACGAATCCGGAGTTGGGGTCGGTCCCGCCGTTCGCGTTGGGTAGGTCGCCAACGAGGTCATCCCCCAAACTTGATGTGTAGGGTCTGAGTTCGGCGTTGGGCGCCGAACCACTCTTAATGCCAGCGAGTAAACTCTTGGGATAGTAGAGTGCGTTTTTCAGCGTATCCCAATCCTGTCCCATATCCGCTCGAGCTGTTGTGTAATACGCTCCGGCGAAGTAAGCCATCCCGACCTGGTCGTTGGGATGGTTGTTGCGGATATCGTCGAGCGAAGAGCGCACACCGGCTTTGAGCTGCCAGGTTTGAGCTTCCGCCACAGTGCCCGGATTCCAGTTTCTCAAGCCGGAGGTCCCATCACGGCCGGAAATAAACATCAACATCGACATGGGACCGAACCAGAAGTGTAATCGGGGTCGGGCCGGAACATCGTTGTAATTCATGTAAGGGAAGGTGCCGTTGTTGGCGGACGTCGAGTTGATGGAAACATTCGCGCTGCCCCACTGGGACGTTTCAACGCCGGCGAGCATGTAGCGTGGATCGTAACTTGAAGTGTTTTCCATGTACCCCAGGACATAATCGATATACTCGCGCCAGAATCGCTGATCGAGATTACTTTCATTGGACCCCGGACGACCCGCGTTATCCACATGATCGGGAATCGAACTGTAGAACTTGATTCGACCTGCCCGAAGATTGGGTGGCAATACCTGTGGACCGGATTTGATCCATGCCAGCACGGCTCGATAGTTGACGCGATAACTTCGTGCGGAGCCACTCGTGGCACCTCGTAACGTATGACCGGTCGAGCTGCCCAATAGAGCCTGATTGATGTTTTGCGTACCGCTCGCGCTGATATCATTATCGCCGGCGGGGTGGAAATACCTCCACGACCCGGATTGATTGATCGAATTGGGATCGCCGTTAACAGTCCCAGTATCCGCACTGTCGTCTCGAAGAAAGAATCGGCGCCGCCAATCGGCGATCCAGTTGCCATAGATGTCTTTTGCAGGATTCGTGGGACTAATCAAATCCGGTCTGATCGCTGCGGATCCGCCTCCCCAGCGGGGGTCGGGAGGCCACATGAAAAACGTCTTGCCATAGTAACCTGGCCCCATACTGAAGCCTTTGAAATTCACACCGTATCCCCCGGTATCCGTGTTTGATTCCCATATCGAATCGATGTAATTCGAAGAGGCAGATCCCAAGTTAAGTAAATCACGAAGATGACGAGCTGCCCCGGTGCTGGTTGACGGATTCCAACTGGTACTGTCCGTACGAACGACGCCGCCTTTCCGAGGGTAGCGATCCCCCACGTAGGGTGCATCCGCATCGGATTGATCGGCCCATGATGTCGGAGCCGGAGTGGGACCGCTGGTGTTTGTTGTGTCGAACGCATTGTAACCCGCCCAACCGGTGGGCGAGGTCATTCGTCCGAATACGCCCGAAGACGTCAGAGGAACCATGCCCGGGGGGTTCCAGCGGTGGAACGCATTTCTGAGCAGGGATGCGTTCGTCACCGTTGCCACCGGATTGGACGGATTCGAAAGATTCGACGGATCGAACACGAATTGTCGGACAATTGCCGGGCCGACTTCCACATCCATGGACATATTTGTTGGTGCAAAGACTTCGTTTGTCCCGGCGATGAACTGAGTATCCCGCATAAACGCATTCGGTATCGAAGTCGTCGGATAGCGTTCGTAGTGACCAAATCGCGGATAAACCGGATCGGGATTAAGCAACCCACTGACCGTACCCGTGGAGCTGGCGGTCCCCGGAGGCCAGGCATAAGTGCTTGCGAATTTCATCGAACCCGACATATCCAGCACCAGGGCGATGTCGCGAGGACGGTGTGCGGCCACGGCCCGTGCCGAGGTGGGAAGTGAATTGACTCCAAAGACCCGAGAAAAGTACGAAGGCTGGTTGGCCGCGACATTCACTTCGACGGAGGTCCAGGCTTTGCCTGTGGGCTTGGCTTCCGGGAACGACGGTCGAAAGACTTGGGCATCAGGGTCATAGTCATAAATGCCGACCTGTACGGATGTAGCGGTCAACATATTGTTATTCAGCGAACTATTCGTTACGACGGATGCCTGTGCATTGGCCAGCGCCAGATCGCGTTGGTTATCGTAATTATCCGCCAGTGTTCCAATGGGCACGCGGTTATCGAGTGTTCGCGCGCCCGTCAAGGCGGCAGTATCAGCGGCGTTCTGTGCGGCCGAACGGGCGAGAATCACCATACCCAGATCGATCGCCAGCGCCACAAATCCAAACAGCACCGTGACGCAGACCGCCATCATCGGAATGATGGTGCCAGGACGATTGGTGGATCGAAGTACCATCGGTAATCCCTTCCTCGAAAGCGTGGTCACGCAGCGCGTGCCCGCACGAGACGATGATCGAACATCAAGGACGGGATTTTCGCCTGGGGAGGCGTTACCAACTGGGCTTATCCAACAACCGATTCACACTGGGGGGCAATGCGAGCCGGACGACAATCTGATCAACCTTCGCTACCCATCGTGACAACAACATTGACGGGGATCACAGCCCCCATCATCAGAAAGTTCGGCAAAACCGTATTGTAATTTCCGCTGATGCGCACCGCGACACGATCACCAAATTGTGCGGCATTCCACGTATAACCCACACGAGGTGCGATCACCGGAACCGCTGTGTTCAATTGGTCAGGATCGCACGCAAAGACCGTCACGGTATAACCTTCGATCATCGATTGTGTCCCACCCATACGGGTGTTCACATAGCTTTTGATCGAAGGATAGGTTGTGACTCCGTCGTTGTAATTCACGGAATCAAAATCCGAGCCTTTGCCGAGATTGACCACGGCATACCGAGCGCCATCACGAGCCGCATTCGTTGTGACCTGAATCATCATCAGATATCGGCAATATTCAAAGATCCCGAAGAGAAACATCAGAAATACGCTCAATACGACTGCAACTTCCACCGTGGTGGCACCGCTGCGACGACGCGAATTCCGCGACCATGAGATCATGTCGAACTCTCCACCGGATCGTGATCGATTTACCACTTCGGAACCTCCGAATTGAAGGTAAAGGGATCATCGACCAGCATCTGCCAGTCGACCGTGTATTGCACGGTCGTGGGATTCACCAATCCAAGATTGATCCAGCGAACCTTGTCCCAGGGAACCGAGACAAAGACACGAAATTTTTCGTTCTTGATACCTTCGAACGGATTGCGAGAGGGCGAGGCACTCGGCGTTTCTCCATCAAAACCAAAGTGGATCGTGACATCAGATCGTGACAAGCCGGACAGCCCTCCCGTGACGAGAGCCTGATAAACCGTGTCTTTGATGTTGGGTGTACCCGAATCGAACGAGATCTCCGTGGGCGTGCCCAGTCGATTGATCACCCGTCCCTGGGATGCCAGCCGGGCACCCTCACGAGCCGCAGTGATCACAACTTGTTGGGCATAGACCAGACGACCCACTTCCCAGACACCGATGATCACGGGAACCAGGAGCAGTGCCAGAACCACGGCCGCTTCAACTGTTGCCACACCAGCCCGACGCTTGTTGCCTGCTTGATAAAGAAGCATGGCGAGGTTGCCTTTTTTCTGGGATTGCGGATGACAAGGATTTCGAAGCATCGCTACCGTAGAACAGCAATTCTTTCATATCCAGTCGATCCGCGCGCATTTTTTCCAAGGTGTCGATTTTTCCGTCTCGGTAATTTGCAAAACGTGTACTAGTGTTGTTTCAGTCATCTACCGACTCCCTCAGAAACGTCACCGTTTGTGTGAGGCATGACGAAGCCTGATACTTCGAATGCGACCCGTGCTCTGATCCGCAAGAGTAAACTTGTGGCCGAAGATCGGCTGCGCAGGTATTTTGCGCGGCTCGATCATCGCGAAATCGATCAACTGGAACCGCGCGAACTGCTCGACCGCATGATCGCCGATGGGCTCCTGACTCCGTTTCAGGCCGAACAACTCGAGTTAGGCCACTATCAGGGATTTGTGCTGGGACAGTATCGGATCCAATCCCGAATCGGCAGCGGAGGGATGGGTCAGATTTTTCTCGCCGAACAGATCGGAACCGGTCGCCGCGTCGCCATCAAAGTTCTGCACAATTCCGCGGAAAACGCCCCGCTTGCCCGCGAACGATTCGTACGTGAAGCCTTTGCATCCTTCAAACTCTCGCACCCCAACATCGTTCAAATCTACGATGCCAATCCGGAAGCCGATCCCCCCTACCTCGTGATGGAGTACGTCGATGGACTCAGCCTCCAGTCCGCCGTCGCACAGTACGGCACACTCACGCCGGAGGAAGCCGCCGAATGCGGACGCCAGATCGCCCTCGGGCTTCAGCATGCCTCCGATGAAGGACTGGTCCATCGCGATATCAAACCCGCCAATGTGCTCCTTGATCGCCGCGGTGTCGTGCGAATTCTCGATCTCGGCATCGTCCGCGTGATCGGCGAGTGTTTCACACAACTCGGACAATCCGACGTCATCCTCGGAACCGTCGAATATCTCGCTCCTGAACAGGCGCTCAGCTCTCAAGTCGATGGCCGGGCCGATATCTACAGTCTGGGTGCGACACTCTATTTCCTGCTGACCGGTCAAACCCCGTTCCCGGATGGCGATGCGCGAGCCAAGATCCTGCAACTCGCCAGAGAAGAACCCACTCCACTCACAAAAATCGCGCCGCAGCTGCCCGCCGAATTCTGTGCGATCATCCACAAAATGCTCGCCAAAGATCCCGAAAACCGATTCCAATGGGCTTCGGAAGTCGCGGACGCGCTCGCGCCCTGGGCCCACCCCACCGACTTCCCCAACCGATTCTTCAGTCAACCCGGCAAAACCGTCACCAATGAAGGTTCGCCCACCGCCACCATCTGTCCCGACGCCCTGCAACCGATTCCCAAACCGGTGCCGGAAACCTCGACGCACCTCCTGCGGGACACCGAAGAAAGCGATCACGTTCAATTCGAAGATCAGGACTTGACGACGACCCAGGATATGTCCGAAATCACTCTCAGAAACCGGAAAGAATCCCCAGTCTCTCCCGCAGCCGAACACGAGACGCTCTCGACGTTTCCGTCTCACCAATCAACGCCCTCCGCACTGGAACAGATCTTCTGGGCCTTGCTCGCCATCGGCGCCATACTCGCTTTCATCCTGCTGTATTACCTCAATTGAGCACCGCTCAATTCGATAACGAGGACTCCGCCACCGGTTGCTCATGCTCGTGGCGGTGTCGTTCAGACACCGGCTCGTCTTTCCACCGACACTGCCACACCCTACCGTGGAACCGTGCCATATTTTCGGAAGCGCCTAGGCGCCATAAGGGTTTACGTCAAATTTGTCCAGTTACTGAATCGATGA
>JBGSJI010000068.1:0-63141 GCA_041742055.1 Limnoglobus sp. | reverse complement strand
CGGCTCGGTCAGGAGACCTTCGCCGAGCGCGGGTTGTCTCCCTTGCTCACGCTGCGGGCTTGTGACAGCTGACAGCTCAACAAAAACAAATGTACATTATATCAGCTCGTCAATGTCTCTTCGCCAAGGGGTGTGTGTTTTAAGTTGGCGAAGTTGGCGAACTCGCCTGCCAGATTGGCAGTTAATGTGAAAAAGCACTGGGAAATGACCATTTTCGATTAACTGAACATTTTTCCAAAAAAAATGAAATTCTGAGTGATTCACTCACGAGTACTCCGCTACAAGCATGAGCAGCACGTGGCGGAGTCTTCCTCATTGAATTGAGGAACGTCAAGTGAAAGCGGAGAAGAACGACGACCGATTTGCGGACTGGGGAGACAATAGTGGTTGTAGCGGTTGTGCGGCCTCGTTGAACCTTCGACACAGGCGGTACAATCGGCGTGGCGTTCACTTCCGCTACACGTCGTGCGACGTGAGCGAAACGGGCAACGAATACTTGCGGTCTTGGATTCGCCGCTGCGTCCGCTACGACCGGTGTTCCGATAACCGTGGCAGACGAGCCAGGGAACCGTACGCCGTTTGCTGACTCGCTCGTCGTCGGTAACGTGCGAACAAGTTTGAGATTGCCGTTGGTTCCGATGGGAGAGTCGGAATGACGGAAGCGACGGAGTCATCCGGACGGCATCTCAACTCAGGAGGAGCATCATGAGGATGCAGTGGAGTTTGGTGGCCGCTGCGGTGCTGAGCTGGGCAACCGCTGCTCAGGCAGGGCACAATGGCAGCACAACGTATTTGTCGGGCGCACCGGTGACGGTGGCGCAGGCCAGTCATTCCGCGTGCGCACCGGGCTGCGCGCCGGCGGGGAATGGTTGCTACAAGTCGATCACGGAAACAGTGATGAAGCCGGTCACGAAGACCTGCTACCGCGACGAATGCCAGACGGTGATGAAGACGGTCACGGAGAAGGGCTGTCAGACGATTCAGGAAGTCGTGTGCAAGCCCGTGTGCAAGACGGTGATGAAGGAAGAAGTGTGCGTGGAGTACAAGCCGTGCTACGAGACGGTGAACAAGGTCGTTTCCGAGACGGTGTGCAAGCCGGTCACGGAAACGTGCATGAAGGAATGCAAGTACACCGTTTACAAGAAGGTGTGCGATACCGAGTACAAGGAATGCACGTACACAGTGTGCAAGCCGGTTTGTGAATCGAAGGTGGAACGCAAAGAGTTCTACGTCTGCAAGCCGGTGTGCGAAGTGACGTACAAGGACTGCACGCAAACGGTGTGCAAGCCGGTCACGGAAACCGTGATGAAGGATTGCCCCAAGGTGGTGTGCAAGCCGGTGATCGAAACGGTTTGCAAGGACGTGACCCGCTGCGTGGTTGAGAACGTCACGGAGTCGGTGAACAAGTGTGTTGAGCGAGAAGTGTGCGAACCGGTTGTGGAAACCAAGACGATTTGCAAGAAGGTTCCGCAGCAAGTGGTGGAAACGTACACGGTTCCGGGTGCGTGCCGATTGGTGCCGACGTGCGATCCGTGTGCGAACGCTTCGAGCGGCTGTGGTAATCCTTGCGGCGACGGCTGTGCGAAAGCGGATCCGTGTGCGAAGCCCTGCGATCCGTGTGCTCAACCCTGCGATCCGTGCAAGTGCTGCGGGATCAAGGGCGGCCTGCTCGCTCGCCTGTGCGGCAGCCGTGACGATGCGAGCATCGTAGACCGCGTGCGTGCCCGCCTGGCCAACCTCGCTGGCGCCGGCGGTTCCAGTGGCGTGCTCGGTTCCGGCAACTGTGGCGGTCCTGGCCTCAGCGGTATGACCATGGTTCGCGAACCGGATCAGGTCAAAACCCGCACCGTTACGAAGTACGTCGAAGTGCCCGAAGTCGTCACCGTCACCAAGATGGTGAAGCGCAAAGTGAAGGAAATGGTTCCCACCACCGTGAAGCGTCAGGTCACGGAAAAGGTTCCCACGCAAGTGACCCGCATGGTGAAGGAAACCGTGATCGAGAAGGTGCCGACGCAAGTGACCCGCAACGTGATGGTGACGGAAACACGTCGCGTCGCGCAAACCAACAAGCGGATGGCGAACGGAGCGTACGTTGACGCTTCCGCGATCGGCAACGCAGGCGCGAACGGCAGCGGTGGCGAGATCCTGGGCGATGCCGCCAAGGGGATCGGCGCTGGCGCCGCGACCTACGAAACCGGTGGCAATGGCCGCGTGTTTGTCGAAGGTCTCAAGGTTGCGAAGGATGTTGTGACGAACCAAACCCGTATGGTCAACGTCGTGGAAACCCGCAAGGTTCCCGTGAAGGTTGAGCGAACGGTTGCGGAAGAAGTCGTCAAGCAAGTTCCTGTGAAGACCACGAAGATGGTTCCGACCGTGGTCGAGAAGGTTGTTCCGACGACCGTCTGCAAGATGGTTCGCCACGAAACCAAGAAACTCGTGCCGACCAAGGTCACGGAAATGGTTCAGGAAACCATCACGAAGAAAGTGCCGGTCATGCTGACCAAGCAAGTGCCGGTGAAGAAGACCGTTCGCGTGCCGTACACCGTGACGGAAATGGTCCCCACGACCATCACCCGCCGCGTTCCCGTCGACAACTGCGGTGGATGCGACGCTTGCGGTGCAGCGGACGCCTGTGGCGCACCCGCTTGCGGTAAGCTCGGCAGCCGCCTGAAGAACGCATGTTCTGGTTGCGGCGACGCCTGTGGCGACGTCTGCGATCCGTGTGCGAAGAAGCAGCCGATCCGCGACTTCTTCAGCCGGATCTTCAGCGGCCGCCTCTGCTGTGCGAAGGATCAGTGCGATCCCTGTGCGGTCTCCTGCGAAACCGGTTGCCCCAGCATGGCTCCCGTAGCAACTCCGGTTACCATGCCGGAAGCACCAAAGACGGAAGCCCCCAAGGCGGCTGAGAAAAAGTAAGTTCGGAGTGAATCCGATGAAGCCTCTCGCAATCGCGAGAGGCTTTTTTCGTTTCTGATGACGAACTGCTCAATTCCTGCGCAGTCAATTTCCCGAGTCGTGTAATATTTGCCTGAAAATCGAGGGTGATCGACTCAGTCGATTTCTGGCATCAAATCTGCAAAGTCTATTTCCGTCAGTCCTCTCGACCTTTTCGACGACAGCTCTCTCGTCCGCTGTCGTGAGCCTCAACATACGAAGGAATCATGAACGAGAATTTTGGGTTTCTGATCGACATGGACGGTGTGCTGTATCGCGGTCCGGAGCTTTTTTGCCCGGAGCCGGAGAATTCGTCCGCCAGCTGCGCGAGCGGGATATTCCCTTTCGCTTTCTAACAAACAACAGCCAGCGCACACGGCGTGACGTCGTTGCCAAACTCGCTCGCATGGGAATCCACGTCGAAGAACATCATATCTTCACGAGCGCGATGGCCACCGCTCGTTTCCTCGCGCAGCAAAAGCCGAACGGCACCGCCTTCGTCATCGGCGAAGGCGGATTGCTGAACGCCCTCCACGCCAACGGATACGCCGTCGTCGATCACGATCCGGATTACGTCGTCGTCGGCGAAGGGCGGACGTTCAATCTCGAACTCGTGGAGACCGCCACGCGCATGATCCACAACGGCGCGATGCTGATCGCCACCAACCTGGATCCGAACTGCCCGACGCAGAACGGCAGCGTTCGGCCTGGCTGCGGAGCCATGGTCGCGATGCTCGAACTCGCCACTGGTGTCAAAGCGTTCAGTGTCGGCAAACCAAGTCCGGTGATGATGCGGGCCGCTCGCAAGGAACTCGGACTCGCCACCGACGAGACCATCATGATCGGCGACACGATGGAAACCGACATCATCGGCGGTGTGCAACTCGGCTTCGGCACCGTTCTCGTTCTGAGTGGAGGAACCCGGCGCGACGATCTCGTCCGCTTCGCCTACCGGCCCGAAACGATCGTCGAGAACCTCGCTGAGTACGGCGAACTCATGCAGAACAATAACTGGCAGCAGCCGCGCCGGTCCGTAGAAGTCGTCGAAGAGTTCGTTGCCGTGTAAATTTGAATATTTTGACCATTTGTTCAGTTATAATTTGACAAATCTCTTTTCGCTTTCGAGGACTCCGCCACCTGCTTCTCATGTACTTGACGGAGTTCTCAAGCCGCAAAAGTCGTCAGGGTTGCACTCGATTATTGGAGGAGGATGACTCACGTCCGGACACGGCTACAATACATCCGTTGTTCTCTCCCTTTCCGGAGTCTGCCATGCGGTTCAAGTTGTTCCTGGCGTTCGCGCTGGTTTGTTCCTCGGCTCTGGGTGCGTCCGCCCAGAACAAAAAGCTGCTCTTGGTCACTCACAGCGGCGGATTCATTCACGATTCCGTCGGCGTCGCCGAAGACATCCTCAAAGAGATTGGCCCCAAGAACGGCTACGATGTCACCTGCTGGCGCTTCACCGGTGATCCGGATGCGAAGGCGAAATCCAAGACTGTCCTCGAAGAGTACAGCGAAAAATTCCGGGCCCGCACCGGCAAGGTCGTCGAGAAGGAACACTGCGGACGGATCAACAAGGAATCGCTCAAGAAGTTCGATGCGGTGCTGTTCTTCACGACCGGCAATCCCACCACCAAGGACGAACTCAACGATCTGATCGAGTGGACGCGGGCTGGTGGCGCATTCCTCGGCACGCACTGCGGATCGGATACGCTCTACAACACCAACTACGGCGCATTCATCGGCGGATATTTCAAGACGCACCCGCCCATCACCACCGTGAAAGTGAACATCGAAGATCCGAAGCATCCCGGTGCCAAGGGGTTCACCCAGGGGCAGGAATACAAGGACGAGATCTACATCTTCCGCGACGAACCGTACAGCCGCTCCAAACTCCACATTATCATGAGCTGCCAGGACGGTTCCTTCAAACCTAATCCCAATCAGGCTCGTAAAGACAACGACTACGCCCTCGCATGGTGCAAGGAGGAAGGCAAAGGCAAAGTCTTCTACACCGCCTTCGGCCACCGCAAGGAAGTCTGGGCGGACGCCAGCTTCCAGAAACATCTATTCGGCGGACTCGACTGGGCGACCGGCAAACTCCCCGGCGACGCCACACCAAGCGGCAGCAAGGGCCAGTAACGTAAGCAGCGGAATTGGGGCAGTCTCGGGAACCTCATGGGGTTCCCGATTTCATTTCCATGAGTCATTCCCGAAGTTCAAACTGGTGAATTTGCCCAATCGTGTGAATTTTCCCCAAACGGACAACCGATATAAGCGGAAGACACGGATGTCTACCGGCGCAGGGACGCGCTGGCTGAGCAGGGAGGCTCGTCCATGAACCGGCAGGTACGGTTGGCAGCACTGGCGACAGTTGTGGCGAGCACCGGAATCACATCCGGTCAATCGCCGCCGTCAACCGGACCCGCTGGTTCGACTCCGCAAAGGACCGTCTACGTCATGAAGACCGCCGGCCAACCCGAACGGCGTGTTCAAGTGATCAGCAGTCAGATTCAACCCGACGGCTCGATTCTCACCGATGTCCGGGATCTCGCAACCGGCGCCATCTATACGCTCGCAAACCCCGCGTTTCTCGGTAAACCTGCACCACCAGCCGCCGCAACACAGGCAACGAACACCGCTCACACGCCCGCTCCATCCGCACCCGGTACGCCACGTCCGCTCTTCGGACAGTTTCCACAGCGAACCGTTGATCCAAAAGCGATGCCTCGCCCCCTGTTCGGTCAATTCCCGAACCAGCGAATGGCGACGGTAGCACAACAGAAGGAACATCTGGTCCCTGCCGATCAGGTTCAGACAATACAATTGCCACAGGCCCGTGAGCGGACCGGTGATCCGCTGCTCGCCGGCGCGAAGACTCCTGCGGGGATCACTTCGCGAACACCGTATCCCAGCCGTATTGGCGAAACTCAACAATCACCGTCTGTTCTTGGAAAACTGTTTGCGGACCCGACGGAAAATCAACCCAAGCCACGCGTCGGGATCCTTCCGGCTCAACCCAAAGTTGAGAAAAGCACAGTTCACGTTTCCCAGCCGATGGCAACTCCGGGCGTAACTGTGGTGATGCCGCGAATGGGATCCGCCGAGATTCCCAAAGTGGCTCATTCCCGAGAGTTTCCTTCGAATCCGCAACTGCCGATTCCCGAGATTCCCGCCGCAACGGCCGCATCCGTTCCGCCTCAAACACCGGCGCCGCAACCGAAAATCACCGTGCCCGAAGTCGCACCAACCAGTACCACTGTGGAAGTTCCACTGCCGGAACCCACTCGGAACGTCGCACCAGCTGCAAGTCCGTCCGTTGGTCAGGGTCTTGCCGTGCCCTCGATCGATCCCAATGCGAAGCCCTCTGCCGCAACCGGACTCTTCGACAGTCAGTCTTCGACCCGCGGCGTGATTCTTCCCTCTATTGAAGAATCAAATGGCCAGAACGATTCGAAAAAAGAATTCACGATCCCGACCGAACTCACCGGCGGTGCTCCGGCTCCGGTGAACGCTCTGGAACCCGCACCCGCACCCGCAGCTTCGCCAGCGCCTGCACTGCTCACCGTTCCGGTACCGGAGCTCACTCCGCCACCGTCAACACCGGACGTCGCACAACCCGCACCGGCACCAACGCCGACGATTGCCGTTCCCGTACCGGAAATCACTCTGCCCGCTCCAACAGCGGTACCAGCGCCGGCCATGGTGGTGCCGGTTCCGGATCTCGCATCGCCAACACCAATACCATCAGCATTACCTACGCCCGAACCGACTCCGACACCGCTGCCAATACGAAAGCCTGCGGATCCGATTGCCGATATCGCACAGGCGGAGCCGACCGGATTTCCGGTTCCCGCCGTGGCGGTGTCAGATCTCGCCCAGCCCATGCCGATCACGCCGGCGTCGTTGAATCAGAACGTGGATTCGATTGCGAAGGATCTGCCTAGGGAGATTCGACAGCACATCGAAGATATCAAAAACCACAGGCGTCCTTCGTTCCGCATGGAAAGCGCGACTATGCTGGCGGAGTCGAATTATGCGAAGCATCCCGCCGCCATCGATGCGTTATTGCATGGGGCAATCGGCGACCGAACCGGCGTTGTCCGCGGTCACTGTATCGCCCGGTTGGCGGATCTGGGTTACTCGGATCCGACCTATCTGAAAGCGCTTGAAGCGTGGACAAAAGACGTGGAACCGGCAGTGCAACGGGCCGCCGTGGCGGCGCGAGCCAAACTGACCGGACGTTGATTGCAGAAGAGTTTGGTAGCATAAGGGGCATGTCTATTCCGTTTGCGTCCGTCTCCATGCTTCAGGTGGACGGCGGTTCGTCGAAGACCGCCGAAGATTCCATTGCGATCGAGGAACCGCTGGAAATCCGCCTCGGGTACGGTCCCGGAGTGAACCGCCAGCGGGTCACCGTCGCGGTCACGATGCGAACGCCCGGCCACGATATCGAACTGGCGGTCGGATATCTTCTCGGAGAGCAACTTCTTTCAGATCCGACCGATCTTCTCTCGACGACGATTCAAAGTCCCAACATTGTTCGCGTGGATCTGAAGCCACAATGCACGGTCGATCTTCAGCGACTCGAGCGCCGGGGTGTGGTGAATTCGAGTTGCGGACTGTGCGGACGAACGACTCTTGAGACGATGGAAGCTGAAGGGCTTTCGGTGTTGGAACCCGGTCCGGTGTTTGCGTCTTCGCAGATTCCTCAACTGGCGAAACAATTACGTTCATCGCAACCGGGCTTCGACCAGACGGGCGGACTTCATGCGATGGGACTGTTCGATTTCGAGGGACGGCAGGTGATGGTTCGCGAGGATGTGGGCCGTCACAACGCTCTGGACAAGTTGCTGGGCGCGGAGTTTCTTGCGGGTCGCATGCGGCTGAGCGACCGGATCGTGATGGCCAGTTCGCGGGCGAGCTTTGAACTGGTGCAGAAAGCGATCCAGGCGGGGGTGCCGATTCTGGCGGCGGTGGGTGCGCCGACGAGTCTGGCGGTGATGATGGCGGAGCGGTTCGGCCTGACGCTGATCGGGTTCGTTCGCGAGGATCGCTTGAATATTTACACCGGTCGGGAGCGCATCGCGCTTTAGAGCGGTGCGGGAAGATCGCGACGGGTGAAGGTGAAGTAGGCGATGAGATATCCGAGCGTTCCGACAGCGAAGAGGACCACCAGTACCGGGATATTCGGTGCGCCCGACCACGATTCGCCGAGTGGAGCGAGCCAGTCGTTCTTCAGCCAGATCCGTTGAGGCAGGTAATAGAAGAAGACACTGCCCGGGCGGAGGGGCGCGAGGACGTCCCAGAGTTGGCCGAGCACGTTCACGATGAACATGGTCATGGCGACGAGGACGGAATAGCCGATCGCACGCCAGCGGTTGCGGTTGGCGGAGGAGATGGCGATCGTGAGACCGCTGAGCGAGAACATGAGGGCGGCGAGGTTGAGAATGGCCCATGGCTGACCGTCGGCATCGACGGTGAGAACGTCCGGCCCTTTGGGCAACACGAACCCGCCCGGACCCTTCGGCAGTTTTTCAAGAATGGAGTAGTCCACTTCAAACGGGCCAACCATCGCCAATCCGGTGCGTGTCCCTGCCATGATGCTGATGCAGATGAGCGGGATGACGATCATGTCCACAATCAGGTGCGCGAGGATCAGGCGGTTGCGGGGGATCGGCTGCGAGAGGAGCAATTCCATCGTTCCGCGATCGAGTTCGCCGGCGATGGCGCCACCCGCACGGCCGATGGCCCAGATTCCGGTGAGCATGAGCACGACCGGGTGAAGCAGTTCGACCGCGAGAAAGTCCGTGGGGCGCTCAAACTGAACATCCGCCCCTCCGAGAACCGATTGAGAGACTTTGCCCGGTCCTTTGAAGATGACTTCATCGAAGAGTTTGGGATTGATCTTGCTGACGGCGGCAAGTCCGTTGAAGAACGGCGCAATTTCCGTGGTGATGCGCTGGGCGATCTTGACCCAGAGCAAAGAAAAAAAGAACAGGAGCAAGATCACGACCAAGAGCGGCCAGCGGACATCGCGGAGCAGCTTTTGCACGAGTGTGAACGTCATGCGGTCATGATAGGACTCAGAGCGAGCAAGAGTCCGCATTCACTCGCAAAACAAAGTCAACCGAGTTTCCAGGGCTTGCGGTAGGCGTAGGTGAGCCGTTTGTTGGCGTCTTCGTCGTTGAGAACGCGTTCGGCCTTCGCATCCCAGTCGAGGCTGCGCCGGCGTTCGAGCGCGAGTTTGGCGAGCAGTGTGGCGGTGGTGGAGCGGTGGCCGGTCTCGACGGGGCAGTGCGCTTCGGCCCGGGATTTCACGCAGTCGAGGAAATTGCGGGCGTGGGCGGCGGTGTCGGACGGGCCTTTCTTGACGAGTGCGGCGCGTGCGGCCTTGGTGGCCCGCCCTTGCCGGCGATTTTCTTCACGCGCGATCGGGCTGAGCGCGGGCAACTCTTCGAGGCGGACGTTTTCCGGAATGATTTCGAATCCTTGATTACCATCGGAGATGAGCATTGTGCCGAGCGTGCCGCGGAACTCCATGTTCCAGCCGCGAAGATTGGCGCCTGCGCCGTTCGCATTCACCTGCGTGAAGGTGGCGAGGCAGCCGTCGTATTCCCAGATGGCTTCGAGTGTGTCGGGGATATCGCGGTTGTCTGAGACGGCATACTTACCGCCGAGGCAGGCGACGGTTTTCGGTGAGTCCTGTCCGAGCGCCCATTGGATCACGTCCAGATAGTGCGTACCCATGTTGGTGATCTGTCCGCCCGAGTAATGCGAGAACCAGCGGAACTTGTAGAGGCACTTGTTGGTGTTGAAGGTGTCCAGGGGTGCCGGGCCGAGCCAGCGGTCCCAGTCGAGTTCGGACGGCGGAGCGCTATCGGCGGGGTTGCCGATTCCCATGGGGGATTCGTTGCGGTGCATGTAGCTTTTGGCGAGCGTGACTTTGCCGATGGCGCCGTCGCGGATGAGCTTCACCGCTTCCATGACGTAAGGCGTGCTGCGGCGATGAAGCCCAACCTGCGTGACGCGTTTCGTCTCCGCCGCGACCTGACACATGCGCCGGCCTTCGCCGATCGTTAAACTCAACGGCTTTTCAACGTAGACGTCTTTGCCGGCGCGGCAGGCATCGACGAATTGCAGGGCGTGCCAGTGATCCGGAGTGGCGATGACGGCGGCGTCGATGGATTTGTCTTCGAGGAGCTTGCGATAGTCGTGGTGGAGCGTAGCGTGGCCGCCGGCTTTCGTGTTCGCGGCGGGCAGGTAGGGTTCGTAGACATCCGAAATCGCGGCGACCTCGCAATCCTTGTGAACAAGGAACGCATCCAGCAGCTGATCCCCGCGATTGCCGACGCCGATGAACCCGAGGCGGATCTTCTCGTTCGCCCCTCGGACGCGAGTGTAGCTGGCGGCTGTCAGTGCGATGGCAGTGGCTTTGGTGAACGTGCGGCGATTGGCGTTCATGGTGGAATCTCCCCTTCTTGCATGCAAGTCTGATTACAGTTGATTCGATTATGAGGAAAACGGCAAGGCGGAATCGTCGGAACGGTCCGTTTCTCGCAACCAGTTGGTCTCGCCAAGATCGTCGGAAGAGTGTCTAATGCGATCGGGCAAAGGGAGGGCCTTTCATGGTTCGGTACCTGCTTGTTCTCATTTGTAGCCAGGGATTGGCGACAGCAGTTTTGGCGGAAGATCCCCTGAAACGAACGCGGGCGCCGACGGATTGGAATGCCGGACGCCCAACGCCCAAAGGAACGATCGCACGGTTGGGTTCGCCCCGCATGCGCTCGCACAGTGATTATTCGCACGGCCTGCAGTTCTCTCCCGACGGCCAGTTGCTTGTGCTTGCCGCCAGTCGGGACGACCTCTGGTGGTTCGACCTCACGACCGGTCAGACGCTCTACCGCTCGGAATATCCCGTAGGCGGAATCCAGTGCGGTCGCCTTCTCGACGACTCGTCTCTGCTCTTCTTTCACACCAACGCCAAATCCCGCGAGAATTCGTATTGCATCACGCGGCTCGACCCTCACCGCGGTATCACGCTCTCCGAACAGACGATCGAAGTGCCGGGCGTGGATCATTCCGAACTGAATCGGAACGGCACGCTATTGCTGGTCCAGCGCGAAAAGCGTATATCGGTTTTCAATGCGAATAGCGGGGAGCAAATCTGGTCGGAAACACTCATGGAGCGCCCGAATGCGCCGCCGGCGTTTCTGGCGGACGGTTCGCAGATCTTCGTGTGTACCGAGCGGCAGTTGCAACTCCGCGACGCCAGGACCGGACGCATCATCCGGGAACTGGAGCGCCCCAGCGCATCGAAGTCGGGCAGCGGAGTTTGCGGTGTGGTCGCGTCGGCGGATGGCCGCTGGATCGCCGGCGTAATACGCCAGGAGCAAGCGCTCATCTGGGATGCCGAAACAGGAAAGCTCAAAACGCCGATCGAGAAACAGAAACTCACGATCGGCTTCGCTCCACGCGGTCGCCTGCTCACCGTCGCTCAATCTGGCCTCGTGGAAATCTGGAACGTCGCCAGTGGCGAGCACGAATGCGAGTTCTCGATTCCGTTTGCGGATCGCGCGAGTCTCTCATCCGATGGCCGTAAGCTTGCGGCCCGCGTTCACGATTGTGTCGTGCTTTACGATGTTCCCGAAAAGGGCACACCGAAACTGTCCTCCCTGACCGCCGATCTGCCCGGGTTACCCGACGAGCTTCACTTCGAACCGGACGGCTCGCTCGTGGGTCGGTTATCGGAGTTCGGTGCCTGGGCGATCTGGAAACGGCGCGAGGCGCAGACGGCACTGATTCAGGCCAAAGGGAACCACACGATCATTTCGCTGAATCGTCAGAACGATCGCCTGCTGAGCGTGACTGACAAACAGTTCCGAATCGCGCATGTCAATGGCACTCATGCTCAGGAAATCTCTTATGATTTTCAGCGCTCCGGCCTGAAAAAGCTCGCTGCGCTGACGCACGATGCTCAATCACTGATCATGGTGCACGAAAGTGGATTGAAGCACTGGGATGCGAAATCCCAGTCTGATCGAATACTCAAAAGCCGGATGAAGGGGCGAAACGCGGGGACGATCGCGGCGGTGTCGGCTAACAGTCGCTGGGCCGCGACCGACAGTTATGACCCCGTTCCGAACCTCAGACTGGTCGAACTCTTTTCGCTGGCGGATGGGCAATCGCTGCGCACGATTCCCATCAAGGGTCCGGCGGAGATCCTGAGCTTTACTCCGGACGGGCGCCGGCTCGCCATTGCCTTCATGACCACTAATCGCGATGGCGATCAGCAGAAGAACCTGCTCGTGATCGAAACGGAAACGGGTCGCGAACTTCTCCGTACGACTTGCACTTCACCGAATTCCCAACCGCGGCTGGCTTTTTCGCCGAGCGGTCACACCATCGCCTGGGTCGCCGGCAACGAGATTGTGGTCTACGAACTTCTCACGGGTTCCGTCCGCTCGCGCCTGCCGGTCGCGCAGGCGGGAGTGCATGCGGTGGCGCTCGCGGCCGACGGGTTCACGATGGCGGTGGCGGGTCCGGGCTGGCCGGTCATCCTCTGGGATCTCGCCGGACCGTCAGAACTTCAGCCCGCCAGCTCCACTGACCATGTCCAGATCTGGCACGATCTGCTCAATCCCGATTCCGCTGCAGCGTACCGGGCGGCTCGACGTCTGACTCGCGCACCTCAGAGTGCTGTGGAGTTTCTGCAAACCAAACTCAAGCCGGCAGCAGAACCGGATCACGAAATGCTTGCTCAAACGATCGCCAACCTCGGCGCCCCGGCCTTTTCCACTCGACAGCAAGCTTCAAAAGATCTTCGCGATATGGGAGAACTGGTCTCGGGAAATCTGACTCAGGCACTCGAAACCACGGAATCAGCTGAAGTTCGTCAGAGAATTGAGCGGCTCCTCAAGCAACTGGATAAGCCGAATTCGGAATCCGTGCGTTGCCTCCGGGCGATTGAAATTCTGGAATGGATCGGAACATCGGCTGCGCGGGGACTGATTTCCGAACTGGCTCGAGGTGCCAGTGGCTCAAAAATGACCCAGGAAGCGATTCGGACACGGGATCGGATGCAATCCTATCGTCCGGAATTACGCTGAATCATTCGCATGAACCGACCGTTCCGAAAGTTGTGCCTATTCCGTCAAACCCCGTCAAACCGAACGGGAGGAACGCCTCACACCCATCGACAGTGATTCCGTCGCCTTTATCGATTGAAGTGATGCCTGTCATTCCTGAGGATGACGATAAGTGTAAGCACGGCGCGGGGTTGTCGAAAACCTACTTACAGGTACAATTTCAGTCTTTCGAGCGACACGTGCCGTCAGAGCTTGGACGGGGTTAGGGCCAGATACGATGCGGTTCGAGTTGATTGATCGAATAGCGAGCTGGGAACCGGGAAAGACCCTGAAGGCCTCCAAGTTTCTGGCGTTGGGCGAGGAATATCTTGCGGATCATTTTCCGCGGTTTCCCGTAATGCCCGGCGTGTTGATGCTCGAAGCGCTTGTGGAAGGAGCGGCGTGGCTGTGGCGGGCCACCTCGAACTACCAGCACTCGGTGATCGTGCTGCGTGAGGTGCGAAATATCAAATACGGAACGTTCATGCAGCCCGGGCATCGCATGGATCTTTCGGTGGACTGGGTGAAAGCCGAAGCCGATACGGTTGTGTTTCGGGGCAAAGGAACCAAAGACGCGGGAGAACAAACGGTCTCGGCACAGTTCACGCTTCACGGATACTCATTAAGTAGCCGCGGACCGGCTGGCGTGGCGGCGGACGAAAAGCTGCACAAACACTGGAAGGAGCGATGGGCGCTTCTGACCGGTGAACTGTACAAGCGATAAATTAGGTGACGAAACGGAGCCGAAATGCTTTTGAAGGATCAGGTCGCTCTTGTCACAGGTGGCAGCCGGGGAATCGGCAAAGCCATCGTTCAGAAGTTCGCCCGTGAAGGGGCGAAGGTCGCGTTCGTTTACCGTGGTGCAAAGGACGCCGCCGAGGCTCTGGAAAAGGAAATCACAGCGAACGGCGGAACCGCGAAGGCGATTCAGGCCGACGTCGCCGATCCTGCCGCAGCGGAGATTGTGGTTGCTGGCGTGCTCGCGGACTGGGGTCGCATCGACATTCTCGTGAACAATGCCGGAGTGATCCGTGATGGCCTGTTCATCCGGATGGAAGCCGAAGCCTGGAACACCGTGCTGAATACCAATCTGAACGGAACCTTCGCGTTTTGCAAAGCCGTTGCGAGCCAGATGGCGCTCAAGCAGCGGTCGGGGCGGATTATCAACGTGTCGAGCGTGGCGGCGGAGCATGTGAATCAGGGCCAGACAAACTACGCCGCGAGCAAAGGCGCTGTGAACTCGTTCACGAGGGCGCTGGCGGTGGAATTGGGCAGTCGCAACGTTACTGTGAATGCGGTGGCTCCCGGGTTCATCTCGACCGATATGAGTGAAGCTGTCCGTTCGAAGGCGGGCGATTTCATTGAAAAGAAACTCGTTCCGTTGCGGCGTTTGGGCCAACCGGACGACATTGCGAACGTGGTGGCGTTCCTGGCCGGGCCAGGGGCCGCGTACATCACCGGACAAGTCATTACCGTCGACGGCGGCCTGAGCCTCGGCGCGGTGACAGGATGAGGTGTTTGAAATGACTCAAGACGATATTTTCCAAAAGGTCAAGGCGACGCTGGTCGATGCCTTGAATCGCGACGACGACGAAGTCACGCTCGCATCGCGACTCCAGGCGGACCTCGGAGCCGAGTCGATCGACTTCCTCGACATCGTCTTCCGCCTTGAGCGCGAATTCGGAATCAAGATTCCGCGTGGCGAACTGTTCCCGGAATCGATTTTCCAGGGTGATCCCTCGCTGGTCGCCGGCGGAAAGATCACGGAAAAAGGTCTGGCGGAACTCCGGGACAAGATGCCGTTTGCCGACCCCGCGGAACTCGACAAATTCGCGGCGGACCCCAAACTGGACAATATGGGCGACCTGTTTACCGTGAACTTGATTGTCCGGTATCTCCAGGCGAAACTGAGCGCGTAACGAGTCGGGCACTCGCTTCGTGAGTGCCCCGAGCGAGACCACAATGCGTTGGATCTGGATTGATCGTTTCACCCACTTCGAGTCCAAAAAGACTGCGACAGCGGTGAAATGCCTGAGTCAGGCAGAGGATCACAATACCGAGCATTTCCCCGGTTTCCCGGTGATGCCCGCTCCGTTGATCCTCGAAGGTCTTGCACAGACCGGCGGCATTCTCGTGGGAGAAGCGAACGACTTCAAAGAGAAAGTCGTGCTTGCCAAAGTCCCGAGTGCCAAGTTCTATCGCGAAGCCCACCCCGGTGAAACTCTCACTTACACCGCCGATCTGCTCGATCTCAGACCCGAAGGCGCGGTCGTCAAAGGTCGGGTGACATCGGATGGAGACCCGATTGCCGAGGCGGAGATTTTCTTCGCCCATCTGGATCAGAATCGTTCCGCCCAGATTTTTGGCGACAACAACTTTGTCTTCAGCGGCGAGCTGAAGTATCTGCTTGGGATCGCCCAGCGCGTCGCCACGACGGAGACGTCCGCCTGAACCTCCATTAAACCAGGAACAAACCGATCCACGGAGGGACACTCGGTTTTGACGACCTCGACTTTGAGCGCACGCACTATGTCTGGCCCCAATCGCCGAGCCGTATTCACCAGCCTCGGCGTGATCACTCCGATCGGCGACACACCAACCTTCTGGGATCAACTCTGCGCAGGGACCGTTGCGATCCGCGCGATTCAGGCCTTCGACGCCTCGCCCCATCCATGCCGTATCGCGGGTGAGTTCCCGCAGCCGTTCGATGCCAAGAAATACATCCCATCTTCGAACAAAGATGGCCGGAAATCTCTGAAAAATATGGCCAAAACCGTGCAGATGGGCCTTTGCGCTGCCCATCTGGCCATGGATCATGGCGGACCGAAAGTGGGCAGTCTCGACCCGTTCCGCTTCGGGATCGATATCGGCTGCGTCATGGTCGCCAGCGAGCTTGACGATCTTTCTGCGGCCGCCAAACATACCATCACAGCCACGCCCCGCACTATCGACATGGACAAGTGGGGCCGCGAAGGTATCGAAAAAATCACACCGCTCTGGATGCTCAAGTACCTGCCAAACATGCCGGCATGCCACATCTCGATCTTCTTCAATGCCCAGGGGCCGAACAACACCATCACCGCCGGTGACGTCGCCAGCACGCTCGCCATGGGTGAGGCCTTCCGCCTGCTCCAGCGCGATGCCGCCGATTTCTTCCTTGTCGGTGGAACCGATTCCAAAATCAATCCGCTCAGCTTCACCCGAAACAACCTATTCGTTCCGTTCACAAAGAACAATACCTCCCCCGCCAGCGCCGTACGGCCCTTCGACAAGGACCGCACCGGGACAGCGGCCGGCGAAGCCGCTGCCATTCTCGGACTCGAAGACCGCGACCACGCAACGAAGCGCGGAGCAACCATTTACGCGGAACTGGCGGGCTTCGCCTCCGGGTTCGATCGCGGAAAGAAAGGGCCGATCCTCGCAGGCGTCATTCGCAACGCCCTCAAGGATGCGGGAATCGGACCGGACGAAGTCGATCACGTGAACGCTCACGCCAGCGGCTCTGTTCCGCTCGATGCGTTCGAGGCCCGGGCCATCAACGAAGTCTTCGGCACGAAGGTTCCCGTCTTCTCATTAAAGAGCCAGACCGGGAGCGCGGGTGCCGCATCGGGTGCGCTCGAACTCACCGCAAGCATCCTTGCGCTGCACCACGGCAAGCTGCCCGGAACGGTCAACTGCGACCGCGTGGCGGACGATTGCCCCGTGATGGTTCATATGGGTGCGCCGCGGCCGGTGACGAAGCCATACGCCGTCAAAATCAATTACACAGACATGGGCCAGTGTGCGGTCATCGTGCTCCGGAAGCATCTACAGAACTGACTGCCGGAGGATCACCCGTGCCCGACAGCGATCCCCGCGTTTTCTTCGCCGCCGAACGAACTCTGCTGGCCTGGCTTCGAACCGGGCTGACCATCATCGGGTTGGGATTCGTCGTTTCGAAGTTTGGCTTGTTCCTGAAGATACTGGCTCAGCAGTCGGACAGCCCGTTCGCATCCCACGGCAGCGCCACCATCGGCGCAGGTCTCGTGTTGTTCGGGTGCTTCGTGATCTTCGGAGCCGCCTGGCAGCACCGGCGATACTGCCGATCGCTGCCGCCGCGCGACCTGCCCGTTGAATATTGGGGCAGCTACGCGATCGCCGTTTCCGTTCTGGTTGGAGTCGTGGCGATGGTCTTGGCTCTGTATCTGGTTTTGAGTTGATCTCACGGTCCATCGCGGACCGGCACAGGTGGTTTAACATGCGTCGTCGCGTTGTCATCACGGGAATCGGATCCATCACGCCGATCGGCCACACCGCCGATGAGACGTTCCAGGCCGCGCTCAAGGGCGAATGCGGGATCGACTTCATCAGCCGGTTCGATGCCCGTACCTTCCCGACGAAAATCGCCTCGGAAGTGAAACACTTCAGCCTGAGCAACTGGCTGCCGAACGCCGCGGATTATTCCAAGGCGGGCGAAAACACGAAATTCGCACTCGTCGCCGCCAAACAGGCGCTCACGGATGCCGGACTACTGGAGCCGGGCAACCAGGACCGCACGCGCTTCGGTGTGTACCTCGGTTCCGGCGAAGGGGCTGAGGACTTCTACAGCCTCATCGACAGCATCGGCCGGGCGAGTGACGAAAGCGGATATCGCACCAACAGCGAGACCTTCGGCACAACCGCTCGCACGCTCTTCGATCCGAAACGCGAAGCCGAATTCGAAATGCATACCACCGCCGGCCACCTCGCGGAAGAATTCCACCTCTACGGCCCGAACTTCACCTGCCTGACCGCGTGTGCCGCCAGCGCTCAAGCCATCGGCGAAGCGACCGAATTCATCCGTCACAACGACGCCGACATCATGCTCGCCGGCGGTGCGCACAGCATGATCCATCCGCTCGGCGTAACGGGATTCAACCGCCTGACCGCTCTTTCCACCCGAAACGATGCACCCAAAAAAGCCAGCCGACCATTCGACCTCGATCGCGACGGATTCGTCTTGGGCGAAGGCGCGGGCATGGTGATACTGGAAGAACTGGAACACGCGAAAAAACGCGGTGCGCGAATCTATGCGGAATTGACCGGCTACGGTACGACCGGTGATGCGTATCGTATGACCGATCCGCACCCCGAAGGTCGCGGAGCGGTCAAAGCCATGCTCGATGCCCTCAAGGACGCCCGGATTTCACCCGAAGAAATAGGATACATCAACGCACACGGCACGAGCACCGCCGCCAACGACGAATGCGAAACCGCCGCGATTAAAGGCGCCTTCGGCGAAAAAGCGTATACAATACCGGTTAGCTCAAGCAAAAGCATGCTCGGTCACCTGATAGCCGCCGGAGGCGCGGTGGAGTTGATTCTCAGTATCCAGGGGATGCTGGCGAATATCCTCCCACCGACCATCAATTACGAGACGCCGGACCCGAAGTGCGATCTCGATTACGTGCCCAATGTGGCCCGGGAAAAGACAGGGATCAGTCACGTACTCTCAAACAGCTTCGGTTTCGGTGGTCAGAACATTACCCTGATCGCCAGCCGATATTGATGAGATTGTTAGATTAAATGCAAAAAAATTGTTTCTGAGCAAGTTTTTTTTGCCATAGCGTTACTATAACAACTGCCAAGTGTTCAATTTTTGTACTCCGGAGAGCGTTCCAGTGCCCGACTGGATGTATTTTGTACTTGTCTTCGTGTTCGGTCCGGTGCCCATCACGGCGCTGTTTGTCCTGGCATGCTACCTCTACTACCGCCGCTACTACGTTCACGTCATCACGCGAATCTTTCAGGAAAAGCCGCTGTTCGTGATTCCCCGCGGTGAGCGCAACGAAATCGCCGAAGATGTCTCGATTCCCACCGAAAATGGTCGATCGATCCGCGGTTGTTACTTCAAAACCCTGCAATCCGAACGCCGGGGCGTGATCCTCTTCGGCCTCGAATTCGGATCCGATCGCTGGTCCTGTCAGTCCTACTGCGAACAATTGCTCGCAAACGGTTACGACGTTTTCGCTTACGAACCGCGCAATCAGGGTGAAAGCGACAAGGATCCCAACTACGAACCCCTCCAGTGGGTAACCGACCGCGATCTCGTCGACGCCCGCGCTGCCCTCAATTACCTGCATTCACGACCGGATGCGGACCCGTATGGCGTCGGCATCTTCGGCGTCAGCAAGGGCGGAAGCCTCGGCCTGCTGCTGGCGGCAGAGGATCGCAAGGTCCGCTGCGTCGCTACCGACGGCGCGTTCGCCACTTACACGACCATGGTGCCGTTCATCCGCAAATGGGTGAGCATTTACATCAAGCGCCGCGACTGGCTCCGCAAGCGCATCCCGGACTGGTTCTACGGCCTGCTCGGCAACGCCGCCCTCAGCGAAGTGCAAAGCCAGCGCCACGTCGAATTCGTCTCGATTGAAAAAGCGGTCCGCAAGATGCGCCAGCCTTGGTTCGCGATCCACGGCGCTGGCGATACTTATATCAAGCCCGAGATGGCGGAAACGCTCGTCGGCATGGCCCGCCGTAGTACCGCCAAAGAACTTTGGATGGTGGACGGCGCCAAACACAACATGGCCCTTCACCTCGCCGGCGAAACGTACCACGAGAAGTTGATCGCGTTCTTCGACCGCCACCTCGGCTTGCCATCGCTCACACGCCGACAATCTATCCTCCGGTCCGAGCGAAACGCCGTGGCTGTCGCGAGTCAATCGTAACATCAGATTGAAACTTAAACGGGAGTGGATTCCTTACGAATCCGCTCCCCGTTTCGTTCTCCCCAACTCCTCACGCCCCTTCTTCTTCGCTCTCATCTCCTGCGGTCGACGTTGGTCGTCGAACCCGAACCGGCCGCGCACGCTCGTGGCGGAGTTCTCGTGAGTGAACCGCCGCACTCAGAATTTCCAATTTTGTGGAAAAATGTTCAGTTGATCGAAAATGTTTATTTCCTCGAGCTTTTTCCCATTCGCTGCCAAACTGGCAGGCGAGTTCGCCAACTTCGCCAACTCAAAACACACACCTCTTGGCGAAGAGACATTGACGAGCTGATATAATGAACATTTGTACAATTTCGTTGCGAGCTCAGCGAGCAGTGATTATCGCGGGTCTCCGACCCCGACGAAATCCCCGACCGAAAGTATCATCCAACTGTCAAGTCAATGTGATTCTCTTCTTTGCCCTGATTCTTAAAAAATTCCATTTGACAGACTCAGGATTTTCTAAGACAATTCCGGTTATTGATATTTTCTCATGTTCTTTTTTGTACTGGAAAAATGAAATGGACTTTCGAGGTACTGGTTATCTTATTTGTTTATTGACGATCAGTCTTTTCGGTTTGACCGGGTGTGGTCAGGCTGATGGAGTCGGTGAGACAGTACCAGTTGAGGGAACGGTGACTCTTGGCAAAGAACCATTGAAGACCGGAACCATCACCTTCAACCCAAAGGCGGGTGGAAAAACAGCCACAGGATCCATCGAAAATGGAAAGTACAAGATGATGACCGGCACCAAGGAAGGCGTTGTGCCAGGACAGTACGAAGTCGCGATTTTTTCCAGCGTTCCGAGCAACCCGAAAGACGAATACTCCGTGCCCAAGTCATTAATCAATGAGAAATTTAATGACGCGAGTGCCTCAAACCTTTCTGCCGATGTAAAAGCAGGTGGGGGGCCGTACGATTTCACCGTAACAAAATAAGACGCGGTTTCACCGTTGCACAAAAGCCAGTTTTCAACGTTCCATTTCTTTTTTCCATTTATTTAGGTGTCTTTATGTTGCTCTCCCGAAAGAGAAGCTCAAAAGGCTTCACGCTCATCGAGTTGCTCGTCGTCATCGCGATTATCGCGATTCTGATCGGGTTGCTCCTTCCCGCCGTGCAGAAAGTCCGCGAAGCGGCTGCTCGGGCCAAGTGCTCCAACAATCTCAAACAACTCGCTCTTGCAGTCCACGGCTATCACGACGCCAACGACCGCTTCCCGTACAATGGCGACCCAGCCAACAATGCGGGTTGCTGTTACTCCACGACGACACGTTACTGGAGCTGGCTCGCCCGAATCCTCCCTTTCATCGAACAAGGGAATCTCTTCACCGCAGGTGGCATGGGCAATTCCCCGGAACCGGCCACGGATGTATCGAACACCGTTGTCACCAATTTCATCAGAGCAACGATTCCGACGTTCAAATGCCCCAGTGATATCAGCACGGATACCCGCACCAACACCGCGAACTGGCCCGGCGGCACGGTTATGGGAGTGACAAGTTACAAAGGAGTATCCGGCGGCAACTGGGCATGGGGCAATTATCCCTTCACACCGCCCGGCGGAAGCAACAATGGTCTGGATCTCGGGAACGGCATTTTCTGGCGCAGCGATGTGAAACGAAAGCTGAGAATGGTGAATATCACGGACGGCACCAGCAATACGCTCATGGTCGGTGAAGACATCGCAAATTTGAATATCCACAATGCCTGGGCCTATTCCAATGGTGCGAATGGAACGTGCGCGATCCCACTGAATATCGGAGCGACACCACTGACCGCTCCGGCGGGTATCAACGTGACAGCAGGGAACTGGATCAATGTGTACTCGTTCCGGTCCCTGCACACGAGTGGGGCGAATTTCGCCATGGGTGATGGCACCGTTCGCTTCGTTCGCCAGACGATCGATCTCGCCATTTATCGAAATGCCGCTTCGCATTCTGGTGGTGAGACCGCTCAAAATCTCGATTAGGTTTGTCCACAAATCACGACTGTTTGACGGGCTGAGTCACGCCAGCCCGTTTTTCGTTTTCAATGATGATCACAAGGGTCTCGATCAAGAAAATCGCAATTTCAAAAAATGAGCAAATCGAATCAAGCCATTATTCACGCCTGATGTTTCGCCACACACGAGTTGGCGAGAGACGCACGAATATCGTGGTCAATGCTCACGCCGCGGACAGCGTATCGACCTGACCCATGAGTTGTAGCCGAACTCGAGGATCTCGCTCTCATGTCATTGCATGCGATGCAGTGCGCCGGTCCTTGCGAAGGAGCCGCAGGCGATTTTTTGTCAATTCTCCCCTGCTGATTCAAACTCACTTCCGCAAATCTTTCGGATCAACGGTCACGTATTTGATGTGCGAGCGGCGCCAGGTGTAGGTCATGCGCAGCAAGCCGTCGCTGGACTGGATCATCGCCGGGTAGGAGTATTCGCCCGGTTCGGTTTCCAGATCGCGGACTTTCGTCCAGGTCAATCCGTCGTCCGTTGAACGGAACAGACTCAGCGGTGACCGGCCGAGCGGGACCGGATTGCAGATCAGGAACTGATCACCCTTTGTGGTGTTCACGACATCGACACCCGCATTGGGATTGGCGACTTCGACTGGCTTGGCTGGTGTGAACGTTTTTCCACCATCGACGGATTCCGACCGACAGACTTTGAACGGCGCGAACGAGCGCATCATCGCGACGATCTTGCCCGAACTTGTTTCGAAGAGTGCGGGTTGAATCTGGCCGTGGCGGCCCGGCGTGTTATAGGCGTTCGATCGCAGCCACGTCTGGCCGTCATCGGTCGAACGATCCACATACGGAGTCCAGGTTCGCGGCGAACCCGACTCCACGGAGGTCCCGGCGAGCAGCGTGCCGTCCTTCAATTGGATCGGCTTCGCCCGCACCGGGCCCCAGAACCCCGCCGGCATCACCTCCGGCTTCGACCAGTTCGCACCGCCGTCAGTCGAGCGGCGTTCGAAGCCGACCCACGTTTTCGGATCCGGCCCGGACTTGTACCAGAGCACGAGCGTACCACCGGAGAGCTTGAACAGCACCGGATTCCAACACGGCTGACCCGGATACGTGCCAAGAACTTTTGGCTCGCTCCACGATTTGCCATCGAAGGTGCTGCCCCAGATCTGCACATCCTTCGCCTTCTCCGCCGTGCCGCCGAACCATGCCGCCATCAGCTTGCCCGGCTCGTATTCGACGACCGTGGAGGCGTGGCAGGAGGGAAACGGAGCCTTTTCGTAAATGAACATGTGGGACTCCGTGTGAGTTTACTTGCGGCTCTTGGGGTGGTGGAACGGCAGCCAGGCGCCGTTTTCCTTGCTGCTCGCCACAGTCTGCGTGATGAAGAGCATCCCTTCCACGCCGTCGTAGACATTGGGATAAATCGTGTTGACCGCTTCGACCTTTTCGCCGACGGCCTTCTTCACAATGGCATCGTAGGCGGCGCAGTAGACGTTGGCGAAGGCTTCGAAGAACGCCTCCGGGTGTCCGCTGGGGAGGCGGCTGGCGGCTCCGGCTGCGGCACCGAGATAGGGCCCGCCAGCGCGGGTGTAGATCTTGTGCGGTTCGCCGTTCTTGCGAACGATCAGTTCGTTGGGGTTCTCCTGCCGCCATTGGAGGGCCCCCTTGGTGCCGTCGACTTCGATGAAGAGATCGTTTTCGCGGCCGTGGCTGATCTGGCTGGCGGTGACGGTGCCGAGTGCGCCGTTTTCGTAGCGGACGAGGGCGGTGCCGTAATCGTCGAGTGCGCGGCCTTCGACGAAGACTTTGAGGTGCCCGGAGATTTCCTTGGGCAGCAGGCCGGTCATGTAGCGGCCGAGGTTGTACGCATGCGTACCAATGTCGCCGAAGCAGCCTGCGATGCCGGACTTGCTGGGGTCGGTGCGCCAGGCGGCCTGCTTTTGGTTATCGCTTTCGAGGCGTGTGCGAAGCCAGCCCTGGATGTAGCAACTGCGGATGGCGTTGATCTCGCCGAGTTCGCCGGCGAGGATCATTTCGCGGGCCTGACGGACGAGCGGATAGCCGGTGTAGTTATGCGTGACGGCGAAGACGACGCCGGTCTTTTCGACCACCTTCAGCAGTTCCTCGGCCTGGGCGAGATCGAATGTCAAGGGTTTGTCGCAGATGACGTTGAAGCCCGTCTCGGCGAGGGTCTTGGCGATTTCGAAGTGGGTATGATTCGGCGTGGCGACGGAGGCGAAGTCGATTTTGTCGGCGCGTTTGGCTTCGGCTTCGACCATCTCTTTGACGCTGCCGTATGCGCGGTCGGCGGGGATGTCGTAGTCGGCGGCGGAGGCCTTGGCACGCGCGGGATCGGAGGAGAGTGCGCCGGCGACGAGTGCGGCGCGGTTATCGAGTACGCCGGCGGTGGCGTGGACGCGGCCGATGAATGCGCCCTGGCCCCCGCCGACGAGGCCCATTCGCAGTTTCCGATTCAGCGGTGCATTGGTAGGCACGGTATCGACTCCGGAGAGGTTTGTTGCTTGTGGGGAAAATTGTAAGCCGATGGCGGGCGATGGCGAGACGGCAGATCACTTCTTCGGAGGATCAGGAAATGAAGGGAAGGGTAAAACGAAAAAAGGCGGCTCGGATCGAACCGCCAGAACTGTTATGTCTGCTGGGTGAATGAGCTGTCAGCGTCGTCCCCAGCCTAGGCTGCCCGACTTGTTCTGAGATGTCGGTGTTTCCAAGACTTCCTGCGCACGGCGCTGGAACTTCTGCATCTGCTCGCGTAAGGTGGTATCGCCGCGATTCATGATTTCGAGTTCGTGCTGGATTTCCGCGCTCAGGCGTTTGAGTTCGGTTTCCTGGCGTGCGATGAGGGCCCGTTCGCGTGCCATGGAGACTTCCATTTCGCGCATCTGGCGTTCGAGGGCTTCTTCATCTTCCTGAAGCTGGCGGCGTTCATCGTCGAGCCGCGAGCGATCCTGGGTGAGGACAGAGGCTTCGCGTTCGAGTTCTTCGGTCCATTCTTCGAGTTCGGAGCGAGTCTTGGGAACGGTTTGCGGCTGAACTTCAACAAGTGTCCCGTTGTTGATCTGCTCTTCGATGGCGTGCAGTTGCGCGGACAGATCATCAATTTGAGTTTGCTTTTCGGCCAGTTCGGCGGTGAATGCCTCTTTGGCTTTTGTAAATCCCTGCTCCGCCTCGCTGGCTTCCTGAAGCAAGTGTTTCATTTCGCTCAATAATTGTTTGAGCTCTTTGTTTTCACCTTTCAGTCGTTGAATTTCAGCCGACGGAGTATCGTTCGGATCCATGCCGTAACCGTGGGCATAGGACACCGGGGTGTTGCGGCGTCCGAACGCAGCGAGGTTGGATTGAAAACTTGACAGTGGTGGCTCAACCGGCACTTCCGGGATCGGAGTTGGGGTGACACCGGCCGGCATTTTGAGTTTCCGAAGCATTTCCTCGCGTGTGATCGGCGTACCTTCGGCCTTTTCGGTATCGACCGGGTCGAGGTCAACCGTTCCGGTTGAGGACCCGTTGAGCGGTGGCGGAGTGGAGGAAAGGAGTCGGCGGCGCAGTTCTGCGGCAGAGACAGAGGGAGGGGGCTCAGGCGGCAATGTTGGACTGGACATCCAAATAACTCCTTATCTCTCTATCAATCAACAGGATACGTCAATAATCGAGCATTGTAAGTTTCACAATTCGTCCGGAAATTCGGCAGGATTGTGAAAGTGTGAGCGCATGGAGGTTAGTTCGCCCGTCGATCAAGTCAAGAAAAAGCGCGCAGGTTCATCGAGACATCGTTGGACGTCTGGCGCGGTTAAATCGTCGGGGAGTCGTGAGAATGGTGCGGTTTCGCGCCAACATCGTTCGCGTTTGTTTGTTAAGCGGGTAGATTTTAGCAGTGGCAGTGTGGTTGGAAGTTCGTGCCGTGTCGATTCGCACGACTCGCACGGATAGAGCGGTTGCCGGGTTCGTTCCGGGCGTCACGACTCCACTCTGTGATAAGCGGGTTTGAAGAGAAATTCGCGCTGCGATCTTCTGAATTGATCCGGTATAATTAACGATTAGGTCTTCTCGCGTCTTGGGCCGGGCGAGAAACTGCTTTTCCCTCGGCCCCAAAGTATGGAGTGTCCGGGCAATGACAATCGTCAAACGGCTCCGGTTGCTGACCGCCATTCTTGGGACAGCCGCCGCTTCCGCTGTCATCGGAACGACTGTGTTCGGCGAATTGGGAACCAAAGGAACCGGTTCTTCCAGCGCCCTGCGCTCGGCCAAGCCAAACGCGGCCGACGGGGTCGATCCCTTCACACAGTCCAAATTCGTTCAGCAGCCCGCACTGACTTACAAGCAGCGGTCGGGACGAACGGCTTTTGCCTGGCAGTTGAAACCGACTCTCGCCACGCCCGCTGTCAAAGATCGGGACATCCTGGTCATGGTGGATACCTCTGCCAGTCAGGCCGGGCATCCTCTCCAGCGAGCACGCGAAATCCTCGACGCTCTCGTCAAGGCGTCCTCGCCCAACGATCGAATTGATGTCTGGACCGTGAACCTGGCCGATGCCAAGGCCACACGTTCGCTCACCGACGGATTCCAGATGGCGAAGTCGCCTGCGGTCGTCGGCGTGGCGTCACAACTCAAAGAGACCGAATACGCTGCCGGGGCGACCGACCTCAAAGCCGGGATCGAACGAGCCTCGCGGAACTTCGAAGCCAATCCCGGACGCCAGCAGATCATTCTCTTCCTCGGAGACGGTGAAAGCGCCGCGAGCACCGAACCGATTACCGAACACGTTCGAATCGAACTGGGTACCAAACTCGATCAGGCCAACATCGCATTTTTCGCCGTGCCGCTGGGCATGAAGATTCACTCCCAGAACTTGCACGGACTCGCCACACTGACCGGCGGTGCTGTTGTTCGTCTTGCGGAAGACACGTCTTTTGAACGTGGAAAAGCGGAGTTTTCCACCAAACTTCTCGCCAGCTTCGCAGTTCCGGTCCTGAAGCCCACCAAGGCCACCTTTGGTGCGGAAGTCGCTGAGACATTCCCGACGCGGCTGCCTCCGCTTCGCGCGGATCGGCCCACGCTGGTCGTCGGGACACTCGCCAGCGAAGCTCCTGCCGTAACGGCGAAAATCGAAGGTGTAGTGGACGGGCTTCCAGTATCAGTGGAACTGGCAGACCGACTGCCCGTCTCCGAGGCCGACAATTACTTCATCCACGCCATGATCCAACAATGGCGTGAATCGGGATCGAAGGACGCACCGGCGATTCTTCCGGCCGATCGCGCTCTGGCACTGGGTGCTCAACAATTCCGACTCTATCGCGAGGAATTCCTCTCGCAGGCGGTCTTCGCTATCAACGGCGACAAGATCGACCACGCCGAGAAGCTCTATCAGGCCGCGACGAAGATCGATCCGCAGAGTCTGGAAGCGGAACAAGGCCTGAAAGTCATTGATAAACTGCGGAAGGGCGAACTGACCCGTCTGAAGATGAAGACGCAGCTCGGTGAAAACCTGAAACAATCCCGCGAAATCGCCCGTGAAAAACTCGCGATTCTGGCTCAGGCCGAACCGCCTGCCGCCGGCGGTGCCGGGGCCGCACCGGAAGCGAATGGCCTGCAACAGGCTCAAGCCGAACGAGCCGTGCTCGAACAACAGTACCGCGTGCTCGTGGATGAAACGATCCGCCGCTCACGAACACTGTTCAAAACCGATCCGGATTCCGCTTACGAAGACCTCAAGCGTCAACGCGATACGATCCAGTCCAACGCCCAACTCAGCGAAGCCTATCGCCAGAAACTGGCTGCAGATCTCGAAGCGATGATGCAGACCGTGGCAACGCAAGGAGCGGCCATCAAGCGAGCGATCGCGGAAGACCGCGAACGGATCGCCCGTACGAAACTGCGGATCAACGAGTTCGAACGCCAGCAGGCCGAAGAGCGGCAAACAGTGGCTCGAATCGATTCCTTCCGCGAGCTCATGACTCAGGCTCGATTCGAAGAAGCTCAACGGGAAGCTCAGGTTCTCATTCAGGAGCGGATCAGCCGCGGTCAAGTCGTGCCACCGGAAGCGACCGCCAGCTATCTCATCGGGCAGGCGGCTACGCACCTTCGCGAATATCGTGAACTGGTTCGCATCCGCGAAGATCACTACCTGCTCACAATGATGCAGGTCGAGAAATCGTTCATCCCCTATCCGGATGAGCCACCGGTTCACTTCCCACCGGCAGCTGTTTGGCGTGAACTCACCGCCGATCGCGAAAAGTACAAGTCGGCCAGCATCGGTTCTGATGTTCCTCGTTCCATGCGTCGGATCCAATCCATTCTGGAAGGTCCGACCGCTGAAAAGATCAAGATTGAAAGTGAACTGGATGGTCTCAAGCTCAAAGACGTTCTGCAGCAACTGGAAAAGGATCACAATCTGAAGTTCGTCGTTCTGGAAGATGCATTCAAGACCGAACAGTCCGAAGCAGCGATTCTGGACAAGAGCTTCCCCCTCAAGCAGAAGTTCTATGGCCTGACGGTGGGGGCGTTCCTGGATATCGTGCTTCAGAGCGTCGGCGCCTACTATGTGGTCCGACCGGAATACATCGAAATCACGACCTATGAACGGCGATTCACCGAGAAGGTGGTGCGGGCGTTCGACATCACGGAACTGGTCTATCAGATCCCATCCTCAGTGAACCAGGCGACACTGTTCCAGAATCAGGGAGTCCAGTCGCAGAACCTTGCTCTGTTCGGTGCTGCAACGTTCTCCGGTGGCTTCGGTGCGATCGGCGGACTGGGTCTGGGTGGTGGTGGATTTAACATCGGTGGTCTGGGTGTCGCCGGTGGTGGTGGTTTGGGTCTGGGTGGTGGTGGTGCTGGCGGCCAAGGCTTCGCAGGTGGTGTCGCGGGTGGCGGCATCGGTGGCGGTCTGCTGGGTGGCGGTGCCGCGAACAACCTGGGTGCCGGTGGTGGTCTCGCCGGTTTCGGCGGTGGCCAGATCGGACAGTTGGGGAACCTCGGTGGCCAGTTCGGGATTCAGGGGAACGACCTGATTAACTACCAGCTCATCGCAACACTGATCACGGAAGTTGTGGCTCGCGGTGAATGGGCGGATCTGGGTGCTCAGTTCCAGATCACGACACCGAACGGCCAGGATGACGAGGACAACGTCAAGATCCTTGAAGAGAAGTATCTGAACTCGCTGGCCTATTACCCGCCTGCACGATCGCTGATCGTTCGAGCGAACGGCAAGTATCACCCCGGAGCGAGCGTCAAGTACAAGAAGCCCGAAGGCTTCGGTGCGGGTGGACCAGGAAACCCGGCACGCGGAGGCAATGCGGTCGCAAAGGCGGACGATAAGCCTGTCGATCCGAACAAACTGGCGATCCTGAAAGACATCGACAAGAACAACCCCGCTCGCATGTGGCAGCAGGCTCTGGAACAATCCAACATCACCGATCCCGGTGTGGTGATTGCCTGTGCCGACTTCCTCATGGGTGTGAACAAGCCCGAGCACGTGGCGGAAATCCTCAAGACCGGGATTCGTACGG
The DNA here is from genome assembly GCA_041742055.1 of Limnoglobus sp. Lineage (GTDB taxonomy): Bacteria > Planctomycetota > Planctomycetia > Gemmatales > Gemmataceae > Limnoglobus. Next base: position 33,870 of record JBGSJI010000068.1, on the reverse strand, counting down.
GTCTCACGACCGACGCCTGGGCTCACGACGCTCTCGAATTGGCGATGCGTGAAGCCAAGGCTTCTCCTTCGGAAATTCAGCGGATCGCGCTCTCCGACGCCGACCTCGATCCGACGTCGGCCAAGGGATACCTCAAGGCTGCTCAAGTGGCCAACGAGAACGGCCAATCCGCAACCGCGACGGCGTTCTGCAAAAAGGCGGCCGATCTCGAGCCGAACCTTCCCGCGGCCTACGCCAACGCCCTCGTCTATGCCGGCAAGGCCAATGATGTCCAAACCGACACGATTCACTGGGCGACGGCCAACCTGCTGGGACGTGACTGGACTGATGATGGTGTCGATTACCATCAGCAGACCAAAGAACGCCTGACGGGCCTGGTTGAGAAGTTCCAGAAGGCGGGTCTGGGTGAACAGGTCGAACGATTCCAGAAACTGCTGGATGCCGAGAAGAAGCGTGACCTCGTCATCGAACTCCGATGGCAGGGCGAAGCCGACCTCGACCTTTACGTGACGGAACCGTCCGGTTCAACGGCTGGTCCGACCCACAAGCGAACGGTCGGTGGCGGAGTTCTGAAGGGTGACGTTCTCGAACAACTCGGCAACCGCTCGGAAATTTACACCGCCGCTTCGGCACTCAGCGGTTCCTACAAGATCAGCGCACGCAAGTCGCTCGGTCGAACCATCGGGAACACGATTCAGGTTGTCGTGACCAAGCATCAGGGTACCGAAAAGCAGTCCAGCGAGTTCTACACGCTCGATCTGTCGGATCCGAAGGCTTCGGTGGAAATCAACCTGATCGACGGAACCCGGACCGATCTCGCGATTCTGCCGACGGACGACGAATCGGAGTCCCGCAGCCAGACGACAGCAGCCGCTTCGACGGTTCAAAAGGGCTTTGGCGGTGGTGCGGCGATCGGTGCGTCCAACACGGCAACGGTTGGAGAATCCAAGTCCAACCTGCCCGTGGTGGTTCAACCGCTCGAAACGCGATTCGCTGGCGTCACCGCGGGTGCGCCTTCGATGCGAGCAGTCGCCGACGTCACTCCGGACCGCAAGAACATGATCGTCACCGCCAACCCGGTGTTCACCGGCAAGGCGACCGACATCGAACTGCCGAAGGTGGCTCTGCTCCCGGGAGCGGATCGCTAACGGAAACACGAAAGCAAATCCCAAGCCCCGCGATCATTCGCGGGGCTTTTTTATTACCCTTCCGATTCGGCAAAGGCTTTGAACTGATCCATGTACTTCTGCGACGTCTTGCGGAAGGCGCCGGGAAACAGGAATCCGATCACCTTCATGAATCCCTTGAACTGGAATTCGTTCTCGCTGATCCATTTCGTCGATGTGCCCTGATCGTGAAAATAGTTTTTCACGACATTGAAGACACCATCGGCTTCGTAGGTTCCCGAAAACTCGCGGGGCAGATCGCGAACCGTGATGGTTTCGATCATTCCGATCGTTCGCTTACCCATGGTGTAGATGAGCTTGGATTTGGCTCCGACTTCACCGGGTGTGCCGGAGATCGGCGTAAAACTCACGAGTTCCGGTTGCCACTTGCTCATGTTGTCGGGATTGTCAAACAGGCGGATGACATCCGCGACGGGGCGGTCGATCACAACTTCGCATGTGAATTTCATGACTGGTTCTCCAGGAGATTTTTGATGTTGGACATGGCAGTTCGTGTCTGACTTTTGAGTCCTAGCCGGATGCAGGGTGCCATCAATTTGCCCATCAGGGTTTTGGGCGTGATCGTGATGGTGTGCGCGAGCACCGATCCGGCAGCGGAGGATTCGACGCGGAAATCCACGAGGACTTCAAACTGTTTGTCCCGATAAACGCAGGTCAATCGCTCGTTGGGAATCCGATTCAGAATTTCGCCGTCCATGATTCCGGAACTCCCTCCCTGCTTGAACGAATATTTGAGCTGATCTCCAACGGCATTGGGTCCTGGTTTGACTTTTTCGAGCGAAACGCAGGGCGGTAGCCATTCTTTTGTCCGCGGCAAATCGTCCAGAAGCTGGAATGCGACTTCGCGAGGAACGTTGACTTCAACCGAATGTTCACAGGATACGGGCATGGATTGTCTCCCGAGACCGAACCAGAATATGGGATGGGCTGTCCCTGAGTGACCAAACTGACGTACAATTTCTCAGACATTCTCTCCCGTTGCGAGGACAGTTGCCATCGCTAAAGGATTTGAAACCGGCCACCGGACCGATTTTTCCGTTGAGGCTGAAAAAGCCGTTCTCGTTTCTGTTGCCCTACCGAGCCGACCCTGGCCGACCGACGATCCCTGCGACGAGATTCGCGGTCTGACGGAAGCCGCCGGCGCACGCGTGGTGGGCGAACTCACCCAAAAGCGACATGACATTCACCTCGCCACATACATCGGCTCCGGGAAAGTCAGCGAACTGAAAGAGCTTGTCGAGGCATCCGACGCCGATGTGGTGATCTTCGATAACGATCTCTTCCCCGCACAGGGCCGCAATCTGGAAAAGGCGCTGGGCGTCAAGGTGCTCGATCGCAGCGAACTGATCCTTGATATATTCGCGACTCGCGCACGCACACTCGAATCCCGCCTTCAGGTGGAACTCGCGCAGCTTGAGTATTCGCTCCCGCGGCTCAAGAACATGTGGACGCACCTTTCGCGGCAAAAGGGGGGCGGAATCGGCCTGCGCGGTCCGGGCGAAACGCAGCTCGAAGAAGACCGCCGATTGGCCGGCAAGCGCATCGGCGACCTGAAGGAGAAAATCGCCGAGGTGCAGGGCCGCAAGGAACGCGAAGTCAAAAGCCGCCGCGAGGAATTCACCGTCTCGCTGGTCGGCTACACGAACGCTGGCAAATCGCGCCTCATGAACACGCTCACGAAGGCGGATGTCTTCGTCAAGAATCAGATGTTCTCAACGCTCGACACGCGGACCCGGCAATGGCACATCAGGGACTTCGGCAAAGTTCTGCTCTCAGACACCGTCGGGTTCATCCGCGATCTGCCGCACCATCTCGTTGCAAGTTTTAAAGCAACGCTCGAAGAAGCCCGGCAGGCGAAGCTTCTGCTGCATGTGGTGGATGCCAGCAATCCGCAGGCGGAGCGCCACATCCAGGCGGTCACCAGCGTGCTGAAGGAACTGGACTGCGATCAGAACCCGACGCTTCTGGTGCTGAACAAGATCGATGCCGTGACCGATCACACCGCTCTCGATATTCTGAAGGCCGATCATCCGAAAGCCGTGGCCGTGAGCGGTCTCACTGGCGAGGGAATCGATCACCTGACGGCGACGGTGGTCGAGATGCTATCGAAGGATTTTGTGGAGGTGGAAGTCGTTACGCCGGCGTCGAACGGCAAGGCGATCGCGTATCTCAACGCGCATGCGGAGATCTTCCGTCAGGAATATCGAGACGACGACGTGGTCTTCCGCTGCACCATCCCGCGTCATCTGGTGCACCACGTCGAGGCCACGGGAGCGAGAGTTGGAAAAAGTTGATCGAGTGAACACTTATTTCTAGACTGGAACCGACTCTATTCACGTTCTACGAAGCGAATAACCAATCTTGCGCACGAACACCGTGTGGCTCGGTTCGTGGATCCCGAAATCGACATAGATCGGACCGGCAAAACCAATTCGGACATGCAGTTCAGCAGCAGCAAGGTAGTTTCGTGACTCTCCGAACGATGCTGGTGTCCGCGATAACTCCTCAAGTATCCATCGCGTTGCCCGCACTGCCACCGCAAAATCACCATGGATACGAGCAGCATCCATCGCGGCTCTTAATTGCTGACCGACTTCCTGAGAATTCGAAAGCCTGTACAGTTGCTCGTCACTCACGGCTTTCGAGTTCCTTCTCGTATTCCGCAACAATGTCTGTCAACCGTTCCCCTTGTGGAGCGGCCATCAGTTCACGCGCTTCGTCCAACGTCATCGGTGTGTAGGGGATACTCGCCATCATCTCGGCGTATGCGGACTGTCTGTAAAGATCTCGCTCCGTCTTTACGCGGGCCAATTCGCTTTCGAGTTGCCGGATGCGGGCCTGTAGCTCGTCCAGGGTCGGGTTATTCGGGTTCATACTTCCTCCTGCTCTGACATTCAGTCTACACCGGGCCGGATCCTCGCGAAAGACCCTCGCCGCTTGCGTACCATAAACACCATGTCCCTGAAACGCTTTCTCCTCGTTCGTGTTGGTCGGCTCCTGACATGGCCGGTGCGCCGGCAGCTGCGTCGGTTCGAGGGCCTGTGCGACAATCCGCAGGCGGTTCAGCAGGCGGTGCTCGAACGGATCATTCGCAAGCAGGAATCGACCGGCTTCGGAATCGATCACCACTTTGCCGAAATCCGCACGCCGGAGGACTTCCGCAGGAACGTGCCGGTCGCGCCCTACGAATACGTCGCACCCTACATCGAGAAAGTTCAGGCGGGCGACACCAACGCCCTGCTCGCCGATCCGCAAGTTCTGATGTTCGCGCTGACGAGCGGCACCACGGCGGCCCGCAAGCTGATCCCGATCACGCAGGACTATCTCAAAGCCTACAAGCGTGGCTGGAATCTCTGGGGCGTGAAGATGTACCGCGACCACCGCGGGCGACGCATCGCCATGCGGCCGATCGTGCAGATGGTTGGCGACCCGGACGAATTCCGCACCTCGGCCGGCATCCCCTGCGGCAATCTCACCGGCTTCACCGCCAAAGTGCAGATGAAACTGATCCGCCGCCTCTACGCCGTGCCGCATGAGACAGGGAAGATCAAAGATCCGCTGGCGAAACAATACGTCGCCCTGCGCTTCGCCATCGATCGCAATGTCTCGCAATTCATGGCGGCGAATCCGAGCACACTCGTTCAGCTGGCCCGCACCCTGAACGCTCAGCGCGAGTCTCTGCTCAAAGATCTCCACGATGGGACATTGCGAGCAGACTTGGACATTCCTGAGGAGATTCGCGGAATCCTTGCGCCACGGTTAAAGGCGAATCCCGGCCGCTCGCGCGAACTCGATGCGCTCGCGGGCAAACTCGGGCGGCTCTATCCGCTCGATGTCTGGCCAAGCGATGCCACGATCGTGAATACCTGGACCGGCGGCAGCATGGGGCCGTATCTGAGGCAACTCCCGCAGTACTACGGCGAAACGCCCGTTCGCGACCTCGGATTGCTCGCCAGCGAAGGCCGCATGACGCTTCCGTTCGCGAACAGTTCGCCGAGCGGTGTACTGGACATCCTTTCACATTACTTCGAGTTCATCCCGGAGCACGAGATCGACTCGCAGCAACCCACGGTGCTCGGTGCTCATGAGCTTCAGGAAGGGAAGAGCTATTACATTCTGCCCACCACACTCTATGGCCTGTATCGCTATCACATTTCGGATCTGGTTCGCGTCACGGGATTCCTCGGCCGCACGCCGATGGTGGAATTTCTCGGGAAGGGCAGTCGGTTCGCGAATCTCACCGGCGAGAAACTCAGCGAACACCATGTGACGAAAGCAATGGAATCTGTCCTGAAGCAGATTCCGCAGTCGATCTCCGGTTACACGCTTGCGCCGGTCTTCGACGAGAAACTTCCACACTACGCGATCTTCCTCGAAGCACCGGATGTCACGAATACCGACCGCCTACAAAACTTCCTCAAGGCATTCGATCACGAGTTGGGAGTTCAGAACATCGAGTACGCCGCCAAGCGCGAGAGCGGACGGCTCGGCCCCGTCCGCGTCCGTATTCTTCCGGCCGGCTACTGGACTGTTTGGGATCAGGCACGTCTCAAAAAGACGGGCGGATCGGCGGAGCAATACAAAAGACCCTGCCTGATGGGCGATCTCGACTTTGAAAAATCGGTTCCCGCTTACTCACTGCCGCCGGAATGATCGCCGTTCCCAATCGATTCTCGCACTCTCCCGGGAGATCTCGCATGTCTGGTTGTCGTTGGACGATTCTGAGCGTGCTTCTTCTGATCAGCTCCGCCTCGCACGGCGCATGCGCTGAGCCGATGAATATCGTGGTTCTCTTCGCCGATGACTGGCGGCACGATACGCTGGGCGTGGCAGGCAATCCGGTCGTGAAAACTCCGCATCTGGATCAGTTGGCGAACGACGGCATGCGCTTTACGCACAACTGCGTGACGACGTCCATCTGCGGTGTCAGCCGGGCGACACTTCTCACCGGTCAATGGATGTCACGGCATGGGTGCAAGGCGTTCACGAAGTTCGATACGCCATGGGCGGAGACGTATCCGGGCGTACTTCGAAGCAAGGGTTACCATGTCGGGCACGTCGGCAAATGGCACAACGGACCATTCCCCGCCAAGGAATACGACTTCGGAAAATCGTACATGGGCAAGCACTGGTACATGGTCAACGGCCGCAAGGTCCATGTGACACAGCGAAACGAAGAAGATGCACTGGAGTTTCTGGCGAAGCGTCCGAAGGACAAGCCGTTTTGCCTGACGGTCGCGTTCTTCGCCACGCATGCGGAGGACAGCAATCCCGAGCAATATCTCCCTCAACCTCAGAGCATGAAGCTCTATGAGGAAGTACAGGTACCAATTCCGACAAACGCAACGGAGGAATCGTGGAAGCGCCTTCCGCCGTTTTTCACCGACAAAAACGAGGGACGCAACCGCTGGCGCTGGCGGTTCGACACACCGGAAAAGTATCAGAAGATGATGAAGAACTACTACCGGCTCGCCAGCGAGGTCGATGCGACCTGTGGAAATGTACTTTCGGAGCTCCGGAAGCAGGGATTGGACAAAAAGACACTCGTGATCTTCACGACGGACAACGGCTATTATCATGCCGAGCACGGTCTGGCGGATAAATGGTACCCGCATCAGGAGAGCATCCGCGTGCCGCTGATCATCCGCGATCCCCGCATGCCGGACACAATAAAAGGAACGACGAACGACGAGTTCACGTTGAACGTCGATCTGGCGCCGACCATTCTCTCCGCCGCTGGTGCCAAAACTCCGGTCCGCATGCAGGGCCGCGACATGGCTCCGCTGTACACGTCCGCAACTCCGCCCGAATGGCGCAAGGAATTCTTCTACGAGCATGCCACGTTGCGGAACAAGGACTTCATCCCCGCCTCGGAGGCGCTCGTTCGCAAGGAATGGAAGTATCTGTACTGGCCCGAACACGATTACGAACAGCTTTTCGATCTCAAAGCCGATCCGATCGAGGAACACGACCTCGCCCGGAATCCGAAACATGCGGAGAAGTTGAAGGAGATGCGCACGCGCTTCGCCAAGTTGAAAGTGGCCGCAAAATAAACGGAATCTGAACGGTTGATTTGACAAATCGCATTTCAATGAGGAGGACTCCGCCACCTGCTGCTCATGCACTTGGTGGAATCCCCCTTTTCCCCCCGAATTCTACTCCGGTTACTGAAGGATAAACGTCGCACCTTCAATCGTGATCTCCAAACCCCGCGAGGTCAGTTCTGCAGAAAAGGCGTTGGTTTGTCGCGTCACGAGTTGTTCGGAGTCACCGCCGCCCAAGGAGGGAAGTTTGTGCTGCCACTGACCGACGGCACTGCCCGAAACGAACCGGTCGCTGGTGAGGTTGATATTCGCGGTGCCGCTCCCGACATCAATATCGTTCAGGAATCCGATTTGGCCGCTGATAGACAGCCTCGCCTGGGTGGGCGTGACCTGGAGAGTGATTTGCCGCTGTCGACTGCCGCCCGGCGTCACTCCGCTGCCGGTCCACGTCCTGATCAGCTGGGAACTACCGGATGACTGGCCGGTTGACGTTGAACTACTCGGTTGGATCCCGGTCGGCAGTTGGCCCTGCGGGTACAACTGCTGGACCTGCTGCTGCGGAAGGTTTTCGGTGAGGATCCGGTTCGTGCCTACGCGAATGGCCGCGGCATTTCCCAACCCCACGAGCAACCCGGGAAGTCCGCCGATGCCCGAGAGTGCCGCGTCTCTGAACGCGTTTTCGCCCGTCTGATTGTAGAGTCCCAGCACTTGCGCCGACGCGGAAGCGACATTGTCCGTATCGGTGGTGATGTTCCCGAAGAATGAATCGGCGAGGGCAAGATCGGGCGTACTGTACGGCGTGTAAACCGGCGTGCCGAATTGCGGCGGAGCCAGGCCGGCGAACAGACCCGGATCGTACGGCGTGGCGAAGGGATCGTCGCCGAACGGTCCCGCGCCGTTTTCGTACAGGTCGGGATCGATGAAGTTTTCGAAGACGTCGTCGAATCCCGAATAGCGGTCGAAATCGAACGCCTCGAGAAGGTTCTCCAGTTCGTAAAGAGCATCGTAAGCGTCGAAGAGCGTGTCGAAATCGTTGAATTCGTCGCCCTGGAAGCCTGCTGCGTATTCCAGGTCGAAGACCGAACTGGACAGGCTTTCGTACGCGGCCCGCATCAGCGATTCCGTCAGTTCGCCCGGCTGAGATCCGAACGTCGGCAACCCTTCCACAGTCTGGGTAAACGACGGCGAAAAGACGTCGTTGCCGGCGATGTTCTGCACGACGGACGCCGTCAGGTTGGCGCTCTTTGGCTTCCCGGTCACAGGATTGATGTAAACCGGCAGACCGACTCGTACGCTGTTGGCTGTCACGTTTGCAGCCGGGACTTCGGCATAGTAGCCGTTCCCATCGGTGAAGGCGACGCGCGTGTTGGCACCGGGCACGAACTGGCCGAAGACCTCGATGAATTCCTGGGGTCTCGTACCGCCGCTGACTTCCGAAGCACGGATGCTGCCGCTGTCGCCGCCGACGAAGATTCCGCCGTTGAAGTCGTCGAAGGCTCCGACCGATTGCACCTCGCTACCGTCGGCGCGGAATGCGACGAGGTCCGCCGGTCCGCCGGGTCCGACGCCGGTGATGATGTCCAATCGGCCATCGCCGTCGAGGTCTCCGACGGCGAGACGAACACCACCGCGAAGACTCTCCGGACCGGCGAAGAAGTTGGCGATGACGAGGTCGGTTCGCCCGGCGGCGAGTGCGTTGCCGTCGAGCGCGAAGACGCGCGGCCCACCACCGGGTCCGCCTCCGACAATCAACTCATCACCACGACCACCCGCGATGTCCCCGGCCGCAACGTATACGCCGTTGCGCAGCGACTGCTCGAATACGAAGAAGTCGTTGAGCAGTCGGGCCGGCGAGCCTGTCGCGACGGACTTGCCGGTGAATATGGCGACGCGCGGCCCACCGCCCACGCCGGCGACGACGTTGAGATCGCCCCGGCCGTCGCCGTCGAAATCGCCGATGGCCGTACGGGCACCGCCGCGGAAGTTCGGATCATCGATCCCAAAGAAACTCGTCATCTTTCCGAAGGTTGCGCCGTCGTAAACATCCACGCGGGGGCCGCCTGACACGTCCGGCGAAACGGAAACATCTGGCGTGCCGTCGCCGTTGATGTCGCCGACCGAAACGAACGCCCCGCCGCGGAACGAATCTTCGAAGATGGACAAATCTCGTATGCGCTCCGCATCGGCACCGTTGTAGACGGCGAGGCGGACGGGATTTCCGGGGCCGGGCACCGTCAGGATGTCCGGGATACCGTCCCGGGTCACGTCCGCGACGGCGACCCGCACGCCGCCGGTGAATTCGAGACCGAACGGGGCGAATTCAAATCGCAGGCTGCCGTCCGCGTTGAACACTTTGACCGTCGCCGGGAGGCCTTCATCCGAACCGACGGCCGTCAGCCTCACCGTTGTTCCCGACTTCGTGACCGGTTCCCGCGGCTCGGGCGGCGGAACGGGCGGCGGAGGCAGTTTCGATTCCGGCGGTGTCGGACGCGGCGGAGATGTTGCTGGCGGGGGCGGGGGATTGGTTAATGTCAGGTTGCCGATGTCGATCGGATCAATCGGAGCATATCCGCCCGACGTGGCAAAGCCGTCTTCGCCCAGATACGCCGCCGTGACGGTGAACGTACCTGCACCGATGTCGGCGGTGTTGATCGTCACTGTCGCCGTGCTGCGGTGTTCGTCGGTAGCTGACGGTTCGAGATCGGCCGTCACAGACAATTTGGCGAGTGAAATTTCCACCAATCCCGTGGGGGCGTACGAATCGTCGCCGGGGATCGGATCGAATACGCCGATCGTGAACGTCACCGTGCTGCCGACCTGCAGCGATCCACCGAGCGCTGGCGATGACGAGACTTCGAGATCGGCGGACAGCGTCGGCGGGACGATTTCGAATTTTGCCGCACTGAACGAAGGGTCGTGGCCGCCGAACTGAAACCCCGGCTCACCCTTGTAGATCGCCTCCACGAAGTAAGAACCGGAGCCGAAACCGCTGGTATCGAAGTCGAATGTTGCCTCGCTGGAAAAGCCCGTATCCTTCGACGGAGAGATCTCGACTTCTCCGACGAACTGTCCCTCGACGAAGAAACCGACAAAGCCGAAGGGGGCGTAGGAAAACGGAAACGGCGGAATGGCTTCTGAAACGGTGACGTCGAACGTCGCGATCTCTCCGGCCGCGACCGAATCCGGCACAATTTGAAGTGTCGTTGTCGTTGGGATCGTCGGCGTCGTGCGGTCTTCGAGCAACTCGAGCAACAGTCCCCGATGACGGCGTTTCGTTTTTGGGCGGGCGAACATGGCGAGAGAACCTCGAGATGTGATTGATTGTTCTGGGTGATCGAAACCTCAGTGAAGCAATCGGCGTGTTTTTGTTTTACCGCGCCGACGTGAGGGCCGCAAAGGAAAACGCGGAAACTCGTTAGGATGTTTCGATTCGAAAGAATTGCTACTGGCCTACAAACTGAACAGCTCATCTCTTGAGAGATGCAGACACCGCGCAGAACAAAAGAACCCGATGACAAAATCGTCATCGGGTTCCGCTTACTTTCCAGGCATAGATACAAAAGTTCACTTTTTGTGTTTGAAGGTGATCTTTTCAATCTTGCCGGTGAATGCGAACGTGCCCTTGTCCTTATAGGCGGGGTCGATCGCGGTGATCGAATCGCGACCGACCTCGAACGGTTCCAGCCCGTGGCGGAAGAACGTGTGCGTCAGTTTCCCTTCGCCCGCCGGTTGACCGTTCACGAACAACTTGAGCGTTCCGCCAAAGGTTTTCGATGTCGGGTCCGCCGTGAACTCCGTCTTGAGTTCGACTTTCCCGTCCGGAATCGCGATCGTACCTGTGATCGTTTTGTCCGCGATTTCAAAGGCGGTGTAACGGAAGACGGGCTTCCCATCCTTAATGTAAAGCGACCACCCTGCCGAGAACGATCCGGCACACGTGACGACACCCTCGGCTCCGCCTTTCGGGATCGTCAACTCGGCGGTGACGGTGTGGGATCGCGGAAAGATCTGCGGACCGATCGGTTCGGGCAGCCAGACGTTGTTGCCGTAATAGGTCCACGAGGTCGCTGGCGTACCGGCGATGCGGAGACTCGGATCAAAGCGCTCCGAGAACCGCGGATCGAGAGGGAATACTTCGTATTTCTTCGCCTCCTCCACGAACTTCGCCTGCAACTCTTTAAGCTTCTCGGGAAACTTCGCCGCGAGATTATCTGCCTGACTGAAATCTTCTTCAATGTTGTAAAGCTCCCACGGAGCCTTCTCCATGAGTTCCAGGGTCTTGCCGAGGGTGACCCACGGCACACCGGTCTGAGCACAAGCGACCCAGCCGTCGTGGTAGATCGCACGGTTCGTCGCCAACTCGAAGTATTGCGTCGTCCGGCGGCCTTTCGCATTCGCGTCGTCGAATGAGTAGCGCATCGAAACGCCTTCCATCGGCTTCTGCGCGATGCCGTTGACCGCCTTCGGCTCCGGGATGCCACAACAGTCGAGAATCGTTGGCACAACGTCGATCACGTGATGAAACTGCGTGCGAATTTCGCCCTTCGCCGTGATCCCCTTCGGCCAGTGCACAACCATCGGGTTGCGGGTCCCTCCGAAGTGCGAAGCGACTTGTTTGGTCCACTGGAACGGCGCATCCATCGCCCACGCCCAGCCGACCGGGACGTGCGGTTCGCTGGTCGGTCCGCCGATTTCGTCGAGCCTCGAGATCGTACTCTTCAGCCCGAGTTGAATACCGATCAGACTGGCAATCTCGCTGAATGTCCCCTCAAGACCACCCTCGGCGCTGGCGCCGTTGTCTCCGACGACATACATCACGAGCGTGTTGTCGAGCTCACCGGAAGCGGCAAGGCTTTCGACCAACCGGCCGACTTCGGCATCGGTGTACTCCATGTACCCGGCATAGTTCTCCATCAGCCGGGTGTAGACTTTCTTCTCGTCATCGGAACGCGTCGCCCACGACGGAATGCTCTCGGGTCGCGGCGTCAGCTTGGTCCCTTTCGGGATGACGCCCATCTCGAGTTGTCGGGCGTGGGTCAGTTCCCTTTGCTTGTCCCATCCGTGGTCGAACTTGCCTTTGTACTTCTCGCGGTACTCTTTGGGGGCGTGGTGCGGGGCGTGAACGCCCGAGGTGCTGAAATAGTTGAACCACGGTTTGTCCGGGTCCGCAGCCCGGACGTTGCGTGTCCAGGCGATGGCCTCGTCGGTCATATCGGCGGTGAAGTGGTAGCCTTGTTCCGGAGTTCTGGGTTGTGGAACCCAGGTGGTGTTGCGGTAGATCACCGGATAATACTGGTGCGTTTCGCCCTGATTGAAGCCGTAGAAATAATCGAAGCCAAGGCCGGTGGGCCAGCGATCGAACGGTCCGGCGGGGCTGATGTCCGGCTCGGGCGTGTTGTGCCACTTGCCGAACATGCCGGTGGCGTATCCGTTGTCGCGGAGGATCTCGGAGACGAGCGCCGTACTCTTGGGAATCATACCGGTGTAACCCGGATAGCCGGTCCCCATCTCGATGATGACGCCGGTCGCGACGCTGTGGTGGTTCCGCCCGGCGAGCAGCGCTCCGCGTGTCGGACTGCAGAGTGCGGTGGTGTGCATCCGCGTGTACTTCAGGCCGTTGTCCGCGAGCTTCTGCATATGCGGAGTCGGCACCGGTCCGCCGAAGGTCGAACACATCCCGAACCCGACATCGTCGAGGAGAATCAGAAGCACATTGGGCGCACCCTTTGGGGCTTTGATCGGCAGCGGGTAGTCCGGTGTCGAGTCTTTGTAGGTCTCGCCGATTTTTCCTTGGAACTTGGGATCCGGCTTCGGCAGTTGCGTGCTGGTCGTAGACGATGGCTGGGCCTTTTTATCCTGAGCAAACGTCTTGGTTGGCTGTCCGGACGCGGCGAACCAGCCGAAGGCGCACCCAACCGCGATCAGTGCGGCGGGCAGGAACAAACGCGAGCGCATGGACTCATACTCCTGAGAGAGCGGGCGAAGAGGAATGGGCCGGGACTCGTGTCCCGACCCGAGAGATGGTGACCAATTATTTCAGATCGATCGTGACATGGCCGATCTTGCCGGGGAATTCGAACGGTACGTCATAGTTCAGATTCACCGGCGTGCCGGCGTCCGAGCCGATATCCAGACTTTCGTCGAGCGTGATGCGGATGGGAATCGTTTTCTCGACACGGCCCTTCGCGACTTCCTTGCCGTCCACGGAGATTGTGGCGGTGCCGCCCTTGCCCTTGCCTCCGCCGTCGTAAGCGAAATCCATTTTGATGGTATGCTTGCCCGGCGCGAGTCCGTCCTTCCCCGCGACCTCGTAGTGGGCGACGTCGAGATAGTTAAAATGGAACACCGGCTTGCCCTTCTCCAGGTAAAACGCCCACCCGGCGGAGAGACCGCCTTGCGTAATAATCATTCCTGAGGTATCCGCCTTCACATCCACGTCAGCCGTGATCGACCAAGACTTGTTCTTGATGTCCGGGCTGGCCCCTTCGGGAATACGGTTCTGCCCCTGGAGGTAAGTGAACGACTTGCGACCGCGGGTCAGACTCGGGCGAATGGATGGGTCGAGCCGCGACGTCTTGCTGCTGTCGAACGGCAGCACGTCGTATTTCGCCGCCTCCGCGAAGAACAGCAACTTCATTTCCATCAACTTGTCCGGCATCGTCTTCGCCAGATTGTCTGCCTGGGAGAAGTCGGTCGGGGCGTACAGTTCCCAGTTGTACTCGGTGATGAAGTCCTTATCGGACCCTACCGGGCTCCACGGCGGGGTCGGAGGAGTCGTGCAGGCGACCCAACCGTCGTGGTAGATCGCCGAGTTGCAGAACATCTCGAAGTACTGCGTCGTGCGGCGGCTTTTGGCGTTGGCGTCTGTAAACGTGTACGCCATGCTGACTCCTTCGATCGGCTTCTGAGTGACGCCGTTCACCGAGGCCGGTTCGGGCAACCCGACAACTTCGAGCAATGTTGGTACGATGTCGATGGCGTGGTGCCATTGGGTGCGAAGTTCGTTGCGGGCCGTGATGCCCTTCGGCCACGACATGACCATCGCGTTGCGGGTTCCGCCGTAGTGGCTGGCGATCTGCTTGGTCCACTGGAACGGCGTACACATGGCGTGCGCCCAGCCAACCGGGTAGTGGTTGTAGGTCTTCCACGAGCCGATTTCATCCGCCCGCTTCAGCACTTCCTTGATGTCCTCCACCTCGCCGTTGAAGAACGTCATTTCGTTCAGCAGTCCTTGGAGGCTTCCTTCAGCGCTCGCGCCATTATCCCCGGCGATGTAGATGACCAGGGTATTATCGAGCTGACCGAGCTTCTCGATCGAGTCCACGACGCGGCCGATGTTATGATCGGTCTGCTCGAGGTAGCCGGCGTACACTTCCATGAACCGGGCGTACACCTTCTTCTCTTCCGGCGAGCAGGTGTCCCAGGCTTGCACACCGGGGGCCCGCGGTGTGAGCTTGGCGTCGGCCGGAATCACGCCGAGCTTTTTCTGCCGTTCCAGTGTCTCCTCACGAACCTTGTCCCACCCCTGGTCGAATTTACCCTTGTACTTCTCGACCCATTCCTTCTTCGGGTGGTGCGGGGCGTGTGTCGCACCGGGAGCGTAGTAGCAGAAGAACGGTTTGTCCGGGGCGACGGCTTTCTGCATGTTGATCCACTTGATCGCCTGATCGGCCATGTCGTAATCGAAGTTGTAATCCGGGTTGCCGAGGTACGGCTCGATCGGCTTTGTCCCTTCGGTGACATTCGGCCGCCACTGATTGGTGTCGCCTCCGATGAACCCGTAGAAATAATCGAACCCGAGGCTTGTCGGCCAGCGGTCAAACGGACCGGCCTGACTCGTCTCCCAGTCCGGAACATTGTGATTCTTGCCGAACCATGAGGTGCCGTAGCCCGCCTGTTTGAGAACTTCCGCGACTGTGGCGGTGTCCTTACCCATGACCGAATCGTACCCGGGGAAGCCGGTGGCGGCTTCCATGATACAGGCCGTATGGACCGAGTGATGGTTGCGCCCGGTGATCAGCGCCGCCCGCGTCGGGCTGCACAACGCCGTCGTGTGGAAGTGGTTGTATTTCAGACCCTTCTCGGCGAGGCGTGTGAACGTCGGCGTATCACACGGTCCGCCAAAGGTACTCGTCGCTCCGTACCCGACATCGTCGAGGAGAACGAGCAGAATGTTCGGTGCCCCCTTCGGAGCTTGGACCGGCTGTGGGAAGTCGGATTTCGAGTCTTTCGCACGCACGCCGATCTGCCCTTTGAACGGGACCGGCGGAATCGGAAGGACCGTTGCCGATTGAGAAGGAGTCTGCTCGGGTTTCTTCTCCTGGGCAAACGTTTTGGTCAGCCGGCCATGAGAGGCGAGGTAACCGAGGATACAACCAACCGCAATGGCGACGGTCGGGAGCAGGAACCGTTTATGCATGAGGTGTCACTCCAGTTGTGGGCAAGAAGAATCTGCAGACTTGAATCAAGCCCGACACACTCAAGTTACTAACTTGGACATCCGGTCGATCAAATTTCATTATTATTCACTATGTGAAAATGCTTCATTCATTCGTGTTCCGTTTCGATGAAGAGCCGGTGTTCATCCTGTGTTGAGAGAGAGCTTGCGAGGGATAAACGCCCGGAAACGGACCCGGGTGATCCCTCAAGAGGTCCCGTTCATTCGGCAAATCAAGACATTTGCTTTTGAGCTCGCGAAAGAGTTCTACCAAACAGTGAGTACTGAACGATGTGAGATCCTCATACGCCATTGGATTCCCGGTTGATAAATTCTTTCACGAGCGAAGAACTTACGAGGAGAGCGATCGATGGCCAACATGGAACAGGCGACGCTGGGCGGAGGGTGCTATTGGTGTCTGGAGGCGTGTTTCGAGAACCTGAAGGGTGTGGAGAAATGCGTCTCGGGCTTCAGCGGCGGAGCGGTGGACAATCCGAGTTATGAAGCCGTATGCGGAGGCCGAACCGGGCACGCGGAAGTGGTGCAAGTGACGTTCGATCCGTCCGTCATCAGCTTTGAGCAACTCCTCGAAGCCTTCTTCGCGATTCACGATCCGACCACGCTCAACCGTCAGGGTGCGGATGTCGGCACGCAGTATCGTTCAGTGATCTACTATCATTCGCCGGAGCAGAAGCAGGCGGCGGAGCGGATGATCGAGCGATTGAACGCGGAGCAGATCTGGCCGAACCCGATCGTGACGGAGGTGGCAGCGCTCGGGAAATTCTACGCGGCGGAGGACGATCACCAGGGGTACTATCGGGCGAATCCGATGCAGGGGTATTGCATGGCCGTGGTCGCGCCGAAGGTGCAGAAGATGCGGCAGAAGTTCGCGAAGTGGCTGCGGAGCTGAATCAAAGGGGACTGTCACCTTTTTAATAAAAAGATTTTATTAAAAAGGTGACAGTCCCCTTTGATTGTTGCTGGGCTACTTCTTGAGTGCCTTCTTGGCCAGTTCGACGATCTGATCGAATCCGGCGGGATCGTGGATGGCGATCTCGGAGAGGCTCTTGCGGTCGAGCATGACGTTGGCGAGTTGGAGGCCGTGGATCAGTTCGCTGTAGCGCAGGCCCCGCATGCGGCAGGCGGCGTTGATGCGGATGATCCAGAGTTTGCGGAACTCGCGCTTCTTGACGCGGCGATCGCGGAAGGAGTAGGCCCGTGCGCGGAGCAACGTCGAGATCGATTGGCGATAAAGATTATGACGGCTGAGGCGAAAGCCCTTGGTGAGCTTGCGTGTGCGTTTCCGACGGAGTGTTGTGGTCTTTCCACTACCAGCGCGAACCATGGCTCAAATTCCCCTGAACGTATTTTGTATGATTGGTGAAACGGATGCGGGCTTAGTATTCGCCCATCGCGATGAGGTACTTCTTGACGATCGCCCCGGTCGTGACCGCGGTTCCGCGGAGTTGCCGGCGCTGCTTCGCGTTGAAGTGCGCGTTCAGGTGACGCTTGCCGCAGATGCCGTGCTTGAGCTTGCCGGTTGCGGTGCGCTTGATCCGTTTCAACACGGACTTGTTGGTCTTGTTCTTCTTGGCCATGATGTTCTCGGTGGAGAGGGGCGACGGCAGAGCCATCGGCTTAAGGACCCCCTGACACGGGGCGCGACCGGACCACCCGGTTGCGCAAGCAGAGGGACGAATCCCCCGACAATACTGGCTAGTCTTTGTAGCAACACGGATTCCCGGTGAACAGAGCGCATCAACGATTTTGGCACCGGACTTGCGCACCCGAAAAACCATCCGTCAAACAATCATTGTGATTTCGCGGCTGAAATGTTTGCACTGGCAGTCATCTTCCGCTAAATTCTTATCACACGCAT
This sequence comes from Limnoglobus sp., assembly GCA_041742055.1. Taxonomy (GTDB): domain Bacteria; phylum Planctomycetota; class Planctomycetia; order Gemmatales; family Gemmataceae; genus Limnoglobus. The sequence continues at coordinate 16,323 of JBGSJI010000068.1, read as the reverse complement.
CCTCTCCGAGCGGTGGCGCCATGACCCGAATGAGTCGCGAATTCTCTCTGGTTCTGCTCGGTGCTGGCATTCTGTCGGCCGGATATTTCCTCGCTCCCTCACCTCCGGACCTTCAGGCGAAAGCGGACGAACAGGCCGCCGAGCGCGTCGGTGGAGCCGAACGCGATGTTCACGGCAATTATCATTACCGGCCCGGCTTCATGATGCTGATGCTCCACAGCCGCAACTATGCTGGCGGCGGTACACGTGCGCCGGCAATGGGCGGCACGGTTTCCCGCGGCGGGTTCGGCACCGTCGGCCGCTCCGCAGGCGTTGGAAGCTGAATCAAAGGGGACTGCCACCTTTTTTATTGCATTCTTTTTTTCGCACCCATCTGCCGGCTGAATTCGGGAGCTTTCCGTGCGCCGCCATGCCATCGATCCCCGCCCCGACTGGCAGAAACGCGTCGAACAGTACGGGCTCCACTTCCACACCCTCCGCGGCGAACCCTACTGGGACGAGACCGCCTACTACAGCTTTAGCCATCACGAAATCGACACCCTCGAACGCGCCACCTACGCCCTCTTCGACATGTGCACCCACCTCGTCGAGCACGTGATCGAAAACCGCATGTACGGCCTTTTCCTCATTCCGCCCGAATTCGAAGCGCTCGTCGAACAGAGCTGGGAGGAGGAACACCCCACGATCTACGGCCGCTTCGATCTCGCGTATGATGGCGTTGGCCCGCCCAAGATGCTCGAGTTCAACGCCGACACGCCGACGGGGCTCGTCGAGGCTTCCGTCGCACAGTGGCACTGGCTCAAGGAGATCGACGAACGCGGCGATCAGTTCAACTCCATCCATGAACGGCTCATCGAAGGCTGGAAAGAGATCCTCGAAACTGATGATACGCCGATCCACTTCGCCGCCATTTCCGGCGAGGTGGAAGATTACATCACCGTCGAGTACCTGCGCGACACCGCCATCCAAGCCGGCCTGAAGACCGAATATCTCGATGTCGAAGCGATCGGCTGGAACCGCGACGCGAAGACGTTCGTTGATCGCGGTGGGCGGCCGATCCAGCGCATCTTCAAGCTTTATCCGTGGGAATGGCTCATCCGCGACAACTTCGGCACGAACATCCTCCAGGCCCGCACCCGCTGGATGGAACCCGCCTGGAAGATGATCCTCAGCAGCAAGTCGATTCTTCCGCTGCTCTATCAGCTTAATCCCGATTCGCCGTACCTTCTCCCCGCCTGGTTCGACGAACCGACCAGCGGCAATTACGTCCGCAAGCCGATCCACGCCCGCGAAGGAGCGAACATCCGCGTGATGCGCAACGGGCACATCGAACTGGAAACGGACGGACCCTATCAGGTGACTCGCGATGTTGTCTTTCAGCAACTCTTTCCGCTGCCGAATTTCGATGGGCGCTTTCCGGTGATCGGCAGCTGGGTGATCAACGGCTGGTCGTGCGGCATCGGCATCCGGGACGACGACAGCATCGTGACAACAAACCTCAGCCGCTTCGTCCCGCACCAGATGACGGGGTGAAGAAAACGACAGCTCCAGTTGATCGTTGTGTGTTTGCTTCAATACGTAACAGATTGCGGCCTTGTGCAACTGTCGGGAATCAACATTGCCGTTTTCGATCGGTCGTTCAATTCCTTTCGCTTTCTTGGGAATCACATGGGATCGGGATCTACCATGTGGGTGCTCATTTGCGCCGATGACGTTCCACCCGCTGGAGCAACCCATGTGTCGATACAGCTTCATGCTTCTTCTGCTCGCACCGTCCCTCTCGCTGGCGGATGAACCATCTCCGTGGCCGCAATACGGCGGGCCGGAGCGCACATTTCGTAGTTCGAACTCATCCGCCGGCGGACCTGTTGAATCGCGACTCTGGCGAAAAGACCTCGGGCCGGGCACTTCCGGCATCGTCACTGATGGTCGGTCGCTCTTCACAATGTACTCCCGACCCGATGCCAAAAATAACGCCCGCGGCGAGGAAATCGTGATCTGCCTCGATCCGAAGACGGGCGAGAAACGCTGGGAGCGGAGTTATCCTGTTGAACGTCTCAAGGGTCAGGAATCGTATACCGGCGAACCGATTCGACCGCAGGCGACACCGGCTGTCTGTGGAACAGCTATCTGCACGTTGGGATACACGGGGATACTGTTGTGTTCCGCCACCGAGACGGGCAAAGAACTTTGGAAGTACGATCTCGTCAAGGAATTCGACGCCACACCGGTGCAGTTTGGTTTCGCCTCCAGTCCGCTGGTTCTCGGCGATCGATTCATCGTGCACGTAGGTGGAAAGCAGGCGGCGGTCATCGCCATCCGGGCAACGGATGGTCAGGTGCTGTGGAAATCGACTCCCGCGGAACCGAGTTATTCCTCGCCCATGCGAGCGACCATCAACGGCACTTCGCAGATCGTGCAGATGACTCGCGATCACGTGTTCGGACTCTCCGAATCAGACGGCAAAATGCTCTGGTCGTACACGCTGCCGAAACCCGGCTTGACCAACGTCCCCACGCCAATCGTGCTTCCCGGAAACAAACTCCTCATTTCGGGACAGGGGACCGGCGGAACACGATTGCTGGAGCTTGTGCAAACGAACGGAACAACGATTCGAGAACTTTGGAAAAACGAAAAAGTTGCGTTCTTTTACGCCAACTGGATTTCGGATGATCTCGCAGTTTACGGCTCGGTTGGTCCGCTCTTTGGTTCACTGAGTCTGACGGACGGGAAGGAACTCTGGCGGGACAACGGGCAACAGAACGCCAACTTGATCGTGAATGGTCGAACGGCATACATACTTCGCGGAGACGGCCGCTTGTCCCGTGCAACATTCAACACGAAAGAGCTCGACGTCGAGGACACATACGATTTGCTGAAGGGGCGTAGCTGGACCGCTCCCACAATCATCGACAATGTGCTCTATGCACGTTCGGAAAAGGAAATCACTGCAGTTCAAATCAAGAAGTGAGAACTGATAAAGCCCGTGGATGAACATCCGCGGGCTTCTGGGTCTTCCTGCATGGTCGACTTCAATGAAGAATCAAATCGATCGTTCTCAGCCCAAGCCATAAGTCTTTTCAGGCACTTCGTTCGATTCCGGGTTGAACTACTTGGGATCGTAGTCGATGCGCTGGCGCTTGTTCATCGACATATTCGCCGTCAGCGCGATGATCGCAGCGACGCCGCCCTAGGTTGGTGCAAGCGTGTTCTTGCAGGCCGAAGGCCTGCGACGTGTTCGCCTGTCCACCCGGGGCGTTGCCCCGGGCTACGCAATCCCAGTCTTTCAGCCTGAAGAATCAAGGCGCGTGCAGTATGCGGATCGCGGATGGAAGAAATCAGCCGGCTGACAAGTGATGGCTCAAAAGGAGACCTTCGGTCGTGTGGTTCATCGAGGTCAGGAGACCCACTTGAATGCGGAGAGCGGAATGCGGAATGCGGAGTTAAAAGAAGGAAGAGGAGACCTTCGGTCGTTTCTCACGTCGGGGTCGGAGACCCGCGACGAGCACGAGAAATTGACGTAACTCCTTATGGCGCATAGGCGCTTCCGAAAATATGGCACGGTTCCAGCGTAGGGTGTGGCAGTGTCGGTGGAAAGACGAGTCAGGGTTTGAATGTCTCCTCCACGAGCGTGAGTTGCCGGTGATCACTTGGCGGGGGCTGGCGTGGCGGGTTTGAGGTCCGGGGGTGTGCCGGGCCAGTAGTCTTCGAGGAGGAGGGCGGAGAGCTGGGCGGCGGCTTTCCAGGCGTCGCCGAGTGCGCGGGTGTAATCGAGCTTGGCCTCGGCGATGGAGCGCTGGGCCTGGATCACGCGGAGGTATTCGAACTGTCCGCCGCGAAAGGCCTCGACGGAGAGTCGATAGGTCTCCTCGGCCCGCGGGAGGAGTTCTTTGCGGTAGAGTTCGGCTTCTTTATATGCGGATGCGTAGGCGCGGAGGGCGGCGGCGGTGCGGTCGGTGAGGTCGTTCTCGATGCGGCTGACTTCCTGAACGGCGGCAAGTTGCTCTGCCTGCGCCGCGCGAATGGCGCCCTGATTGCGATTCCAGGTGGGCAGTGGCACGCTGAACCCGACGAGCCAGTCGTTTGAGACGTTCTGATTCTGGCGGGTGTAGCCGGTTGAAAGGGTGACGTTGGGGATGACCTGCGCTTCGGCGCTGCGGACGGCGGCTTTTGCGCGTTCGACACCGACCTGGGCGGAGCGGAGTTCGGGGTGGGAGGCGAGTACGCTTGCGAGTGTGCGATCGGCGTCGTAGACGGGGAGTTCTTCGAAGGGGCCTTGCAGCGGCTCGATGGTGAGGCTGCGTGCTCCGATGGCGGCGGCGAGCTGTTTGCGGGCGTGGGGGAGTTCGCGGCGTGCGGCTTCGGCGCGGGCGTTGAGTCGCTGGTATTCGACTTCGAGTTGCACGAGGTCGAGGCGGGCGATCTGTTTGTTGTCGAGCAGCGCTTGGCCGAACTTGACGGCGTCGGCGGAGAGCTTGACGAGGGTATCGAGCGCCTGAACGCGGCGTTCGAGGGTGTAGGCGTCGTAGAAGGCGAGTCGGACTGCGCCGACGACGGCGTAGCGCTCGCGGAGAAGATCGAGCGTGGCCTGATCGACTTCGCGAGCGGCGACGGCCTGCGCGAGCGTGAGTTTGCGTCCGGTGACGATTTCCTGGCTGAATTTGGGGGCAGTCCAGATGCCGCCAGGTCCGGTGCGGTCGCCGAGTTCATCGCCGAGGATGTCGAGTGTGGGATTGGGGTAGAGCCCGGCCTGAAGGCGATTCCCTTGAGCGGCCTCGATCAGGTGCTGGGCCTTGCGCAGACGGGGGTTGAGATCGGTAGCGACGCGAACGAGATCTTCGACGGTGGATACGGCGGGTTCGGTTTGGCTGGCGGGGATGATTGCGGACGTTTGCGTGGCGGCTTGCGCTCGCGTTGCGATGGGTTGCGTTGTCAGTTCAGAGTTTTGAGGGGTCGAAGCGCAGCCCATGGCCAGACTCAGTGCCACAGATGCGAGCGGAAGTTGGAAGCGGCGTATCATGAGTCTGCCTGTTGGTTAAATCGGCAATTGTGAGTTAATATCGGTAAACTTGAAGCTTTCGCTTGAATTTGTTGCTTCAATACGAAAAACTGAATGGATCATGACGAAATTCCAACGATTGATGTTTGTTCCTTGTTGTGCGGTTGTGCTGATTCTCGTGATTGCCACGCTGCCGCTTGCGGGTCAGGAATCGCGTGGGCCAAAGCTTGAGCGGATCCGCGTGAGCTCTGACGGTAAGGCGTTCATGCGTTCCGATTCCAAGAAGCCGTTTGTCGTGTGGGGTTTCAATTACGATCATGATGATGCGGGGCGATTGATCGAGGATTATTGGGAGAAGGAGTGGGCGACCGTTGTTGAAGATTTCAAGGAGATGAAAGCACTTGGCGCGAACGTGGTTCGCGTGCATCTGCAACTGGCGAAGTTCATGGATTCGGCGGATCGTAGCAACGCGGAGCAATTGAAGCAGTTCGCGAAGCTCGTTCGACTCGCGGAAGACACCGGACTTTATCTCGATGTGACGGGTCTGGGCTGTTACCACAAGAAGGATGTGCCTGCCTGGTACGACGCTCTTTCGGAATCGGATCGCTGGGCGGTGCAGAAGCGGTTTTGGCAGGCGATTGCGCGAGCGGGGAAGGGAAGCCCGGCGATCTTCTGTTACGACCTGATGAACGAGCCGATCCTACCGGGTACGAAGCCGGAGACTGACTGGCTGGGGAAGGAGTTTGGCGGAAAATATTTCGTGCAGCGAATCACATTGGATCTGAAAGGTCGTACCCGCGAAACTGTGGCGAAACTCTGGATCAAAGAGCTCACGAGCGCGATCCGCGAGATCGATGAACAGGCGTTACTGACGGTTGGCGTGATTCCGTGGGCGCATGTCTTCAAAGGTGCGAAGCCGATTTTTTATGCGCCAGGCGTGGGCGATCCACTGGATTTTGTTTCCGTTCACTTCTATCCCAAGAGCAAAGAAGTCCCGAAAGCCCTCGATGCGCTGAAGGTTTATGAACTGGGCAAGCCGTTAGTTATCGAAGAGATGTTCCCCTTGAGTTGCTCACAAAGTGAACTGGAAACGTTCATTGATGGATCGAGACCCTTTTGTGATGGCTGGATCACGTTTTACTGGGGGAAAACACTCCAAGAAAACAAAGCCGACAAGAGCATCAAAGGTGCCATCATGTCCGGTTGGCTCGAGTGGTTTCAGAAACACGCTCCTCGATGATCAGCTCGTGAATTCGTTGGTTTGACCGGGTTCACCTCACAATCTTCCTGTTCTTTCCAATCGTCTGGAAGTATTGGAAGCGTTGATCGTTGACCGATACTATTCTTGCTGGAATGGACTGATCAACTTGAGGAGACCGACGTGCGTGGAATTCCTGAACGCAGGCTGAATCTTGTTTCGCTCGAAGACCGTACGGCACCTGCTGTGTTCCTGGTGAACACGACAGCAGACAACGGCAACGATGCCGCCCCAACCCCCGGCTCCCTCCGCGCCGCCATCATCTCGGCCAACAATCTGGCCGGTACCGACACAATCAACTTCGCCATCCCTGGGGGGGGAATTCAAACTCTCCAACCGTCTGTCGTGTTCCCCGCGATTACGGATGCGGTCGTTATCGATGGGACCACACAAACTGGGTATTCTGGGTCGCCGCTCGTCCGTTTGAATGGTGCTACTGCAGGAACAGGAGCGAACGGGCTTCGGCTCGTGAATCACACCAGCAGCACCATCAAGGGACTTTCGATTGGCAGGTTCGATCTGGCGGGTATTCGTATCGAAGGCGGTGGTCAGCATAAGATCACAAACAATTTTATCGGCACCAACGCCTCAGGTACCGCTGCTGAAGGAAATACCGACGGCATCGTGATTGCCTTAGCCTCCAAGCAAAACGTAATCGGTGGAACGCAGGAAACCCGCAACGTCATTTCCGGAAACAATTTCACCGGTTTGCTGCTCATTTCCGGTTCGGAACAAAACACCATCGCTTCCAACTTCATCGGTGTGGGTGTTGATGGCGTTACGCCCGTTGGGAACGGAACGCAGGGTGTACTGGTTCGGGATGGTGCCGCATTCACAACGGTTGGCGGTTCCGTTGCGGGCGCAGGAAACATCATCGCTTCCAACGGCGGAGTCGGCGTACGCATAGCGGACCCCGTTACCGCTGGTGTAGTCGTACAGGGCAACCGGATCGGTCTCGACTTTGGAGGAAGCGCGTCCGGAAATGGTGGCGATGGCGTGCTTGTCGAGAACTTCGCGGCCACCACACCGCTGAACGGTCTCAACCCTCCCACCACAAACATCTCGATTCTCAGCAATACCATCCAGCGGAATAAGGGTAACGGCGTCACGGTCATTGAGAACAGTCGCTATGTTCGAATTCTCGATAATTCGATCAATCTGAATGGCGGACTGGGATTGAGTATCGCACTCGATTCCAACAATGGATTGATCCCGCCGACCATCACCAAGGTCACAGCCGACTCAATCAATGCACTGACCGTCACCGGCACGATCTCCGGTCAGCCCAACACGCAGTACATTGTGACGGTCTATACCAACTCGACCTCCGATCCCAGCGGTTTTGGTGAAGGAGAAATCAAAGCCGCGACGGTCAATGTCACCACCAACGGATCGGGGAGCGCGAACTTCACCGCGAATATTCCCGCGGGTCTCTCGGCGCCGTTCGTCTCGGCGACGGTCACGGCATCCGTGGACGGTGATACCTCCGCATTCTCCGTCTCTGTTCCACGTCCCGCCCGCGGTTTGGATGGTCGACTGGCGTTCGCCGCCGCCGGGAGCGGAACACCGACCGTGAACCTCTACGATTCGTCCGGCGCCATCGCCGCTTCGCTCACGGTATTCGATAAGTCGTTTACCGGTGGTGTTCGAACTGCTGCTGGTGATTTCAACGCCGATGGCGTGCCAGACGTTGTTGCCGGAACCGGACCCGGTTCCACGACACTCGTGCGAATCATCGACCCCGTGACCCAAATCGTGCTCTTTGAAGTCCAACCCTTCGAGTCCGCTTTTGTCGGCGGAGTTTATGTTTCGGCTGGCGATCTGACTGGTGACGGCATTCCGGATCTCATCATCTCACCGGATGAAGGTGGCGGACCGCGTGTGGATGTCTACAGCGGCGCCGGCTTTGGAAAAGTCGCCAGCTTCTTCGGGATTGCCGATCCGAATTTCCGCGGAGGCGCACGCACGGCGACCGGAGATGTCAATAACGATGGGCGAGTCGATCTGGCCGTTGCGGCCGGTTTCGGTGGTGGACCGCGTGTGGCGGTCATCAACGGCACGACGGTCACTGCGGGCACACCGACAGTCCTGTTCAACGATTTCTTCGCCTTCGAACAGACGCTTCGCAACGGCGTCTTCATCGCGATCGGCGATATTAACGACGATGGCTTCAACGAAATCATTGCGGGTGGCGGACCCGGAGGCGGACCGCGCATCACCGCCTTCAGCGGCAAGGGAGCTCTGTCGAATCAGTATGTCCCGGTCGCGAACTTCTTTGCCGGAAATGACTCCAATCGCGGAGGGATTCGTGTCGCCGCGAGGGATCTCAATGCTGACGGAAGCTTCGAAGTCATGGCGGGCGATGGGCCCGGTGGCGAAGGGCGGCTGCGCGTTTATACCGGCTCGGATCTCATTCAGGGTGGAACCGAACCGCGACTCAATGTCGAGGCATTTCCCGGAGTCGCGGGCGGAGTCTTTGTGGGATAAATACAATTCGTGAAGAGTTATGACCGAGACTCGGCGATCCGCCGCGTTCATCAGGGCTTTTCATGCGAGCAATAGTATTCGATCAATTTGGCGAACCGGCTGATGTCCTCCAGATGCGTGAAGTCGATATGCCGGTCCCGGGTCGCGGCGAAGTTCTGGTGAGGATGCTTGCCAGTCCGATCAATCCTTCAGATCTCATGTACATCACGGGAAAATACGGACTCAAACCGGCGTTTCCTGCGACTCCGGGATTTGAAGGCGTTGGAATCGTTGAACGATCGGGCGGTGGGTTGCTTGGGCGATTCCGCACCGGCAAGCGTGTGGCCGTCGTGAACGATCGATTGGGAAACTGGTCCGATTACACCGTGACCACAGCGCGTCAGGTGATTCCGGTTCCGGATTCCATCCCGGATGCCCAGGCCGCAACATTCTTTGTTAACCCTCTGACTGCGCACGCGCTCACACGATATGTCCTACGCATTCCATCAGGCGGTTGGCTCCTGCAGACGGCAGCGGCGAGTGCGCTTGGGAAGATGGTCGTGCGACTTGGTCGGCACTACGGCTTCCGGACGATCAATGTCGTTCGGCACGAACATCAAGTTGATGAATTGAAGAAGCTCGGTGCCGATGCGGTTCTGCTCGCGAATGGCGACTGGCAGAAAGGGATCAGAGAATCAACCGGTTCTGAAGGCGTGTTGTATGCGATCGATCCCGTCGGCGGAATGATCGGCACGCAGGCAGTGCGAAGTCTCGCACCCGGTGGGCGATTGATCACATTTGGTTCGCTCTCGGATGAAGCCTATCAGATCGAACCGCGCTTTCTGATTTCCGGCGGCCAGAGCATCCAAGGATTCTGGCTGGGTCGATGGGCCAAACAGCAGCCCATCCTTCGAATGCTGCGACTGTTCAAGCGAGTACGTGCACTTCAATCCGCCGGCGTGCTCACAACAGAATCGGTCGTTGAGTATCCACTGGATCAGGTGAGAGAAGCGGTTCAGCGTGCGAAAAGCGGTGGTACGAAAGTGATCCTTCGGATCGGATCGCGATAAGTTGAACGAAAAAAAGCCACGGGTGCAAACCCGTGGCTGATACCAAATCACTTCTGTTACTTGGATAGTTCGGCTTTGAGTTTCTTCATCTTCTCAGTAACTTTCTTTCTCCGCTCTCCGTCTTTCTTGGTCACGTCGTCCATTTTCAGGGCTTTCTGATACGTCTCGAGTGCTTCTTTCTTCTTACCCATCGCGAGGTAGCAATCCGCAACGTGGTCCCAGATTTCAATGTGATTGCTCTCCTCGTCATCGCTGCCGGCGCTTTCGAGGAGGTACTTCAGGGCTTCGTCGTATTTCTTCTGCTTGTAAAGCACCCAGCCAAGACTATCGAGATAAGCCGAGTTGGCCTTCTTTGCTTCTTCCGCATCGATCTTCTTTTCTTCGAGGAGTTTCTTGCGAGCTTTCAGGTCGAGTTCGATGGCTTCGCGAATGAGCTTTTCTGCTTCTGGGAAATCGCGATCATTGTCACACATAATAAAGCCGAGATCATTTTTGAATGTTGCGTTTTCCGGGTCCTCCTTCACCAACTCACGAAGAATCTTTGTTCCTTCATCGATCTTGTTCAGTGAAACATATACGCCGCTCAAAGCATACTTGGTTCCTCGGACAAACCGGTCTTTTGTGTCTTTGGGGATGTTCTCGTTGTCCTTGATGGCCGCGATGACGTTGGCATATTCCGTGATCGCATCCTCGTACTTCTCGGCATCGATCAGAATGCGGGCCTTGATCTGATGGTAAAGAAAGAGCCCGTCGGATCGCTTGATCAGTCGATCGATGATTTCGAGAACTTCCTTCGTTTCACCTTTGCGCGAACGGGCGACGAGCAAATGACCCGCCACTTCGAAATTGCTGAAATACGACAGCGTCTGATCGCCGTTGATGGCCATCACGCGTTCCGCCAACTCGATGACCGCATTGTTCTTTTTCCGAAACATCAGAAATTCAATGTGATTATCGACCGCGCGAACGATGTGTTCGCTGGATTGCAGATCGTTAATCGCGATATCGGAGCAAGCCTGGTAAAAGATCTCGGCGGAATCGTAGTCTTTGAAGTTGTGAGCGGCTTTGGCCAGCACAAGTGTGGCGTAGTAGCGGAATGGTTTGTCGTCACTTTTCGCCGCCAGTTGCATTTTGGCGGCAGCTTTCAGCAACTTGGGTGTGTTCACCTTGTCTTTGAGCAACACTTTCAGGCTTTTATCGGCATCTTCGATCGTTTTGGCTTCGGTGTTAAGTTTTTTCGCTTTGTCGATCAGTTGCTCTTCATTGAGTTCGACGACGGGTGCGGCGGCCGAGAGATTTATGGTCGCGAACGAACAACCGAGTACGACAGACAATCCAAGCGCCCAAAAATGTTTGACGGCGGGGGACATCTCAGAGTCCTTTCAAAGGGATCAGATGTACGGAACCACTCCATTCTAAGCGTTCGTGGATCGTCTCGCCAAGTCGAATGCTGATATGTGGCGCGAGATAAATCGATCGGGCTGTTTGTATCGGCTCCAACGGACGCTTTATCGCAAGGAAGTCAGCATATTTTTGGAAGAATCCATTGCCGACCCATTCAAGAAAACTAAATTGTCATTAGCCGAAATGGGTCGGCTACTCTCCCATTTTCTCCTAGGGATGTAAGCCATGATGACGAATGGTTTCTCCCCCGATGTCGACTTTATCGAAGAACTCAAACTTCGGCGCTGGGCACGCGAAAATTACGTGCCAGCCGACCGCCGGGACACCGCTTGGCACCCGATTGTTCTCGAAGAAATGACACGTAAGGATTCCGAACGTCGGATCCCGGCTCTCGCCGGTTGATCACGCCAGGCTCCTGAATCACTTCAGGCGAACCGTACCCACGCGGCCGGTTCGCCTCGCGCATTCCCTATCCGCCTCCACCGACTTTGCTCTCACGAGCGCAGATCCGCTAAACTGCCACATGTGTGGTTGTCGCAGAGACTTTCATTCTCAGGGCGCCGTTATGACCACGGATCAGCCCCAGTCCAGACAGTATGTCGAGGTCGTTTTCGATCGACCGCTCGATCTGGCGTTTTCCTATGCGCTGCCCGATGCGCTGTGCGATACCGTTCGTGTCGGTCACTACGTCGAGTGCCCATTCGGTCGCGGCGACAAGTCTCTGCCGGGGTTCGTCGTTCGCGTCACGGACGAACCACCCGATCGCGAAGTGAAAACCGTCCGCCGCGTTCTCGACGACGCTCCCCTGCTGGACGATCACCTCCTCGCCCTGACTCGCTGGATGGCGGACTATTATCTCTGTGGCTGGGGCCAGGTGCTCCACGCCGTCGTACCGGCGGGAGTGCGCGGCAAGGCCGGCACGCGCAACGCCACCTTCATCTCCCTCCTCCCCCGCGACGAATGGCCCAACCCGCTCCCCACCCTCTCGCCACGCCAGAAGCAAGCGCTCGAACGGCTCAAAACCTGTGACGACGCCATCGAACTCTCCGTTCTCTCGAGACAGATCGGCGGAAGTCCCGCACCCGTCCTCGCACTCGTCGCCAAGGGCTTCGCAAAAAAGCTCACCGAACGTGTGGAACGAACGTCGACGCAGGATCAACCGGCACCAGAGATTCAGCAACCTCTCGAACTGAATCCCGACCAACTCCGGGTCTGGGATGTGATCCGTCCACAACTCGAAGCTGGCGGCTATCATGCTTTCCTACTCCACGGAATCACCGGAAGCGGCAAGACGGAAATCTACCTCCGCGCCATCGAAGAGGTCATTAGACAAGGGAAAGAAGTCCTCGTTCTCGTGCCGGAGATCAGCCTCACACCACAGACCATCGAGCGCTTCGCGGGCCGCTGCAATTCCGTCGCCGTCATGCATTCGCACCTCACCAACGCCGAACGCGGACAGCACTGGCGCAGAATCGCCGCCGGTCAGATCGAAGTCGTCGTCGGCGCTCGATCCGCCGTCTTCGCGCCCACGCGCAAGCTCGGCCTGATCGTCATCGACGAAGAACACGAAACCAGTTTCAAACAGGAATCCACCCCACGCTATCACGGCCGCGACGTCGCCGTCATGCGCGCACGCATGGCAAACGTACCCATCATCCTCGGCAGCGCAACCCCCAGCCTCGAAAGCTGGGCCAACGCCCACAAGCCCGAAGGCTACACGCTCCTCAGCCTGCCCAAACGCGTTTCCGATCGCCCGCTTCCCAAAGTCGAACTCGTCGATCTCCGCCACGAACCCAAAACGCCCGGCAAACACTTCGCCATCGGACCCACACTCGAACGCTCCATGAAACAGGCCCTCGCCGCCGGCGGGCAAATCCTCCTCCTGCTCAACCGCCGCGGCTTCAGCACCCACATCCACTGCCCCGGATGCGGACACGTCGCCCAATGCCCGCACTGCGACCTCGCACTCACCTACCACCGCCGCAAAGCCGCACTCATCTGCCACTACTGCGGAACCGAGACCGCCCCCTACACCCGCTGCCCGCAGTGCTCCAATATCTCCGTTCGCTATCAGGGACTCGGCACCGAAAAACTCCAGGAAGAAATCGAATCCAAATTCCCAAGCAGCGTCGTTCAACGCATGGATTCCGACACGATGAACCAGCACGGAAGCCACCGGCGCGTGCTCGATGCGTTCCGCGACGGCAAAATTCAGATCCTCCTCGGCACCCAGATGATCGCCAAAGGGCTCGACTTCCCGAACGTCACCCTCGTCGGCGTCGTGAATGCCGATACCGGGCTGCACCTGCCGGACTTCCGTGCCGCCGAACGCACGTTTCAGCTCCTCGCGCAGGTCGCCGGTCGAGCCGGACGCGGAAGCAAAGGCGGACGCGTGATGATCCAGACCTTCACCCCCGAGCATCCCTGCATCGCCCTCGCGGTCGAGCACGACTTCCTCGAATTCGCCCAACAGGAACTCGCCCAACGCAAAGAGCACAGCTATCCGCCGTATCAGCGGCTCGCACGGCTCATCGTCCGCAGCACCGTCGAGACCTCCGCCAGCCAGTACGCCGATGCGCTCGCGGCTGCGTTCGATGTCGCCCTCAAACGCCACGTCAAACCCGGCACCGCCAAGGTCCGCCTGCTCGGCCCCGCCGAATGCCCGGTCTTCAAGCTGAAAGACTTCTTCCGCTTTCACTTCCAGATCCAGAGCGAAAGCTCCGCCATGCTCCATGCGGTCCTGCGCGAGGTCCTCTCCGCCGCCAAACCGCCCCACGGCGTCGAATATCAAGTCGATGTGGATCCGTACAACATGCTGTGATATCTGATAATGTAAATTTGTTTCATTGTATTTGACAATTCGGAAATCGATGTGGAGGACTCCGCCACCGCCCAGCGCACGCTCGTATCGGCGTCGCTCAAACACTGACTCGTCTTTCCGCCGACACTGCCACACCCTATGGTGGAAAGACATCAAAATTTCGGAAGCGCCTATGCCCGATAAGTAGTTACGTCAATTGCGAGCTGTCAGCTGACAGCTTTCAGCCATCAGCTGTCATCATTTCTTCATTCCGAATCCGAATTCCGAATTCCGAATTCCGAATTTCCCCAATAACTCGCCTGATTTGGTGCCGATATCGAGCGAAAAACGGCGGAAATCGGTCCGAAATCGGTCTGAAATCGGGTCGGAATAGGTCAAATCGGGACAAAATCCGTGCCGAAACGCACGCCAACCGGCGTCCTTTTCAATCTTCGGATTCAGACACGTGTATGATGATGAAAGCTGGAATCGGATTTGATTCTTGCGGCCACTGGAATGGTTGCGCGTGCAGGGGCTATCGAAGGTTGGTGATTGGTGTACATTGGAGATGCCGGAACAGGGCATTTCCGGTCGGTTCCAAGCGATGATGATCGGGCCGTGTCCGGAAATCGAGAGCGGCCCCGGTCGGATTTGCATCAGCGAGCTCCACTTCTCGCGCGGCGAAGTGTGGAACCTGTGGCTGGATGGCGAAGAGGCACCATTGGGTGTGACGGCGTTGCACCCGATCTGGAGCGTGGATCGACAGGCTTGGGTGTCGGCCTGCGAGTTGCGGATGCTGGAGCGTGTGCGGATCGAAGGCGGGACGAAGACGCTGGTGCGCCGCGAGTACACGTGCGAAAAGCCAGTGTTCAACCTCGAAGTCGACGCCGACCACTGCTACCGAGTCGGCGAACAGGGCATCTTGGTGCACAATGCGTCGGCACAAACATGTGCCGATCTAAACCCATGTGATGTACAACAACAAAATGACTTTCTTAAGAAAGCCCTGCAAACTTTAACACCACTACGACCATATAGGCCAGCTACAGTGGCAGTGGGGATACTCTCGGGAGATGATGGCAAGACTTTGGAATGTGTATTTTCGGTCAGCTTTAGCAACAGCGAAATTGAGGACTCTTCAGGCAATCTTTCTAATACTAGAGCAAATAGACTCTTGGCAGATCGAGCTGCAATCATTGCTGCTGCCAATAAATTAGGCATTCGTCATATAATTGAGAATGTTTCCGGAGAAGATCGTAATCATGCCGAAGCTCAGATAATTGCAAACAAGGGATCACGAAAACTTTGTGCCATTGCAATAAGTCGTGCACCTTGCTCAGCAGCCAACAGCTCTAACACACCTACGGATACGACATGCTCTCAACGATTGGGTAGGTTGAACGCAACAACCTGTGGCGGCGCAAGCTTGACTGATAGAACTTTTTATCCGGGAAGTGGTATTTAGAATTATAGATGTCTCACAAAAGGTATGCTTCGATGTCAAGCGACATATACAAGGCGATCTTGGAATATATCCATAAGTCTGGAAGTAAAGCTAGTCTATCCAGATTGGTAGAGACTATTCGCCAAACTGATTTAACACTGGCTGCGATACTTGATAAATACCTTGAGAAAGGTGGGTTTCAGTATTTCGACGGCCAAATATCAGAAAAAGAACGCCTGCAAATGCAAATAGTGTACATATGTATACAAGTACTTTCTCAGGACGATGTATTGAAACTTGTAATAGAATGCGCCAAAAAGACTCTTCCAATATTCGAGGCAGCAAGGCCTCGCGATAGCTTGCCAAGGCAAATACTAGAACAACTTGAACAATCCATAGTGAACAAACTGCCAAAAATTAGACTTAAACAATTTAAGGATCAATTGCAAGAATTGGCTACTGAAGTTGACTCACGTTGGCATGAAGCCTACGGAAATGGCGAATATGATAGTTTGCCCAAGCGTGAACTTGATCTTTCAAGTCAACCAGTATTAGCGATCCAGGTTGTGCTGTCTGCTGCAAACGCTGCTATAGCTTCAAAAAAGGATTTTCTAGAATGCGTTATTACGGTGATTAATACATATGTTGAAACAGAATTAATCTCCAAGCCTCACGGGAGAAATGAGATTGTGTCATGGGTTAATCAGCAACTTGCCGAGATTGTACAAAAGCATTTGGAGTAGGTGTGGCGCACCGAACTGTCATCGCATTTGTTGCCAAATTCGCGGTGTAAGGATTTCGCTCTCTGAGCGGTCGGTTTGCCGAATTGTTGAGAATTTTGGAGAGCGTGGGCGTGGCGATTCGGTCGCATTGACCTAGGGT
>JBGSJI010000067.1:0-40493 GCA_041742055.1 Limnoglobus sp. | reverse complement strand
GATTGACGATTTGCTTCGTGACGAAGACCTGGCGGAAGTGCTGGCGTTGGCCCGAAAAGTCCTTCCGCGACTCTTTCGATCGGGATAGCGATTCTCAGGTCAAAAAGATGTGACCATACCTATGTTTACGGGGGAGAGGTCGGATTGTGAACGAAGTGAACAAATCCGGGTGAGGGGGCGTTTGAAAAGTGAAATATAAGACCCCCCACCCGCTGCTGTGCTGCTACCTCCTGAAAACTCAAATCTCAAATCTCAAAACTCAAAACTCAAAACTCATTTTTTCAAACCTCATCTGAATTCGTGAATCATCCCTTCAGAACATCGCCATAACTGTCAAGCCCGGCAGTCAATCACTCGTGATCGAATACCATAACTGTTCAGCCTGTTTTCACACCCTGAGTGACAGCGATGAATTCCATTGTCGGTATCGATCTTGGCACGACGTTCAGCTTGGCGGCGACCGTAACAGATGGCCGACCGGTGATCATCCGCGATGATGCCGGCCCGGCGGTGGTTCCGTCCTGCATCAGTTTTCATGATGACGGTTCGGTTCTGGTTGGCTCGCTTGCGCGGGAACGCGCGCTCTCCGATCCGGACCACACCATCTTCAGTGTGAAGCGGCTCATGGGGCGAACGCTTGCGGACCTGAAGAACGAACTGAAGATGATTCCGCATCAGGTCTCGGAGCGCGAGATGGACGGCGGGCGGAAAGTCCTGACCGTGAAAATCGCGGGCAAGGAGCACACACCGGAAGAGTTGTCCGCTCTCATCCTGAAGGAAGTTCGGCGGAGGGCGGGGAATCCGACGAAGGCGGTCATTACCGTGCCGGCGTACTTCGATGATGTGCAGCGGCAGGCGACGCGTGATGCGGGTCGGATCGCGGGTCTGGAAGTGCTGCGGATCGTGAACGAACCCACGGCCGCGGCGTTGGCGTATGGCCTCGACCGTCGCGATGCGGGGGTGATCGCCGTCTACGATCTGGGCGGAGGAACATTCGATTGTTCCGTGCTTCAAGTGATTGATGGCGTATTTCGCGTCCTCGCGACGAATGGCGATACGTTTCTGGGCGGCGATGATTTCGATCATGCGATCATGAATGAAGCGGCGAGCAGATTGAAGATCGATCTCGATACGCGGAATCCGGAACGACTCCAGCAGTTCCGCGACGCCGCCGAAAAAACGAAGATCGAACTCAGCCAGACGGAACAAGCGGAATTCGAGGTGACAATCAATGGTCAGCGACTCACGACCCGGTTCACTCGTGCGGAGTTCGAATCGCTGATCGCACCGTTGGTTGAGCGGAGTCTGGAGAAGTGCCGCTCGGCGCTGGCGGATGCGAAACAGAAGACGGTCGATGAAGTGGTGCTG
Organism: Limnoglobus sp.; assembly: GCA_041742055.1. Lineage (GTDB taxonomy): Bacteria > Planctomycetota > Planctomycetia > Gemmatales > Gemmataceae > Limnoglobus. The sequence continues at coordinate 39,125 of JBGSJI010000067.1, read as the reverse complement.
GTTGGGGGTTCGTCCCGCGTTCCACTCGTTCGTAAGCGTGTGGAGGAGTTCTTCGGTCGCAAGCCGCACACGGAACTCAACCCGGATGAAGTGGTCGCACTCGGAGCCGCCATACAGGCGGATATTCTGGGTGGAAAGCGGAAGGATCTTCTTTTGCTGGACGTTGTTCCGCTTTCGCTCGGAATCGAAACGCTGGGCGGAGTTGTGGATAAAGTGATCCACCGGAATACGACGGTGCCGTGTCAGGAAACGGTTCGCTATTCGACCGCTGTCGAGAATCAGAGTGCGATTCTGATCAACATTTATCAGGGCGAGCGGGAACTCACTCGCGATTGCCGGCTTCTGGGGCAATTCAAGCTGAGCGGCATTCCGCCGATGCCTGCGCAGATGCCGCAGGTGGACATCACGTTCACTCTTGATGCGAATGCGCTGCTGCGCGTGACCGCGGTCGAGAAGCGGAGCGGACAGAAGGCATCGGTGCAGGTGAAGGCGGCGCAGGGACTGACGCCGGAAGAGGTGGAGGAACTGGTACTGGAGAGCGTGGAGCACGCGCATGAGGATTTCCGCATGCGGCGGTTCATCGAGTTTAAGAACAAGGCGACGGGTGATTTGCGGCACACGGAGAAGGCGCTGGCGGCGATCGGGCCTCAGTTGACCGATGAGCAGCGCCAGACGATTGGGAACGCGCAGAAGGCACTTGAGGCAGCGATGAACGGCGATGATGCGGACCGGCTGCAAGAGGAGGTGGCGCGGTTTGGTCAGGCGACGGGTCCACTGGCGGAGTTGCTGATGAACGCGGCGGTGAAGACGATGCTCGCTGGCAAGAGCGAAGAGGAGTTGAGGACATTGAAGGATTCGTGACGGCGGCGAAACGTCGGATCAGAGGTCGGTTTGAAGTGGATTTTGACCCATTTCGGCCCGTTTTCCGCCGACTTCGGGGCGGTTCTGAGCCATTTTTCCGTCAATTCGGGAATCACATTTGGACGATGCCGAATGGAAGAAAACGGACACCTGAAAGCCGTTGGCTGTGAGCTGAATTTCGACGTAAACCCTTACGGCGCATAGGCGCTTCCGAAATTATGATGTCTTTCCACCGTAGGGTGTGGCAGTGTCGGTGGAAAGACGAGTCGGTGTCAGAATGTGTGCGCCACGGGCGTGAGCAGCGGGTGGCGAAGTCCGCGTGAGTATTTTGGTGGTTGTCAAGTCGCGGTACGCGGATTATCCAGTTTAATGAATAGGTGTTCACTATCGTGAGCGTGGGAAACGGTTTACGGTGAGTGCCGACTATGGGCATCCGGGGACGCAGACCGGCACGCAGCGGCGCACGCAGACTTCGACGCAGTAGGGGACGGTTTCGCAGGTGGTGACGGGCACCATGCGGCACATCTGGACCGGTTCCATGCGGCAGGTGGGGCGGTTGACGTAGCGGACGCAGGTCTGAGGGATACAGCGAGTGACGTAGCTGCGGACAACGCGCTGGTGAGTTTCGGGTACCATGCGGCAGGTGGTGTAGGGGATGTAGCGGACTTTGACTTCGGGGACGTAGTCCGTGGTGCAGCGGGTTTCGTGTCGGACGTGGTCTTCCTTGATCTTGCGGCAGACGGTGTAAGGGATCGAACGGACGCGGGTTTCGGGCACGGAATAGCAGCGATGGCGGGTCTCGCAGCGAACGTGATCCTGCTTGACGATGCGGCAGGTGGTGTACGGGATCTGCACGCATTTGGTTTCCGGGACGGAATAGCAGCGCCGGCGGGTCACCATGCGTGTGTGGCATTCGGGAATGGTACGGCAGACGGTGTACGGGATCTGACAGACGTGCACCTGAGGAACCTGATAGCAGCGATGTCGCGTAACCATTTGGGTGTGAGCGCGACGTTCGATGCGACAGGTGGTGTAGGGGATTTGAACCACACGTTCTTCGGGCACTTTGTAGCATTGCTGCCGGGTGACCATCTGCACATGCTCCTCACGGACCATTTTGCAGGTTGTGTAGCAGCGTGATTGCATGACGGTGTAGGGGACCATTCGTTTCATTTGAACCTGAACCGTATGACACACCGGTTTACGAACGTAATGCGTTTCGCAGATCGTTTTGCATTCGGTCGTGGGAATGCAAACGGTACGGCAGACCATGCGGCCCGGGCACTGAACTTGTTGCTGAACGACTGGTCCGGGGCAATAGCGACTGGTACAGGTGCAAGGATCGAAGACGCATGATCCGGGCAGGCGAACGCATTGGGTCACAACAGGGCCGGGAACGTATTCCTGTATTGTTTCGTAACGGACCGTAGGAACGCTCACGACGCGTTGAGTCGTGACCGGTTCACAGACGTAGCTGGTGTAGGTTTGGGGAACGTAGTAGGTCTCTTCGCGGCACATCGTGACGGGATACTGAGCCACATGTTGCTCGTAGACCGGCTTCATCGTGTAGTAGGTCACCGGGACCTGATAAGTCTGCACCTGAGTGCGATAGGTTGTGTACCGCTGTTCACGAACATGCTGTTCATAAACCGGATGAGTGGTGAAGTAGGTGACCGGAACCTGATAGGCTTCCACTTGTGTCTTGTATGTGGTGTATTGCTGCTGACGGTAGTGCGTTTCGTGCACCTGTCGGATGGTCGTGTAGGTTTCCGGGACTTGATACTCTTCAACGACGGGACGCTGAACTGTGTAGGAATGAGTGCGAACGTGCTGTTCATAGACCGGGTGATATGTGCTGTAAGGAATCTGTATCTGAAAGGGTTCGACGACGGGCCGGTAGACCGTGTACGGTTCCTGGCGAACGTGCGTCTCTTGGACCGAGCGGTATGTGGAATACGGGATCGCGACGGTGTATGTGCGAGGAATCGGTCGGTTGACCGTGTACCGTTGTTCCTGAACGTGCTGTTCGTAGATCGGCCGGTTGACAATATAACACTGGACTTGATCAACAGGTTCGACCACGGATCTGTAGGTTGTGTAGGGAATGGCTTCAACATGATTTTCATAGATCGGCCGATTCACCGTGTACGTTTGCGGTTGCCAGATCGTTTTGGGCACGGTTCGATAGCGAACTTCGCTATGGCGTTCAACGACGGTCTGATAGTGGATTCGCGAGGCGAGCACGGGCATGCATTGAGCGGGCGCGACACAGGCGCCGGGGAATCGTGAAAAACCACAGTGTGCGGCCTGAGCGGTCGTCATGCCAGTCGTCAGACCGATTGTCGCGAGCACAATGACAATCATTGATCGTGCCATACCATCCTCTTGCCGGGCGGCATCGTGAAGATCGCGGGGGGCCGGCCCCATTCGGAGAATCCTACCTAGTACAGTGTGCCCGCCAAATCGGGATAAACCAACACGGACTGACAGAGTCCATGCGGATTCCCCAATCCCCCTGACCGCGAAACTGTCACAGATGACTCCGCACGCACGATGCGGTATCACGTTAAGAGTGGCGTAATCGTTTCATCTTCGCATTCGCTTGCGCATCGCTAACATGGTCACATGAACCTTTTGCTCGATCGTGACGAATATATCGAACAGTCCTACTTTTTTCGTTTGTTTCGAGAACGGCTGACCGAAAACATTCCGGCTCAGGACATTCTTGCCCGAGCGCATGAAGAATTGCTGACCACAACCAAAATGCCAATGGCGACCCAGTTTCTGGCCGCCGAAATTCGCCATGCCGGAGTATTGGGTCCGGGCTTCGAACGCCTCAGCCATTACTTCACACCGTTTCAGACGTTCCTGATCAAGATGGCCGAAGACGATAAACGAAAGTTCAGCATGTCGACGGCACTACTTGTTCTGGAGCGAGAAGCAACCTATAAGGCCAAAAATGTGACACCTCAGGGGTTGTTCGTCTTTCAGTTCGAAACCATCGCCCGGAACAAACTCGGCTACGACGAAGGTCTGAAAGCGTCGGCGGGCGATCCGTACTTCGATGAACCCTGGAGACATTACATCGGGCTGGTTCGTCGTGGTGTTGGCTCGTTCGACTTTTGCGATCTGGTGTATGTTCGTTCACAACTTTATGTCGATGATTTGAGGAGAAGTCAGCCCAATTACACACCGCCCGTTGCGCCGATTTTTGGACTCAAGGAAGGGAAAATTGCCAAGGCCAGTTTTGGCAGGGATCCGCTGTTCCTCTTTTCCGCGCTACAGAGACAACTCGATTATCCCGAGGTTCCGAAGCCCAAGAAACTCGACGATCTGGAAGGGACCATTCATCGATTGCAGGCAAAGGTGCGTGAAATGGAGGCTCGGATTCGGATTCTGGAAGCCGAACAGCGAGGGACTTTCGATCCGACTCAATTTGGAAAACCGGAATCGTTCCGTGACATACGTGATGATGAGTTGCCGCCGGCAAGAAATTAATGAGTCATCAGGTCCCGATCGCGAAGATCGGTCAGAAACATATGACCCGGTTTGTGCGTGATGGCAAATGGTGGTTTTGCCGCCATCAGCACCGCCTGCGGAGTGACACCGCAGGCCCAGAAGACAGGGACTTCATGGTCAAGAACTTCAACGACGTCACCAAAATCCGGTTTCTCGATGGCAGGAATCCCGAGCGCAGACGGATCACCAAAATGAATCGGTGCTCCATGCGCCAATGGAAGTTTCGCACAGATATGAGTTGCGACGATGGCGTTTGCGGGTGTCAGTGGTCTCATGCTTACCACCATCGGTCCATGAAATCGCCCCGCCGCTCGGCAGGGAATGTTCGTACGGTACATTGGGACATTAACGTGTTGTTCGATATGCCGAACCGGAACGTGGGCTTCCTGCAAGGCATTCTCGAATGAAAAAGAGCAGCCGATGAGAAATCCCACAAGATCCTTTTGCCAATAGTGGTGGATCTCGTGAGGCTCATCCACAAGTTCGCCATTCTTCCAAACACGATAGGCAGGCAAATCGGTTCGCAGATCGGCGTCCGGTGCGATTGATCGCGGTTCCGGATCGCCGGGTTCCGTGACGTCCAAAAGCGGACAAGGCTTCGGGTTCCGCTGGCAAAAAAGCAGGAAATCGAACGCCCAATCCTGCGGAAGCAGCACCAGATTCGCCTGAACGAATCCCGAAGCCAGTCCGGGTGTCGGCCCTTGGAGTTGTCCTGTCCGGCACGCCATTCGTACCGCAGATCCCGTCGAGAGGTTCATGAGTCCAAAATCTCCCGGATTTGATTGAGTGGCTTCGAGTAGTCGTCCCATGAAAGGCCATCGACCGATGCCGTCTGTTTTCCACTGACTCCGTCAACCAAGGGTCCTTCGCGGACCATGGTTTCAAGGATTTCTCGTTCCTGGTCGGAATCGAAGAGGTCCTGATGAGGCTTGAGATTTCGAAGAACAAATACGCCAGCCGCGAGCGCGTATGCAGCCCAGTTGCTCACGCCGGCGACAATGAGCAAGTCGGTTAACACTCGGCAATGAATAAGATCACCCTGAGGGATATTTGCAACGACGGTCTCATGTGGTATTTTCCCCATCCCGATCTCATTTCCACCATCACCGATACCGATAGAAATGACACCCGGTTTGGACCGCTCGGCTAATTGTGTGATTCGAGGATTGTGTAGATGACTCACTTCAAGACCGCGCATCGAATAGCGTTTGCTATCGCCGGCCATACCCACCCGTTCTAGACAAATTGTGTGCGTGAGCGGTGTATCAAAGAGAGTCCGCTCTTTTCGTCTGACAAGACGACGAGCGTGCGCTATCGCCTGTATGACCGGTTCTTCTGCCTGAATCTCGGTATATCCCGAAAGCTGGTCAAAGGCTCGTTCGAGAAAAAATGTACCCAGTGGACCATCGGTTTCGAACATGGGCGGTTGGGTTGTAGGGATACAAAACCCAGTAAAGATTGAAACACGAAAGGCGTGCGTATTTGCCAGACTCTGGCAGGCGTTTTGGAAATCTTCAGCCGTAGCCGTGAAGAGATTGTCCGCGGGGTCGCGAGCGAGGCCGCGATTTCCCCGATCGGATTGGACTGAAGCGAGTATCAGTTCAAGCTTCTTCTCAGGGTTCATAATTCATCCATTGAGGAGTTTAGCAAATCGGCCCCGCCAGACTTTCGGTACTTCGGCTGTGATAGTGGTGGGGTTGTGAGTCGTAGGATGCAAGAACGTCAGCGATCGCGCATGAAGGCCGATGCTCGCGCCCAGTCGCTGGATGGATCCGTATTTGCCGTCTCCAAATATGGGTGTACCACGTTTGGCCAGTTGAACACGAAGTTGATGCTTTCGACCGGTGTGCGGTCGGAGTTCCAGCCACACCAACCCCGGCATGCGGTTTCTGACTGTATAAAGCAGTCGTGCGGGCTTTGCGCCGGGAGTATCGGCATCGACAATTTTCACCCGATGCTCGAAGTCATCATGGAGTAGAAAATCATCAAGTGACCCGCTCTCTTTCACCCAGGGACTCTCGTCGTTGACTTTCCGACCCTCTTCAACCACTGCCCAATAAACTTTTTCAATCGTACCTTCACGGAACTGTTCGCTCAGCCTTCGTGCTGCCTTGCTGGTTTTGGCAAATAACAACGCACCACTTGTTGGTTTGTCCAATCGATGAACAATCCCAAGAAAAATATTACCTGGTTTTTTATACTTTTCTCGAATGTAGCTCTTGACCAGGCGATCGACGGTTTCGTCCGTGCCATCGAAGTGCGTGGTCGGCCAACCGCTTGGCTTATTGATCCCGATGCAGTGATTATCTTCGTAGAGAATATCCAGAAGATCTTCGAAGGAACTCATGCCAGCACCTGGGGCAATCGGTGAGGAAGATTAAATTGACGTTCCGCCCAGGCAGCGGAGGCAAGCAAGTGGGATTCGTTATCGGATCGTCCAATTAACTGTATGGCAAACGGCAAACCGTCAGTGGAGTAACCGGCGGGAACCGAAACCGTCGGATATCCCAGAAAGCTCCATGGGGAATTGAATCCGGGGCTTCCTGTCGTTTCGATTGAAGGCGGGAAGTCTTTTGTCGCAGGTGTGATGAGAACGGTATGTGATTGCAGTTTTTTTCGAAAGTGACGTTTGAGAAGTACACGCAACTTAAATGATGATTTCAAGTCTGTGCCTGATTGCCGGATCCCGGTCTCGATCAACTCACGAATATTCGGTCTATAATCGTTGGGATTACGTTTCATTCGTTCGTGATGGACCGAAGCTGCCTCGATTGACATAAGACTAAGATGGGCACTTGGAATGTCGGAAAAGCCTTTCGGTAATGCTAATACTTCGATTGTACCAAGAGATCGAAGAGCAGTTCGATAATGATCGATCAATTCATGGTCAGCTTGATCAAAAAAATCCGCGATGCGATAGAACTCAAGTTCTTCCGGCCCATCGTCAATCAGCGATAAACACGCTGGAACCGGTGATGCAATCGCTTCATAAAGTATCGCAAGGTCCCGTACACATCTTGCCATGAGACCGATATGGTCGAGGCTTTCTGCAAGCGGCAGCACTCCATCGGTGCTGACTCGATCGTAAGTTGGCTTCAGGCTGCACACGCCGCAATAGCTTGCGGGTCGTGTGATGCTTCCCCCCGTCTGAGTGCCTAATGCTCCCAGACACATTCCGCACGCGACAGCGGCTGCGCTTCCTGAACTGCTCCCGCCGGGAGTTCGATCGAGATTCCAGGGATTGCGCGTGATCGGCGGATCGGTGAAGGCGTAGGGCGTGGTGACAGTTTTTCCCAGGATGATCGCACCCGCTTGCCGCAGCCGCACGACAACCTCAGCGTCTTTGCGTGCGTAAGAGTTTTTCCAAAGAGCGGATCCGCAACCGGTCGGCATGTCGAAAACGTCGATGATATCTTTAATGCCAATCGGAATGCCATGTAGGGGGCCAAGATAGAGAGAATCGCAAGTGTCTGTCAGCCGTCGTGCCTCGCAACGTGCCCGCTCCCGGTCGAGATAGACCCAAGCGTGTACGTGCGGTTCATAACGGTCAATCCGGCGAAGACATTGCTCAAGTAATTCGCAGGGAGTCAATGCACCCGAGCGGATGAGTTGAGACGCTTCGCTGATCGTGTGCGGTTCTTGAACCATGATGCGTGTATAGTAATCAATTCATTACCAAAATTCGAATGGTGAATCATGAGACAGGTGAAGTGTGCGATTTTGGGTGGATCAGGCTACACAGCGGTGGAGTTGATCAAGATTCTCATGCGCCACCCCGGTGCGGAGGTTGTCGCCGTTACCTCAAGGCAGGATGCGGGGAAACCCGTTTCGTCCGAGCACCCGATATTGCTAAACCGTTTTGACCTGCCCATGGAGAATTTCGATCCACAAGCATTGAAAGAAAAGGGCGTCGAATGCGTATTCGGTTGCTTGCCGCACGGCGCCAGTATGGACGCGATTCCACCGCTATTGGAACTAGGCATTCGGGTGGTCGATCTCAGCGCCGATTATCGCTTAAAAGATGCTGAAGTCTACCAGAAATGGTACAAGGAAACACACCATGACACGAAGAATCTGAGTCGAGCTGTTTACGGTTTGCCGGAACTCAACGCCAGCGAAATCAAGGAAGCACAACTGATCGCCAACCCCGGCTGCTATCCACAAACAGCAATCCTTGGCTTGGCACCGCTTATAAAAGCAAACTTGATCGAACTTGACTCGATTATCGTGGATAGCAAATCCGGAATCTCCGGTGGCGGTCGAACACCGAAATTGAACTTCCATTATCCGGAATGCAATGAGTCAGTTTCGGCATACGCTATTGGAACACACCGGCATACACCTGAAATTGAACAAGCACTTGCCTTGATTTCTGGGAGTGATGTGCAAGTAATCTTTACGCCACATCTGATGCCGATGGATCGTGGAATCTTCAGCACGATCTATGCCAAGCCTCGAATGCAATGGGATGAAGGGCGAATGTTCAAGCTTTATCAGGAATTCTACCGGGGAAAGCCATTCATTCGCATTCGCGATTCTCTCCCTGCCACTAAAGATACGCACCATACGAATTATCTGGACATCTGTCCCCGAATGGTCCGAGGACTTGCGCTCATTCTTGCCGCAGAAGATAATCTCGTTCGCGGGGCGAGTGGCGTGGCGGTGCAAAACTTCAATCTGATGTTTGGTTTCCACGAAACAACTGCGCTTGGGTGATCGATGATCGACGAACGGGAATCGTTTCTCCGCGCTATTTTCGATGCGTCCGAAGATGATATGCCACGCCTCGTTTTTGCTGATTGGCTGGAAGAACGAGGTGAGGGACTGATGGCTCGTGCAATCCGACACTCCATCGAAATCTATCGAAATGGTCCACAAGCGGATCCGACGTCCTACTTCACCAGTCCAAGTGGTATGATGGAACTGCTGACTCATGACCAGATTGAACAATTGCAAGGTGTGGCCCGATGGAAATTACCGGTAGAGGAGACGGAACGTATTTTCAGCTTACCGTTGAGAGAATTTCATACTGAGAATCAATTGAAGAAGACCCTGACACACAGACCACTCTATTACACCGCAAAACGTCTCACCATTCGAGGTGATGGGCTTCAAATTCGTGACGAAAAACTATTTGATCTCCTGTTCTCGTCATCGGCACTGAGGAGCGTCAACGAATTGGTGATCTGCGGGGATGAAATACCCATTACCGGAACTATTACGGATGACATGGGATTACTGACCGAACTTCCCGTCTTTGAAATAGCAATAAAACCCATGATCACGCTTTCTGGTGTGGAGTCGTTGGCCAGGCACCGAGGGGCGAGCCGTTTGATCGGCCTCGATCTCAGGCACAATCAGCTTGGAAATGACGCTCTCAGATCCCTCGCACGTTCGCCGTATCTGGATAGTCTCAAGTATCTCAGAATCGCAGAGGGGAATCAGTTTCGCGGACGAGTCTGGCAATTGCTGATCGAACGGTTTGGCGAACTGGTGGTAAGTTGAAGCATGACTGATTTTGAACGATTTCTGGCAGCGATTATTGAATCTCCGGAAGACGATCTTCCGCGACTGGTATTCGCTGACTGGCTCGAAGAACGGGGAGATACACGAAGAGCTGAGTTTATTCGTTTGCAGTGCGCGCTGGATCAAGAACCGCATGGAACTGAGTATCGAATACGTTCGGAGTTTCGCTGTCAGGAACTCCTGAAACGTGACCGAAGCAAATGGATTATAAACGGGATTCCAGGTCGACAGGAATTCCGAAGAGGATTTGTCGAATATCTGCATCTCTCAGCGGATGCGTTTCTCGTTCTTGCAAATCGCATCGCAAGAGAGACACCACTGATGGCTTTACGGTTGAGTGTGGCAGCTGATCGGACTTCACAGATCATCAAAATCCCATTATTAACTCGGCTCCGTGAACTCGAAATCCGGAATGACGGAATCGGTCCTCGCATTCGTGAGTGGTTTCAACCGGGGATCTTTCCTAATTTGCGTGTCTTGAGCTTGAGAAACAATCGATTGTGGTCTGATTCTGTCGAAACTCTCGCGCAAGTTGCGATCTTCATACCGCATTTGAATCGGTTAGATCTCTCAGGGAATCCATTTGGAGATGAAGGGGCGGAGCATCTGGCTCATGCAAACGGTTTGACCGATCTTCGTGAGCTCATTCTGCGATCGGACGATATCGATGACGAATACTCAGTTCATTCGCAAGGTCTGGCAGCGATCGCACAATCCCAAGAATTGACGAAGCTTGAATCGCTCAATCTGGCAGGGCAAAGCGTCGGCGATGAAGGATTTATTTGCCTTGCCAATTCTCGCTATTTGCATTCACTGGCTCAAATTGATCTCTCCCGCAATGAGATTGGAGATCGCGATTCGAGTTGGGCAGACGAGCTTATTCATTCGGAAAACTTTATGAAGTTGAGATATCTGAATCTCAGCAGAAATACAATTCGCGAATCCGCCGCAGAAATTCTTTCTACTTGGAGGGTTTTACTTTCTGGTTGTCAGGTTGATCTACGCGGGTGTCGGATGACTCCGGATGCATGTCGAATCATTGAATCGTCAATCTTCCGCAAACAATTTCTCCTCGATCAGGATGCAGTATGAGATGCGTTGCACTACTCGTCAGTTTGTTGATATGTTCTTTTGGTTGGGCGGCCGATCATTACACCGTTAAACAGGAGCCCAAAGGCCCCCCCAGTGATCTCAGTGAATCGATAAGGGAACTCCTAGATCTAACTTCAGAGACCGTTGAAGACCCGAAGGGAAAAGCGATCGCGCGAGTCTGGTTTAGGAAAGAGATTCCAAGTATCGCAACAAAAGAACAGATCAAGAATGGGATCACGCATCGGGAATTATTGGAGACTTCAATCATCGGAGCCGTTCAATTCCCCACCACCTTCATTGATTATCGCAAACAGGAAATCGCCGCAGGGGTCTATACGCTTCGTTTGGCATTTCAACCGGACAATGGTGACCATAAGGACTCGGCACCACATACTGAATTTTTATTACTTTGCCCTGCCCAGAAAGATCGAAAGTCAGATGAAATGGAGCCAAAATCCCTCTACAAAATGAGTTTTGAATCTACTGGAGGCGAACACCCGGGAGTGATGTTGCTGTATCCCTATACGTTCACTGATAAAAAGCCAAAAATACAGGATCGTGGATCAGGAGTTTGGACTCTGAACTCGCATCGGCCTGTTGTTTCAGATGCTGGTCAGATCGAGCACGGATTCTCGATTACGATTGGTGGTCACAGTAAATTGCGTTGAAAACGGTCAGTTGGGTGGAAAACCTACGGGTGATTGATTGGGTCCGGCTTTGGCAAGCGGAGCCGATAGCGGATAACGCAAAAACGAAGCGTCATCATCAGGATTCGGTTTGGAAATAGTGTAGTTATTCATTACTGTTGATTTCTGAATGAGATTGCCATCGCCGGTTGATTGATCTCGAAAATTGTGTATGGATTGAAAATTCGGAACTTTAGGCAAGTTTTTTACCTCGCCAACGGACTTAACTTCAACAAAATAGTTTTTGGTAAAATCAATATCAGCATTTGCTGGGAGGTCAAATTCTGAAGATTGAAACGCGGCGCCTCTGATGGAATGAAATGTATTCTTGGCGATAGTGAGTTTGAATGGGCCGGTTGCCGGGATCGGTTGTCGAACTTCGCATCCGTCTTGAAAAAGAAAAACTCGATTGCGATAGAACTCGATATCCTTTACAGGCGTGTCAATACTCAATGCACTTCCATTTCCAGAGCCTTGAAATCGACAGTCGTGAATCTTGATATTTGCGCTGTCCAGATTATTCGCGATCGATCGTTCATGCCTTGCGATGTGAATCGCACACGAAGCGTTTGACCCCATAATCAGATTCGTTCGGTTGATGATACAGGGCTTGCCTTGTTCTCCAGCGACATTGTCAAGGCGGATTGAAGAAAGATTGCAACCTCGGATCGTGACATCTTCGATTCTGACATTTGTCAGCAGTCCGCCAAGAATCAATCCGTGATCAAGTTTGTTTTCTGCATCAAAGATGATGCCGCGCAATGTCAGGCCTTCGGCTCGCCGTATTTGAAGAAGGAATTTGGCGTTGGTTTCATCAGGCACCGTCCAACGAATCGGTTTGCTCGGATTCTCGGATTCAATCGATAAGTCGCGGATTCGCCCGGAAGCATCATTCAGCGTAAACGCATTTTCCTGGTGTGATTCGTCGAGAATAACGATGATTGGTCCGGAGCCCTTACGCTGCGATTCATCGAATTCCGGCCTCTTCTTGATCGCGCTGATCGCATCGAGAACAGTCTTAAATGTCGGAGCGTTTCCCGGTCCTGTTCCCTTCGTGACATATACGCGACTGAAATCGAAATCCTTTACATCTGGATTGGTTGTAGACTTATTGGAGAAGTATGCAAAATAAACTACTGCGGCCAGAGCGGTCAAACTGATTCCGGATCCAATCGCGATCTGTTTTCGATATTTTTTCGTGCCACTCGAACCGTGAGCGGTCGTTGGCCGATAGTTCAATTGGCTTACACTGTCAGGGCGAGTAGTGAGTGTTGCGTCAGTAGAATTACGAGGAGCAGTATCACTCTCCAATGAAGCCCATACGCCAACCGAAACATCAGACTGAGTTAATGTATTCGTGGCCGTTTGTGCAGCTGCCGGTTGTGAAATTGAAGACCCGACTTGCTGAGTACTGTTCCCTGTTCCCGAACGAAAATCAAATCTGGAATTTGAACCATTCGAAGCGGGTAATCCTCCGGCAATCAGGATACCCGTAGTTGTTCGTTGGCTCGGATTCGCCGCGCCCGCAGCTGCGGGCGACAACGCTGGATGTTCTTTCTCGTTCGGTGGCGGTATGGGAATAGTGACGAATTCCTGCAGGACGCTCATCAGTTCTGCAGGAGACGAATAACGCTCATTTGGATCTTTCTTCATCAACTTTTCGACGATACGCACAATTTCGTCCGGTACTTCTGGGCGAATCAGCTTGATCGATTTGGGATCGCGTGTTTGGTGCCAGAGAAGCTTTTGAGCGACAGAACCTTCGGGGTAGGGAGGCAGGCCTGTTAGTAAGTAGTAAAAAGTACCACCCAATGAATAAAGATCGGCCTTGATCGTAACGCCATGGCTGTCTACGGCCTGTTCCGGCGCGAGGTAGTCCGCGGTGCCAAGCACATTTTCGTCATACTTTTTGGTCAGTGAATGATCTTCATCGGTATTGAAGAAACGGGCAAGCCCCATGTCGAGGATTTTGACCACGCCAGTTCGGTCGACAAGAATGTTACTTGGCTTGATATCGCGGTGAATAATGCCAGTGTCGTTAGCGTACTGAAGACCGGCAGCAGAACTATAAATGTAATGGCATGCCCGGTAAGGATCAAGCGGGCCACTGCGTTTCACAAGATCTTGTAAATTGACACCATCGACAAATTCCATGACAAGAAAATGTAAGCCTTCATCATGATCGACGTCGTAAGCTCGGACAATATTGGGATGGTCGAGTGCCGCAACAGCTCGTGCTTCGAGATAAAACCGCTCACGAGAAGCTTCATCCTGGCCTTTGGCGGCGGGTAGTACCTTTACCGCCACGCGACGACGCATCAACTTGTGCTCACAAAGAAAGACTTGGCCCATTCCACCGACACCAAGCTTCTCCAACACCCGATATTTGCCGATGGTGAAACGCTTCCACTTGCCTTGTAAGAGTTGCTCAGCTTGGAAGTATGTCAGAATGGCATCACGAACCATTTTCCCCGCGAGTTTACTGATCTCAGAGGGTAGGTCATCAGACTCACGTATTTTTGTGAGATAACTATTGAGCTTCGATTCCTCGACAACACCACTTTTACGGATGAGTTCGAGGAATTCATGAATACTCGCCGGTGCGGGCATCGCCTACACTCCGGTAAATTCGAAGTCTTCCTATTGACCCAAACCGGACCTGAGCCCAGCATGTTGCTTTAGTATAGATTAAGCTTGGATGAAACGTAGGCGTGAAAACTCAAGCGATGCCAATTTCTTGGAGCCGATTAGGGCGTCTGAAGTACTTTTGCGCTACTCAAAGGATCCACTTAAATACGATGGCCGAGAGCACGATTAAAAATGCAAAAATGAGAATGCTGTAGACGAGTACGTGATCGGGGCTCCCTTTAGAGGTATTTGACAATTTGCGGACGGAGTCTCGAGATCTTGTCGGCTCAACTTTTGGATCAGGTATGTTTCCGCTATGGCGTGACGTCTGGGTCGGAGAAATCATAGGCGTTGTTTGAGCATTTCGAGCCGTCGGAACCAATCCCGGATCAAGTTGTTCGTCGAACCGAACATTGGAATTGTTAGCTGTAAAGGGGACCTCGCTCGTTTTGAAACGCGAAGAACTACTTCCAACCAAGCTTCGGTAGCCAGTCGCTGTCGAAGCGGCGCGATTTGCCATCACCGACGCTCGAATACGATCCGCATGACCCATCAGTGTAAGAACCGCACGGCAAAGATCGGGCATTTCATGATCTGGCGGAGGTGCAATAGCCGCTTCCGTCCAGGGACTAAGTGCCTCAGCTACTTCCAATGGTGTTTGAAACCGCTCATTCGGATCTTTCCTGAGCATCCGATCGAGTACAGCGAGTAATTCAGGAGGAACATCAGAACGAAACTCGCTAACGGGTTTTGGATACTCGGTTTGGTGGAATACAAGTTTTTGAGCAATCGTACCTTCGGGTACCGGTGAATGACCGGTCAGCATAAAATAGAAGGTTCCACCAAGAGCGTAGAGATCCGCTCGAATGTCCACGACATTTGAAAGCGCTTGCTCAGGCGCCAGGTAGTCCGCAGTTCCGAGCACGCACTTGTCGTCATATTTTGCTGTCAGGTTATCGTTTTTATCATTGAAAAACCGTGCCAGACCCATGTCCAGAATCTTGATCACACCGGAACGATCGAGCAGCAAATTACCGGGTTTGATATCTCGGTGCACCATTCCTAGTTCATTGGCGTGATGCAATCCAACAGCGGATTGAGCGATGTAGTGAGCTGCGCGAACATAATCGACCTTACCGAAACGCGCTACGATCTCCTGCATGCTGGCACCGTCCACATATTCCATGACCAGAAAGTGGAGGTTGTCCGATTTGTCAATGTCATGTGCCCGGACAATGTTGGGATGATCCAACGCAGCTACTGCTCGTGCTTCTCGATAAAATCGCTCGAGATTGGAAGGATCGCTCAATTTCTCGAGTGGCAGTACTTTAACGGCGACCACACGCTTCATGAAAACGTGCTCACAAAGATAAACCGCTCCCATTCCTCCAACGCCGATTAATTCCAGAAGTTTGTATTTGCCGGCGACCATAAACCGCTTGTATCGCCCTAACTTGAGTTGTTTTGTCTGAAACCGTGTCAATAAGCCTGCGTCCTGGAAATGATTCGCAATTTGATCCACAGAATCCAATGTAATTCCATCACGGCGAAGTCGGTCCAGTTCATTATTTAACGTTTCATCCGGAACCAGGCCGCTTTTGCGGATGTAATCGAGATATTCAGTGATGTTCGCGGGGATGGGCATGGACGCGAACCTTCTCCTTATGGGATGCTCAATCTGATTACAATCGATTGCAACAATTTGGTATCGTAAATAATCTTGGATTGACCCTGAGGTTCCTGCAAGCACACCTCATCGATTTTTCCGATTTTTATTTAGTAATTGTCGATTACAACGAGGAAATCTTTTCCTGAGGCGAACATTGTGATGAAGCGCGAACTCAAAACAGTCCGGGCTGTTTGCCCACTCGATTGCCCTGATACATGTGGCATGTCCGTTACGATTGATTCGATCGAACAAAAAGCGGTAAAACTCCGCGGTGATCCGGATCACGCGTTCACAAAGGGAGTCCTTTGCCGCAAGGTCAATCATTACCTCGAGCGAATTTATCACGCGGATCGATTGATGGTGCCTTTGCGACGTGTGGGACCCAAGGGTACGGCAAAGTTTCAACCGATTTCCTGGGATGAAGCAATTTGCACGGTCGGTGAAACGCTTCAGAAGCAGATTTCAGACTTTGGTCCTGAGTCCATTCTCCCCTACAGCTATGCCGGAACGATGGGGAAAATCCAAGGTTCAAGCTTGGACCGGCGGTTTTTTCATCGAATCGGCGCCTCGTTACTCGATCGAACGATCTGCGCGACAGCAGGAGGGGCGGGTTGCGAAGTCACACTCGGGGCAGGTCATCGCGCTGTCGTCGATCCCGAGCGGGTCGTCGATTGCCGATACATCATCAATTGGGGGTCCAATACTGTTGTCACGAATATGCACTTCTGGTCTTTTCAGCATGAAGCACGGAAACGTGGAGCGAAGATCGTGACGATTGACCCGTTCAAAACTCCGACAGCTGAAAAATCCGATTGGTGGCTACCCATTCGTCCGGGAACAGACTCGGCGCTTGCGCTTGCCGTTATGCATGTTATCTTTCGAGATCAGTTGGAAGATGCTGACTATCTCGCGAATTATTGTCTTGGTAGAGAACAACTCAAAAAACGGGTACTGAACAGTTATTCACCTGAAGTCGTTTCAAGGATCAGCGGCCTTTCGGTCGAAGAGATCGAACGGTTCGCCACCGAATATGGTAACGCGAAAACGCTCTTTGGCGGTCCGGCTCTGATTCGACTCAATTATGGTCTCCAGCGACATGGCGGCGGCGGTATGGCCGTTCGCACGATTGTCTGCCTGCCAGCAGTAACAGGCGACTGGCGATTTCCCGGTGCCGGAGCGCTTTTGAGCACAAGCAAAGAGTATTCGTTCGATACCCAAAAACTTGAACGGCCTGATCTGATCCCAAAAGGAACTCGAACGATCAACATGGTTCAACTCGCTGAGGCGTTGCATGGAGAGTTGCCGGGACCGCCGGTCAAAAGCCTGATCGTTTACAATTCCAATCCGTTATCAGTTTGTCCCGATCAATCGCGTGTCCGCTCAGGGATGAAACGGGAAGACCTCTTCACGGTCGTGCTCGAACATTTCATGACCGATACCGCTCGCTATGCGGATATTGTTCTGCCCGTCACGATGCAACTCGAACACTGGGATATCCATTCCAGTTACGGGCATCTCTACGTACAAGCCAATCCGCCTTCGATCCCTCCTCCGGGTGAAACCAAACCCAACACTGAAGTCTTTCGTTTACTCGCAAAGGAACTATGGCTTGAACCGGACCTGTTCTCCAGCACAGACGAAGAGCTTTGCCGGGAATCGCTCACCGATCGAGGGGGCTTCGCGGGTATCACATTTGAGCAATTGAAAGATGGCACTCCGATCCGTTTGAATCTCCCCAAGGATTGGGCTCGCTATTCGCACGGAAACTTCGGCACGCCAAGCGGCAAATGCCATCTCTGGAGCCCGAGTGAAGAAGCGGCGGGGCGCGATCCACTGCCTTTCTACCAGCCACCGCACGAAGATCCGCTGACTCGTCCGGAACTCGCACAGAAGTATCCGCTCCAACTCCTCACGCCGCCCGATCCCGCGTTTCTCAATTCCACATTTGTCGAGGTCGAGCATCTACGCAAACTCGCTAAGGAACCCACTCTCGATATTCATCCTGACGATGCGGCATCACGGAACATCCAATCCGGTGATTGGGTGGTGATTCTCAACGATCGCGGTCGTTTCCAGGCTCGAGCTAAAGTCGGTGAAACAGTCAAACCAGGAGTCGTCGTAACACAGGGATGCTGGTGGAGCCAGTACACCAAGGATGGTCAGAATTGCAACGCACTCACCAGCACCGCATTAACAGATCTCGGCGGCGGTGCAACCTTCTTCGATAACCTGGTTGATGTGAAACTCGCATAAACAAGACTTCCGAAATCACCTGTGATCTCGGAAGTCGTCGTCCGACTCAGCCTTTGAGCATCTCGTCGTGCTTCATCCCGCTCGGTGGCAGGTCCGCACGGCGGCAGTTCGCAAGCGCCGCCTTCGCACCCGCAAGCTGATCCGCGTCGTTGTCTTCCCACTCGATGCTCACTGCGCCATCAAATCCCACTCGATTCAGTTCAATGAAAATATCTTCAAGGCTATTCGCATCGCGGGCCGTGCCCGCCGTCACGAAGTTCCAACCGTTCGCCCAGTGCCCCATCGGACGGTGTCCGCCCAACCGCCCCGCACGGCAATGCTCGCGTGCCACCCACACCCCCTTCACGTGCGCACAGTGGATGTAATCCTTGAATTCCCGAATGAATTCGATCACGCTCACGTTCTGCCATTCCATGTGCGAACCATCGAGGTTGAACCCAACTGTGCCTTCAAAACCCGCCTTGTTCATGAAGTTGATGTAATCGCTGGCGCTCTCGATATCTCCCATCGCGCGTTCCGACGGGTGGCATTCGAGATCGAACGTTATGCCGTACTGCTTGCACAACTTCCAGACCGGACCAAATCGCTCGACCAGCAACTCCAGCGACAGATCACGCACATCGGGCAGCTTGTAGCCTTCAATTTCCGTCGGAAGGGGCGGGAACAGGAACCAGTGACTCCAGCAGTTCGCAGGACTGCCCACAAACCCCGGCAGCGCAACCTTACGCCCTTGCAACTTACTCAGATGCCCCGCATACCGTGCGCACGCCTCGAGATCCTTCAGCGCTTCCGCGTGCACAAGTTTGCCCACTTCCGGCGGAACGTAATACGGATCCGTTCGCGGTGGATTGTTCCCCGCCGCCCGCCACGCCTTATACGCCGCCTTCGCTTCCCCCTTGCCGCTGCAAAAATTCAGCGTCTTCGCACTCGGCTCGTCACCCAGCACCTGACCCTGCAAGTGCGTCGCCACCGTGAAAATCTCAAGCCCATGCTTCTTCGCAAGCTCCACGCGTTCCTTCGCATACTCCGCCGCACCCGCATCCGTATCGCACCGGCGCAGATCCAACTCCCACGACGCCTCTTCCCACCCATCAAAACCCGCATCCTGGATGAACTTGATCCACTGCGCCTCGGGCACGTTGCCGAACTGCCCGCGGACCAGCCCGATCTGGTGAAAACTGCCTTTGCCGTTCTTGTGACTCGGAGTCTGATGGAAACCCATGGCGAAATCTCGTTGGGGAAAGGAAAGCGTGTCGGCAGTTTTACGATCTGCTCCCCCCGCCGCCAACCTGCCATTCGTGCTGCAATTCACTCAATCGCTCACGACTCATCCCCTCGCGATCAGCACAAGAACGATGTGACAATATGTTCAGTTTCTGTGAATCGACCATTCAGATTTGACTATTCGCATTTCAATCACGAGGACTCCGCCACCCGCTGTTCATGCACTGAGCAGAGACGTTCAAACGCCGACTCGTCTTTCCACCGACACTGCCACACCCTACCGTGGAAAGCCGCCAAAATTTCGGAAGCGCCTATGCGCCGTAAGGAGTTACGTCGATTGTGAGCTGACAGCTGACAGCTTGCAGCTAACAGCCGGAGAAAAAAAACTCCGCGCTCTGCGCTCGGCGAAGGTCTCCGACCGAGCCGTCGCAACGACCGAAGGACTCCCCCCATTCGGCGGAAATGGCGCACGAACGGTCCGGAAGTCGGCGGAATTAGGGCCGAAATGGGTCAAAATCCGCCCCAAATCGCCCCCAAATACGACTTTTTGCCACCATTTTCTCAGCGAACTCTGCTCAAGAGACTATCTCCAGACCGTGACAACGTCGGGTGATTCATGATTATGGTCATTTGTTCAGTTTAACCCGCGGCTTCGGGGCCGGTTCCTTCGGGTACTTCGCCCGCAGTTCGCGGTACTTCTGCGCCTCCGCCGGACGGTCCGTGGCAACGTACAGCCAGATCACCCGGTCGAGTGCTTCGGGAATGCGAATCTGCCCCTGCGGTGGGATTGTTTTCTCGCGGGCGATCATCCCCTCGTAGCCTTTGAGAAGCAGCGGTTCGGCCTCGGAGTATTTCTTCTGACCCAAAAGCGCCGCGCCGAGCAGAGACTGCGAGTCGAAGGTGTTCCAGATTTCCGGCTGCGTCTTCTCGCGGATGTTCAAGCACTCGCGAAGGGTCTTCTCCGCAGTCGAGAACTGGCTTTGGCGGTACTGGTACGATCCGATGCGGGCGAGGAAGTCGGCACGCACGTCCAGCGCGAAGGGTTGCTTTTGCGAGGACGTATCCAGAGCGTTGCGGGCGGCACCTTCTGCGTCCGCCCACCGCCCAAGTTCGGCGTACACCGTTTCGAGCCGCATCAGGATATTCACGAGTTCGCCAGGCCGGATGTTCCCGAACCCCTTCCGCTCTCCGGCCAGCGCCTCCTCCAAAAGCAGTAGCGCGTCGGAGTACCGCTGCTGGGCGATGTGAAGGCGGGCCAGGTTCTGCAACAACAGCACCGTGTTCGGATGGGTATCCCCTCCAAGGCGACGGTGTTCGGCAAGGGCACGGAGGTAGACCGGTTCGGCGTCGTCGAGCCGGCCCTGCCAGCGGTACGTCAGAGCCAGGTTGTTCCGGACCATCTGGAGGTCGAGAGTTTCCCCCTCCGCCTTCAGTCGGGCGGCGATCGCCCGGTGGAACAGATCCTCCGCAGGGCCGAACTTCTTAAGCCGCGACAAGCAGAATGCGTAGTGGTCGGATGCCGTAAGCCGCACGACGTGTTCCTCGGGCAGCGTACGCTCGGATCGACGGAGAGCATCCTCGTGGAGGCGTTCGGATTCGTCCAGACGGTCCTGTCTCAACCGGACCCAAGCGAGATGCTGAAGGACGCCGATCGATTCATCGTCGTCCGCTTCTCCCAGAACCTGACGGAACAGGCGGAGGGCTTCTTCCAAATGTTCCGCCGCTGGCTCTAACTGGCGAAACCGGAGGAACGAGACGCCGATTGCGAACCGCACGGTGGCCTCGGCGCGGGGGTGGTCGGGGAACCGTTTCCCAACAACCTTCGAAGCGCGTTCGACAGCCTGGAGTACGGTTGGTTCCCCGCTGGTCTGACCGTTGGAGTCGGAGTAGGGCGTGCTGAGCAAATGTCTTTGGTCAAAAAATCGTTCGCGGCCTGAGCGACAGCGGCTTTCTCATCGGCCCGCTTACGTTCGGCTATGGTCGCCGCGAGTTGTTGTTGCGTCTCTTCCTTGGCCGTCAGTGCCTTCTGCTCGTTGTCCTGCGCCCGTTGTCGTTCGGAATCGGCCCGCAAGAGACCAAGCGTCGTCCCCACAATTCCGGCAACGAGCGTTAGCGCGATCAAACTCGCGGCGATCACTTGCCCTTTATGACGTCGCACGAACTTCTTCATCCGATAGCCCGTGCTCGGCGGTCGAGCCTCCACCAGTTCATCGGCGAGGTATCGCTGAATGTCGCGGCTGAGCGCATTCGCCGTGTCGTAGCGCCGCGTGCGATCCTTCTCCAGCGCCTTCAATACCAGCCAGTCCAACTCGCCTTTCATCATCTTTGAGAGCTTCGCAGGCTCCGTACCACGGTTCGCAGCGACGTTGGGCAAGGTGTCGATCGTGGAGAGCTTCGCACTCAGCCGCGGAGCTTCAACCTCACGCACAATGCGAAGGACTTCGAGAAGCGCCGCCTTGCCCAGCGAGTGGCGATCCACCGGCGTGCTCCCCGTCAACAGTTCATAAAGAAGGACACCAAGCGAGTAGACGTCGCTCCGCGTATCGATGTCCAGGTTGTTCAGGTTCGCCTGCTCCGGACTCATGTACTCCGGCGTGCCCACCACTGCGCCGAAGCCGGTCATCAAAGTCTTGTCCGTCAGCATCTGCCCCGCCGCCTTTGCCACGCCGAAGTCGATCACCTTCGGCACCGGCCGGTCGTCATACATCGCGACGAGCACATTACTCGGCTTGATGTCCCGGTGAATGATTCCCTTTTGGTGAGCATGCTGAATCGCCTGACAAACGGGGACGAAAAGTTCCAGGCGCTGCCGGGGCGTCAGTTTGCGATCGTCGCAGAACTGCGTGATCGGCACGCCCTTCACCAACTCCATCACGAAGTACGGTCGGCCCGTTTCCGTCGTTCCCGCATCGAGCACGCGGGCGATGTTCGGGTGGTCCATCATCGCCAGCGCCTGCCGTTCCGCCTCGAAGCGTGCGAGCACCGCCTTCGAGTCCATCCCCGCCTTGATCACCTTCACCGCCACCGCCCGCTTGACCGGTTCCGACTGCAGCGCCATGTACACGCTGCCCATTCCGCCTTCGCCGATCTCCTCCATCAGCTTGTACTTACCGCCAAGCACCGCCCCAACGGTCTCGTCGCGGCCGGGGTAGTCGGCGGTAGGAGCTTGCTTACTTTCCGCGGGAGGATGAGTGCCTGTGCCGCCCTCCGGAGGGTAGGTGCCGGTCTGGGCCTGACCTTCCAGGAACTGCCCCGCCTGTTGCTTGGCGTTGAGCAATCGCTCGACTCGTTCACGCAATTCCGGCTTGTCCCGGCACGCCTCGTCGAGGAACGCAGGGCGCTCGGCGGGTGCGCGTTCGAGGGCGGCGAAGAAGAGGGATTCGAGGGGATCGAGGTCGGTCATGGGTAGACTCCGGGGAGTTCTGGTACCCATCATGCGTTGGAGTGCCTGAAAACCCCTCAGGAATTCTTCGAATTCTTTTGCGAGTCGTTGAGTTCGCTGAAATCAGGAGCGAAATGGCTAAAAGGATAGTGGATTTGGTGAGCCGTGCTCCGTGAGGAGCCGGTTGAGCGTGCGAAAAGTGCAACCGGCCGCTCACGCGGCTCGGCTCGCCAAAGCGAAGAGGAGATCTGCAGTCCGGGGTGCGGCTCGGTCAGGAGACCGGAGCCGAGCGCGTAGGATTGCGGATAAAACGTGCCGAGTTTTTGAAGAGTTCCGCATGGTGGTTCGATTTCCGAGGTCGAAGCCGGACCTCGGAAGTCTGGTCGGTCTGGGCAGGTGGTGTCAACCACTTGAGTTTGTCAACGAAAGCGAAGAGAAAATTGCCGTATCGAGAATTCGCCGCCTGAGAAATGTGCCCGTTGACGAAGCAATGCCTGAATCAATTGGAACCGTCGCGATCAATCAATTCAGGCGTAGGAGAACACTAGCTGAGCTTTTTCAGATCGTCGGCAGTGATCAGCCTCGCCGGCTTGTCGAGTTTCACGCTCAGCCAGCTCATGACGGAGGGAATGAACGGCAAGGTCCCTTTCGAGACGATCGCCATCATCCGCTTATCACGGCTTGAACGTTCTTTTCGCTTCAGGGCGCCGTTGACGGCTCGCGAGATTGCAGCGTTGTCGCGAGCGCGGTCCATTCGGCTCGCAGTTGACATACGTTCGGCCATGTCATCCTCATCAAACAATGATCGAGATACCAAAAAGAAAGTTTAGGAACTTCTCTGCGGGAAGCCAAGAGGCGCTTTTCGCTTTCTAGATCGTGTAATCGGGTATTCCGGGAGGCCTTCCAAAGAATTTGGCGGTTTTCGGCGTGACATAGACCAATTCGCCCACACGAAGGCTCAATTCGCGGTGGCGATCCGGCGTGACATCGATATTCAGCATTAAACCGAAATCCTCCGCCACAACGCGGACTTTGACGATTGATCCTGCCGGATTGATGTGCACGATCTTGGTCGCCAACGATTTGCCCGCTTCCGCCGTGCGCGTCAGGTCCAGCTCGTGAGGCCGAACAAAGACCGTCGCCTCGCCGGACGCCGAGCGGCCGACTCGGCCGTGAGCGACTGGCATCTCGACATGCCCGAGCAGGACACGACCGTCTTCCATGCGGGCGGTGATGACGTTCACATTACCAAGGAAATCCATGACAAATTCGTTGGCGGGATGCTCGAAGACTTCTTCCGGCGTACCCGACTGTTCGATGCGGCCCTTGCTCATGACCACGACTTTATCGGCGACCTCAAAGGCCTCCGATTGATCGTGCGTGACGAAAATACTGGTGACGTGAAATTCATCATGGAATTTCCGGAGCCACGCCCGAAGTTCTTCCCGGACTTTGGCATCGAGCGCACCAAATGGCTCGTCGAGCAGGATCACCTTTGGATCGGGCGCCAGCGCGCGAACGAGCGCGATCCGCTGCTTCTGTCCGCCGGAGAGTTGTGACGGATAGCGCTCCGCCATTTCGTCCAGTCGTACCAGGTGAAGGAGTTCATGGACGCGTTCGCGGATCCGCGGTTCGGCCCACTTTCTGACGCGTAGCCCGAATGCGACATTTTCAAACACGGTCATATGTTTGAAGAGCGCATAGTGCTGGAAAACAAAGCCCATATTGCGGTCGCGAGCGGACTGGTGCGTGATGTCGTCATCGCGAAACTGCACGAGTCCCGAATCGGGCACTTCCAGACCGGCGACGATCCGGAGCAATGTTGTTTTGCCGGAACCGGATGGACCCAGCAGCGCGACGAGGGCGCCGGACGGGGCTTCGACGGAGACATCGTCGAGAACCAGCGTTTCCCCGAACCGCTTGGTGATATTCTTCGCCAAAATGCTCATGCCGCTACCGTCACTCCGGGCTGATATAACAGTTTTTGTTGTATAACTCTTGGCCTCCAAGCGTATCACAGCGAAAGTGCAGGGGACATGGTGAACGGGTCCGGTCGGCCGATTTTGGAACTCCATCAGGTCGCGATTGGCTCGGGAGTTCGTTCACCGCAACTGGTGTTGGACAAGGTGATTCGAGCGGGCGAGGTCTGGGGTGTGACCGGCCCCAACGGGTGCGGGAAAACGACTCTTCTTGAAACGCTTGCGGGTCGGAGAGCGCTCCGCCAAGGCCGGATTGTTCGTCCGGATCCGGAACTCCGAATCCAATATCTTTCGTTCAAGGAAGAGTCTCGCCAGTTTTCGTACGCGGGACTGTATTACCAGCAGCGATTCGAATTCGCCGACGAAGAGCATCCATTGACCCTACGACAGTTCCTGACAAGAGGTCAGTCTGTCGAAACCCGCAGGATCGAGGAGATCTGCGAAGTGCTGGGCGTGGCGGCGCAATGTGATCTGGCGTTGATCAAGCTTTCGAACGGGCAAATTCGCCGAGGGCGCATCGCCCGGAGTTTGCTGGCGAATCCTGAGTTGCTGATCATCGACGATCCGTTCATTGGAATCGATTCGAAGGGGCGGGGGGAACTGGTCGAGATTTTTCGCGAGTTATCCCGGCAGGGCATGGCGATTGTGATGTCGGCTTCGCAGGCGGATCTGCCGGCGTGGGTTCACGATCGAATTTCCTGGCCCGAGTCGGATTCAAGTCAATCGGAACAAAAGAATACAACACAAGGTCAGTCGAACGCAGGAGAACCTGTCCTCGAATTTCGGAATGTTTCGGTCCGTCATGGCGGTCGGACGATTCTGGATTCCGTTTCCTGGACGGTACGCCAGGGTGAGCGCTGGGCGATCGTCGGGCCGAACGGAGCCGGGAAGACGAGCCTGCTTGCGCTGGCGTGTGGCGATCATCCGCAGGCGTTTTCGAACGACATCCGGATCTTCGGGAATAGACGCGGATCGGGAGAAACGATTTGGGACGTCAAACGGCGGATCGGATTTGTGTCGCCGGAATTTCATCTGTACTTCAGCGAACCGCTCACCGCATTCGAGGCCGCGGCGACCGGATTCCACGATGCTCTGCTTTTTCGCAAACCGAGTGAGGAAGAAGCGGCCAAAGTTCGTGAGTTGTTCGAACGCTTTCACGCCAGCGCTTGGATCGATCGCCCGTTTCGTCAGCTTTCCACTGGTCAGCAGCGGCTCACGTTACTGATTCGCGCATTCATCAAGCGGCCACCGTTGCTCATTCTGGATGAGCCATTCCAGAGTCTGGACGGTGCGGCATCTCAAATGATTGGTCAGTGGTTGGATGCAAATCTGACACCAGACCAGACATTGATCTTCGTCACTCACCGAACCGAGGAATTGCCGAATTGCGTAGGCAAAATTCTGATCCTGGAAGGCGGACGGGTCTCCGGGATCCGCGAGCGCGATCCTGCAACAAATTAAGGCTCGTGTATCGGTTAACTTCACTCGGCGGATGACAGTTGCTCATCGTGTGCAGGCGGCGATTCTTTCACGAGAAAGAGTAGAAGGTTTCTCCCGTACTTGCGGATGTCCCATTTCGCCGGCTCTGGCAACTGATCGACCGGAAAACCATCCTCGGCCTGAATGGTCAGCACCGATTCATCTGGAACCTTGTCCAACAACGTATGGACCAGATTGATGAACGCTTTGACTTTCGTCGCCTCGAGATCGGGAAACGGCGGACTGAAAAAAACATTGATCGGACCCGACCGAACGGGCACAATCCAGCGCTCCGCCCAGCGGTAACCATCGGCTTTTACGACTTGAACCTGTTCACCGATCTGAAAGCGAGCAATCGTTTTTTGAATTTCGGCAGCGTGTTCGCGGCTTCCCTCGATGAGCAGCGCGCTGGCGGCTCCGCGGCTGATGGCTTCGATTCCAACGACGCCCGTACCGGCGAACAGGTCGATGAAGATCCGCCCCGGTATCGCATTGCCCAGTATGCTGAACAGTGCTTCCCGAACGAGCTGAGGCGTAGGCCTCAATCCTTCATGGACGAACGCGGTGATTTTTCGACCTTTCAAAGAGCCCGCTACGATGCGGATCTCCGTCTTTTCAAACACTTTGTCTGATTTTGAACTCATGATGAATAACTATTCAGAATGAGATGGATCAACAATGGATTCACAAATGATTTGAACCGCTGTGGCGATGGATTCTTATCACTTGCATTCGTTGACACGATACACCGGGATCGCTGGACAGATGTGCGACACAGAACCGAGTAAAATGGTTCGGCATGGTGTCAGTATCGACAAGAATGCAGTCTCCCACCTATAGTGATCATGCCGGGAGATCCATCATGATTCGAATTGGGATTTCGTGCCTCTTTGTCGCTCTTTTTTCCGGAATTGGCTCTGCCGAACCGCCTTCGCAGGTCGCGCGCGGTCGCATCGCGCTCGAATCCCGTGCATTCATTCCTTCGTTCTGGCCAAGAGCAGCTTACGATCTCGCATGGAAACAGTGGGGCGTTGATCGTAAACCGGTTGACTACGAAAAAGCGTTCAACGAACGCTATGGGCTGCACCCTTCACCGTATCCGAACGACGGCTTGCCGATGGGCCTGCGCTTGGCGCCGTATCTGCCCTTCGTAAAGGGAATCGCCTTGGATTGCATGATGTGTCATGGCGGCAGCATCTTCGGAAAGAGCTATATCGGACTTGGAAATTCATCGCTCGATATTCAGGCGATTTTCGAGGATCTCTACAAGGCAGGGAACATCCCGGCGAAGTTGCCGTTCACATTCTCGCAGACTCGCGGCACCAATGAAGCGGGTGCGTTTAGCGTCTATCTTCTGGGTTACCGGAATAACGATCTGAGTTTGAGAGAGACCCTGCGGGATCTCGATCTTCACGATGACAGTTGCGAGGATGTCCCAGCGTGGTGGCTGTTGAAGAAGAAGAAAACGATGTATCACGTCGGCGCAACGGATGCAGGCTCTGTGCGCTCCCTGATGCAATTCATGATGCATCCGCTCACGCTGAAAAACGATTTTGTGAAGGCGGAGCCAGCGTTCCAGGACATTCAAAAGTACTTGCTGAATCTCGATGCTCCCAAATACCCATTTGCGATTGACTCGGAACGCGCGTCGCGAGGCAAACAGATTTTTGAAGCGAACTGCTCGAAATGTCACGGGACTTACGGACCCAATACGACC
This sequence comes from Limnoglobus sp., assembly GCA_041742055.1. Lineage (GTDB taxonomy): Bacteria > Planctomycetota > Planctomycetia > Gemmatales > Gemmataceae > Limnoglobus. Next base: position 11,110 of record JBGSJI010000067.1, on the reverse strand, counting down.
TATCCGAACAAGATCATTCCGCTCGATGAAATCGGCACCGATCCAACGCGCTATCACAACATCGGAACCAAATTCGGCGAAGCCTATGCAGAGAGTTGGTTTGGCCAAGAAACGCCGCCGCGACCCATTCGAAAGACATCCGGATATCAGGCTCCGCCGCTCGACGGCGTCTGGGCGACCGCGCCGTATTTTCACAACGGCAGCGTACCGACACTCGAAGGAGTTCTCAACTCGGGATCACGCCCGAAAATCTTCACACGGAGCTTTCAAACGAGAGAAGTCGATTTTGATCAAGTTCGAATCGGATGGAAAATCCAGACTGAGAATTTGAAACTCGACCACGCAAACCCGTACGAAAAACGTAAGATTTACGATACGACCCAGCGAGGTCGTGGAAACGGCGGCCATCTGTACGGCGATCATTTAACTCCAGAAGAACGACGAAATCTGATTGAGTATTTGAAATCGCTCTAGCAGAACGCAGCCCCCTCCCAGGTGAATGGCACATGGCAAAGGACAAAACAGGGCAACCCTTGGAACAGAATCTCGGAACGATCGGCATTCGCTGGCCGTTGATAGTTGCGATGACCATCATCGGCTTTGCGGTCACATTCTTCATCTTCAATGAAACCCCGCCAGCGGACCCCAATTCTCCATCCGAGAACGCTCCCGAAGGGATGGTCTGGATTCCCGGCGGAGAATTCCTCATGGGGTACGACGCCAGTCCGGATCAGGATGCGCCAACGCACACGGTTGAAGTTGACGGTTTCTGGATGGATCGAACCGAAGTCACCAACGCCCAATATCGTGAATTTGTCAAAGCGACAGGGTATCTGACAACCGCCGAAAGGACGCCTAAAGCAGAGGATTTCCCCGGCGCGAATCCGGCCGATCTCGTTCCGTTTTCCGCAGTCTTCCGATGCTTCGAATGCGATGCCAAAGACTGTGACCGCTTGAGAAGTGAAAAGTTAATGCGCAATGAACCCGCACCGGGTCCCGAATGGTGGGTCAAGAGCGTCGGCGCGAGTTGGCAGCACCCGGAGGGTGCAGAGAGCACGATCGAAGGCAAAGAGAACCATCCGGCCGTTCACCTTTCATGGGAAGATGCCAACGCTTACGCACAGTGGGCGGGTAAGCGACTACCGACGGAGGCCGAGTGGGAATATGCCGCTCGAGGTGGAAAGAATCGCAATGAGTATGTCTGGGGAAACGATCCGCAGGGCACCAAAGGTGTCTATTTCGCCAATACCTTTCAGGGCCGGTTTCCAGCGAAGATCGAAGACCGCGACGGGTTCTCCGGCCTCGCACCCGTTGCTTCCTATCAGCCGAATGGCTATGGCTTGTTTGACATGAGCGGGAATGCGTGGGAGTGGTGTCAGGACTGGTACGATGAGAACTACTACAAAATCAGCCCGAAACGCAACCCGACCGGTCCGGCAGAGCCGGAGGGTGATAAGCGGCGCGTCCGCCGCGGTGGATCGTTTCTCTGTGCGGATGAATACTGCCGCCGCTATTTACCCGGGACTCGCGACAAAGGGGAACCTCAGGACAGCGCCTGTCATACCGGCTTCCGCTGTGTAAAGTCTCCGAATTAAATTGCACTTGAGGTCACGATCGGCGTTGGAGTACAGTGGGCCAAATCGGAGAAAACTCTGTGAGTCGTTGGCATGGATGCTGTCGGAACCGACGATTTTGTCTTGTACGTTGAGCAAGTCATCGAGCCTTACACCGGGATTCCTCTTCTGGGTGTTTCGGGATTCACACCGTCCCGCAACTGGACGATACAAGTTTGGTACGACCACGAAGTTGCAATCGACGTCGCGATTCAAGCCGACGAAAACAATTCCTTTACAACTCAGCTTCCCCTTGAGGATGCGGAGTGGATACGAGTCACGGCAGTCGGAGAGCGTGAGGTCACGCTTTATGAAAAGCGTTTGAGCGAACTGCGCCAGCGAGAGGTGTTCGAAGCGCAAGAGTCAGCCGGCCTCAAGAACCGGTTTCGGAATTTTCTCAAGCGAACGGCGCGATCATTCCGGACGGGCGAGGTCCTTTCGCTTTCCCGTTGGGTTGCACGGATCTCGCGCGTGGTTCGCAAGGTCGTGGAGTTTCGCTATCGATTTCAGGATTGGGTACTGAATAAAAGGTTTCCCGATCGCTCCGAATACCAGGCCGAGATTGAAAGCCAGCAATTGACTCCAGAAGTCGAAGAGCAGATGCGAGTCATCAGCGACACGTTCGTTTACCGCCCAAAAATCAGTATCGTCATGCCGGTTTACAACGTGGCGCCGGTCTGGTTTCGACAGGCAGTCATGAGCGTGATGGATCAGATTTACGATAACTGGGAGCTTTGCCTGGCAGACGATCGCTCGACTCGAGCTGATCTGCTGGCGGAGTTTGCACACTTGCCGAATGACAGTCGCATCAAGCTTCTCCGGAGAAATGAGAACGGTCATATCTGCAAGGCGAGCAATACGGCCGCGAGCCTTGCGAGCGGCGACTTTATCGCGCTTCTGGACCACGACGATTGTCTGGAGCCGGATGCGCTGTTTGAAGTCGTTCGTCTGATGCAGAAGAATCAGCATCTCGATTTGATCTACACGAATGAAGATAAGATCGATGAGATGGGTCGAAGGTTTGACCCGCAGCGGAAGCCTGCCTGGTCTCCGGAATTATTATTGAGTTATAACTATATCAATCACTTTGTCGTTCTCAGAAAGCGGCTTTTTGAGCAGTTGGGCGGATTCCGTGTTGGGTATGAAGGATCTCAGGACCACGATTTATTGCTGAGAGTGACGGAAAAAACGGATGCGATAGCTCATATTCCGAAGATTCTGTACCACTGGCGGTCGCATAGCGAATCGACCGCAAGTCATGCGGGCCAGAAGTCTTTTGTCCATACATCAGGCCGAAAAGCGGTAATCGATGCGATGAATCGTCGTGGCATTGAAGGCGAATGGGGTGTCCCCGAGTTTGCCAGGCAGATGGGTTTGCCGATACTTGAATTCATCAAATCGTATCGCGAGCCTTCAGTGGCAATCATAACTTTTGGTACAGGAGTCGAGAATCGTCATCAGGAAATCATCAAGAGTACAAGCTATCCGAATGTGAAGTATTATCATGTTTCAACGAATGGGAATACAGCCGAGGCTCTCAATGAGAAAGCGTTATTGTGTTCTGAAGACCTGATCGTCTTTCTGAAGAGTGATCTCGTTCCCTGTCAGGCGGATTGGCTTGATCGCTTCATTGCACATTCGAGTCTGGAAGGTGTGAAATTATTGACAGGCAAAGTCGTTTCGTCTGACGGTTTGATTGTTTCGGCGGGAACAACCCTTATTTCAGGTGACAGGCCGAGGGACTTGTTTTACGGCGAAGATCAGCATCGTATCAGTTATTATTTCTACGGTGAGGTCACTCGAAATTGTCTGTATCCCTCACACGGCGTGATGGCGATGAAGCGGTCGGATTTCGAGCGTCTCGGCGGTTTCAATTCCAGGGAATATCCGAATTGTCTGTTTGATATGGATATTGGATTGCGAATTGCACGAGGCGGATGCCGTGCCGTTTATGTGGGTGGAGTTGAGTTTCAATGTGAGAATAATGAGCAAAGAAACGACGATCCAATTGAGCGATTTCACTTATATAAAGAATACAGTGGACAAATTGACCACTATGATTGGAATCAGTCATCGAGAATCGCACTTCAGCAGCAAGTGCATAGCAGCTTAAGCGGGATTTCTGGTTCAAAAAATCGAAGAGTTGCAGTCGCTGCACATAATTTGAGTAGTGCGGAGGGTGCGCCGAAATATTTGTCAGAAATTGTCATTGGTTTACAGGAAAAATACGGGTGTCATCCTTTTGTGTGGTCGCCGAATACAGGAGTGGGCGCAAACTGTTACCGCGAAAAAAAAATCGAGGTTTCTATTTTCGACCGCCCCTGGTCGTCTTGCGTTGCTTCAGGAAGGTGGGAGGGCCCGGAATACCGAACTGCGCTGAGGGAGATCAAATCGTTTCTCAGAAAAAAGACTCCTGATGTGGTTCTCGTCAATACTTTGATGATGTTTCCGTTCATTGAGGCGTCGGCTCACTTGGGGATTCCGTGCGTATGGGTGATTCATGAAAGCTATTCTGAAGCTGTCATTCAGCGTTTATTCAATCCGTTCGTGATCCGTAAGATCCGTCAGGCATTTCGACTTTCGAATCGAATCATCGCAGCCTCTCAAGATACGTTCGATCTCTTCAACAGACTGAACTGCCGTAATAATATGATCGTGATTAATAACGGAATTCCCAAATCGTTGAACAATCGAAAGAAAGACCTGTCTTCGCTTGTTCGGATGATATCGATTGGTACTGTCTGCGAACGGAAGAATCAGTCGATAATTGTACATGCTGCCGCGATCTTGAAGAAAATGGGTTACCGTTTTCAGATCACGATTATCGGGTATCGGGAATCGGTGACATATGGCCAATATGTCCAAAAACTTATTCATCGTTTAGGCGTCGCGGATTCAGTCCAATTGGTGCCTGAAACGCCTGAGGTCGATCAGTATCTTAGCAATTCGGATCTTTATCTTTGCTCTTCAATGATGGAGGCGTTCAGTCGGGCTATCATTGAGGCTCAGTCGTACGGTTTGCCGATCATTACGACTCAGTGTCAAGGGATACGCGATCAGGTCATATGGGGATATAATGCGACTCCATTTGATCACTCAGATCCGGATTCTCTCATGAAAGCTATCATAAAATATCTTGAAGATCCGGAACTGATCCAGTATCAATCGAGACGTGCGTTCAGTAATTATTGTTCTGGATTTCATTATGATACGATGCTTTTGAATTATCAGTCGGCTATTCAATCTGCAATCGGTCGATCAATTGCTTACGATATTTTTGGAAACCATGGCGATATGCGAAAAGCAGCATGATCATTGCGCTACGGAAAATTAAACTTGTGACACTCGATTTCCAAATAATTGCACTATGAAATATCTTAACATTTACCGTTTGCCGCATTTGAATCAAGTGCTCAAGGAAACAGGGCACCGTACATTAAGCAACGACGTCCGTGTGGCTCATCGCGGCTCCGAAGGTGCCATTCGGTATCTTCTAGGCCGATACCTCAGCAATACGAATGAATTCATTCGTTTCAAATCTCCGATTACTCAGCCGGAATATCGAAAGTATCTGTGCAATATTGTTCAGGATGAAGAAGCGCGTGCGAACATTGAAAAGCTGAATCAGTTTGATCCATCGAATTCAATTCGGCATATTTTTGAGTTCCGAGAGGATCTTCGTTCGATTTGTCCGCTCGCGTTGACTCCGGAAAGCCGGGGTGACTACCTAAGATGGCTTTTGTTACATGGGGTACACGAGTACTCGTTCCCTCCCGAATATGCGCTATGGTATCATTTTGAATTGGAAGAAGATCCGAGTAGGGGTCTGGTAACGACCTACCGGCGCTTGCCTGAATGGCAGAAAAACGTGCCGCAGGGTCTAACGCGATATGGCTGGCAGACTCTCAAATCATGGATTCAATCAAAATATCAAATCAATAAACACTGGATTCGTACCGCACGCCTGACAGATCCCGCATGTCCGAACGATGAACTCAAGATTACTGCCAGACTTCGTTCGGGAAAGTCATCTGAAATTCATTCCTGCCGTACTTCGAATTTGATTCATAGAATTCAAAGTCTTAAGTCAAACGTCTCGAATCATTCAGAGTCTTTACAAAGCGATCAAAAATGTCAATCTGTTAATGTCTTAGGTTTTTTTCGATATACATCGGGATTACAGCAAGCTGTAAAAGGCATGGTCAAGTCGTTGAACTCCGTTCAGATCCGCACGCGGCATCGAGACTTTCCTGTGTTATTCCTGCGTGAACCACGTGATCGTGCTGGTTACGATGACTGCGAAATCGATGATATCACGATTATCAATACGGGTATCGATCTCTCAATTTCAGAAGCATATCGTAAATCCGGTCTGGCAATGCAAACGGGTGTCTACCGAATCGCGACTTGGTGGTGGGAGCTTGAGCAGATCCCGGATAAGTGGTTGGATCGTGCGGAAGGGATTAATGAAATTTGGGCACCAACCACCTTCATTGAAAAATCGATGAAAAAGGCCTTTTCAGTACCTGTGATCACCATGAATCCCGGCCTGGAACTTGATTCTTTCGCCAAGCGAGATCGTGAGTACTTCCAGCTTCCGGCTTCGAAGTATGTTTTTTTGACTGTTTTTGATATGAACAGTCGGATGCAGAGGAAAAACCCACTTGCTGTTATCAAAGCATTTCTGAAAGCATTCCGTGGTAATAATGATGTTTTGCTTGTCATCAAGGTTTCGCCTCCGGAGTCCTATTATCAGGATCAATGGGATTTATTGCGAACGACAATCGAACAAAGCGATAATATCACGCTTATTGATCGCGTGCTTTCAAGGTCCGATTTGCTCGCGCTCTTTGACGTATCAGATTGCATTGTCTCGCTCCACAGATCGGAAGGATTAGGTTTAGTCTGTGCTGAAGGGATGTTGCTTGGAAAGCCGGTTATTGCTACCAATTACGGTGGAAATACCGACTTTATGAATTCCTCAAACAGCTTTCTTGTTGACTACAATCTCATCGAAATAGATGAAGATATTGACCCCTATCCTAAAGGATTCTTCTGGGCTGATGCGAGCGTTGATCATGCTGCGGAGTTGATGACGAAGAGTTTTGAACAGCAGTCTTTCTCTCGAATGACCGGTCAGAAAGCGCAAGCCGACCTGATCGAATCGTTCTCAATCCAAGCAGCCGGGTACAGGATGCAATCACGTCTTGATGAAATTACCCAGAAAATCAATTCCACAAAGAAACATTGATTAACAATAATTGGTGTTTGGCGAGGGACAAATGATGTTTCGTGTATTCGCTTCGATTCTGCTTTTTTCAATTGTCCTTAACCTTTCAGCTTCTGAAAACCAAACGAAACGGCCGAATGTGGTCATCGTGTTTGTTGATGATTTTGGTTGGGGTGATCCTTCGTGCTATGGCAATCCGATCATCAAGACGCCCAATATTGACCGCATGGCCCATGAAGGAATTCGATTTACACAAGGCTATGTCGCTTCACCAATCTGCTCGCCGTCACGATGCGGACTCCTTACCGGCCAGTCACCGGCGCGATGGCGCATCTCCAGCTTCCTGCAAACCCGTGCCGGCAATAAGGCCTGTGAGATGGCAGACTATCTTGATCCGAAGGCGCCGACGCTTCCGCGCATTCTCAAGTTGGCCGGGTATGCTACTGCTCATATCGGCAAGTGGCACCTGGGCGGAGGGCGCGATGTCACCAACGCACCCAAATTCAGCGCTTATGGCTATGATCTCGGACTTGGCACTTACGAAAGTCCCGAACCTGCCGCGCCTCTCGGGTTGAAGACCACACCCTGGGGCCCGCAGGATCAACTTGAGCCTCAGCAGGTCCCTCGCCATGATCGGACCCGGTGGATGATCGATCAGACTATCGCGTTTATGAAGGAAAACAAAAAGAAGCCCTGTTTCGTCAATCTTTGGCTGGATGACACCCATACGCCCTTTGTTCCTTCGAGCGATCAAATGGATGCAGTGAAGGTCGCTGGTGAACCATTGAACAAGACAAGATACAAGGCGGTGATGCAGTCCCTTGATCATGAGATTGGTCGATTACTCAAATTTACCCAAGGCTCCAATACGCTTGTCTTGCTCATCGGGGACAATGGCGCGTCGCCGCCATTTGAACGCGAGCGCAGCGGAGGACTGCGTGGACAGAAGCTGAGTCTTTACGAGGGCGGTATTCGAGTTCCTTTCATTGTCTGGTGGCCCGGGACGATCAAAGAAGCGAAGGTCAACAAACAGACAGTGATCTCAACTCTTGATCTTGTGCCGTCGCTTGCGAAGATCTGCCAGGCCGAACTCCCGGAAGGATATCGATCGGATGGAGAGGATTTGAGCGATGCACTTCTTGGGGGTTCTCCATCACGTAGAAGGCCCCTCTTCTGGGAATACGGTCGCAATACCAGCTCGTTTGTCTATCCAAAAGTTCAGTATCATCGCAGTCCGAATCTGGCAATTCGATTCGAGGACTGGAAGTTCCTGATTCAGTCAGATGGCATTCGTGCGGAGCTTTACGATTTGTCCCAGGATCGAGAAGAGAAGAACAATCGAATTGCGGATCATGCCGAGGTGGAGAAGCGTTTGAAGGAATTGCTACTCACGTGGCGAAAGAACATGCCTTGAGCCAAGTCAAACATCGTACAGATATCAAGAACGGATGACCCCCGCCTCGAGCATCTCGTCCCAGGCGGCGGATAGTGATCCGTTAATGTCGATACCGCGGCAGGCGGCCTCGATGATTGTCACTTCGAAACCCAGTTTTCGGGCATCGAGTGCGGAATAGGCGACACAGAAATCGGTCGCCAGGCCGACAATATAAAGCCGAGTCATTCCGCGTTCACGAAGATACCCAGTCAACCCTGTTGGAGTGCGGCGATCGTTTTCAAAGAATGCCGAATAGGAGTCGATCTCCCGGTGATAACCTTTTCTGATGATCAGCTCACAGTTGTCAACCTCCAGTTCGGGATGAAACTCAGCGCCGTTCGTGCCCTGCACACAATGGTCCGGCCAGAGAATCTGTTCGCCGTAATTCAGGCGGATTCGATCATGCGGTTTTTTCCCGGGATGTGAAGATGCAAACGAGAAATGATCCTCGCGGTGCCAGTCCTGTGTCAGAATCACATGGGAAAATCGTCTTGAGAGCCGGTTGATCACCGGGATCACTTCTTCGCTTCCCGGCACCGCCAGCGGTCCGTTTGAGCAGAAATCATTTTGCACGTCGACCACGAGAAGCACACGATTTTCCGTTGGTGATGCACGAGGTACGTTGTTGACCGGAAGAACGAGTTCTGAAATGGTTTTTTCACGAATCGCCTTGGAGATATCAATCTTGACTTGTTCACTGGTTTTGCCAAGTGATTGTTGTGCATTGCGGATAGCGGTAATCAGTTCATCGTATGTTGCAAATCGCTCTTCGGGGTTTTTGTTCATCATCTGATGGACGAGGGCGCGTACCGTTTCAGGAATCTCGTCAGGAATATGAACGGGTTCAGAATCGAGAATCTGCTTGATGATCTTGAGGTAATGATCTCCCTGAAACGGGGCGCGGCCGATCAGCATCTGGAAAAGCGTCGCGCCCAGAGAGTAAATGTCCGCCCGGTGATCGACACTGCCAGCATCGGTGCATTGTTCCGGAGACATGTAGCTTGGGGTTCCGAGTATGACACCCGCCGCTGTTTCGAACGCCGTGGGATTTGCAGATGACAAGTTCATCTTTGCCAATCCGAGATCGGCGAGTTTGACCTGGCCGTTCGATGTCAGGAGGATATTTGAAGGTTTGATGTCACGGTGGATCATTCCGATCTGTTGGAGAGATTCTTTCAAAGCAGTCGCGATCAATTCCGTGATCTGGAGTGCGCGTGCGATCGGTATGGTTCCCCGTTCGTCGAGGTGATCGGCAAGAGTCTGTCCGTCAACGAATTCCATGACGATGTAAAAGTGACCCTCGGTTTCTCCACATGCAAAGACTCTCACGAAGCCGGGCGATTGGAGACGTGCTGCCAGTCGAGCTTCGCGCAGGAATCGCGCGCTTGCGCCTGGGTTTGTGATCAGTTGGGGGTGCAGGAATTTGACTGCGACGTCGATATCGAGATCCTGATGCCGGGCTTTGAAAACGACACCCATGCCGCCGCTTCCGATCTGTTTTTCGAGCACACAGCGGTTGACTTCACGAAGTTTGAGGTAAACGTTTGGACTGTGACTGTCGTCGATTGTTGTTCTCAAAGCTTCATCCGAAGGATGATGCAGCTGAGTCATTGTCTTTTGATCAGATTGGGAGACAGAAGTTTTCGAATTAGTATCTGATGAATTGCCAATCTCCGCCGATGTATCGTGCTCACTTGACGTCCGATTTGATCGGTCGTCAGGCGATTGTGGATTAGGGTTCTCAGCTGAGGCCATCGATCAGGCTCCCGATTGTCCGAGCACAGATTTAATGCTCTACACGATTTACTGGTTCATTCGGGTGCATACACAGTACGCCCGCCATCGACCGGCATCAATACGCCCGTGACAAAATCGTTGTCTATAAAAGCCATGACCGCCTGGGCGATATTGTTCGGACTCCCTTCACGCTTCACCAAGGTGGCTTGGATCGCCTGCTGCTTCTCCTCTTCAGGGAGGTCGGGAGGAAGCATAACGGGACCGGGAAGAATCGCGTTGACGCGCACGTTGGGATTCCGTGTACCCAATTCGACTGCCATGCTGCGCGTGATGGCTGAGACTGCGCCCTTGCTTGGGAAATAGGCGGCATAATTCAAATATGGCCGAACTTCCGCCCAGTCGCCGATGTTGACTATCAGCCCGCCCTGTTCTTGTTTGACCATTTGCAGGCCGACCTGCTGGCAGCACAGAAACGTACTTAGTGCGTTGGCGTCGAAGTGCAAACGGACATCCGCTGCCGTGACTTCTTCGAGTGGCTTGCTCTTCCAGATTGCTGCACAGTTGACCAGTAAATCGATCTGGCCGAACGCGGATCCAATGCCAGAAATCAGTTCTTGGACAGCATTCTCATCGGTAAGATCAGCTTGAAACGCTTTGGCCCGCACACCGAAACTCGTCAAAGAGTCTACAGTGTCCAGTGCTTCTTCCTGTGATGTTCGATAATGAACGGCGATATCGTACCCGCGTCGCGCCAGCGCCTCCGCAACGACAGATCCGATCCGTTTCTTGCCACTTCCTGTAATAAGTGCGACAGGGTTCTTCGGCATGAATCATTCCTGAAAATGGGTGCTGTTCAATCGGGAGCGGTTACTCCGCTTCCAATCATCGAGCATACGGAGCAGGGAAGGGTGTGGCCGTCCTTGTCGGGGAAGGTCATGGCGGCGACGGTGTCATGCTAGATGACCGTTTCACAAGTTCGCTGCCAGTGAGCTGGACATCGCCGAACGTTGGCATAGGCTGTCGCCTTACCCATTCCTTAGGCCGCACGGATGCTGCCCATGCCACGCCCCTTTGCTTCCACTGTTGTTCTTTCTC
>JBGSJI010000066.1:0-17435 GCA_041742055.1 Limnoglobus sp. | reverse complement strand
TCGCGAATCGGCTGGGCACGCGGTGGAGCCATGCTCGATAATGATGCGCAAGCGCGAGGCCGGGCGCAAGAGGAAAACGCTAGAAAATCACGGAATTCCGTAACCACCCCAACGCGCAAATCCCGTGCCGAACAGGATTGGCTGCGTCCCCTTTGATTAGTCTCTGGTCTTGCGGATGTAGTCCCAGACGCGGCCGCGGATCTGCTCCGGCATCGCGTCGATCTCCTTCTCATCCAGCTTCCCGTCGCCGTTCTTGTCGAACAGCGAAAGCCCCTTCTTGAACCGCTCCGGGATATCGATTCCCTCCTTCGGGATCTTCGGCTTTTCGTCGCTCTTAAACGGCTCGTCTTCATCCTGTGTCCGGTCGATCACATACTCCACATAACCCAGATGCATCTCATCGGACGTCTGCGGACCCCAGCGAACCATCCGCTTCGGATCGGGATTGGCGGGGTTGTTGGCGCTGTTGTCGTACCACACCGTGAACCGGATCGTCGAACCCTTGGGAATCGTGACCGGTTCCGCGAACTGATAGCGCAGCTGCCAGTTGAAGTCGTAGTGCGGAATATCAAGCAACATGGAGGACGCCTTGCCATCGGGCGAAATCAGTTCGTACCGGCACGCCTTACCGCGAACGTGCATGTGCGGCATCAATGCCCGGATCGTCAGGTCCACCGGCACCTTGAGCTTCGCGACTTCCTCGTGATTCGATGCGCCGGCGGGGATGCGGATATCGGGCTTCATCACCGCCCCCACCTTGACCACACTCGTCGGCTCCTCCTTGGCATACTTCAAACCCAGCCGCACCTGATCCGTCGTCGCTTGGCCATTGGGCGTGTAGTGGATCTGGAATCGCAGAGTCGAATTTTTGGGCAGTCTTCGGGCGAACCCTTTGCCGAGCACGAGGTGATCGTTGCCGGGAACGTAGGCGGCGAAGAAGCCGTTGCGTTCATCGTCCACGTTGGTATTCACCGCCTGCCGTCCGCCGGGTGCGAGTCGGCCCAAGCCGAACTTCGGGATCACATGCACGAGCACATGATGCACCACGCCGGGCGAAGTCGGCTTGATCTCGAACGCCTCCACCCATTTGTCTTCGGTCAGGTTCGTATCGACAGTGACATTCTGATAGGGCATGGTTCCTGTTGCGGGGATCGAAATCGGCTTACCGATCTGGAAGATGGCATCGGGCTTGCCGATCGCCCATTCCTCGGGCCATTTTTTGGGAAGCGGAGCATCGGCAGAGTCACCGCGCGGGAGGTCCGACTTCAACCACGCGAGCAGATCGGTCTTGTCCTTCGCTGAAAGCGAGCGGTCGTTGAGGAAGTGCGGGCGGTCATTGTCTTTGCCCTGCTCAGCGAACCACGGCGGCATGATCCCGCGTTCGATCACTTGCCGGATCGCCCCTTTCTGCGAAACGACTTCTTCGTAAGTCTCGAGGCCAAACGGCGCCACACCCTTCTCGCGATGGCATTCCTGGCAGTTCTGCTGGATGATGCGTGAGATCCGGTTGTGGTAGGTGTGCGAGACCGAAACTTTGGCCGGTTCCAGATCGAGCGGGCATCCGGGTGCGGTGGTGGCGGCGAAATCCGGAGTCTGCCCTGCGAGGAGCGCATCGAGTGCGAGTGTGAGGTAGGCCTTGCGGGGCGCATCAAGGGAGTAACCGAGGCCGTGCTGATCGCTGACGGCGCCGCGGTACTTCACGGTGCGTGCGGAGTCGAGAACGACCACTTCCGTGGTGGATTTCATACCCAGCAGGCGTGCGAGTTTGCCATCTTTGTCGATGACGATGCTGGAGGCGAACGCATCCCGCGGCGTGTCGTTTTCGGTGGGATTGATGAAGAGGAAGGCGACGTTCTTCTTGCGGTAGTCTTTTTCGATCTGCGCGAGGACGGGAGCGAATTTCTTGGAGAGCGGGCACGATTGATTGGTGACGGTGACGGCGACGACGAGCAGCGGCGCTTTGGCGTAGTCGCTGAGTTTGGCTTTTTTGCCAGCGAGATCGGTGAAGTCCGCGTCGGGGATGCGGGTGCCAATGCCGCCGGCGGCTCGCGGGAGCGGCTTTGGGGCATCCTTCAACGGGTCGGCCGCGCTGAGAACCGCGGCCGAGCAGAGCAACAGAAAAACGGATCGCATATTGAACTCCAGGAAACATCTTTCCTGAAGAACAGTTTAGGCGACAATTTCTTTCACGACATTTCCTTTTACGTCGGTGAGGCGGAAATCACGGCCGGCGTGGCGGTAGGTGAGCTTTTCGTGATCCAACCCCAGCAGGTGGAGCACGGTGGCGTGCCAGTCGTGGACGTGCACCTTGCCTTCGACCGCTTCGTGGCCGTAATCGTCGGTTTTGCCGTGCACAAAGCCGGCTTTCGTTCCACCACCCGCCATCCACATCGTGTAGCCTTTGCTGTTGTGGTCGCGGCCGTCGGTCCCCTGCGCGTACGGCGTGCGGCCGAACTCACCGCCCCAGATCACGAGGGTATCTTTCAGCAAGCCTCTTTGCTTCAAGTCTGCGAGCAGTCCGGCGATCGGCTTGTCGATCGATTCGCAGTTACCGGCGAGGTCGTCTTTCAGGTTGCGGTGCTGATCCCATCCTCCGCGTGTGACTTCGACGAACCGCACGCCGGACTCGATCAACCGGCGTGCCATGAGGCACTGGCGACCGAAGGTGTCAGGCCCGCCGCGCCGCCCGCCGGGTCCGCCACCGGCGTTGCCGAAACGTCCGCCAGCGGCTGCGCCACCGGAACCGATGCCGTACAGCTCGAGCGTCTTTCGCGTTTCCCCGCTGACGTCGAGCGCCTTCGGCAGTTCGGCCTGCATGCGGAACGCCAGTTCGTAGCTTTCGATCAGGCCTTCGACGGCGGGGTTGTGGCCGGTTTGTTGCAGTGAATTTTTGTTCAATTCCTGCATGAAGTCGAGCTGCTGACGCTGATCGCGGGTGGACTGACGCGGGTTCTTGATGTTGCTCACGCTGCCGCTTCCGCCCCCACCGTACGCACCGAATCCGCCCCCGCCGATCTTCGTCCCCTGATAGATGGCGGGGAGGAAATTGCTGCCGTAGTTGGCGGGGCCGCCATTGTTGTTCGGTGGCGAGATGGTGACGAAGCCGGGGAGATTTTCGTTGCTGGTGCCGAGGCCGTAGAGAATCCACGAACCCAAGCTGGGTCGCGGGAACTGGAACAGCCCGCAGTGCATCTGCAGGAACGCCTGCGGATGGTTCGGGATGTCGGTGTAGCAGGCGTTCAGCATGGTGAGGTCGTCGGCATGACGGGCCAGTTCGGGGAAGAGTTCGCTCATGGGAATGCCGGATTTGCCGTGCTTCTTAAAGGTCCAGGGCGAGCCGAGGAGTTTGCCACCGAAGACGCGACCGCGAGCGCCGGCGTAACTCTTGCCATCATCCGAGGAGAGCTTGGGCTTGTGGTCGAACATGTCCACGTGGCTCGGTCCGCCTTCCATGCAGAGGAAGATGACACGTTTGGCCTTGGCGGGGAAGTGCGGTGGTTTCGGCGCGAGCGGGTTGGCGGCTTCGCGTGCGGCGGCCTGATGCGCGAGCGCGGAGAAGGCGAGAAATCCGAACCCGGACCCGGTGGTCTGGAGCATTTGGCGACGATCGAACATGGGAACACCTCGGGAATTTCTTTTGTGTCAGGTTGGTGGTGATTAATTTCGCATCAGGAATTCGGCGCTACCGAAGAGCGCTTGCGCGAACGCGGTCCAGGTCTCGCGGCGGGTGTGCCGGGCGCTGTATTTGGCGACGAACGCCTCGGACGTTTCGACTTCCGCGTTCGTCGGATTTCGGCCATAGACCATGCGGTACGCCTCGCGGATCCGCTGGCTGTCGCTGCCGAAGTTCGTGATCAGCTTCGAGGCGACGAGGTCCGACTGCTTGATCACGAAGGGATTATTCATGAGGAACAAAGCCTGGGCGGGGACTGTGGTGTTGACGCGGTTCCCGACGATGAGATTGGGGTCGGCGGCGTCGAAGAGCGTGAGCGATTCGGGAACGTTGTCGCGGACGATCGGCAGGTAGACGGATCGGTGCGTGTCTTCGGGCGGCGGTCCGCCAAAGAGCGCGGGGCGGCCGCGTGGAATCGCATAGCCTTCGCCGTTGGCGTGGACGGGCGAGCCTTTCGCCGGCGAACGATTGAGGTTGCCGGCGACTGCGAGCAGTGCATCGCGGATCACCTCCGCATCGAGCCGTTCGGGCGTCATGCGCCAGAGGAGCGAATTCTCCGGATCGCGTTCGAAATTCTTGGGTTCGTAGGTCGTGGCGAGCTGATAGGCCTCGGTCGACACCAGTTCCTTGATCAGCTTCTTGGTGCTCCAGCCGTCGTTCATGAAGCGAAGGGCGAGGTGATCGAGCAGCATCTGGCTGCTGGGTGCGGAGCCGGTCGTGCCGAAGTTATCCGGCGTGTTGACCAGCCCGCGGCCGAATAGGTGCAGCCACATGCGGTTGACGTACACGCGGGCGGTGAGCGGGTTATCGGGTGAAGCAACCCAGTTCGCGAGTTCCATGCGACCGCTGCCACGGCGGATGGTCGGCTGGCGGTCGGTCATGACTTGTAGGAATCCGCGTGATACTACTTCGCCGGGCTTATCCGGTTCGCCGCGGCCATAGACCGGGCTGTTGAAGGTGCGGAATCGCTCGCGGGTGCCCATCGCGAGGCGCTTGGGTGTGCCATCCTTTTCGTACTGGCTGAGGCGGCCTTCGATCGTCGCCGTTTGGATGCGCAGGCGAACCCCGTTGACGGACAGGAACGAATCCTGAATGCTCTTGCGTTGCAGATCCCGCAGCTCCTGCCGGAGATCGGCGAGTTGTTTCTCCAATCGCTCGACTTCGGATTTGCTGAGCGGTTTCAGACCGTCTTCGATACCGGAATCCGGCAAGGTCATGAGTGGCGACGGATGCTGGCCCTGGACGGCGCGGATGGTGCCGTAACAGGTTTCCGTGCTGCGGAAGATGCCGGCGAGGGCGTAGTAATCCTTCGTGGGGATCGGATCGAACTTGTGATCGTGACAGCGGGCACACGCCGCCGTGATGCCGAGGAATGCCTGGCTGAAGACATCGATCTGCTCATCCACCAAGTCAAGTTCGAATTGCAGGCGATTGCGCTCGTTGATGTTCTTCGATCCGATAGCGAGGAACCCGGTGGCGACAATGTTCTCTTCGCGATCGCGATCGTCTTTCGCAGTCAACAGATCGCCGGCGAGCTGTTCCTTCACGAAGAGATCGAACGGCTTGTCGGCGTTGTAAGCGGCGATGACGTAATCGCGGTAGCGCCATGCATGCGGATAGTTGAAGTTCACCGCCTTCCCGGTGGACTCCGCATAGCGGGCGACGTCCAGCCAGTGGCGGCCCCAGCGTTCGCCGAAGTGCGGCGACGCCAGCAGTTCGTCCACGACGTTCGCATACGCTTCCGGTGTCGGATTGCGGACGAACGCCTCGACCTGCTCCGCCGTCGCTGGCAAGCCAATCAGGTCGACATACAGCCGGCGAATGAGAGCAACCGGATCGGCGGGTGCGACCGTCGTCAGCCCCTTGGCCACTCGCGCGTCCGCCAGAATTCGATCAACCTCGCTCTTCCCCTTCGCATCCGAGATCGTGATCTTCGTCTTCGAAGGATGCTGGAACGACCAGAACTGCTTACCCTTCTCGATATCAATGTCATTCTTGACCACGACTCGGGCCACACCGTCGCGCGGGTCCGGTGCGCCCATCTCAACCCACTTCTTGAAATCCGCGATCACCTCATCGGAGAGCCGCTGCTTCGGCGGCATCATCCGTTCAGACTCTTTCGTCGTCATGACATCAATCAACAGACTCTTCTGCGGATGGCCGGGAACGATCGTCGGCCCCGTATCACCGCCGGAACGGATCCCCTGACGAGTATCGAGCGTCAGGTTTGCCCGGATCTTTTCGCTGTCGGTCGCATGGCACTTGTAGCATTGCTCGACTAACACCGGGCGAATCTTGGCTTCAAAGAACCGCACCTGCTCCGCGGTCGGTTTGTTGGCGAAATCTTTCGCCTCCGCTGCCGGCTCCGCCTTTTTCTCGGCAGGCCTCCGGCCGAATGGCGGTTGTACGAACGGATTGCGCTTCCGAGGTTCCTGGGCGACCCCAAATGGCAGACACAGGAGAACCGCAAGCAGAAGGAGGCTGAAGAGGCGTGGCGATCTCATGACTAATACTCTAACTGGTTCTTGAAAACCGATATCACCATAAACGCGAAGCGTTCGATTTCTTACCATCGAATATCATTTTTTTCTTTTCGTCTCGGTCAGCGAACAGCTCATTCGTAACATGTTCTCGTTATCGATGTTTGAAAACTCCGTGAGAACACTGAAAATTGGTGGAATGGTATGAAAACACGGCAACTCGGAAACAGTGATTTGAATATCACGCCGATCGGGTTCGGTGCCTGGGCGATTGGCGGTGGCGGATGGGCCTTCGCCTGGGGACCGCAGGACGAATCCGATTCGATCGCAACGATTCGCGAAGCACTCGACCTCGGCATCAACTGGATCGATACCGCCGCCGTCTACGGACTCGGCGAATCCGAACGCGTGGTTGCCAAGGCCCTCGAAGGCGTCGCCAAACGGCCTTACGTCTTCACAAAGTGCGGCCGGGTCTGGGACGAAAATCGAGCAATTGGTAAGCGACTCAAAGCCGATTCCATTCGCAAGGAATGCGAAGCCAGTCTCAAGCGGCTCAAGGTCGATGTGATCGATCTCTACCAGGTCCATTGGCCGGAGCCGGATGAAGAGGTCGAGGAAGGCTGGACCGAGGTCGCCAAACTGCAAAAGGAAGGGAAAGTCCGCTGGATCGGCGTTTCGAATTTCAGCGTGGATCAGCTGAAACGTGCGCAGGCGATCGCGCCGGTCATTTCCCTTCAACCGCCGTATTCCATGCTCCGCCGCGAAATCGAAGCCGAGATTCTTCCCTATTGCCTCGACCAGAAGATCGGTACCATCGTCTATTCGCCCATGCAGTCGGGCCTGCTGACCGGCACCTGGACCCGCGAGCGCATCGCCAAACTCCCACCAGATGACTGGCGGAAGGAAAAGAACAAGTGGTTCCAGGAACCGCTTCTGACCAAAAACCTCGCACTGGTTGATCTGCTGCGATCGATCGGCCAGCGGCATAACGTCTCGCCGGGAATCGTCGCCATCGCCTGGACCCTGCGACACCCCGCCGTCACCGCCGCCATCGTCGGCGCACGAAAACCCGGCCAACTCAAAGAACTGCTCCCCGCCGCTGAATGGCGCTTGTCGGCAGACGAGGAATCGCAAATCTCCCAATTCCTGACATCCGAAGGAATCTGATCATGCGCAGTTTGACTCTTCTTTTGATTGCGATTGGCACTTCGATCACGTATGCGGATGAGATCAAACTCATTGCCAAGCCGGATGCGTTCTCGACGCTGGTGAATCCGAATTGTTCCCACTGCGTGGACGAAGCCAAACGCCGTGCGGACGAACTCAAAGCGGATGATCCGGTTCTGGAATGGACGCGCGGTTATTCGGACGGCGGCGCGATCCCGATCCGGTTCTTTCTCAATCGCTACCGGGTCATCTCGGATAGCTACGGCGTGTTCGTCTACGATCCGGATGCGGGGTACGTTCGTGGATTTTCGCCCAGTTACAATTTCGTGTTTCATGGCTGGCGGAACGGCATCATGGTGATGAAGGACAAGTCGGACGGTACGCTCTTTTCTTGCCTGTCGGGTCGGGCATTCGAAGGTCCGCGAACGGGTCAGTCCCTTTCGACGATTCCCACGCTCGCGACGAATTGGGGCGACGTCATGAAGCGCAACCCGAACGCCGTCGCGTACCATATGTTCGAAAAATATCAGCCGCTGGAATTGCCCAAGGCGGAGAATCCCGACTCGGTCAAGTCGCGGGTAAAGGCGGACCCACGCCGCGTAGCCAACGATCGTGTGCTTGGGATTCGATTGGGAAAACAGGTTCGCGCCTATCCCATTGACCTGTTGGCGGAGGTCACACGTGACGAACTCAATGGCGAACCAATCGTAATTCTGAAACGCGGAGCAGCGGTCTCGGCTTACAAGCCGATCGCTCGGCAACCGCGCAAGTACAACGCCCCGAAGCCGGATGCGAATGGCGTATCGCCGGCGAATCCGGGCACTCCCCTGCCCGATGGCAAGGAACTCGAATCGCAAATCATCACGGACTTTGAATTGTGGGACGTCGCCGGGCGCTGCAACGAAGGCAAGCTCAAGCGATGGACACTTGAGCCGGTCGATGCGGTGGTGTGCAAATGGTTCGCCTGGTCCGCGGAGTATCCGGACACGGAATTATTCTCCAAGGAAACGCCGGATGCGAAAGCGGCGAAGGCGACGGAAATGATTGCGGGGACTTCGGAGTTTCTCCGGATTCTCCCGAAGCCGTTCGGCGTCCTCAAGTCGATCGATGTCCGGAATCACAGCGTTTCGATTCTGTTCGATGGCGAGACGACCGCGAAAGTCTGGAAGCTGGAACCGGATGCAGAGATCAGGTTCGGCGGCTATTGGGGGCGGTTGGAACAGTTCAAGCCCGATCAGCGTGTCTGGACATGGCTGCGACTCGACCGGAAGAAGCAACCGGTGACCATCGCGATGCTGGCGGATGAGATCAGCGAATGGGATCTTCACGGCAGCCTGTCGAAGAAGCAAACAGGAACGCCGAAATGGACAGATGACCAGTTATCATCGCATTTGAAGACTCAGAAGACCTGGCTGCGAAACCTTTGGATGGAACAGGGTTTGCCCGGCACGCTGATTTTTCATCATGTGTTCACGGGGGAACTGGAACTCATGCTGGATCACGAGGCGATGCGCTGGGGGCGTTCGCTGGTCGCTGGCGATGCAGTGACGCTGATGGCGGATCCGCCGATCAAGGGCGTGGTGAAAAGCGTGACGGCGTGGCGCGAGCGCACTCAGGTGCGGTTGGTCGTGGGCGAACTGGAATCGGCGGACCTCAGGAACGGCCAACGGTTGAACATAAAGATGAAGCCGCTTTCGCAGGAACTCGAGGATTCACCGTATCCCGTTGATATTGATCGGAAGCGAACGAGAGCCGAGCGGATCGAGTGGTTTCTGTGCAACATTTATTGTGTCTGCGCAGTCGGGAAAGACACGTGCACGGGCATGTTCTACACGCTGGCGAGTTGCAATCCGAACGGCTGCGGAGCGCCGGCGATGACGCGCGAGCGGATCGCGGAGTTGATCGATACGAAGAAATCCGATCGCGAAATTTGGGATACGCTTCTGAAGGAACGCGGGCCGTATCTGAAGAAACCCCACCTTCGGCCGTGAGTCAATCCAGATCGAGCCCGGCACCGAACCCATTTTCATCAGCGAGCCGTGGTCTGGCGTTCTCGGTACGTTTCACGGGTGCGGGTGCGGGAACAGTCGGTGTCACGGGTTGGACCTGGACCGCAACTGGCGCAGGTTCCGCGGGCTTGGGCAGCCGAGGTCGATAGGTGGGCACGTCTGGCACTTCGCCTTCATCAATCGGCTCGACCGGTTTGGGCCGGTTGTCACGCGGGCGGCTCGCATCACTCTTCGCACGGCGCACTCCGCCTCCGCCTCGCGGACTTTGCCCTCGTGTTCCTTGTTTCGTGCTTGAGTCGACACCGTCGCGAGTCTTCAAAGGCATTTTGGGTTCATTGCCGAAGCGAACCACCACATAAGTCCCGCTGCTTTTACTTTTTTCGATTTCCAGCAGCCCCTGCTTTTGAGCATCCTCAAGAAGTTCACTGAACGTGTCGTAGCCGTAGTAACCTTCGTTGAAGGACGGTTTCTTGCGCTTCATGGTGTCCTTCACCATAGAGGAGTAAATCACCTCCTTGTTTTCACGCCGCAACGCCACGAGCGAATCCAGCAGCAGCGTGAACATCTTCCGTTTCTGTTCGGGCACGGAATCCGCAACCGACGGTGCGACCGCCGTGTGCGGTTTCATCAGGTCTTCGTAATAGATGAATTCATCACAATTATCGCGCAAGAGTTCTGACGTCGCATTCGCCAATCCGAGGCCGATGACGTGCTTGCCGAGTTCCTTCAGTTTGGAGACGAGCGGTGAAAAGTCGCTGTCCCCTGACACGATGCAGAACGTATCGATGTGATCCTTCGAATAGGCGAGGTCGATGGCGTCCACGACGAGCCGGATGTCCGCCGAGTTCTTCCCGGTGGCGGTGCGTTTGGGGATCTCGATGAGTTCGATGGCGGCCTCGTGCAGCGGACCGGTGTACTGCCCGAACCGGCTCCAGTCGCAATACGCCTTCTTGACGACGATTTTCCCTTTTTCCACCAACCGCTCGAGCACGCGACCGATCTCGAACCGGTCGCGCCGGCCGTTGAATCCCATCGCGAGATTCTCGAAATCAATGAAAACGGCGAGTGCATGTTCCGACTCGGACGAATGCATACTTTTCATGAGTTGATCCATTCACATCCTATCTCTGTTCCTTATGGTGGTATATTGCCGGCGGCAATGTCTGAATACGCACCTTGAAGGAAATGCCGCTTCAAACTAACTCAATGGAAACGAAATCTTCATCTTCTCCCAAGAGAGACCCATGACATCGCATTTTCGACTGGATGGACAGGTGGCAGTGGTGACCGGTGGTGGACAGGGGATCGGCGAGGCGATCTGCCGGCGCCTGGCGTCCGCGGGTGCGAAGGTCGGCGTGTTCGATATGTCCGCCGAGAACGCCAACCGCGTAGCGAAAGAGATCGGCGGCGTGGCGATGGTCGGCGATCTGACGAACGAGGCGGATCTCGAACGCGTGTTCGGCGAGATCGTGAAAGCGGCGGGTCCCGTCAGCATTCTTGTCAACAATGCCGGTGTGGCGAGCCGCAAGGGCCGGGATGTGCCGATCTGGGAATCCGTTCGCGAAGACTGGGAATACGTGCTGAATATCAACGTCACCGGGCTTGTGCTCTGCTGCAAGGCGGTGCTGCCGGGGATGATCGAGAAGAAGTACGGGCGAATCGTGAACATCGCGAGCATCGCGGGCAAGGAAGGCAATCCGAAGATGGCCCCCTACTCCGCCAGCAAAGCAGCGGTGATCGCGCTGACGAAATCGCTCTCGAAGGAACTCATCGGCAAAGGCGACATCTGTGCGAACAGCGTTTCGCCCGCAGTCATTCAGACGCCAATCCTCGATCAGCTCAATCAGGATCAGATCAACATGATGCTGAGCAAAATCCCGCTCGGCCGCACCGGCAAACCGGATGAAGTCGCCAGCCTTGTGCACTTCCTCGCCAGCCCGGAGTGCAGCTTCACGACCGGGTTCTGTTTCGACATAAGCGGCGGCCGCGCGACTTACTAATTGTTTAACCACAGAGGGCACAGAGAAGAAGAAAGGAATTCTTAATCTCTGTGCCCTCTGTGGTGAATTGCCCGCGCCAGCTTCGCCGCCAGAAATGGCCCTTTGTACACAAGTGCACTGTAGATCTGGATCAGGTCCGCGCCGGCGCTGATCATCGCCCGTGCCGAATGCCCGTCTTCAATCCCGCCTACGCCAATCAGAAGCACATCATCTCCTACGTGCTTTCGTATCTCCCCCACTCGGCGGCATGCGATCTCTTGCAACGGCTTCCCGCTCTCACCGCACGGCAGGCCCGTCGGCGAGGTCGCGGCGAGCGTGTTCGTGGCAATAAACCCCGCCGCTCCCCACTCAAGACACGCATCGAGCACCGTCTTCAATTCGTCACCACACAACTCCGGTGCGAACTTCACCAGCAACGGCGTTCCCCCGATCACACTTCGAACTGAAGCAACCAGCTTGCCCATGAATTCCGCCGTCTGCAGCGAACGCAGCCCCGGTGTATTCGGCGAGCTGACGTTGATAGATATGAAATCCGCATGCGGGGCGAGCTTCTCACCAGCGATCAGGTAATCGTCTTCCGCGCGGTCGTTCGGCGTGTCCTTGTTCTTGCCGATACTGATCCCGATGGGGAACGGCGGGCGGAACGTCAGCTTCGCGAGTCGCTGCGCCACCGCCTCCGCACCGTCGTTGTTGAACCCCATCCGGTTGAACAACGCCCGCCGCGGTACGTCGCGCCACATCCGCGGCTTGTCGTTGCCCACTTGCGGCTTCGGCGTCACCGTTCCGAGTTCAACGAACCCAAACCCGAACGCCCACCACGCCGCTGGCGCAACACCGTTCTTGTCCATGCCACCGGCGAGGCCGACGCGATTCGGAAACGTCAGCCCGGCACGAGTCACCGGATCGTCATGCGCAAGAACATTGTGCAGGAGTTTCACAAGCGGTGTCAGACGGGAAAGGATCGCCGTGGAGCGGAGAGCAAGATTGTGAGCCGTCTCAGGATCGAGCGAAAAGAGCAGCGGACGGAGAAGCGGGTACATCGATTTCCAATCCCAAAAATGGTTCCACCGACACTGCGCCACCCCTCCGTGGAATCATTTCAAAATCGTGGAACCATACTGGCCCGGTAACGACTTACGTCAATTTCCGTAGCTGGAGGAATCGTCAAAACTGGTGGCCCAAAACCTGGTCGTCCGTTCACTCGTTCTAGCCTGAGTAGAAGAATCTCAGCTTTCCATCAGCAGCCGGATCGGATCACTGAACAATTGTGCAAGACGCGTTGTGAAGCGGGCGCCGTCGGCGCCGTCGATCACACGGTGGTCGTACGTCAGCGACATCGGCATCATCAGCCGCGGCACGATCGCGCCGTCCTTCACGACGGGCATGAGCGTGGACTTCGATAATCCCAGAATCGCCACTTCCGGATAGTTCACAATCGGCGTGAAGCTCGTGCCGCCAATTCCGCCGAGATTCGTGATCGTGAACGTTCCGCCGCGCATCTCGTCGATCGTCAGTTTGCCGGTGCGGGCCTTCTCCGCAATCGTCGCTACATCGATGGCAATATCGCGGATCGACTTCTTGTCCGCATCCTTGATCACGGGCACCACCAGACCGCGTTCGGTGTCGACGGCGATGCCGATGTTGAAAAATTTCTTGAGAATCAGTTCGCCCGCGTTCATGTCAAAGCTGGAATTGAAGTGCGGGAATTCCTTGAGCACCGCCACCACCGCCTTGACCGCCAGCACTGTCCAGGTGATCTTGGGCGAGCCCTTCGGCAGGTTCTCGACAATCCGTTTGCGGCCCGCTTCCAGGTCCGTGATGTCCGCGATGTCGTTCTGCGTCACCGTTGGCATCGTCCGCACGGCGACGGTGAGGTTCCGGGCGATTGCCATGCGGATGTTCGATACGGCTTTCTTTTCGATCTCGCCGAACTTGGCGAAATCGGGTAGCGCGGGATGCGTGAAGCTGTCCGCGACGGTGCTGCCCGAGATGCTTCCGCCACCGCCGGGCTTTTTCCCTTGTCGCTCAGCCTTCACGAAGCTCTTGACGTCATCGAGTGTCACGCGGCCGCCGCGGCCGGTCGGCTTCACCTCGGAGAGTGCGACACCAAGTTCGCGAGCGAGTCGGCGCGTGGCCGGCCCGGCGGGGGTCAGGTCTTTCTTGGTCGGTGTGATGACTGCTGTGGAGGTGTTGGGAACGGTTGCGGAACTTCCGTTGGTGGAAGCGGCATGGGATACGGCGGGTTGCGGTGCAGCGGCAGAAACCGGTGCCGCCTCGTTTGTTTCGATGGTAAGGATCGCTTTCCCGACCGGGATTTTTTCCCCTTGTTTCACGAGAACGGTTTTGATGGTCCCGGCGACTTCGATCGGCACTTCCACGGCGGCCTTGTCCGTCTCGACGGCGATCACGTTCTGACCGTTCTTGACCGTATCGCCGGGTTTCACAAGCACGCCGACGACGGTAGCGGAGTCGATCCCTTCGCCGAGGGCGGGGAGGGCGAATTCGATCGTTCCACCGGATGGTTGAGGCGGAGCGGAAGTAGCGGGTGCGGGTGTTGGAGGAGCAGGCGTTTTCGCTTCGGGTTTCGCTTCGGTCTTCGGTTCGTCTTTAGCAGGTGCGCTACCGGAAAGTGTGAGGATAAGGCCACCCACAGGAAGTTTGTCACCGGGCTTCACGTGGAGTTGCCCGACGACGCCATCGGATTCGATCGGCACTTCCACGGCGGCTTTGTCCGTTTCGACCGCGAGCACATTCTGCCCCGATTTCACGGAATCGCCGGCCTTGACCAGTACGCCGACAACAGTTGCCGAGTCGATCCCTTCACCGAGCGGCGGAAGACGAAATTCCATGTTGCTCTCAAATGGAGTATGCTTGAGGATTCAATTCTGGAGTGGTTCACACCGTCCAGGGGTGCGGCCGGTTGGGATCCACGCCCAGTTGGTCGATCGCTTTCTTCACCACGCTACGATCGATTTCGCCTCGTTCGGCGAGACTGTGCAGCGCGGCGATGACCACGCTTTCGGCATCGACTTCGAAGAAGCGGCGGAGATTCTTTCGCGTCTCGGAGCGGCCAAACCCTTCCGTACCAAGCGAGAGAAGGCGTGTGCCTTTGCCATCCTTCAGAAACGGACTCAGCGAATCCGGGATGATCCGCATGTAATCGCTGCTGGCGATGATCGGGCCGGTGGTGTCGCCGAGGATGAGTTCGACGTAACTCATCTCCGGTGACTCGTCCGGGTTCAGGCGGTTGCGGCGTTCGACTTCGATCGCGTCTTTGCGAAGCATCTGATAGCTGGTGACGCTATAGACATTGCTGGCGATGCCAAACTGTTCAGCGAGGATCGATTGCGCACGAATCACTTCGTTCATGATCACGCCGCTGCCGAGCAATTGCACTTCAAGTTTGGCACCGTCCGGCTTCACCGTCCGATACGGGTAGATGCCACGAATGATGCCTTCGCGGACCTGCTCGCCGGGCATGGCGGGCATGTCGTAGCTTTCGTTGTAAATCGTGAGGTAATAGAAGCACTCTTCGTTCCGCACGAACATCGAATTGATGCCTTCTTCGATGATCACGGAGAGTTCGTAGGCGAAGGCGGGGTCGTAGGAGCGGCAGGTGGGCACGGTCATGGCGGCGAGATGGCTGTGGCCGTCTTCGTGCTGCAGACCTTCACCATTGAGCGTGGTGCGGCCGGCGGTGGCGCCCAGAAGGAACCCGCGGCAGCGACTGTCGGCAGCGGCCCAGATGAGATCGCCGACGCGCTGGAAGCCGAACATGCTGTAATAAATGTAAAACGGGATCGTATTCACGCCGTAGGTACTGTAGGCGGTGCCGGCGGCGATGAAGTCCGCCATCGCACCCGCCTCGTTGATCCCTTCCTGAAAGATCTGGCCCGTGGTGCTTTCCCGATATTCCGTGAGCGTACCCTGATCGACCGGGCGGTAGATTTGGCCGGCGGTGTTGTACATGCCGACGAGTTTGTAGAGCGGAGGCATGCCGAATGTTTGACCTTCATCGGGGACGATCGGCACCAGAAGCTTGCCGATATTCTCATCCTTGAAAAGCTGGAGCATCAGCGAAACCCAGGCGAGCGTCGTCGATTGTCCCTTGGTTTCTCCCGTGCCGCCTTTGCGTTCGACGTACAGTTTGGCGAAGTGATCGCGCGAAGGCGGGAGGCATGGCGTGAACTTCGTGTTCCGGCTGGGTGTGTATCCGCCAAGGGCCTTGCGACGCTCGTGGAGGTATTTCATTTCCGGGCTGTCGGCGGCGGGCTTCCAGAAGGGTACGTGTTCGAGCTGATCGTCGGGGACAGGAATCTTAAAGCGGTCGCGGAAGCTTTTGACTTGATCGTTTCCGAGGAGTTTCTTCTGGTGGGTTGTGTTCTTGCCGACGCCGCCTTCTCCGGGAATCTCATAGCCTTTGACCGTTTTGACAAGGATGACGGTCGGTTGCCCCTTGTGCTCGACGGCGGCCTTGTAGGCGGCGTAGACCTTGATCGGGTCGTGACCGCCGCGTTTGAGTCGGGAAAGCTGTTCGTTGGTCAAATGCGAAACCATCGCCTTGAGTTCGGGAGTGTTGAAGAAGTTCTCGCGGATGAAGGTCCCGCGGCGATCGTTGAATTCTTCGAGGCTGATTTTGGTCCCGGCGTTGATCTCTTCCTTTGTCCGCATGTCCTTGCCGACGAACTCCTGATATTCGCCGTCCACGACTTCTGCCATGCGGCTTGCGAGGGCGCCGGTGTGATCGTTCTTGAGGAGCGCATCCCACTCGCTGGCCCAGATCACCTTGATGACGTTCCAGCCGGCGCCGCGGAAGATGCCTTCGAGTTCCTGAATGATCTTGCCGTTTCCGCGAACCGGTCCGTCGAGGCGTTGGAGGTTGCAGTTGATGACCCAAGTGAGGTTGTCGAGCTTGTCGCGGGCGGCAAGGCTGATGCAGCCGAGGCTTTCGGGTTCGTCGGTTTCGCCATCGCCGAGGAAGGCCCAGACGCGGGTGTCGCCGGCGGTTTCGGAGAGTCCGCGATCGCGCAGGTAGCGGTTGTAGCGGGCGTGGTAAATGCTCATGATCGGGCCGAGGCCCATGCTGACCGTGGGGTACTGCCAGAAGTCGGGCATCAGCCACGGGTGCGGGTAACTCGAGAGGCCGCCGCCCGGGTGCAATTCCTGGCGGAAGTTCTCCAGGAGCTTCTCGTCGAACCGGCCCTCGACGAAGGCGCGGGCGTACATGCCGGGGCTGGCGTGGCCCTGGAAGAAAACGACGTCGCCGGGGTGCTCGAAGGTGCGGCCGCGGAAGAAGTGGTTGAAGCCGATCTCGTACAGGGTAGCCGCGCTGGCGAAGGTCGAGATGTGGCCGCCGACGTTGGTGTGCTTGTTGGCCTTCAGCACCATCGCCATCGCGTTCCAGCGCACGATCGACTTGATGCGCCGCTCCAGTTCGCGGTTGCCCGGATACAAGGGCTGCTGCGCCACGGGGATGGTGTTGATGTACGGCGTGTTGGCCGTGTAGGGTATGCTCACGCCGCGCTCCTGGGCGCGCGTCTGCAGCACCCTCAGAAGCTGGCGGACCCGGTCGGGGCCCTGCTCGCGCAGCACGTAGTCCAGCGACTCGCGCCACTCGGTGTTCTCGATCTCCTGCAGGCGCGCCAGCAGCTCGGGGTCCTGGATGGCCATGGGGCCGACTCCTGTCGGTATGGGAAACTGATGGTCAGATTCAGCGCCAAGGATAGGGGAATTGGGGGGGGCGTCAACCTGGGGTGGCGTCCGGACGGTCCAGAAGGGCCTTGACGGATATGGACAAAATAGTTATATTCTATTTAGTTTATAACCCGGAGATCTCCAGAAACACCGCCTCCGCGATCCGCCCGCCCCGGAACGCCGCCCGCGGCGGAACCCAAGGAGACCAAGCTTATGCTCCCGTTCAGGTTGGGAATGCGGGTGGCGGGCCGTGAGTTCTGCGGCCGTCGACCCGAGCTGGCATTGCTGCGCGAGTACATGGCCGGCCACGGCCGCGTCTATGTCGTCGGTGAACGGCGCATCGGCAAGACCTCGCTGGTCTTCGAGGCCGCGCGGACGCTCCCGGGGACGCGCGTGGTGGATGTCGATCTCA
>JBGSJI010000065.1:0-27628 GCA_041742055.1 Limnoglobus sp. | reverse complement strand
CACGCGGTGGAGCCATGCTCGATAATGATGCGCAAGCGCGAGGCCGGGCGCAAGAGGAAAACGCTAGAAAATCACGGAATTCCGTAACCACCCCAACGCGCAAATCCCGTGCCGAACAGGATTGGCTGCGTCCCCTTTTCTAGTACAACCACTACTTCACTTCCAGCATGATGCTTTCCGAGTGGCTGTTGAATTCCGGGGCGTACATGCACTGGATGTTCGCCAGGCCCGTCGGGTACTTGCCGCGGTGCTGCACGCGAACCGCATACTCGAAGACGTACACGCCCTTCGGCAGGTAGTCGATGAAGAAGTGCGAGGCGGTGTCCTTGGTGCTTTCGTAGTAGTACAGTCCGTCCTGGAACTTGTACTGGCTGAGCACGTTCACCGGCTCCGTACCGCTGCCGCGATGATCCTTCAGGTGCACGTACTCCATGTCTCGGTCCGTGCGAAGGATCACGCGGCAGACGATCTCATCCCCCACCTCGACCGGACCGGCGACCGCTTCCAGCACCGGGCCTTTCTTGGTGAAGACTCGCTTGAACAGCTTTTTCTCCAGCTTGAGCGGCGTGCCGTCGTGCACCGTGATCTTGCTGACGTCCTCCAGATACTGCCAGTGGACGCTGCCCCAGCTCACGCCGGCGTCGGTCTTCTTGACCGTGATCGTGCCCTGCTCGGGCTTGATCTCGCCGCGCTGGAACTTCTGCTCGTAGAAGCCGGTGCCCGCTTCCACGTTCTCGGGTTTGATCTCTTCCTTGCCGAGCGTCACCTGCACGAGGGCATCGGACTTGAGCAGGTTGTCTCCGCGGAGCAGCAGCGCGTAGACGGCGTCGGCGGTGGCCTTCGTCGTCTTCCAGTTCTGCGTCTGTTTCTGCTTGAGCAGCCAGACCTTGCAGTCTTCGACGGCGGCGGAATCGTTCATGATTTCGTCGAAGGCTTCGATCATGACGGCCTGCGTTTCGATGGGGGCGTGATACCACCACCAGGACAGTTCCGTATCGCGCCAGAACATGCCCATTTCTTCATTCGAAACCGATCGTTCCTTGATGCTGGCCATGATCGCCTGCGGGGTTTCCTTGTCGCCGAAGCGCTTGAGGCCGAGGGCGATGTGCGCCTGCGACTGGCGGTTGCCGAGTTTCAGCCAGTACTTCTTCGCCTGGCGCTGCCAGTAGTCGATGGCGGTCTGGTGCTCTTTGGCGATCGCTTTGTCCTTGAGGAAGAAGCTACGGCCGTAGAGGTAGAAAGCGATCGTGGTGCTGAGGTGGTTATCCTCGGGGTTCTTCGAATGCTTGAGAATCCACTGGTACTTCTCATCCATCCAGCCGTCGAGGCGGGTGAGCGCCTTGAGGGCGGCGGCCATATCGATCTTCACGCCGAGGTGCCGCATGCGGCCAAAGCCGGTCGTGATGTACAGGCTGAGGTACTCGTTGTCGGGCCCGCCGGGGAACCACGGCCACATGCCGTTGTCCTTCTGCATTTCGGCGAGTTTCTGCAGCGCTCGCGCCGTCTCGGTGTTGAGGCGGTTGGCGTCGAAGAGCACGCCGACGTTGTGCCGGGCCTGCGTTTCCTTGTTGGCGTCGCGCAGCCACGGGGTTTCTTCGAGGATCGCGCTCTTGACGTCCTGATTCTTCTCCAGCGGCGATTTGAGCGCTTCCGGTTGAAGGTTTTTCCAGACGTCGAAGACGCGGCGGATCTTCGGATCGCCGTCCGCAACGTGCCGCGCGAGTGCGTTGGCGTAGAGGCGGTTGAAGGTCTGTTCGCTGCATTCGTGCGGGTATTCCATCAGGTACGGCAATGCCAGCACCGCATACCACGCGGGCTGACTGGTCATCTGAACAGTCAGTGACTGATGCTTGAGCGTGTTGGATTTCGCCGCATCGATGAGTTTCTGGAACTTGAAGGTCTTGGTCTGGTTGCCGCGGATCGGCAGCGGAATCGATTCCGTGACGAGGATGCGCTTGCTGAGGACGGGCAGCATCCCTTCCTCGCCGTCGCTCAGGCGATCGGTCGCGCCGACGGCAGTGTACGTGATCGGGTACGCGCCATCGGGAACGGAGAGCTTCCAGGAGAAGCTGCGCGATTCGCCGGCGGGGATGTCGAAGAGCTGATCGCCCATGGTGTTGCCGAAGGGGGCGTCCACGGGTCCGCCGGTGAGGGCGTTCGCGAGGTTGAGGCGGACTTTGCCGGTCTGCTTCGTCGGCGATTGATTGCTCACCTTCACGGTGAATTCCAGTACATCGCCTTCGCGCAGGAACCGCGGCGGATTCGGCTGAATCATGAGATCCTTCGCCGTCACCACTTCATCCTGCAGGTATCCGCTCTTGAGTTCGCGATCGTGCACGAAGCCCATGAACTTCCATTTCGTGAGCGCCTCGGGCATGGTGAATTCGAGCTTCACGGTGCCGTCTTCGCCGGCGGTCAGGTGCGGGAAGAAGAAGGCGAGCTCGTCGAGGTTCTTGCGGGCGGCGACTTTGCTGAGGTCCGGTCCGCCGTCACCGTCTCCGGGTGCGAACTGCTTCTCTTCGAGTCCGCGAGCGCGGTCGGCTTGCGGCTCGGCGGCGAGGGCGTTCATGCCATCGGCCAGCTCCGCGCCTTTTCGCCTCGTCGCCGACTCCGACTTCGCCATGGGCGCAGCGGCACCGGGCATGGCGAGTCCGCCTCCACCCATTCCGCCGCGGCCGAAGTACATGTACCCCCACAGATTGGCGGTGATGTCGCCGGGCAGCGTGCGGTAGCGGTGGTCCACCGGAATGTATTGCTGATGCCAGTTGCCGCGGAACTGATTCAGGTACTTCGCGCTGTTGTCGAAGTAGCTGGAGATCCGCGAGTAGTCGCGGCGGAAGACGTTGAACTTCTGCAGCCAGTTGTGCGGCTTGTAGGCGTCCAGCGAGGCGTCATAAAGAGCCGCCACCATCTCCGCGACGGCCTTCGTGGCCTTCGGCCCGCTGATCACGGCGGTGTACGTTTCCTTCTTCGCCGGTTCGAGCTTCGAGACGAACCGCTCCCACTTCACGGTGAGATCTTTGTTGCTCCAGGGGACGTCCACTTGGCGCTGTTCGATGTAGCCGCGGTTCTCGCGCACGAAGGTCGTGCGCACCGTGAACCCGCCACGCATCGCTTCATCCACTTTCTGCTTGATCGAAATCTGCGTTTTCTCCGGATCGCTCCAAAAGCTCTGCAGGAACTTGCCGCGGTGCTCGACTTCCACATACACACGGCCGCGTTCGTAGCCGGTGCCCCAGAGCGCCATGAACTCGCTGCCGGGTTCGAGGCTCCACTTCGGGGCGGCGAGCATCTGCGGGATCTTGAGTGCGAAGGTGGTATCGTCCGGCTTGAGGACTTTGAAGTTCAGTTGGGCCGTGACCGGCTTGCCGAAGCGGTCCTGCGTTTCGACGATCGCACGGAACGCGCCGGCGCCGAGCTTCACACTGAGATCTTTCTTGCCATCCTTCTCGGTGGCAAAGTCCATGGTCTTGACCACTTCGCCCA
The DNA here is from genome assembly GCA_041742055.1 of Limnoglobus sp. GTDB lineage: Bacteria > Planctomycetota > Planctomycetia > Gemmatales > Gemmataceae > Limnoglobus. The sequence continues at coordinate 24,142 of JBGSJI010000065.1, read as the reverse complement.
GATCCCAAGTGCGAATGTCGTTGGAATCGGGTCGCGGGGCGGGGAGTTTGATTCCGCGTCCGCGACGCGGTGTGTACTGTCCAAGCATGTCGGGCCGCTTCACGGTCTCGGGCGACTTGAGCGCGTGCACCTTCACGGTGCCCTTGGCCGCCTGACCCTCGCCGTCGAGCGTCGTGGTACTGAGTTTCAGGATCACGTCCTTCTCGACGGTCAGCCATTCGTCCGTCGTGAGGTTCGCCTGCAGGGCGGTGTAGCCGACCGCCGTGCCTTTGCTGGCGCTGCGGGTCTCGCCGGTGGTGTCCGTCACGTCGGCGTAGACGGTGAAGTGGAAAGTCGGTTCGTCCTTCTCCGGCACGGTGAGGTCCGGCTTGGCGGTGAAGGTGACGGTGAAGGTTCCGTCGGCTTCCGTGAGGGCGGTGCCGTGGGCGATCTCCTGGGACGCGCCGCGGTTCGGCGGCAGGCGCCACCAGTAGCAGTCGTAGAACCAGATCGGCCAGCGGACTTCGCGTGCGACGCGCCAGCGAACCTTCGCGCCGTTGATGGCGGCACCGGTGTACGCCGTCGCCTTGCCGGTCATCGTCACTTCGCCATTGAGCTTCGGCGCTTCCTTGGGCGCCGCCACTTCCACCTGGAATTTCGGCCGCTTGTATTCCTCGACATTGAAATGAACCTGTCCGCCCGGTTCACCCTGGATCAGGATGTGCATCTGGCCCATGAGGCGGTCGCGCGGCGCCACGAACTGCCCGCTGAACGAGCCGAAATCGTTGGACACCACGTCCGTCCGGGCGATTTCCTTGCCGTTGGGATCGCGGAAGGTCACGGTGAGCTTGCGGTTCGGGATGACCTTGTAATCATCCTTCTCCGTATCCGCGATCATCGTGATTCCTTTGAAATGAACCGTCTGACCCGGCCGATACAGTGAGCGATCGGTGAAGAGTGTCGTCTGCGCCCGCGGGACATACTTGCCTCTCGATTCGTAGAGGTAGTGTTCGTTCTGGCTGGCGAGATCGTGGCCGTTGTGGCTGGCAAGCAGGACCGTTCCGCGTTGGTTCGGCCCGTCCGCGCTGAAGAGGCCGTTGGCGTCCGTCGTGACCGCCTTGCCTTCAACGAATGTGTTAGTCTTCTGATCGCGATGCCAGACGCGAACCTTGGCGTTCGGAACCGGATCGCCGCCTTTGGCCGTGAGCACGAAGCCATCCACCTTGCCCATGCCGTTCATCTGGCGAATCACGAGGGCGAGATCGCTCACCCAGATATCCGTCGCGCTGATGCTGTTGTCGGCTTCCGAGAAATCCGCTTTCCAACTGCTCAGGATGAAGTAGAACCCGGGCTGCAATCCCTTCGGCGCCGGGACGTCCTGCGTGTTCTGCTGGTAATCGTCCGTCGGCTCGAGATCGGCATCCCATTCCAGAACGGGCTTTTGTTTCGTGAGCGTGTTGTAATCGTTCTGATCCATCTGTTCCGGCCGCCAGCGGTTCTTGGTGGTCAGGCGAGCAATCCAGTCCGCCTTCACGGCGCGGAAGTACACTTTGTTCACGTTGCGGTAATTCACGCGCAGGACCGGCAGCGGATCGTTCCACACGCGCTCGGTCATGATCTGCACGCTCTTCGCCTCGATCTGCAGAATCAGGTTGTGGCACATCTTGCCGCCGTCGCTGTTCGGGAACGCATTCTTCCCCTGCAGCGCGATCCTGCGAGCTTCCACCGACTCCCCTTCGCCGTGCAGCAGTTCCGCCCAGCGGTGCCGGGCCATCGCGGACAACTCATGATCCGCCCACTGATCCGCGAACGCCTTCAATGCCGCCTTGTACCGCGCCGCCTTTTCCTCGCCGAACGCATGCGCGTGGCCGTATTGCAGGCGGAACAGGTCCGCATCCAGATACGCGTCCTTCTTCGCATCATCCGTGTGGAACGTCAGCAGAGTCTGATACAGCTTGATCGCCTTGAGCTTCGGTGAATCCGCATCCGTCGTTTCCGGTTTCCACGCAAGAAACTCCGCAACGGTGCCGAGCGCCGGCGACGTCGCCGCGAACTCGAAGGTGTCCTCCGCCTTCGCACCCGCCTGCTGGCCGTCGGCATAGAAATTCAAGGCTTCAAACGCCACGAAGTCGTACAGCGTCGGCCGGTAGGAATCGGGAACCGTTCCCTTCTCGATGAGAGCGTCGTAGCTGGCGATCGGGATCGCTTTCAGTTCCTTCTCCGCCGTGAGAGCCTTGGTGAATTGCTTGTCGATCTCGGCGAAGAGCCGCGGGAGGTCCCAGGTGGTGAAATCGTTGCCGGGAGCGGCGGCGGCGGCCGTGGCCGAGCGCCGGTTGAAGCGCCAGCGGTTCTGCTGGAAGTAATGCCAGTACCAGTTGGCGAGGATCGCATCCATCACCGGTACCATCTCCTTGGGCGCCTTGGCGATCTCCGCCTGCATGCGGGTGATCTTCTCTTCCGGCTTGTTGCCCTGGATATTGCCTTCGTAGGCGATCTTCTTGCAGATCGCCTTGATGGCTTCGGGGTAGGCTTTGTCCTTCAGGGCGGATTCGATGATCGGCTCCAGTTCCTTGATGGCGGTCTTGGGCAGGCCCTTGTTGATGGCTTCGTCCACTTTCTTCCATTGCGCTTCGCGCGAGGGAGGCTTCGGCGGATCAGCGGCAATCGAAACCAGAACTATCACACCCGCGATCAGCATCGTGCTGGCGAGTATCGGTCGAACCCTGGAGCGTAACATGAAATTCCCCGCATAGAGAGGCAATGACCCAACACCCCGCACTCCGGCCGGGCTGTTATTAGAATTAGACGATTTTCACTCAACTGTCACGCGAATCCACTCCCGCGCGGTTACGGAGGCGTTACAGAAGTCGCGGAAACGCCTCAAATCGTTGCAATACTTCGGTGCTTTCTCGTTGACACGAATCGGCGCTTCGACGAACATCGGCTCCACACTCTCTTCCGCTTTGAGACGATCATGCCGCAGTCCATTTCGATCTATCTGTGCTCCGATCGCGACGACATGGTGGCCGAGCGCGAATACCTGCACCGGGAGGTGTTTCCGAAAATTCAGGAATGGCTTACTCCGCAAAAAATCAAACTGCAAATCATCGATCCCAATCTCGATAATCCCACTTCGCTTGATGTCAAACTCGCACAGATCGACCAGTGTCGACCGCACATCCTGGCGCTGTTCGGACAAAGCTATGGAGTCGAAGGAGAGCTCACACAGGAGAACCTAACGAAATACGACTGGTTACGGCCGCTTGTGAGTCAGAACCCAAACTTGAGCGATCTCCATGTCGAACTCTGTCATGGAATTTTGAATTCCGAATGGGAAAATCCGTTTGCTCTGGTCATGATCCGTGATGACGAATTCCTGAATCGCTTAACGGACGATAATGCCAAGCATAAGTTCATCGTGTCTCGACCCGGTTTCGGTTCATCTCGAATTCCGTTACTCAAGGCCTTTGTTCTCAATCAATGTCGATCCAATGCCCACTTTTATCCGTGCGACTGGGATCCACAACTTGCCAAAGTGATTCGGCTCGAATCGTTCGGACAAATCATTTTTGAACAACTCAAGAAACATCTTGAACGATTGATCAATCCGATTGGTTATGGTTCATCCCTTTCAGTACCTCAGGATGATCCCTCTTATCGCCCAATGAGTGGAAGTCTGCTGGATGACGTCATCAAATCGACGCCTGGAACATTGTCGCAGCCCAATCTCAGCAAAGATCAGATCGAGTATTCACTAACGGAACCAGGCGAACAACGATTCACGATGCCCTCCGCACCGTCTACGCCAACCCAACTCGACGAGAACGTGCAGTTCACCGTCTATCGGCCCAAGGTTGTTGCGCCGGAGAAGTGGAACGATCTGCTCGCGTTCGCTCACCTCTCCGAGAAACCGCCGGACGCACCCGCCGATGAGCCCGACCCAGTGCAGGAAGTGCAGCGGCAGGCGAAGCAGGTGCTCGGCGAGAAGGCCGCCAGCTACCAGAGCAGCACGCAGGACAGTCTGCAGGCGGTGCCGAAACGCGGCGAGATCACGTTCCTCCCCGAAGTGCCGGGTCTCGAGTTCAACCCGCCGCGCAGCACCTTCGTCTGGCAGGAGTCGGTCCATCGCCAGGACTTCCGCTTCAAGGCGGATCGGGAGCTCGACGGCAAGACCGCCCGCGGCAAGCTCTCCATCTTCCACGGCGTGATCCTGCTCGGCGACGTACCGCTCACGATCAAAGTCGATTCGAATGCGGCCCCGCAGATCCGCACGCTCGTGGAGACCGCGCAGCCGATGGAGGCGGTGCCTGCCACGCGCTACCGCAAGATCTTCGCGTCGTACTCGCACAAGGATCTGGCCATCGTCGAGCAGTTCGAAGCGTTCGCCGAGGCGATGGGCGACGAGTACCTACGCGACTGGAAGCACCTTCGCGCGGGCGAACGCTGGCAGGATAAGTTGATGCAGATGATCCGCGAGGCGGATGTGTTCCAGTTGTTCTGGTCGCGGAATTCGATGATGTCGCCGTTCGTGCGTCAGGAGTGGGAGTACGCGCTGACGCTGGCGGACGCGCGTCCGAGCTTCGTCCGCCCCACCTATTGGGAAGACCCGATGCCGCGCAGCGATGCACCCCCGCTCCCGCCACCGGACCTCGCGGAACTCCACTTCCAGCGGCTCTCGATCCCGAAGGGCGCACCCGCCAGCGCGCACACGATGTCCCGCGATGAATGGGAGGCGGCCTCAAGTGATAGCGGACTGATAATGAAACGCATCGACGAAGACGCGGACCTGATGCTAGATGAGGATGCTGCTGACAGCGGACTGACACTGCAACGCATCGACGAAGACGCGGACCTGACGCTTGACGAGGATGCGGCGCCGATTGAACCCGATTCTCAATCTTCCGATCTCTTCGAAACCGATTTCGAAGTCCCCGTACTGGATGACGATGCCGCCTCCGGATCGGAAGTCGTCTCACTCGATGAAGACTTTGATGAAGCATTTGACGATGCATCGCCGGCCGCTTCGTCTCCCGCAATGCCGGCACTGCCCGCGCCGTCAGCTGCGCCGCCACCGCGGGCTTCGGTTCCGCGAAGACGCCAAAGTGACGATTTCGAAGATGACTTCGACAAAGCTCCGCGTGCGAGTATGGCGCGTAGAGGGCCCAGGAAGGAGGCTCCCAGATCCTCTGGCGCCTCGGAAGCGATCAAGATCATTCTCGGCGTGATCGTGCTTTGCGCACTTCTGCTGGGAGCGATCATTCTGCTGACCGGCCGCATACCGTTCTTCGGCAAGCTTTAGTCCCACGCGTGACCGGCGGCGGGAATCCTGTACCATGACTGTTTCAGGTTCGTTCCGCGCTGAGTGAATTCATGAGTGTGCTGGTTTCCGCCCAGGGGCTGTCGAAAAGTTATTCGCATCGGCCCCTCTTCGCCGATCTCTCCTTCGATCTTCGCGCCGGCGAACGCATCGGGCTGATCGGCCCCAACGGCGCCGGCAAAAGTACGCTCCTCAAGCTTCTTGCCGGCATCGAAGTCCCGGATGCGGGCCAATGCGCCCTCCGTCGCGGCGCACGGATCGGCTACCTTGCCCAAGACGATCGCTTCCCCGAAGGGCAGTCGATCACCGACGTCATCCTGACCGCACTCGCCAACACGACGCTCGAAGATTACGAACGCGAAACTCGCGCCGCCGTCGTCCTCACGCAGGTCGGCTTCAATGATCTCGCGCTCCGCGCTGATAATCTCTCCGGCGGATGGCGCAAGCGCCTCGCCCTCGCGCGTGAACTCGCGCTGCAGCCCGACCTTCTCCTCATGGACGAACCTACCAACCACCTCGACGTCCCGGGAATCGTCTGGCTCGAAAAGTTCCTCCGCGCCGCCAACTTCGGCTATCTCGTCGCCTCCCACGACCGGGCGTTCCTCCGCGCCGTCGCCGACGAAGTGCTCGAGATCGACCGCGTTTATCCCGATGGTTTCTTCCGCGCACCCGGCGGCTATGATGACTTCGCCGACAAACGCGCGATCTTCCTCGAAACCCAGCTCCGCCAGCGCGACGCCGTCGCCAATCAGGTCCGCCGCGAAACCGAATGGCTCGGACGAAAAGCCGCCGCACGCACACGCAAAGCCAGCTCACGCATCGAAGCCGCGCACGAACGCCGCGCCGAACTCGCCGAACTCAACTACCGCACCGCCGGCACCGGCACCGCCGCCATCGACTTCGCCGGAACCGGACGACAAACCCGCAAGCTCATCACCGCACACGGACTCGCCAAAACCCTCGGCGGCCAGCAGCTCTTCTCCAACATCGACCTCATCCTTTCCCCCGGCATGCGCCTCGGGCTGCTCGGCGCCAACGGCTCCGGCAAAAGCACGCTCCTGAAAATCCTCGGTGGAATGATCGAACCCGACAGCGGCACCGTTACCTCCGCCGACAACTGCCGCATCGAAGTCTTCGAACAGGGCCGCTCCTCCCTCGACCTCACTCAGCCCCTTCGCCGAGCGCTCTCCGCCAACGCCGATACCGTCATGTTCCAGGGGCAACCGATCCACGTCGCTTCGTGGGCACGCCGATTCCTCTTCGATGCCGAGCAGCTCGATATCGAACTCAGCGCACTCTCTGGCGGAGAACAGGCCCGCGTCCGCATCGCCCAGCTCATGCTCCGACCCGCCGACGTCCTCCTCCTCGACGAACCCACCAACGACCTCGACATCGCCGCACTCGAAGTCCTCGAAGACAGCCTCGCCGAATTCCCCGGCGCCATCGTCCTCGTCAGCCACGACCGCGAACTCATGGACCGCCTCTGCACGGAAGTCGTCGGCCTCGACGGCGATGGGCAGGCAGCGTCCTTCGGCAGCGTCGAGCAGTGGCTCACCGCCTACGACCGCGCGAAAGCGGAGAAGAGCGAATCGGCGAAGCCCGCAACCACCCGCACCGCCGCACCCGCGAAGACAAAGAAGCTCAGCTTCAAGGAACAGCGCGAACTCGAAAGCATGGAAGAGACCGTGATGGCCGCTGAGGAGCGCGTCGCCGCCTGCCAGAAGACCGTCGAAGCCTCTGCCACGAAAGGCCACGTCATCTTCAATGAAGCCTGCAAGACGCTGGAAGAAGCGCAATCTGAAGTGGAACGCCTGTACACACGCTGGGAAGAGCTTGAGGCGAAGCGGGGATAGTGGGTCGTGAGTATCCACTTATCTTCTTGACATCGCCCTTCTCTCACATCAATCTGATACTCATCTCATCCCCGGAAGTCATCCCATGAAAAACGGCGTCTGCCCCAAGTGCGAGAGCACCATCATCATCCAGGGAGTGCGCGTCAACGACCGCAGCAACAACGGCGTTCGGCACGAACTCAGCGTCTCCGTCTTTGCCAAACCGGACGCCTGGATCATGAAAGGCGAAGCGACAAGCGAACTCTGGGCCTGCGTCTGCGGAGTCTGCGGCTTCGTCGAACTCTACGCCACCAACGTGGACGCCCTCGTCAAAGCCGCCGCCGCCGCACAGTTCAGCGCAGAGAAGAAAGAACCCGCCGACCCCGCTGTTGAGGAATAACAAAAATTCCGCCCCCTCGCTACGCACATCGCATAATGAACCTTCGTTCATTATCATGATCGCTCGTCTTTCCACCGACACTGCCACACCCTACCGTGGAAAGACGCCAGAATTTCGGAAGCGCCTATGCCAATCAACGACTTACGTCCAATTCCCATGGACGAACTCGACGCCCACGCTCCGCCCGCAACCGCCCGCTGGCTCTGGAACGGCTACCTCGCACCCGGCGACGTCACCATCCTCACCAGCCAATGGAAAACCGGCAAAACCACCCTCCTCACCGGCCTGCTCCAGAACCTCGGCACCGGCGAACCGTTCCTCGGCCGCACCGTCGAGCGCGGCCGCGCCTGGATCGTCTCCGAAGAATCGATCGAACTCTGGCGCGAGCGCGCACGCCTCCTGCGCCTCGGACCGCACGTCCAGCTCCTCGCACGCCCCTTCCGCGGACGCCCCACCGTCGACCAATGGAACCAGCTCATCGACCGCGCACTCGAAGCCCGCACCGCCGGCGAACTCGATCTCGTCGTCATCGATCCGCTCGCCTCATTCCTCCCCGGACGCTGCGAATCGGACGCCGCCACACTCCTCGAAGCCCTGCAGCCGCTCCACCGACTCACAGCCGCCGGAGCGGCGGTCGCTCTGCTGCACCATCCACGCAAGAAATCCGCCGAACCCGGCCAGTCCGCCCGCGGTTCCGGCGCACTCCTCGCCTTCGCCGATACCTCCCTCGAACTCACACGCTTCAGCAAGCTGAAGACCGATGCCAACCGCCGCCTCATCCACGCCCTCTCACGCCGGCCCGAAGTCCCCATCCGCCTCGCCTACGAGTGGAACCCCGCCACCGGCGAGTTCCGATCCGTCGCCGACCCACACGAATGCCAGTTCCAGGAAAACTGGCAGACCGTCCTGGAGGTGCTGCAAAAGCACCCCGCCGCCATCACGCACAAAGAACTCCGCGAGTACTGGCCATCGGATCTGGAGCGCCCGAGCATCAGCGCCCTCTACGACTGGCTGAACCACGCCCTTTCGCTGAAACTGATCCGCCGCGAAGGCCGGGGCACAAGCGCAAACCCCTATCGCTACCGCCTGGAAAACGAAGACGACAAATACCTCGACCGCGGCATACTCCCGCCGATTAGGTTGAGGTGAGGGTGATGGAGGAAAATTATTTTTTTGGTATCTGACACACTTTCGCGGAATCTCGCAGCACTCACCATAGAACGAGAGTTAATTGTTGGCCTGCTATTTAATAATTGACTCGTACGCAAGTACAACCGAATCGGATTTGTTCATCTTTAGTATGATTATATATTTGTCTGATTAGGTAAAAATGACCATGTCTTTTGCAGCAGAAACGAATTGTCTTGTCCAATGATGTAATTGTAAGTGCTTGTAATATATTGATTTGTATAACAAGATCCTAACCTGCAATTTCTTCACATTTTCTTCGTGTTGTCTTCACGAAATCTACTTACATAAATCTAATTTCTTTAGTGTCGAAGGGACCGCTGTAACGGCCCCTCCGACGATTAGGGCCTGAGGGGACGCCGAAACGCCGCACTCACGCCGATCTGGACAATCGGTATTAATAATAACTCGCGGTGATCGGTGTCCACTCTTTTTTTCAGAGTGGAGTACCGAATTATGACGATGCAGCCGGCAGATTCTGCCGTTGCCTCATTGGCGACGCAGATTCTCACGTTCACGCAACAACTGGAGCCAGATCATCGACGAGAAACTATTGAGTTTCTTCGTGGTGTGTTTGAGTTGGTCTTTGCGACCATAGAAGCTGAGGTGCGAGAGCAAGCTCCGAACGATGAACCTGATCCACAGATTCTTGACTGGATCTGGGAAGGTAACCCGAATGCACAGGGATTGTGATTCGTCTTTCGTCTGCCCTTATCCAGTGTAATGATGTCACTGGTCGCGTGCGCATTGTCGAGGAAGTGCGCGGTCGGCTCGATCGTCCGCTGATTGATTCCCGAACAGCCGAATTGTACCGCAAACCGATGAAACTGTAAACGCGTTCAACTCCACTTCGCGGGCTGTGAGGCCGACTCGACGCAGTTCTTTGCCCCGGAGGGGCAGCGGGCTGTAGCCACGGGTGGAGCGAAGCGGAACCCGTGGAAGAAGCGGAAAGGAAACTCGCCCCGGAGGGGCGAAGGGACCATTTCAGTTCCTCTGCCCCTCCGGGGCAGAAGGCCGAGATGCAGACCCCACGGGTTGCGCGAAGCGAAACCTGTGGAAGCATCGGAAGCGAAACTCGCCCCGGCAGGGGCGAAGGGATCAGTTCTGTTCCGCTGCCCCTCCGGGGCAGGATTGGGGGATCGTTTCCACGGGTTACGCTCGCTTCGCTCGCTCACCCGTGGCTACAATCGACGGCCCCATCCGGGGCCCCATCCGGGGCCGAAAAAACCGATGAAAAATCGTTCACGGCGTTGCCTGACGGGGCAGAAGGCCGAGACGCCGATCCCACGGGTGGAGCGAAGCGGAACCCGTGGAAGCATCGGAAGGGGAACTCGCCCCGGCAGAGGCGAAGGGACCGTTGCCGTTCCTCTGCCCCTCCGGGGCAGAAGGCCGAGACTCAGACCCCACGGGTTGCGCGAAGCGAAACCCGTGGAAGATTCGGAAGCGAAACTCGCCCCGGCAGGGGCGAAGGGACCCATGCCGTTCCACTGCCCCGTCCGGGGCAGAAGGCCGAGACGCAGACCCCACGGGTTGCGCGAAGCGGAACCCGTGGAAGAAGCGGAAGGCAAACTCGCCCCGGAGGGGCGAAGGGACCATTGCCGTTCCTCTGCCCCTCCCGGGGCAGAAGGCCGAGACGCAGACCCCACGGGTTGCGCGAAGCGAAACCCACGGGTGGAGCGAAGCGGAACCCGTGGTACGATGGCACACACGCTCACCCCGGTGGGGCGAAGGAGCCTTCCCATGCCCGGCACTTACTCGCAAATCCTGTTGCACATCGTCTTCTCGACGAAGCGCCGCGAACGCTGGATCGCTCCGTTGGTGGCCGAACGCCTCTACCCCTACATCGGCGGCATTGTGCGGGCGGAGCGCGGCGTTCTCCACGAGATCGGCGGCATTGACGATCACGTTCATCTCTTTCTTCGATGGCGGCCCGATCTGGCGATTTCCGATCTGATGCGCACGGTGAAGGCGCGGTCGTCGAAATGGATTCACGATACGTTTCCGGATCTGGGTTCGTTTGCGTGGCAGGAGGGGTATGCGGTTTTCACGGTGAGCAAATCGCAGGAGGAGGGCGTGAAGAAGTACATTGCGGACCAGCACGAACACCATCGGAAGGAAGATTTCCGGACGGAATTGTTGCGGTTGTTGCGAAAGCACGAGATCGAGTTCGACGAGCGGTTCGTGTTCGATTGACGGGTGGGGCGATGGTCCCTCTGCCCCTCCGGGGCAGGGTTGGGGAGATCGTTTCCACGGGTTACGCTCGCTTCGCTCGCTCCACCCGTGGCTACAGTCCGCGGCCCCTCCGGGGCCAAGAGTTGGGCGTGCGAAAGTCTCGGATGGTCCCTTCAGCCTCGACGAGCGGTTCGAGTTCGATTGAAGGGCGGGGTAAAGCGATCGTTCCTCTGCCCCTCCGGGGCAGGGTTGGGGGTGCGAAAATCACATGGTTGAAGTCAGAATATGTGCGTCAAGTAAGCGACACTTCACCCCACGCCCGCTTTCTTCGCGTCCCATTCTTCGAGGGTGAAGAGGACGTCGCGGGCGTTGCTGCCGTTGTAGCCGCCGACGATGCCGTCTTCGGCCATGAAGTCGATGAGGCGGCTGGCGCGGCCGTAGCCGATGCCGAGTGCCCGCTGCAACAGCGAGGTGCTGCCGCGCTGCTCGCGGATCACAATCTCGATCGCCTGTTCATACATCTCGTCGCGGCTGCGGAGCTGCTCGCCGAGGTCGCCGCCGTTGAAGGTGTCGGTCTTCGCCTTCACGTTGAGCAGTTCGGTATCGTAGTTCGGCGCGTCGAGTTCGATGGCGGCGGTGACGCGTTCGATTTCCTGATCGTCCACATACGCTCCCTGACCGCGGACGAGGGTGCTGGTGCCGGGCTGGAGGAAGAGCATGTCGCCGCGGCCGAGGAGCTTTTCGGCGCCCTTTTCGTCGAGCACGACACCACTATCCGATCGGCTGGCGACCTGGAAGCAGATACGGGCGGGGAGGTTGGACTTGATGAGGCCGGTGACGACGTCCACGGTGGGGCGTTGCGTCGCGAGGATGAGGTGGATACCGGCGGCGCGGGATTTCTGCGCGAGGCGAATGATGTGCGATTCCACTTCCTTCTTCATGGACATGAGAAGGTCGCCGACCTCGTCGATGACGATCACGACGTAGGGCATTTTGGCGGGGAGCTTCTGGCGCTCGTTTTCGTCCTGAGGTTCGACGCGGCGAAGGACTTCGTCCCATCCGAGTTCGTTGTAGCTGGCGATATTGCGGACGCGGGCGCGGCGGAGCAGCTCGTAGCGTTCCTCCATCTTGTCGACGGCCCAGGCGAGGATCGCCTCCGCCTTCTCGTTCTTGGTGACGACGGGGTGCATGAGGTGCGGGATGTTGGCGTAGCCGCTGAACTCGACCTGTTTGGGGTCGATGAGGATGAGGCGGCATTCGTCGGGCGTGCGGGTGAAGAGGAAGCTCTGAAGGACGGTGTTGAGGCAGACGGATTTTCCGGTGCCGGTGCGGCCGGCGATGAGCAGGTGCGGCATGTCGGCGAGGTCGTAGCAGAGCGGGCGGCCTTCGACGTCTTTGCCGAGGAAGACGGGCAGCTTCATCTTCGCGGCTTTGGGTTGAGTGGCGAGGATGAGTTCTTTGAGGCGCACGGTCTGGCGGTGCTCGTTGGGGACTTCGATGCCGACGGTGTCGCGGCCGGGCAGCGGCGCAACGATCCGCACGCTCGGCACCTTGAGCTTGAGGGCGATGTCTTCGGAGAGCGTGGTGACCTTGTTGAGGCGCAGGCCGGTTTCGAGTGCGATTTCGTACTGCGTGATGACGGGTCCGGTGTGAATGCCGACGACCTTCACGTTGATGGCGAATTCGGCGAACGTTTTCTCGAGCAGCGTGGCCCGGTCGCGCAGGAACGACTCGTGATCTTCCACCGGGAACGGATCGGGATCGTTGAGCAGCGCAAGCGATGGAAGCTGGAACTCGGCGATGGTCTCCTGTTCGGCGGAGTTGGCGGGTGCGAGATCGACGACTTCTGAATGACTGATGATGGGAACAGTAGTCGGGGTTGGCGTCTGACCGAACGATGGCCGCGGGCTGGAGATTAGCGGCGCGGTGGCGACGGCGCTCGGCGCTTTTGCTCTCTTACGAAACATCCAGCCGAGGGCCTTATTGCTGACGCGTTCGACCAGTCGATTGACGGATTTCAGAATGAGGTACAGGCGGCGGATGACGGCGCGGACGATGAAGTCCGCCACGAGCAATACGCCCAGCGCGATCGCCCCCGCCAGTAACCCGTTCACCAGGTGAGCGGGGACGTGGTCGTCGATGGTGAAGCGGAGGAAGGCGCCGATCGAGCCGCCGGGACCGTGAACGGAGATCGGACCGGGGAAGCTCGCGTGGCGGTAGTCGCAGAGGATCGCGGTGGCGGCTGTGAGCACGATCCAGCCGAGTGCGCGGGCGAGCATGCGCAACGGGCCGCGCCGGCGGATGTAGAGAGCGACGAGCGCAAACCAACCAGCGAGGAACGCGATCGAGGCGTAGCCGATGGCGTCGAGGAACGGCGTGATCACGAGGGCGGTATCAGGCCCGAGGATCGGTTCGAATCCGAAGAGCGGGGGGTATGTCGCGATCGCGAGTGCGAAGACGAATCCCAGACCCAGCAGGCTCCAGGCGACGGCGTCGAGTCGATAGCGGGGAAGAGTTGAAGTTTCGGTCATACTCGATTGTCCCATCCGCGGACTTGAGGCGAAGCGGAGAAGCGGCGGAACTCGCGCGTTTCCCCTCTTCCCCGGGATGTACAATCGATGTCATCCCTAATACCCAGAAATTCCCCGCAGATTCACATGTTGCATATCGCTCTTTGGGAACCCGAGATTCCTCCGAATACCGGGAACATTGCGCGTCTGTGCGCCGCCACAGGCTCGCGGTTGCATCTGATCGGCCGTCTGGGATTCCGCATCGACGATAAGCAGCTCAAGCGGGCCGGTCTCGACTACTGGCCGCATGTGGATCTGGTGCGCCACGAGACATTCGAGGAATTTGAATCGCTCGGGTTTGAACGATTCTGGGTGATCGACAACCCGGCACCGCGAAAGCATACGGATGTGCGCTATCAGGACGGCGATTGTCTGCTTTTTGGTAAAGAATCGACCGGCCTGCCGGAGTCGATCCGCGAGCGCTTCGCGGATCGGCTGGTGAGCATCCCGATGTTCACGCCTCATGTTCGCAGTCTGAATCTGTCTACGTCGGTCGGCATCGCGGTGTACGAGGCGTTGCGACAGATGCATGGCTGGTAGAACCGGCATAGGCGGTCGCAATTCGCTCTTCGGATCCGCTTTCGTGTCTTCGCTCTCTTTGCTCTCTTCGCCAGAGTGTGGCAAAGTATCGCCACACCACCAATCAACCTCTTCGATCGTGCATCGGCTTCCGGACGAAGCTCGAATCGGGGATTGGATTTTCTGTACGACTGCCAAGGGGGAACGCATGTCGGAGCAGGTCGTTGCTCTCCCGACTTACGAGGAGTTATGTCGGTTCGTACGAGTCACCCTCTGTGAGCAAGACGCTCTGGATTATGACCAGACTCCGTTTTTCCAGACACGGATCGAGCGGCGCGGTAAGCCGTGGGGAGTCCTGTTTCATGTGGTGGGTCCGCGAGAATTGAAGACCAGCGCAGTCTGGGCGTCAGCAGAAGATCGGGTCGTTTTTTACAATTCGCAGGGTCAGCGCATTCGCGAAGTGCAACTTCAGGAAGCCCCGGTAGACGGGGTAATTCCTCAAGCGGCCTAATTCGCGGAAAGCGTTCATTTCTTAACGGGTTTGCCGTTGACATGCTGGTGAAGAGAGTTATACGAGGCGAATCCTTCGCAATTGTTTGTGTCTGCGCTTCGGTGTGGAATGGCTCGGGGGAGCCATTGCAAATGTTTGCGATGTGTGACCTGTGCTCCGGTATCACTCTTCCACTGTCCTCAGCAGGGAAGACAGGAGAGACTGGCATGAAGCCTGTCGTGAAATGTGGCCAGGGGGATGGCCACGGAATCTTTGCGCTCTCATTCATTCTGACGCTGGTGGTTTTTTCGTTGCTGAGTGGACCTCAACGAGGATTCGCTCAAACCACGAACCAGCCACCAGCGGGATTGACTCCGACACCCGCAACCGCCACGCCGCCCGCATCTCCCGGGAGCGCGGCTCTGACCAATCCCTTGCTCTCGCCCACACCGAAATCCGTTGGGATGACCCCGAGTTTCTCAGCCGAGAGTCAGGCGAAGCAAGGAAAGCACGTCGCACGGCTCGTCGATCCCGAGCTCACTCTGGACCTCGTTTCCGGTCAGACTCGCGTCATGGTTCTGAAGACCGTGCCGATCCGCGTTCAATCCGGCGACGAACGCTTCATGAGCCTGAGCATTACCAACACCAAAGAACTCATGCTGCAGGGGAAGGAAGTTGGGACGACCGTTCTCAACATCTGGTTCGGAGAAAAGGACGATCCCGCCAAGCAGGAAACGCTCACTTATCTTGTGCGTGTGTATCCCGATCCGGAAGCCAAAGAACGGCTCGAAAAATCCTACAAGCTGCTCGAAGACGACATCAACAAGTATTTCAAGGACACGTCCGTCCGCTTGAAACTGGTGGGTGACAAATTAGTCGTGAGTGGCCGGGTGCGTGATGCGCAGCAGGGTCGCCAGGTTCTGCAGATCATCCGGGCCAACTTCCAGTCAAACAGCACATCCAGCAATAACGGATTGAACACGGTCGGCGGATCATTCAATCTCGGTGGCGGAATGGCGAGTCAGATTCCGACGACTGTACCGGGTCTGGTCGGCCCCGATCAGCTTTCGAACCTCGCATCGCCCTCTCTGGATCAGTACATCGCCGCCGCCGGCAATAACATCATCAATCTGCTCGAAGTCGCGGGCGAACAGCAGGTCGCATTGCGCGTGATCGTCGCCGAAGTCAGCCGCTCTGCCGCACGAAGCATCGGTTTGAATTTCAGCATCCGCAACAACCAGGGTGTGACCGTCTTCCGAAACACCACCGGCAACATCGGCAGCGGCGGGTTCGGTGGCAACATCGGCAGCGGCGGATTCGGAGCCGTCGGCGCGGTCGCCAATCTCACTGCGATCCTGGACGGCGGAAACATCCCGATCGCCATCAACGCTCTTCGCACGCTCTCCTACGCCAAATCACTCGCGGAACCGACCCTGGTGACCATGAACGGTCAGTCGGCGAATTTCCTCGCCGGCGGACAGTTTCCCGTACCCATCGTCGCCGGCTTAGGCGTGAACAACGGTCTGCAGGGCGTCAGCTATGTCCCATTCGGCGTTCAACTGAATTTCACACCCTTCATCACCGATCGTGATCGCATCCGGCTTCAGCTCAACGCCAACGTCAGCGCCCGTGATGTCGGTATCGGAACCAACATCGGCGGTGCGAACGTCGCCGGCCTGAACACCCGAAATGTCAACACGGTCGTTGAGCTCCGTCAGGGAGAAACGCTCGCGGTTGCGGGTCTGATCGAATCGAACCACGGCGGCGACACCACGCGAGTTCCGCTGATCGGGGATTTCCCGTTCCTCAATCCGTTCTCGCTGAATCGTCACTCGGCTGGCGAAAAAGAATTGGTGATCTTCATCACGCCCGAACTCGTCCGGCCTCTGGAAGTGGGCGAAACGCCTCCGCTGCCCGGTGCGGACATCCTCGAACCGACCGATATCGAGTTCTACCTGTTCAACCGCCTCGAAGGCCGAGTGGGTCCCTATCGCAGCGTCATCCGCTCGGACTGGGGTCGCATTCGTCACTTCGAAAAAGTCGAACGTGCCATGCTCAACGGCCCAAGCGGATATTGCCCCGCACCCTGATGAACATGGGCTCAAACGAAATCCGAAGCGCTCTCGAGATCAAGGATCAGGACATGAAATCTCTCGTACGGGTCTGCGTTCTCGCGAGTCTTCTTTGCGCCGGTCAGGGCTGCCTGCACTCGTCCTTTCGCGACTTGAAACTGCCCAACTCGCTCAGCGGTGTCATGAAACCGACGGAAGAATCGACCACCGTGTCGGAATCGGAACTCTCCGGTCAGCCCGCCGCGGTGCTCGCGATGACGATGGCGGAGCAGCTGGAGAAAGCGGGTAAGGATGGAGATGCGATTGTCTACTACGAGAAGGCACGCATCACCGATCCGAGTACGGCAGCGAAAGCCTCGCGGCGCCTGGCGGTGCTCTATGATCGCGTCGGCGAGCCGGGTAAGGCGATGAGCGAATTCCGTCAGCTCGTGCAGACGAATCCCAAAGATGCCGATCTGCTCAACGATGTCGGCTTCAGCCATTTCAATCGCAATGAATGGACCGAGGCGGAGACGTACTTCCGCAAGGCGATCGATCAGGACATGAAACATAAGCGGGCCTGGGTCAACCTCGGGATGACGCTGGCGTATCTGGGCCGCACTCAGGAGAGCATCACCGCCTTCGAGAAGGTCGTCACGCCGGCGGAAGCGAAGTCGAACCTCGCCCTCGTCCTCGCGACTCAGGGCCAGCGCGATGCCGCCGCCGACCTCTACCGCCAGGCCCTCGCCGAAGACTCGACCCTCAAGACCGCCCACACCGGACTCATGGCGCTCGAAAAGATCGAAGCCAATCCCAAACAGTGATCAAATACCAAGCACGAAATACCAAGCACGAAATTCGAAATACGAAAGCACTCTGCTGCTGATTGCTATTTCCCTTTCTCATCGAATCTTTCGATATTCCGTCGCTCTGCGTTGCGGTATGATGGGAACAACTCGTGAGGAGAACTCCCATGCGAATCATCTCTGCTCTCTCCACCTTGCTGCTCGCTGCCGCCTCCGCCTCCGCCTGCCTCAACGACGCTACTCTTGAAAGCAGCGAACGCGAGTTCCGCTCCCAGTACCAGACGACCACTCCGCAGACGGAGGTACAACCGAGCTACGACCACTCGAACCACTATCTGAAACTGACCGGCGGCGGAGTGCTGCTCGTTGCGGCGATCGCGCTCACGCTTCGCAAATCGAACACGATCTGAGGCTCACTTTTCCGAGGCTTTCATGCGGATCGGCCTCCTGAGCATTGCGTTGATTTTCGGCAGCTGCGCCGGATGTGCGTCGGGCTTCCTCGAAAGCTTTGGCTTCCGTCAGCGGTCGCAATCTGACCTACCCAAGACTTCGTCCCCCTATCCGCACTTCGCCGCACCATTCCCCGGCGGGATTTCCCTGCGCTTCGCCATGGTGCACGATGTCATCCACGAGCGCTTCCCGGTTCATGGCCCTGCCTATTACCAGAAACGCGAACAGGACGCCCGTCAGCGGCTGAAGGCGCTGCCCGCCGATTCGCAGGAGGCATTCGATCTCACGGATGATGTGGCGGTGGGAATGGACCGGCTGGGCCGACCGGCCGAGGGGATTCCTCTGCTTCGCGAGAAGCTGGAGCGCCAGAAGAAGCAGGGGTTGTTCGGGCGCGATCTGTATACGACGTATGCGAATCTCGGCACGTTGATCATCCATGCGAACATGAAAGCCGCGACGACGGGCGACATGAGCGCGAAGGAGAAGCTGAAGGAAGGAATCGGCTTCATTCGCGATTCGATCACCGTGAACCCGCAGGCGCACTTCGGCCGCGAAGAATGGCAACTGCACATCGCCAGCTATCTGCTCATCGCGATCGACAAGCCAACCCTGTTGACACAGTATGATTGCGTCGGGAATGAATTCGGTGAAGGAGAACCGTCTCTCAGGGGAAGAGCGAATGTTCAGCATGAATATGAACGATACGAGATACAGCTGAACGAACAATTCGATGAACGCGGTGAACTGATCAAAATCGATAATCGATCCAAGATTCGCGGCTACATCAGCAAAGTCGGTGGCAGATATCCGAAGGCAGAAGGATTGATCGCAGAGCCGGTGCCGTTCGATGAGCCGGTGCTGGGGATGATCGGTATGTGGCGGCAGGGCGGGGGCGCGAATCCGTATTTCGCGGTCTCGTTCGGTGAGATCATGAGCCGGGTCGGCCAGCGCTACATCGCCTGGACCGCGTACGAACGCGCGGCTCAGCTTGCGGATCGCTACGGCTGGCAGCCGGCGCATGTGACGTTTCTTCGCGAGTATTGCCGCAAGCAGCAGGAGAGGATCGAAGCGCAACTGCCGGCCGGGGAGCGCGAGCAACTGCGGCCGCGATTCGAGGCGGAGCTGGCGTACGGGAAGCAGTTCCAGCGGGAGTATCAGGAGTATGAGGCGAAGCGGATCGCGGCCGGAGCGGATCTGCGGGACGAGCATTTCTACGACGACTTTTATCGCGGGCGCGAACCGATCGCGACTCCGATCGGCGAATCGGAGTGGCTGGCGATCAACGATCCGAAATCGGTTTCGGAAATTCAAAGTTGGTCTGTGGCTGCTTCGGCGTTGCTCTGGGGCGGGATTGTCATGTTTTCCGTGGTGATTCTGGGGAGAATCTACTCCTGGATGCACCAGGATTTCGAACGATATCGACCTCGAAGGGTGAATGAGTTGCCCCCGGAGGCGTCCGGCGCGTAAAACGTACCAGACAGACCCGCCGCCGAGATAGTCAGTGAAGACGCCTCCACCGGACAAGCCGTTCGATCCCGACGACCCCAATCTCGATCCGTGGGCGGACGACCCGAATGCGCCGAAGGAGCCGGGCTACTTCACGAATGCTGAGGATGACGACGACGACGAAGACGACAAACTGCCGTGGTCGGAAGACGACAGCGATCTCGATGATGAAGACGACTCCGACGAATACGAATTCCCGCTGACAGCCGACGACGAGTTACCGACTCCGCAACCGGAGCCGGTGATCCCACCTCCGCCCGGAGTGCTCGGGCCGGCGGCGCTGTTCGATTCGCAGCTCCGCGGCGAAATCGAATTCGAGATTCTCTTCCAGCAGACCAAGGCGGCATTTTTCGCGCACCAGCCCGACCCGAAAGAGGCGATCCCGTCCCGGTACGTGCAATGGCCAGTGATTCTCGCGCTGGCGGTCTGGGGGGCGGTGGTTCACGGCTGGCTGGGTTTTGTCTGCGTGATTGGGGCGAAGTTTCTGCACGAGTTGGGCCATTTCATCGCGCAGCGCGGTTTTGGCTACCGGGAGCACGACCTCCCGAACGTGATGGTCCCGAACCGCTGGCTGCCAAAGGCTACGGCGGCAACATCCACGCAGCGTGCGATCACGTTTCTTGCGGGTCCGCTGCCGGGGTTGCTGCTGGCGTTCGTCCTGCAGACGGTCTTCGTTCCCGAGATCGACGGCGTGCTTCAGTTTTTTGTGCTGATTTTGCTGGCGTTTAACCTGGCGGATCTGTGGGTGACGAACATCAGCGATGGGGGGCGGTTCTTCGAGCGCATTCCATTTCTGCGGGGAACGTGGGCGTGCGTGATCGCGCGGGCGTTCGGCGTGGGCCTTCTGGTTGCGGCCGCGATTGCCGTGACCGGGATTCTGCTGAAGGCTCTGCTGGCGGTGTTCGCGGTTCTTGTGGTTGTGGGGACGGTGCGGAGCTGGCGGATCGCGCGATCGCGCCAGGCGCTTGAGAGAATCTTCGATCATCTTCCGGAGAACACCCGCGAACTGACGGACGCCCAACTCCGCACCATGCTGAACATCGTGCTGACGCTCGGTCCGACGAGTTTCGAACCGGCGGATCTGGCCCGGGCGATGCACACTGTTCATGAACGTGCGGCCCGCCCGCTCATGCCGCGGCCGACGAGTCTGGCGCTGTTCCTCACGTATCTGCTGGCGTGGCTTTTGCTTTTGAACACGTGCGTTTTCGTCTTCAACAGCATGGAGCGGCACCGGCAGGTCACTCAGAATCTGCTGCGGGCATTTCAGGGCGTGATCGATGCCCCGCCACGAGATCGCGAACGCGCCCTCCGCGAGTGCGAGATGCAATGGGAATCCGCCGAACCGAAGGTCCGTCGCGATGCCGGCCGCCGACTGGATCTTGTGCTCGAATCGTTACCGGAGAAGCCGGAGGCGTTGAGCGCGTTTGTCGAGCGGCTGAAAGCCGGTCAGGCGAAATGAACGCGGCTTCCAACAATCGATGTTGGAAGCCGCTTGTTTGCTGATTCCGTGCGGACCACGCTTTACTGATTCACGACTTGTTCACGGGATCAATTCCCAGTTTTTTCATCAGATCGCGGGCTTTGACCGCCGGGCTTCCCTTCACCTTTTGCAGTTCATCCAGACCGGCTTTCAGGATATCGGCTTTGGCCGCATCGACTTTCCGCAGCTCATTGACCATGTAGTCGTAGCTGGTCACTTCGCTGCCGAGCGGTTCGCCATTGGCGTAGCGTTGCAGCGTCGAAGTGATCTGGATCATCGGATCGGGTGCTTTGACCGGAATGTCTTCTTCGTTTTTGCCACCACCGCAGCCGATCGCGGCCAGCGGCATCAATGCGATGAACGCACAACGGATGAAACGAATCATGGGACCTCAAGGGAGTGAGATTGGCGTTATGGAAGCGGCCGACGGAATCGATCCGCCGGCCGAAACGGTGACTTCAGGAGGCAGGTCAGTCGATGTTGAAGACCTGGCCGTCGTTGGCGTGTCCTAAACGCTGGAACGCCAGGATATCGACACCATCGCGAATGAAACCGACGGAGCCGTCGCCGCGCAGTGCGTTGACACCGCCGGTGTGCATGGAACGGGGAGGAATGATGCCCCAGCTCCAGTCGTGTGCGCCACCGGGGCAGCAGTTGCCACCGGCCGTCGGCCAGCGCCAGTTCGGCGGAGCCGCGGTCGAGAGCGCGGACTGGCCGATCGAGTACCACAGCGGCATGGTGCCGTTGTTGGATTTCACTCCCATCGGGCTGTTGCGGGCCGCGCTGCCGATGGTGTCGAGTTCAGCCGCCGTGGGGAAATCTTTGTTCACCACTGAGGTGAACACGCCGTCGCCGGCGTAGAAGACATCGAAGGGATAACGGCCAGGGCCGGATTGCGGGGCGTTGGAGCCGGAAATGATTTCGGCGGCGAGGAGCGTGTTGGACAGACCGTCGATGGCGTCCGCCATTTTCTGCTGACGGCGCTGATTGATCAGGCCGTTCTGGTTGGTCAGCCACATGCCTTGGACGTTGCTGCCGACGCTCCAGCCGTAGTTGGAGCCGGGGCCATCCCACCCACCTGGATTGGTACCGCGCCGCGGCGCCTGGAGTGCGGACGGGCACTTGAAGACGGAGAGATCGGTATTCATCAGCTGATAGGCAGCGCTCCAGTTCGTTCCATTACCGGCTCCGGCAGCGGACTGCCCCTGTGGTGGAGCGTTCGCGGGGATGACGAACTGATTGAACAGCGGGCCTTGTTCCACATAGGGAAGGATCCAGTAGCTGGCACTGAGCGATTCCCAGACGTTGACGCCGACCTGTTGCTGATTGGCCGGGAACTTGTTGTTCGCATCGTGATACGCGTGCATCGCGAGGCCGAGCTGCTTGAGGTTGTTTTGGCATTTCGCGCGTGCGGCCGCTTCGCGGACCTTTTGCACGGCGGGAAGCAGGAGGCCGATCAGAATCGCGATGATCGCGATCACGACCAGCAATTCGATGAGCGTGAACCCGCGGCGCGGGGTCAGGAATTTCATGGTGTTTCCCACTTGAGTCAGAGTGTGATACGAATGGAAACCGCCGACCCCGATGGGGCCGGCGGTGGTGCGGATGGTATCTCAGAAATCGGTGTTGATGACTTCGCCATCGTTGATCAGGCAGATCCGCATCCAGTTGGCCGCGTCGATGCCGTAGCGGATGAACCGGACGGACCCGTCGCCCATTACGGCCGTGAACCCGCCCGAGTGCGACCCGCCGAACCGGACCGACCAGAAGGTCGAGGACTGCGACGTCGGGTGGCTGCTGTCGGGTTCCGGGACGGCCTCGCCGAACCGGACGTGGTCCTGGTCCCAGCCGGAGTTGTTCCACACCTCGTTGTCGCCGCCGGACGACCCGAGGACCGTCGGGTGGCACTGCTTCTCGCCGACGAGGATTGTGTTCGAGAGGCCGTCGAGCACATCGGTCATGGTCCGCTTCTGGTTCGGGAGGGTGCCCGCGGGCAGGGTGAGGGTCGCCCACTGCCGTGCGAGCATCCCCTGCCGTCCGATGTCGGCCATGTTCCGGCCACCGTTGCCGGCGTAGTCGCACCGCGCGCCGTTCGAGTAGACGGTCGGTTGCCGGCGGCTGGGGCAATAGTAGATCTTGACGGCCGTGGTCGCGACGACTGAGTCGGTGGGGTTGTTGAACAGGTTCTCCTGCTCGATGTAGGGCAGGAGCCAGTACATCCACGTCCACCCGACCCGGTTGTCGGCGTTGCAGCAGGTCTTCGTCGGCCCGTCGGACCCCGCGTTCGGGAACTGACTGAGAGCACCGTGGTAGTTGTGGAAGCCGAGGCCGATCTGTTTCAGGTTGTTCGAACAACTCATGCGTGCGGCGGCCTCGCGGACCTTTTGGACCGCAGGCAGCAGCAACCCGATCAGAATGGCGATGATCGCGATGACGACCAGCAATTCGATCAGGGTAAAGGCTTGTCTCGACGAGATGGTTTTTCGCATCAACCGCACCAAGAAAAGTCAGTGTGAGGCGAGGCGTGTACTTCAGCGGCCGAGTGTGCGGGAACGATGTGGAGCCGACCGGTTCCCGATGAAGTGACCGTGAGGCGATTGCGCCCTCTGGACACGGGACTGCCGGAGACGCGGCCGGGGCGTCGCGCACCGGGCTGGCAGTCGGCGAAATTGCGCGATCTCGGCGTGGCGGCGGGTTGACACTGTTCCAGGCGGCCGGTAGTTTAACCACACGTCGAGGGGGTGTAGCTCAGTTGGTAGAGCGCTTGAATGGCATTCAAGAGGTCAGGAGTTCAACTCTCCTCACCTCCACCTCGATCCGCACAACAAAGCCCCGGTAATCCCGGGGCTTTGTTCATCTCCATCACCACATTTCTCCCCACCACATTCTGAAACACGGAAAGGCCCTGACCCGTTGCGACGGGTGGGAACCTGCATGAACTTGACCGACACTCCTTCTCCTGGCATACCCCCGCCGTGGGGGAATCCATGAAGACGCCCAGGCGAATTGCCCTGCTTGCCCTGACCGCCCTTTCGGCAGTCGTCAGCGGGTGCGCCGCGGCGGCCGCGATCGAGAACCGCATCGCCTTCTTCCCGCACCCCTATCCGGTCGGCGACTGGACCCCCGACCCGAGCGTCGAGGACGTGTTCATCGACACCCCGGACGGCATCCGCCTTCACGGCTGGCTCGCCGAGGCCACCGGGGGGCCGCCGCGGGCGGTCGTCCTGTTCAGCCACGGGAACGGGCGGAACGTCACCACCCGCCGGCACGTCATCGAGTTGTTCCGCGACCGGATGCACACCACCGTCCTCGTCTACGACTACCGCGGGTACGGCAAGAGTACCGGACGGCCGACCGAGGCGGGGGTGCTGACCGACGCCCG
>JBGSJI010000064.1:0-6525 GCA_041742055.1 Limnoglobus sp. | reverse complement strand
GAACGCTATCAAAAATCCCAACGCGGACCCAAGAAGCCGCCCACGCGGAAATCGCCATATCAAAACGGCGTCACCTGCTCCACCCAACGACTCCTCGAAACTCGAAAACAACAGAGCAATCCACCTTGAAAGCCCTGCCCCTCTACGCCCGATGAGGCTGAGCGAGGAACAGCGGTTGTTTTACTCCTCGCGGCCACATCAATGCTATCAGATCCTACTTTTTTCGAGGCCTCTCATGAAGAGTCGATCGTTGTTTTCGGCACTGTTTCGCGGTACCCGACATCGGAAGGCACGCGGTCGGACGTTCCAGGCTGTTGGATTTCGGCCTGCGCTTCAGGCCTTGGAGACGCGCGAAGTGCCTGCGGTGATAGCGATGTTTTTGCCATCTACTCAGACGCTCACCGTCCTGGGCGACAACCAGGATAACACGGTCGAAGTCAGCCGGAACGCGGCGGGACAACTGCTAGTGAATGGCGGGGCTGTCTCCGTCCTTGGCGGTACGCCGACGGTTGCGAATACGGCTCTGATCCAAGTCTTTGGGCTGGGTGGGAATGACACACTTACGCTGAACGAGGCAAATGGAGCCCTTCCGAGAGCCAACCT
This sequence comes from Limnoglobus sp., assembly GCA_041742055.1. Classification (GTDB taxonomy): domain Bacteria; phylum Planctomycetota; class Planctomycetia; order Gemmatales; family Gemmataceae; genus Limnoglobus. The sequence continues at coordinate 5,922 of JBGSJI010000064.1, read as the reverse complement.
TTTCGGTGGCGCTGGTAACGATGTACTCACCGGCGGGTCGGGTGCCGACCTGCTCTTCGGCCAGGCCGGGAACGATACCCTTTTGGGCAAAGGCGGAAGCGACTTCCTCTTCGGTGGTGCGCAGAACGACACGCTTAGGGGCGGCGATGCGAACGATCAGGTCTTCGGCGAATCCGGCAACGACCGGATGATCTGGAACCCGGGTGACGAAACCGACCTGAATGAAGGCGGTTCGGGTATCGATACGGTTGAAGTGAACGGCGGTAATGGAACGGAAGTTTTCACGACCACGGCGAACGGAACGCGGGTGCGGTTCGACCGAATCGACCCCGCACCGTTCGCCATCGACATCGGCACGAGCGAGAATCTCATTGTCAACATGAATGGCGGAGACGATCGGTTCTCCGCGACCGGCAACCTCGCCGCGCTGATTTCCCTGACTGTCGACGGTGGTGCAGGAAGCGACACCATCCTCGGCAGTAACGGCGTCGACTTGCTCCTTGGTGGTGACGGCGATGACTTCATCGATGGTCAGCAAGGCAACGATGTGGCCTTGATGGGAGCCGGAAATGACGTGTTCCAATGGGATCCCGGCGACGGAAGTGATGTGGTCGAAGGCCAGGATGGCAAGGACTCGATACTCTTCAATGGCAGTGCCGGGAGCGAAATCTTCGATCTCTCCGCGAACGGCAGCCACGTGCGGTTCACGCGAAATCTCGGCAACATCGTCATGGATCTCAACGATATCGAGACCTTCGATCTCAACACGCTGGCCGGTACCGACACGACGAACGTGAACGATCTCACCGGCACCGACCTCGTCTCGATCAATATCAATCAGGCTGGTAGTATCGGCGGAACGACGGGCGACGCCGCAGCGGATGTCGTGATCGTGAATGGAACGAACGGCAGCGACATCATCGATATTTTTGGCGATGGAACATCCGCTTCGGTAGTCGGTCTGGCAGCGGTCGTGACGATCTCCAATTCCGAGGGCGCTAACGACTCACTCGTCATCAATGCTCTTGCCGGTAACGACGGCGTGACCTCAACAACGGTACCAGCCGGGGTCGTGAAACTCACCCTCGACGGAGGTTCCGGGAACGACACCCTTCTCGGCAGCCAGGGAGCCGACGTTTTCCTTGGTGGTGACGGAAACGATTTCGTCTTCGGCGATAACGGTAACGACGTGGCGCTCCTCGGAGCGGGCGACGACGTGTTCCAGTGGGATCCGGGTGATGGCAACGACACGATCGAAGGGCAGGACGGCAAAGATCTGATGCTCTTTTTCGGCTCGAATGTCAGTGAGAATATCAACATCGTGGCCAACGGTGGGCGCGTTCTCTTCCTTCGTGATGTGGGCAACGTGACGATCGACCTGAACGATACCGAGCGCATCGAATACCGCGCTCTCGGTGGCGCAGACAATATCGTCATCGGTGATCTGTCGGGTACCGATCTGACGAATGCGGAGTTGGACCTGCGTGGTCCGAACGGCGGAGGTGACGAACAGACCGACACGGTGACGATCAACGGTACTCAAGGGGCCGACACATTGGGAGCGTTCGGCGATGCGGGGGGCGTCACCGTGTTCGGGCTCCAGGCACGCGTCAACATCTTTCATCTGGAAGCTGCGAACGACAAGCTTACTCTGAATGGCCTTGGTGGCGACGACGTGATCGATGCGACGTCGCTGGAAGCCGACGGGATTCAGCTTGTGATGAACGGAGGTCTTGGCAACGATCTGTTCCTTGGAAGCGAGGGGAACGATCTCATCATCGGCGGCGACGGCAACGACACGGCCCTGATGGGTGCGGGTGACGACACATTCGTATGGAATCCCGGAGACGACAACGATACGATCGAAGGACAAGCCGGCTTCGATACGATGATCTTCAATGGATCGAACGTCGCCGAAACGATTGATATCAGTGCGAATGGTGAACGGATCCGGTTTTTCCGAAATGTCGCCAATGTCGTGATGGACTTGAACGATACGGAAGCAATCACATTCAACGCCCTGGGCGGGGCAGATGCGATGACCGTGAACGATCTCTCCGGAACGGATGTCACGGAGTTGAACCTGAATCTCGGTAATGCCGATGGGCAGCCGGACACGGTGATTCTCCACGGCACCAGCCTGGATGATGTGGCTCAGGTTGTCGGCGATGCAAGCGGATCGAGCGTGTTCGGACTTGTCGCACAAGTGAATATCTTCGGTACGGAAGCTGCGAATGACCGCCTCGTCCTGAATATGTCGGCCGGCGATGACGTAGTGGAAGCCTCGGGTCTGCAAGCCGGTGCGATTCAACTCACCGCTGCCGGTGGCGACGGCAATGACGTCCTCATTGGCGGTGATGGGAACGACGTTCTCCTCGGTGGCGACGGCGACGATGTACTGATCGGCGGCCTTGGCATCGATATCCTCGATGGCGGCCCCGGCGATGACGTTGAGATTCCGTGATCAGGAAAATCGATGCGTCCGTGAGAGCCTTGCTCTCACGGACGTTCCTCTTCCCAACACAACCAAGAACGAATCCGATGACCGACTCAGTCACTCGAAAAACGACAACTCACATGGCTGATCACACAGCAGAGTGAGAAAGGATCTTGAGGAGAAATGACACATGCGAATACTATCCGGTTGCATCCTGATTCACGCGGCCTGTGTGCTTCTCTCCGCGATCTGGCTTGGCAATGTGATTCATAAGCCCGTCGTAGTCGGTACTCCCGAAGCGTTCTATCTGCTTGCGGCGGCCGTTTTCCTCGGTGTTTTCGGCGGCGCGATCGTCGCGCTCAGCCTCCTGGCGGAAATCGCCTCGTCTCAAAAACAGGCTGATCTCGGGCGGAATCGTACGCTGATCGGCTGACCTCTCCTCGATCTGCTTTTTGGAGAATTCACAATGCGATACTCAATTGTCTTCGGTTTCTGTGCCTGGCTCATCTCGAATGCGGTGTCACAAATCTCGCCATCGATCAAGGCCACCGTACCACTGTATTCGGGGTTGGGAACGCATCTTCGTGCGGTTCGGACTTCGGATCCGCTTGCGCAAAAATATTTCGATCAGGGTCTGGCCTTTCTGTATGCCTTCAATCACGACGAAGCGAATCGCTCCTTTCAACAAGCAGCGGAGATCGACCCCGATTGCGCAATGGCGTACTGGGGCATCGCACTGGCCAACGGAGGCCATATCAATCGCCCCACGGTGGATGCTGACCGCGCGAAGAAGGCGTATGTCGCGGTCACGAAAGCGAAGGCCGCGCGGGCGAACGAGGCGGACCGGGAATTGATCGGGGCTTTGAGTAAGCGATATGCCGATCCGCTTCCCGAAGACCGAGCTCAACTCGACAGGGCCTATTCATCCGCGATGAAGGCGTTGTGGAAAAAATATCCCCAGGATGCCGATATCGGGGCGTTGTACGCCGAGTCACTGATGAACCTTCGACCATGGGACTTGTGGACCGCGGATGGCAAACCGCAACCGGAGACTCGGGAAATTGTTGCCACGTTGGAGGCGGTGCAGAAGATGAACCCCAATCATCCGTTGGCGTTGCATTTGTACATTCACGCCGTCGAAGCTTCATCCGATCCCGGCAGGGCGAACGAAGCCGCCGATCGCCTGCGGCATCTGCAACCCGGACTGGGGCACATGGTCCATATGCCGTCGCATATCGACGTCCGCTGCGGACGTTGGCAGGAAGCGATTGAAGCCAATCGGCGAGCCATCGACGCAGACCGCGAATATCGAAAGCGTTCGCTCAAGCAGGATTTTTACCATCTTTACATGGCCCACAACCACCACATGCTTGCGTATGCGGCAATGATGAGTGGGCAATCAAAACTCGCGTTAGTCGAAGTGCGAACCATGGTCGACGAAATGCCGAACGAATGGGCGAGGGAGAACGCGGCTATTGCTGATGGCTTCATGGCTGCGTCATGGAAAGTCATGATCCGTTTCGGCATGTGGGACGAGGTGCTCGAAGAGCCGATCCCTCCAGCGATCTTCCCCATCGCACGCGCATTACGACATCATGTCCGCGGTGTCGCGTATTCTGCGAAATTTCAGACGAAAGAGGCACGCGAAGAACTGAACGCAATGCGAGAATGCGTGAAGGCCCTTTCAAAAGAGTCCCAGTTCGGCAATAACCGGACGAGCGACCTCTTCGAAGTAGCGGACAGGATGCTGGAGGGAGAGATTCTCTTCCGTGAGGGCAAGATCTCCGAGAGCATCCGCTTGCTTCGCGAAGCCGTGAAGCACGAAGATCTTCTCAAATATGATGAGCCACCGGATTGGATCATTCCGGTTCGTCATGCTCTGGGAGCGATACTCCTGCATGAAGGCCAGGCCTCAGAGGCGGAGAAGGTTTATCGCGAAGATCTGAAACGATGGCCGAACAACGGATGGAGCCTGTTCGGATTAGCCGAAAGTTTGAAGTCGCAGGGGAAAGCGGAGGAAGCCAAGAACGTTCGCGAGCAGTTCAAAACATCATGGAGATTTGCCGACGTGAATATCACGGCGTCGTGTCTTTGTGCTGTTCGTCCGAAGCGATGAATCATCCGTAGTTTGAAGTTCATGAACCGGAGAGAATCGTCATGTCCATCTGAGGCAGATGACCGTTCGCAGATGCGGACGATTCATTCCCGCCGCCAGCGGGTCTGAATTACGGCGGGACCCGATATCGATCTCACCTTCCTCGGTACTGGTCCGGGAAGTGGTGGTGATCAATACGTCGGGCTGGACAGCTTTGGTCGTGTGATCGACCAGCACTGGAAGACCACGAGCGCGACCACGGATCAGTTCACTTACACCTATGACCGCAACTCGAATCGATTGACGAAGGGGAACAGTGTCGATTCGGACTTCGATGAAGTCTACACCTACGACAATCTGAATCAACTCACGAGCTTCGATCGCAATACCGGCGACCGGACCCAGGCATGGGATTACGATGCGCTTGGCAACTTCGACTCCGTGACAACCGATGGCGGCTCGGCAGTGACGCGGACGCACAACAAACAGAACGAGATCACGGCGGTGTCGGGAGCGACATCACCGACGTTCGATGCGAACGGGAACATGACGAAGGACGAGACGGGCAAGCAGTACGTCTACGATGCCTGGAACCGGCTGAAGGTCGTGAAGAACTCGGGCGGGACGACGCTAAATGTGGCGCACCGAACTGTCATCGCATTTGTTACCGAATTCGCGGTGTAAAGATTTTGTCCTCTGGAAGGTCGGTTTGCCGAATTGTTGAGAAATTTGGAGAGCGTGTGCGTGGCGATTCGGTCGCATTGACCTAGGGTGTCACTCGTGTGCCGGTGGCGTCGTGCGGGTTTTCGGCAATCGTGATTGGTGCCTTTCCAACAGTCCTTCGAGCACGATGACGGCGGAGATGAAGCCGTAGCCGAGGAGCATGAGCAAGTCGATGGTATTGAGGTTCTTCGAGCAGGCGAAGCAGTGGGCGAGGTTGTTGCGGGGGTTGACGGCCGCTTGCATTTCGCCAAAGTGGGGGCAGAGGAAGACGAAGCGACCGTCGCGTATCTTCGACGGCGGTCCATCGCGACCGAGGGCGGCGATCAGCACCGGTATTGGCAGGTCGTTGCGGATGCGGCGGCGGCGGTCTGGGTCGATCATCGGCTCTCCAGCATGTGACGGGCCATTGTCGCTGTTCGGCTGTCATTGGTCTTGTCGCTCAACATGTGACAGCAGCGTGTCCGTTGACGATCAGAAGTTCCCGAGGTCGATCTCTTTCTGCCAGAGGGGTTGCATGAGCACGCGATTGACGATGTCGATGTTGATGTCGATGGTGCGGCTGGCACTGGACCCGTGAAGTCAGCGGGATCACGAGCATTCAGCACGGTAACATTCACACGGAATCGGCATCAGTGTTTTGAGGCCAGCAGGGTTTCGAAATTCGGGA
>JBGSJI010000063.1:0-33712 GCA_041742055.1 Limnoglobus sp. | reverse complement strand
CTTTTCGAGGGTTCGTCGGTCGCGACGGTCTTCAGCCTGACGAGGCCTTCGCGACCGACAGACCCTCGGGATTCTTCCACCGTTGGCCGTTCTTCAGCATCCCCCAACACCGCACCAGCAGTTTGCGGCCCAACGCCACCGCCGCCTTCTTGCGACTTACGCCGTTGGTTCCCGTCAATCGTTTCCAGTGCTCCTGGGCCCACGGGTTGTACCGCAAGCAGCACCACGCGGCCTCGACCAACGCACTGCGTAGCAGCGCTGGTCCGCGTCGGGTGCATCGCCCTCGGCGGTCGGTTGTGCCACTCTGATACTGCTGCGGTACCACCCCCGCGTACGCACTCACTTCGTCCGCCGAACGGAATCGCTTCGCATCGTTCAAGTGGCTCACAATCACCTCCGCCGTGCGAGTCCCCACCCCCGGAATCGTTTCCAGCAACGCCACGCGTGCGTCCCCACTCGCCAGGGCATCGAGTTTCGATTCCACCAACGTCAGGTGCGACACCAACGCCTGATACCGTTCGAGTAACAGGTGCAATTCGCCTCGCCAGAGTTGTCCCGACTCGCAATCGCTCAAGGGACGAGCCAACAGGGCCAGGCCGGCCAAACCCAACTCGGTCCAGGCTCTGGACCCCATCGGAGCGGGCAAGCCTTCGCTGACCAGGACGGCTCGAATCCGGTTCTGTGCTCGCACGCGTTCGCCGACCAGACGCTTGCGGAAGTGAATCAGCCGCTTCCATTCGCGGATGGATTTCGGGGGCATGGGCACCGTGGACAACTCGCCCATTGCCGCGAGCTTGGCCAATTTGCAAGCGTCATCCTTATCCGTCTTGCGTTTGACGTTCTTCCACTTCCAGGTCTCGCCCGAGGTATTCGCAACCGCCACGGTGATGTTGAGCGACGCACACAAGTCAGCAATCCAACCGGAGGAACTACCGGCTTCGATCACGACGAGGGTCACGGGCTCGCGGAGGAGCAGATGTTGCATCTCCGCGGGCGTGGTTCGCAGAGTGCGGAAGCGACTGCTTTGGTTCGCGGAGTCGTAGTAGCAGGCGACCGAGTTGTACTTCCCCAGATCGATGGCGAGGATGGTCACGGCAAGTCTCCCGGATGAGAAAGGAACCACTACCGAGCATATCCGGCCGCGGTTCGCTGGACGACTTGCATGGATTCTTCAGGGAGGCAGGGTGGTTATTCCCCATCCTTCTTCCTTTACGGAGATTCCGGCAATGGATCAGATTCTCAAAAACCAGGCGGAGAAGCTCGCCAACGAGTTGGCCACCCAGGTCACCACAATCGAAGACCTCAACGGCCTGATGCGAATGATGATGAAGACCGCACTCGAACGCATGCTCAACACCGAGATGGATGTCCATCTCCAGCGGCGAGGGCCAACCGAAGTCGCCGACCCAACCCCGACCGAATCGCCGTCGAACGCGACTCCCCGGAATCGCCGCAACGGACATTCCCAGAAGACCGTCAGCGGTGATATGGGTGAGTTCACACTCAAGACCCCTCGGGATCGCAACGGCACCTTCGAGCCGCAACTGGTGGCCAAAGGACAACGACGGCTCGAAGGATTCGACGAGAAGATTCTGGCTCTTTACGCCAAGGGGATGACCACACGCGACATCCAGGAGATCGTCAAGGACCTTTACGATGTGGAGGTGTCGCCCACACTCGTTTCGGAAATCACGGCCGACCTCGACGCGGAAGTCACCGCTTGGCGGACGCGACGCCTGGATGCGGTCTGGCCCATCGTGTACCTCGACGGGATCGTGGTTCATGTGCGTGGCGAGACGGGTCGCGTGAGTCAGCACACGATGTACGTCGCCATCGGCGTGAATCTGCAGGGAAGAAAGGAGCTTTCGGGTCTGTGGCTGGGCGAAACGGAAGGAGCCAAGTTCTGGCTTTCGTGCCTGACGGACCTGAAGGAACGCGGTGTCGAGGACCTCTTCATCGTGTGCGTCGATGGCCTGTCGGGCTTCCCCGAAGCGATCCGCGCGGCGTTCCCGCAGACGAAGGTGCAGTTGTGCATCGTCCACCTGGTTCGCGCCGCGTTGAAGTACGTGACGGAAACGGATAGCCGTGAGGTAGCCAGTGACCTCAAGACGATCTATCAGTCTGCGACGGTGCTGGAAGCGGAAGAGTCGTTGACGAAATTCGCGACGAAGTGGGGTGCGAAGTATCCGACCATCGTCAAGCAGTGGCGTGCAAAGTGGAGTGACATCATCACACTCTTTGAATTCCCGCAGGCGATCCGCAAGGCGATTTATACGACCAATGCGATTGAGAGTGTGAACAGCGTGATTCGGAAATTCACGCGGAATCGGAAGCAGTACCCGAATGCGGAGAGCGCGTTGAAGCTGGTGTATCTGGCGATTCACGAGGCGTCGAAGCGGTGGACGATGCCGATTCTGGGTTGGAAGGCCGCCCTGAATCACTTCGCGATCGTGTTTGAAGGCCGCCTTCCCACACGACTCGAAATGTGACTTGCAAACTCCATACCCTACGCCCTGACACAAAAAATATTACAGGCCCCGAGCGGGTTCCGCGCGTTCGATCTCGCGCCAGAATTTCTGCAGCGTTTTGATCGCCTCGACGGCGGGCAGTTCCGTGTTCGAATAGAGCGCACGGACGTATAGTGTGGCGAGTTGCGGGCCGAGCAGTTCCAGGTCTTCGCAGTCCTCGGCGATGCGGCGGGCGAATTCGTTGGGCGTCTCGTTGGATTTGCGGCCGAGATCGTGATCCCAGGCCCACGAATCCATGGCGGCGAAACTGTATTCGATGAGTTGCGGGAGTGTCATGCGCTTGGCGCGGCCGCTGTCGAAGGGGTTTTCGAAGTCGGAGAACGGCGGCGGACGGTAGGCCTTTTCCTCCGCTTCCGCCTGATCCTCATCACTCCGCACACCACCTTCTTTGGTTTTTTTCGCGAAGAGTCCACGAAGCCAGTCGAGGAGATTGCGGGCCCATTCGGTGAAGGGTGCGAGATATTTCAGGAAGAAGATCGCGATCCCGACAATGACCGCGATGGCGATGACGATCCAGACGATCCACTTGAGGAACGAGCCGATCGATTCCGAAATCTTCGAGAGCGTTTCGCGGGTCGAATTGCCCTGTTCCGAGGATTGCTTTTCCTCCGTTTTCCCGTCGGCGTCCTTCGCCTTCTGATCGCCGTCCGCCTGATTGTCTTTTTGTTCACCTTGTTTGCCCTGCTCGTTCTTCTCGCCCTCGCCCTGTTTGCCGTCCTTTCCCTCCGCCTTGTTCTTTCCGCCCTGATCTTTCCCTTTTCCTCCGCCATCGCCCTTCTCACCCGCATTTCCGCCTTTCTCGCCGTTCTTGCCGGACGCCTTCGCATCCTTCCCCGCCTCCGTCTTGTTGCCTTCTTTGCCTTCCCCTTTGCCCGCTGCGCCGTCGTTGGTCTTCTGCGCGAACTTTGATGCGCTCCGATCCTGCTTGGTGGAATAGTTGATGTCGATGAGCGGTGTTTCGGAATGCGGTCGCGGAAGGAACGCGCCCAGAATGAGAAACCCCGCCACCGTGGCGGCGCCGATGCCAAGCCAGCCGAGCGTCAACTGCGCAGGGATCTTGGCGTTACGCTCGCGGAGGTATTTGCGCACGCCGAGCAGGCTCGTCGTGACCAGCAGCATCAGTCCGCTGCCGACATACACCGCCATCTGCATGAAGGTCGCGCGGCGGCGCTCTGCATCGTCGGCCGGGATGAGCGATTGCCCAAGACCGAACAGCGGAAAGGCGGCAAGGGAGAAGTACACAACCCAGGTGCCGGGAGTGTGCGGTTTGAGCTTCTGATGCTCACGATACCGGTTCCAGCGTGCCAGCCATCCCGCCATCCCTGCCGGGTCCTTCTTACGCTTCTTCGCCTCCGCCTTCGAAACCTCGTCATCGATCTCCGGCGTATCGCCTTGCTTCTCACGCACACGCTCCTGCGCAGCATTCACTGGCAGACTCGCATCCAGACCGGCAGCATCAAGCACGCCGCGACCGCTCGACTTGCGATCCTCATCCAGATGCGTGCAATCCCAGGTGAGCTTGTTCGCGCTCCACCAGACCACGGCAATGAGAAACAAATTGATGACCGGCGAGAGCGCACGCGTGGACGCACTCGGATATTCGACGAACGCCTGAAATGCCAGCATTGCCGCGGCGCCGAGAAACAGCCCGTACATCCAGGCTTTCTTTGAACCCTGTTCGATGCTGATGCGAGCAATCAGAACAGCACCGATGACGAAAAAGAAGAGTGTCGAAATGAGGCGTGTGGAATATTGACCAGAATAGAGCACTTCGACGAGGAAAAACGAGAGGCTGCCGACCATCAGCATGACCAGAATTGGGCTGAGGGCGGTCACCACCCAGTCCACGAACGTCGGTTTCTCACGTGTTACGGGCATGCGGATCGCTCAAACAGATTCCCACAGTGTACTCGATTTCACTCGCATGGTGTCATCTTCGAGCGGACTTCAGCATGGCGATCGCTTCTTTCCGTGTCGTTTCCGAACGTGATTCCCCGCGAAGCATGAGCGACAATTCCTCCACGCGGCCGTCTTCGGTCTCCAGAGGAAGAATTGTCGTGGTTGTTTTTTTGCCGGTCGTCGATTTGCGAATCGACCAGTGCGCGGTTGCGTAGCTCGCTACTTGAGGTAGGTGCGTCACACATAAGACTTGGTGCGTTTTCCCGAGGGCGGCGAGTTTCTGACCGAGGACATCGCCCAACCGGCCACCGACATTCGCATCGATTTCATCGAACACGACGAGCGTGCGAACCGGGTCGTGAGCCGCCAGCACGGTCTTGAGTGCGAGCATGGTCCGCGCCAGTTCGCCACCGGATGCGACCTTGCGCAGGGGCCGAGCCGGTTCGCCGGGATTGGCGGCGAGCAGAATCTCCAACTGATCGATTCCCGTTTCCGGGAGTTCACCTGACAGCGGATCGTCACTCAGCGCCTGTGATTCGAATTCCACACTCAGTTTGGCCTGACTCATCTGAAGATCGGTCAGTTGCTTCTGAGTTTCCGACGTGAGCTTTTTGGCGATTTTCGCACGTAGTGAACTCAATTTATTCGCGAGTGATTGGAGCATGGCGTAGATCGGCCGGATTTCCGACTCGATGTTTTCCAGCGCCTGTTCATCGCTTTGCAACGCCGCTTCCTTTTCGTCGAGCGATTGATGATAGACCACTAACTCTTCGATCGAGCGGCCGTATTTCGTTTCCAGCTTCTTGAGGAACAGCAATCGGCGTTCAATGGCATCGAGTCGTTCGGGATTCGCCTCGTAGTTTTCGCTGGAATCGCGGCAGGTGTCGGCAATGTCCTGCAATTCGGGACGTATGGCTTCAAGCCGTGCGGCGAGTTGTGCGAGTTTGTCATCGTACTTGGACCAGTGCTGCAAATCTTTGAGCAGCTTGCCCAGCGTCTCGAGAATGGAGCCATCGTCATCATAAAGCCGGCTAGCCGCCTGCGCCGTGCAGGCCGCCAGCGACTGCGCATGGATGAGCTGTTCGCGTTCCTTTTGCAGCGAGACGAGTTCTCCGGGGAGCAGTTGTGCGGAATCCAACTCGTCCCGTTCGAAGCGGATGAGTGCCTGCTCGCGCTGGCGCGACTGCCGGTCCGCGGAAAGCGAACTGTGGCGCTTGCGCAACTCGCGAACCGTCTCTCGGGCAGCGGCATACTGGTTTCGCAGGTCTTCGAGTTTTCCGAAGGCGTCCAGGAGTTCCAGTTGAAAGGACGGCTGAAGCAGCGAATAGCTTTCGCGCTGGCCATGGACATCGACGAGCAACTCGCCAAGCTTTTTCAGTGTTGCGATGGAAACCGGTTGCTCGTTCACAAGCGCCATGCTCCGACCCGCACGCGAAAGGCGGCGGCTGACGATCAATTCCGATTCGGGCAATGTATCGTTGAGGATCGCCTCGATGGCGTTCCGCTGTTCGTTGCGGACGACTTCGAAGCGACCGGTCACACGCAGTTCGTCGGCGCCAGTGCGGATCAGGTCCGCCGATCCGCGCTCCCCCAGCAGAAGCCCGAGTGCGCCGAGCAGCAGCGATTTCCCCGCCCCGGTTTCGCCGGTCCAGGCGCAGAACCCCCGGTGCAGTTCGACACGCACATCTTCGATGACCGCCAGATTTTGCACGGCTAATTCGCAGAGCATATCCTGATCGTAGTCCTGACGAGATTGGGGTGAAGGGTTGCACGCACGCGCTGCGAACCGTAATTTAGAGCAAAGACCCGCCTGACGATACGAGAACCTCTTCCATGACACAACCGAAAATCCGATGGGGCATCCTTGGTGATGCCGGGATCAATCAACGCCTCTTACCCGCCTTTCGCGCGTCCAAGACAGCGGAACTGCGTGCCATCGCCAGCCGCACGATGGAAAAGGCCAAAGCCGCCAGCGCCCGCGATGGCATTCCCGTCGCATATGGCAGTTATCTCGATCTGCTCAAAGATCCGGAGATCGATGCGGTCTACAATCCGCTGCCCAATCATATGCACGACGAATGGACGCGTGCGGCCGCGGATCACGGGAAGCATATCCTGTGTGAAAAACCGCTCACGGTCACCGCTCCCGAAGCGGAGAAACTGGTCGCCTACTGCCGTTCGAAAAATGTCCGGCTGATGGATGGCTTCATGTGGCCGCACCATCCCCGCACGCACAAAATCCGTCAGTTGATCGAAAAGGGAACGATCGGTGCGGTCAAGAAAGTGAATGCGGCGTTCACGTTCAATATGGTCGGTTTACCGCTGACGAATATCCGCATGCAGCCGGAAGCCGGCGGTGGCGGACTGCTGGATGTGGGCTGTTACACCACCTACGCCATCCGCTGGTGGATGCAGGCCGAACCGACGAAAGTCTGGGCCACGGCGACCTTTATCAACAATGTCGATGTCGCGATGAGCGGCGTGATGACGTTTGCCGATGGCCGCACCGCTAACTTCGATTGCGGTTTTACGCATCCGCTGCGAACCTGGGTGGAAATCGTCGGTACGGAGGCGGTGATTCGCGTGCCGAACATGTGGATCCCGGACGATCAGGCGGTGATTCAGATCATTCGTCAGGACGGGGACTTCGGTCATAAGATCGAGGACGTCGCCACGCCGGGCGAAAATCAGATGGTTCATATGCTGGATGACTTTGCTGCGGCGATCCGCGAGAAGCGTGAGCCGTATCCGAATCCGGATGAAGCGGTCAAAACCGGTCGCGTGATGGATGCGCTGGCGAAGTCCGCACGGGAACATCGGGAAATCATACTTTAATTGCGAGGTGGATCGTGTTTGTTGCCCTCTCCCTGGCCGCTCTTTCGATCGCCGCGCCGCCCATTGAGTTCAAGGACGGCGATCGCATTGTCTGGATCGGCAATACGCTCGTCGAACGCGAACAGCGGTACGGTTACTGGGAATCCGCCCTGCATTGCAAATTCCCGGAACGCCGCATCACGTTCCGCAATCTCGGCTGGTCCGGCGATACCGTGCATGGCGACGCGCGAGCGGGATTCGACAACGCCGCCAAAGGCTTTGAACGACTCGTGAGTCTGACACTCGAACTCAAGCCGACGATTATCTTTGTGAGTTACGGGCAGAACGAATCGTTCGAAGGCGAGAAGGGGCTGGAACCGTTCAAGAAGGGGCTTGAGAAACTTCTGGATGCGCTGGCGCCGGCGAAAGCGCGGATCGTGCTCTTCTCGCCGTGGCCGTTCGAATCGTCGCGAGCGCTGCCCGATCCAAAACCGAGGAATGAGATGTTGAGGCAGTATGTTCAAGTGATCCGCGAGTTGGCGGACGACCGCGGGCATCGCTATGCGGACCTCTTCGAGTCCGGTCTGGACCACCAGAAGAACGCGGATTCCCACTTCAGCGATAACGGGATGCACCTCTCGGAAGCGGGCTACGGATCGACGATCCCGAACTTTCTCTCGGCGCTGGGTCTGACCTGGAGTGCGGAGGAACCGAAACAGTTCGAGGCGGTGCGTGCGGTCGTGAAGAAGAAGAATCAGTTGTTCTTCTATCGCTGGCGCCCGCAGAACGAGACGTATCTCTTCGGCTTCCGTAAGCACGAGCAGGGGAAGAATGCGAAGGAAATCGTGGAGTTCGATCCCTTGATTGCGAAGGCGGAAGATGAACTCAGCAGTGAATTGAAGAAATAAGTAACGGACACACCGACAGGTTTGGAATCACCCTCCCTCAGATATCCCACTCATATGCGATACGTATCTACGCTCACGTGCCTTTTCCTGGTTCCGCTCGTCTCGCTCGCGCAGGCGAATGCGATCGTTCCCGATCCCGATCCGGAGATCGAACGGAAGTCATTCATCGTCGCACCCGGTTTCGAAGTGAACCTCTTCGCCGCCGATCCGCTACTCGCGAAACCGCTCCAAATCAACTTCGACCCCGCCGGCCGGCTTTGGGTTTCCTCAAGCGAGGTCTATCCGCAGATCAAACCTGGTGAGAAAGCCAACGACAAGATTCTCATTCTCGAAGACACCAATGGTGATGGCACCGCCGACAAGACCACGATCTTCGCCGACGGATTGCTGATCCCGACCGGGGTCGAGCCGGGCGATGGCGGAGCGTATGTCGCGAACAGCACGGAACTGATTCACCTGAGTGCGAGCAAACCCGGCGCGAAGGCGGATCGCACGCGCGTGCTGCTCTCCGGGTTCGGCACCGAGGATACGCACCATATCCTCCACACGTTCCGCTGGGGGCCTGATCAATCGCTCTATTTCAATCAGTCGATTTACATTCACAGCCACCTCGAAACGCCGCACGGGGTCAAACGTCTCAACGGCGGAGGAATCTGGCGCTATCGACCTGAGAACGAGAAACTCGACGTGTTCGTCCGGGGATTCGTCAACACCTGGGGCCATCACTTCGATCGCTTCGGGCAATCGCTGATCACCGATGGGGCGTATGGCGAAGGCGTGAATCATGGCATCCCGGGTGCGTATTACGTCACCGCCGTCGGCGCATCGCGAATCCTCGGCGGCATGAATCCCGGTAGCCCAAAGCATTGCGGTCTGGAAGTGATCAGCGGCCGGCACCTGCCGGACGACTGGCAGGGGAACGTGATCACGAACGATTTCCGCGGCCACCGCGTGTGCCGCTTCGTGCTTCGCGATTCCGCCTCGACCTACGAATCCCGCGAGATGACGGAAATCATCAAAACGAATCACCCCGCCTTCCGACCGATCGATGTCAAGATGGGGCCCGATGGTGCGATCTACATTGCGGACTGGTACAACCCGATCATTCAACACGGCGAAGTCGATTTCCGCGATCCGCGCCGCGACAAAACGCACGGCCGCATCTGGCGCGTCACGGCCAAAGGGCGGCCGCTCGTGCCGAAGCCCAACCTCGTCGGCGCGAGCGTTCCCGAATTGTTCGAGCAGTTGAAATCGCCCGAAGGCTGGACGCGGCAGCAGGCGAAGCGTGTCTTGAAGGAACGCGGCGAGGCTGAGGTTCTTCCCGCTCTCGACGAGTGGGTGAAAACGCTCGCGTCGGACGATGAAGCAACGCGTCTGGAGGCCGAGTGGGTGCGGCAGTCGTTCGGCCGATCGACGATGGCCTCGCTCGAACCGCTGCTGACGGCGAAGAATCCGCATGTTCGTGCGGCGGCGGTACGCATCATTTCCGATCCCTGGATGAATCTGAACAAGTCAGGAGCGTGGAGTGAAGCCGCACTGAAGGATGAACATCCGCAGGTCCGGCTCGAAGCGGTCCGTGCGGTGGCGGGGTGGAACACTCCGACCGCGGTCGAACACGCTCTCACCGTGCTGAAGATGTCGATGGATCCGGTGCTCGATTACGCACTCTGGCTGACCGTCCGAGAACTCGAACCGTACTGGCTTCCGGCCTTCACGGAAGGGAAAATCACGCTCGGCGGCGACGCCACCGCCGTTGCGTTCGCGCTCAGCGCCAGCGGCAATCCGAATGCGGTCAGTAGCATGATCCGCCTCGCCGATAACACTGACACTCCGCTGACACAACGCATCAGCTTGTGGAAACTCGCGGCACGCATCGGTGGAGCGAGTGAACTAACGAGCGTCATGAGCCGCGGGATGCTCCTCGGCACAGACGACGACCGCGAAGAAACGCTTGGACTTCTTGTCAATTCGATCATCGCAAGAAAGATCAAGATCCCCGCGATCGACGGCTGGGAAGATCTCGCCAAGTTCATCGATCACGCGAAACCCGGCATTCGCGCCTCTGCACTCAAACTCATCGGCCTCATCAAGTTCGAACTGTTCCGTCGCGATCTCGAAATCCGCGCTCGCGATACCAAGGCCGCGCTCAGCGATCGCGCTGCCGCATTCGATGGACTGGTGTTCATGGGCGGACCCAAGACGCGACAGTTCATCGACGCCACGCTCGCATCAAAGGATCCCGTCGAAACGCGTCGACTCGCAGTGCTCGCTCTCGTGAACGTCGATCTGGCAGCGGCTGCGCAGGCCGCAGGCATTGTGCTGCCCGAACTGAAGGATGACGCAGCGGACATATTCACCGCCTTCATAACACGCAAAGGCGGACCCGCCGCCCTCACGCAGATGCTCAACAAGTCCAAACTTCCGCCCGACGTCGCGAAGATCGGCCTGCGAAGCGTACGTTCGTCATCGCAGAATCTGCCCGGTCTCGTCGCCGCGATCACGAAGGCGGGGAACCTCTCGGCCGCCAAAAAAGAACCGACTGCGGACGAAGTGAAACAGTACGTGGCTGATGTGCTCAAGCTGGGCGATCCGGCACGGGGCGAAAAAGTCTACCGCCGCAGCGAATTGCAGTGCCTCAAATGTCACGCAATCTCAGGAACCGGCGGGCAGGTTGGCCCGGATATGACCAGCATCGGCGCGAGTGCACAACCGGATTACCTCGTGGAGTCGCTTCTGATTCCGAACAAGGCGGTGAAGGAAGGCTACCACGCCATCGAAGTGAATACGCTCTCCGGCACGATCGTCAGCGGCATCAAGCTGCGCGAATCGCCCAGGGAACTGGTGATCCGCAATGCCGAGGATAAGGAAATCACGATCCCGATCGATGATATCGATACCCGCAAACAAACGCGATCGCTCATGCCGGACGGCCTCACCGATACGCTCACGCGTGCGGAGTTCGTCGATCTCGTGCGCTTTCTATCCGAGCTTGGAAAGGTCGGAGCGTATGCGCCCCGCACCGCTCGAGTCGTGCGCCGCTGGCAGTATCTCGACCCCACACCCGCCGCGACGAACCTTTTCCGGCGTTCGCGCGTGACGGCAGCGGTCGAGAAGCCGAACGATTTCCCCTGGGTCGCCAGTTATTCCACGGTGGCGGGGGTTCTGCCGCTTGAAGAAATTCCGCGGTTCATCGTCTGGAACGGTTCCGATCCAATGAGCGTCATGCGGTTCCAACTCAATACGACCGTCGGCGGATCGGCGGCGCTGAAGTGGAATGGCGTGGAAGGGCTTTCGATCTACGTCGGCGAGACATCCGTCGAGCCCAAGTCCGAAACGACGATCGAACTCAAGCCGGGAACGACAACGATCACTGTCGTTGTCGATCGATCGAAGCGGAAAGCGGATTTGAGTTGCGAACTGGTCAATGTGGCCGGTTCGCCAGCGCGGGTAGCGGTGGTCGGCGGGAAGTAACCGTTACACAGTTGGGAACCGCAAACTCATCCCCTCTCACAGGTTCGTAGAACGAGCAAGGGCATCAGACTTCCGAAGTCCGGGTTCGCTTCGGAGGTCAATTCATCTCTGGAATCAATCAAAGCAGAGTGCTTTTACCTCCCTCCCGCGTGTCCCACCAAGGCGGGATGTCGAGTTGTGCTGGAGGCGAGCGGTGGGGGTAAAAAGTACAAAATACCCCAGTCACCTGCTGTTCATGCACTTGGCGGAGTCCTTGCGAGTGAATCACTGCACTCAGAATGTCCATTTTTGTGGAAAAATGTTTAGTTGATCGAAAATGGTCATTTTCCAGTGCTTTTTCCCATTCGCTGCCAATCTGGCAGGCGAGTTCGCCAACTTCGCCAACTCAAAACACACACACCTTGGCGAAGAGACATTGACGAGCCGATATAATGTACATTTGTTATTTAATGAGCTGTCACAAGCCCGCAGCGTCAGCAAGGGACACAAACTCTTCCCACGCTCGGCGAAGGTCTCCCGACCGAACCGCCGCAACGACCGCAGGTCTCCCTTCCCAACGTGGCGGAAATGGCGCCGAAGTTGGCGGAAAACGGTCCAAAATGGGTCAAAATCCGTGCCAAATCGAGTCCGAATGCGAGCGACCTTTTCGCGCCCCATTGCCGGTCACATCATCACTATCAAAATAGTGAATATTAATTCACTCTCAGATCCTGATAGTGAACCATGACCTCCGAAGTCCGGCTTCGACTTCGAAGGTCGATCAAAGCAAAATGCCAGCTGACATCCCCCCGCAACACCTCGCCCACTGCTTCGCCTGCCACAAGAATCTCAACACAATCGACCTGCTCATGCTCCTCGGCTACTACTTCATCTCCGCCGTCACCGTGCTCGAAGGACTGCTCGAACGGCACCAATCACGATTGCCAAAGACCTGCACGACGCCACCGGCACATGAGTGACACCCTCAAGGAGTGTGACCGAATCGCCACGCCCACGCTCTCCAAAATTCTCAACAATTCGGCAAACCGACCGCTCAGAGAGCGAAATCCTTACACCGCGAATTCGGCAACAAATGCGATGACAGTTCGGTGCGCCACAGTTAAGTGATTCGCACTACTTCAGCCTTCAGCAAATCACCTATCGTTATTCCCGTATCTTCACGCGAGCCAAACTCGTCCTGTATAATCGGCAAGTCTCTATTCTTCAAATCCACCAGTAGGTCAAAGCCATCGCTATTGACAGCGAATCGATAGTATTTCGAGTCTAAGTCGTAGTTGGATTCCTCCGAAAGAATACAGAAGTACTGGATTTCGAAGATGAACGGCTTGTCTTCAAAACGAAATTGAATCGGAGCCAAGTTAATCAGTTTGGTATTTCCAATCAGCTCAATAAGCTTTGGAGGCGGCTGAAACCCAAATTTTGCTTCAAACATTTGATGGTAAAACTCGTTCATTACGGTTCCGGATAAGCAGTGTAAAATCGACCTTCTAAGTCAAATCGAACAAGAGCTTTGTTTGTCAATTGTATCTGGAAAGGCCCACGATTCGCGTATGTACCAAGGTTCGTTACGGAAACGCCGATCCTACGGTCGAAGGTAACGGGTATGTTTCCTAAGACTCCAGCTACCCTCTGATCGATAGCGAAAACTAACGTTTCATAGTGGTCTCGATTTGAAAGGAACATACTCGCAATCTTGGTCTGATTGTCTGGAGATCCCAGCCGTCCTGCACGTACTGCTCTTTGGTGGTGGTGTCGGTGGCGGGCCCTTGCTGACGCTGCGGGCTTGTGGGAGAAGAGGAGACCTGCGGTCCGGGATTTCGTCGGGGTCGGAGACCCGCGACGAGCGCGGGCTAATTGACGAGGTGGTGGCCCTTGCTGACGCTTCGGGCTTGTGGAAGACGAGGAGACCTTTGCCGAGCGCAAAAAAACGGGGCGCAAGTGTCTGCGCCCCCGTCAATTATCTTTGCGTTTCTGACTACGCGCTTTTCTTGCCGGGTTTCAGGTCGAAGAGGCGGCGGAGGCCGCGGACGACGTCGGCGCTCACGACGTGCTTGCCCTTATGTTCCAGGTCGGGCAGTTCGTACATGACATCGACCATCAGGTCTTCCACGATCGCCCGCAGGCCGCGGGCGCCGGTGTCGCGGTTCTTGGCCAACCGGGCGATTTCGCGAAGCGCCGCCTGATCGAATTCAATCTGTGCACCCTCCATCTCGAAGAGCTTCTGATATTGCCGGACGAGGGCATTCTTGGGCTCAGTGAGAATGCGGATCATGGCTTCTTCGTCGAGCGGATCTAGCGGAGCCAGGACGGGGAGTCGGCCGACGAATTCGGGGATCATGCCGAACTCGATGAGGTCGTCCGCGATGACCTGATTGAGCAGTTCGGCTTCGCTTCGTTCGTGCTGATCGGCGTTCGCGCCAAAGCCGATGGATTTGCGTCCGAGTCGGCGGCTGATGATATCCGAGAGGCCGACGAACGTTCCGCCGCAGATGAAGAGGATGTTCGAGGTATCGAGTTGAATGTACTGTTGTTCCGGATGCTTGCGTCCGCCTTGCGGGGGGACGTTCGAGACGGTGCCTTCGAGCATCTTGAGGAGGGACTGCTGCACGCCTTCGCCGGAGACATCGCGGGTGATGCTGACGTTCTGGCTGGTCTTGGCGACCTTGTCAATTTCGTCGATGTAGATGATGCCTCGCTGTGCGGCTTCGACGTCGAAGTCTGCGGCGTGGAGGAGTTTGAGGAGTAGGTTTTCGACGTCTTCGCCGACGTATCCGGCTTCGGTGAGGGTGGTGGCGTCACCGATGGCGAAGGGTACGTCGAGGACTTTGGCGAGTGTCTTGGCGAGGAGGGTTTTGCCGCTGCCGGTGGGGCCGACGAGGAGGATGTTGCTCTTTTCGATTTCGACATCGGAGCGTCCGGCGTCGGCGTGTGCGAGGCGTTTGTAGTGGTTGTGAACGGCGACGGAGAGTGTTTTCTTGGCGCGGTTCTGGCCGATGACGTATTGATCGAGCTTTTCCTTGAGCGAGCGGGGGCTGGGCGTGGAGCTGGCGGCGGTTTTGGCGTTGCCGTTGCCGCGGCGTTTTTTCTCCTGCTCGATGATGGACTGGCAGAGTTCGATGCATTCGCTGCAGATGTAGACGTCGCCGGGGCCTTCGACGAGAGGGCCGACGTCGCGGTGGCTTCTGCGGCAGAAGGAGCAGTAGGCGTTGCGGTTTCGTCCGGTGGAGCTTGTGGGTTTTCGGCTTCCGGTGTCGTCTTTCGTTCGTTCTGCCATCGCCGCCTCTATGATTGGTGAATGATTGCGATTGGTTGATCGGTCGGTTGGGTCAACCGTGGTTTCAATCTATCGCGTGCGGAAAAGTATCTGTACTGCGATTGATTTCAAATCCCCGATCAGTTCGCGTTTCGAGCGTCGGGTCTGCCGATTGTATGCCGCTTGCGGGCCTGTCGAACGTGGTAAAAATTTCAATTTTCGTTTTTT
This sequence comes from Limnoglobus sp., assembly GCA_041742055.1. Classification (GTDB taxonomy): domain Bacteria; phylum Planctomycetota; class Planctomycetia; order Gemmatales; family Gemmataceae; genus Limnoglobus. The sequence goes on along the minus strand of JBGSJI010000063.1, from coordinate 18,611 downwards.
GGTGGTGGTGGCGTACCGTTCCGACCGACATCGGTGTTTGGCATGTCCGGCGGGTCGGGGAGCGGTTCAATGCCGAGGCTGCCTTTCATTTTGGCGGCCATCTTGTTTCGGATCTGTTCGTACTCTTCCTGAGACAGTTCGCCGTTTTCGTACATGGTTCGGAAGGAACTGAGGCTCATTGAGGGGTTTTCGCAGTCTTCGCTTTGGCGTCGCGCCCAGAGCTTGACGAGTCCGAAGATGATTCCGACGGCGACGATGGCGGCGCCGAAGAGCATGAAGTTGACGATGAGATCCTGGCGTGCCTGCGCTTTGTTGATGACGGGTTTGGGTGCGGGCGGGGGAACGGCGACGACCTGGCCGACTTGGTTATCGGGCGCCTCTTTGACCGGCTCATCAGCAACCGGTGGCATGGGATTGGGTTCCGGTACGGCCGTGGGATCCATGGCGCCGCTCTGGGAATGGTGAGAAATCCTGTCCGTTTCAGATAAGTTAGCCGGAATATCGGTGTGGACAAATATCAATCCGGCAAAACGCGGTGGCGTGGGCTTTGGTTGCACTTGAGCTTTTGAGCGGGGATTCGCGAAATCGGGCATCGAAAAGTGTGTTTTTGATTGGAATTCGGACTCTGGCAGATCGGATCGGCGGTCTTGGGTGAATCCGTGTTTCAGATGCGATGGCTTTCGGGATTTATGAGTTAGAGTGTCATACCGTGAATTTTCAATGACTTGCCGCAGGTCAGACGTTACTTAAAATGGCAGGGTCGGATTGAGGAGAATTTCGGCGGTCGACTCTCTGAGACCGTGACCGTTCCTCGTTCAGGCTACAGTCTTACCTTGTCATGCGTTAACACAGTCGGATAGGATTGTTCGCGAGTGCCGGTTTGTGCGTTGTGAGCTCAATTTCTGACGCACGGAAATCCACTCGTTGCCCCGGGCAGGTGTGCTGTGCCACGCGATCTTGTTGAAATCAAAACTCGTGTGAAAGCGGCCAGCGACATTGTTGATGTCATTTCTGGTTATTTAAGTGTGCAGCCATCGGGCAAACTGTTCAAGTCGATTTGTCCGTTCCACAACGATACTCGGCCTTCGCTTCAGATCGATCGCAAGTGGCAGAACTTCCATTGTTGGGCATGCGGAACCAAGGGCGACGTCTTCACGTTCATCGAGAAGTTCGAGCGCGTCAATTTTATGGAGGCGATGGCGCTTTTGGCGCGGCGGGCCGGGATCGCGATGGAGGATACCTCCGACACGCCCCAGGCGGCGCACAAAGCGAAGCTTTACGACGTTCTCAAATGGGCTCAACATCAGTTTCAGCTCTCGTTGCTCGAATCCAACGACGCTCAATCCGCCCGCAAGTATCTGGGTGAGCGCCAGATCTCGGGAACGAGCGTGCGGCAGTTCGGGCTGGGGTTTGCGCCGCTCGAAGGCGAATGGTTGTTGCGGCGTGCGCAGGCGGACAATGTGCCTTTTGATCTCTTAGTGGAATTGGGCTTATTGTCGGAACGGGATGAAGACCGTGGGTATTTTGATCGCTTTCGCGATCGAGTCATGTTCCCGATTCGTGATGTTCAGGGTCGGACGGTCGGCTTTGGTGGGCGGATTCTGCCCGATTCTCCATACGCGATCCGCGGGCCAAAGTATTACAATTCGCCCGAGTCGGTGCTGTTCAAGAAGCAGGAGCAGCTTTACGGAATCGATCTCGCACGGCATGCGGGATCGTCAGAAGGTGTCCTCGCCGTGGTCGAAGGTTACACCGACGTGATCATGGCCCATCAGAAGGGAATCGCGAACGTCGTCGCGACAATGGGCACCGCCATCAACACCCGCCACGTGTCTCAACTCGTCCGCCACGCCCGAAAAATCGTATTGGTCTTTGATGCGGATGAAGGCGGAAATACCGGCGTTGATCGTGCGCTGGAAATCTTCGTCAGTCAGGATGTCGAACTTGCAATCGCGACGCTGCCCGATCAGCTCGATCCCGCGGACCTTTTGTCCCGGCCCGACGGCGAAGCGGTCTTCCGCCACGCCATCAGCACCGCCGTGGACGCTTTGGATTACAAGTTGAATCATCTCTTCTCGAAAGCGGATCGCACCAATCTGGAATCCACCCGCCGCATGCTCGATACGATTCTCGGCATCATCGCGCTGGCGCCTCAGGTTCCGAACGAAAGCACACAACTCAAACGTGAACTCATCCTCACGCGGTTGGCGCAGCGGCTGGGTATCGAAAATCGCACGGTTCGCGCCCGCTGGAAAGAGCTCCAGCAGTTGCGGAGGAGGCAGGAACAACGGGAGTCGAGTCGAACGGTTGAACCGGCTGTCAAAGGGGCAGGGGTGCCCCCGATTCTGGAGAAGCAACTTCTGCAGATCCTTCTGGCAGAATCCCAACTTGTATCTGAGGCGTATTCCCAGATATCATTAGACCATATCACGCATAGTGGTTTGAAACGAATGCTCGTTGAACTCTATGCGTTGCACGAAACCCAGATCGATCCCGAGCTGGACAATCTCCGTCTCCGTCTGATTGATCGACCGGATTTGGCGGCAGTTGCGATGGACCTTCAGGAAGTAGGTCGTAGTATTCCCGAACGTCCTTTGTACTTCCAGAAAGTTGTGGATGGATTTGCTAAGCTAAGGTTGGAGAACGAGAAGCGTTCGCTCAAGCAGCAACTCGGCGGGGCCGACATGGACGACGCCGCCAAACTCGAGATTCTGCGACAGATTCAAAATCGCGCAGGAGGCGGATTGAAGCAAAAGGCCGGCGATGGATCGCCGGCGTGAGGCCGAATTGGCCGCACCGGTCAAACACCGTTCCAATGCCGCAGGGATTCATCCCGTGGCGGCTAGCGGGCACGGGGAGAATCGGATGATGGACCTCAAGACGACAGATGATGTATTGAAGACCCTGATCGAAAAGGGTAAGCAAAGCGGATCACTGACCTTCGACGAGGTCAATCTGGCCTTGCCGGAAGGGACAGCGGAATCCGGCAAACTCGAAGACATTCTTGAGCAACTCGAGCAGAACGGCATCAACGTCATCGATCCCGAAGATGCCGAAGAAGCGCAGGGTGGAGTCGCGGAAGAAGTCATCCTGTCCGAAGAAGACGCGATCTTCTCCGATAACGAAGGCGACGGTCGCCACATCGACGATCCGGTTCGGATGTACCTCACGCAGATGGGCGAAATCCCCCTTCTTGATCGCCGCCTCGAAATCTCCCTCGCACAAAAAATCGAAGTGACACGCCGACGCTTCCGCCGAAAAGTCCTCGAATGCGATTATGCCCTCCGCAACGTCTTCGAAACCCTCAAACGCGTGCAAACCGGCGATCTGCCCTTCGACCGAACCATCAAAGTCAGCCAGACTGAAAACCTGGAAAAGGACAAGATCCTCCAGCGGATGCCGCATAACCTCCGCACGCTTGAACCGCTCATGGAAGTCAATGTCGATGACTTCAACAAGCTGACCGACGAACGCACTCCCGAATCCGAAAAAGAAGAAATCCGCACCAAGCTCAAATCGCGCCGCCGCAAGACGGTCACTCTCGTTGAAGAGCTCTCCATCCGCACTCAGAAAGTCCAGCCTCTCATGAAGAAGCTGGAACAGATCAGTGACCGGATGGATGAACTCGAAGACCAGATCAATGTGCTTCGCGGCAATCGCACCGCGAAGGAAGAACGGGCGAACCTGGAGAAAGAACTCCAGGACCTGATGCTCATCACTCTCGAAGAACCGTCCACGCTTCGCCGCCGCGTGCAGATCATGAAGCAGCGCTTCGCCGAATATGAACTGGCGAAGCGGGAACTGTCGGGCGGAAATCTCCGGTTGGTTGTGAGCATCGCCAAGAAATACCGCAACCGCGGGCTCTCCTTCCTGGATCTGATTCAGGAAGGCAATACCGGACTGATGCGGGCGGTGGACAAATACGAATACCGCCGGGGCTTCAAGTTCAGCACGTATGCAACCTGGTGGATCCGCCAGGCGATCACGCGTGCGATCGCGGATCAGGCGCGGACCATTCGTATTCCCGTCCACATGATCGAGACGATGAGCAAACTGCGAAACGTCTCGAAGCAACTCGTCCAGGAACTCGGTCGCGAACCGACGATCGAGGAAACGGCCAAGGCGGCGGGAATCAGCTACGACGAAACGAAGCGCGTGCTGAAGATCAGCCGCCATCCCATCAGTCTGGATCGACCGGTGGGCGAAAGCGAAGACAGCTACTTCGGCGATTTCATCGAAGACCACACGATCGATTCTCCGGTCAACTCCGCGACCAACGAGATGCTGAAGGACAAGATCGAGGCGGTGCTCAAGACGCTGACGTATCGCGAACGCGAGATCATCAAACTCCGTTACGGTCTGGGTGACGGCTACACTTACACTCTTGAAGAAGTCGGGCGTATCTTCAAGGTGACGCGTGAGCGGGTCCGGCAGATCGAAGCCAAGGCGGTGAGAAAACTGCAGCACCCCGTTCGGAGTCGGCAGCTCGAAGGGTTCCTAGATGCCTGGACGGTTCTCAATGGCAATGCGAAGAAATAAGCGAAACGAAGCGATCTCGTTGACCCACCCCTTCGGGGTGGGTTTTATTTTGGCATGAGATCGTAGAATTGAAGAAAAACCAAACGGGAGCAGTGACTCATATGTCGAGCGATATCCCATCGTTGTTGCGAGAATGCCACCGGCTCCGTCGCCACCTCCGAGAACTCAAGGATGAGATCGATCGCGGACCACGCGTTCTGAAAATTCAGCAATCCCTGTTGGCCAAAGAAGAACAGGAACATAAAGACGCCTACGACATCATCAAGAAATTGAAGCTGAAGCAGAAGGAGGACGAAGGCTCGCTCAAAGTGATCGAAGGCAATCTGGACAAACTCGGCACGAAAGCCATGACGGTGACCACCATGAAGGAGATGGAAGCCGTCAAACACGAAACCGAAATGGCTCAGGTGAAGAAAGGGTTGCTCGAAGATTCGATATTGAGTGCCATGACCGAGATCGAAGAGCGGACCCGGAATCTGCCGAACGTCGAACAGAAATGGAAGGACGCACAGAACGATTTTGCTCAGTATCAGATCGATGCGAAGGAACGTATGGAGCGGATGATCGAAGATCAGAAGCTCTCGAATGAAGAACTGCTTCGGAAAGAGGCGGAGCTCCCCGCCGGGATGCGCGATCAGTACGATCGGTTGATCAAATCGTACGGACCCGATGGTCTGGCGGGGGTCAAGAGCGCGGTCTGCCAGCAATGTCGATCGATGATTGGCGAGTCGCGGGTGTTTGAGTTGGAAGCGGGTAAATTCGTGCTCTGCCCGATCTGCGGACGCGGGTTGTATCTGCAAAGCGCATGAAAAAACGGTGGGCCAAAAGCCCACCGTTTCTGTTTGATAACGGGTTCCAGAACTTATTGTGCGGGATCTTCGTCCGCATCGTCATCCTGTCCCGGCAAAGCGAACAGCGGACCAGCCGATCCTGTTCCTCCGCGGAGATCCTTCTTCCCTTCAGACTTCGAGCTGCTGGGCTTGTTGTCTCCACCCATGAGTTCGTCGGGAAGATCGTCGGGTACGGTCGGATCGTCCACGTTCTTCATCGAGAGACCGATCTTGCGATCCTTGGTATCCACTCGAAGAACCTTGACGTCGACCTCATCGCCAACCTTGACGACTTCCTCGGGCGATTCGATCTTGTTCTCGCTCAGTTCGCTGATGTGCAGCAAACCTTCAAGCCCCGGTTCGAGTTCAACAAACACACCGAAGTTGGTGAGCTTGGTGATCTTGCCTTTGACCTTCTGACCGGGCTTGAACCGCTCGGGGATATCGCCTTCCCACGGATCCTTGCCCATTTGCTTCAGACCGAGAGCGACGCGCTTGCGCTCCTGATCCACGCTCAGGACCACGCAGGTGACCTTCTGGCCCTTCTGCACGACTTCGCTCGGGTTCGAAACCTTGCGAACGTAGCTCATATCGCTGACGTGCAGCAGACCGTCGATCCCTTCTTCGATCTCGATGAAGGCTCCGTAGTTGGTGAGATTGCGAACGACCCCGGAAACCTGCATTCCGTTGGGATACTTCTTCGCGACTTCGTCCCACGGATTCTGCTGGCATTGCTTCATGCCGAGCGAGATTTCCTTCTTGTCGTGATTGATCTTGAGGACCTGAACTTCGACCTTGTCGCCGATGCTCAGGACTTCATTGGGATGACTGATCCGCTTGGTCCAGGACATTTCGCTGATGTGAACCAGACCTTCGATACCCGGTTCCAGTTTGACGAATGCGCCATAAGGCATGATGTTGACCACTTCGCCACTGTGCCGGCTGTTTTCCGGATACTTGGCTTCGATATCCTGCCAGGGCGAAGGCGTCTTGTGTTTAAGAGAGAGCGCGATCTTCTGCCGCTCTTTGTCGATGTGCAGGATGTAGACTTCGAGTTCCTGCTCGATCTTGACCACGTCGTGCGGATTGGTGACGCGGTGCCATCCCATGTCGGTGATGTGCAACAGGCCATCGATCCCACCAAGGTCCACGAAGGCACCGAACTCTGCGATATTCTTGACGATCCCCTTGCGAATCTGCTTCTCCTGCAGTTCGGACATGAGGCGCTCGCGCTGGACGGTGCGGCGGTCTTCGATGAGCTTGCGACGGCTGACGACGATGTTCCGGCGCTGTTCGTCGATCTTCAGGATGGTGCACTCGATCGTCTGATCGATGTAAACGCCGATGTCCTGCGGACGGCGGATATCAACCTGACTTGCGGGCAGGAAGACATTCACGCCGATGTTCACCAGCAGGCCGCCCTTGATCTTCTTGAGAACCTTGCCGGAAACAACATCGCCTTCCTTGTGCTTGGCGAGAACCTCGTTCCATTCTTTCTGACGCTTCGCCTTGCGGTAACTCAGTGCGATGGTGCCGTTTTCATCTTCGACTGTTTCGAGAAGGACTTCGACCGTGTCGCCGACTTTGGGGTAATTGGTCTGATCGATCCCTTCGTCACGCCATTCATCGATGCGAATCAAACCTTCGGATTTGTAGCCGATGTCGATGACGACATCTTCACCACGAATCTCAACGACTTTACCCGTGACAATCTTGTTCGCTTCGTAATCTTTGTCGGATTGCTTGATCCACTCTGCGATTTCGGTCTCGAAGTCCGACTGAATTTTTTCTTCCGCTTCCAGCGGTGCGTCGTACAGACGCATCAAATTGCGATTGACCATAGTTTGTGGTGGAGACGGCGGCCCGTACGTGCCTCGATCGGGCTGACGAAAACTCAAAAAAAGGAATCCAGGCTGCCCGATCACGCGATCGGATCAACAGCAGGGAAGATTAGAAATTCTAGTGATATTTCGATTTTGGCAATAGATCAGGATTCAGACTTTTTTCCGGACACGCGTGCTGGGCGGGGCTTTGATGGGCTTGACCGAATTGCTGACGGGCACGGGGTCGGTCTGCGGGCGATTGTTTTCGCCGGCGAAGATGACCTTGGGAACGTATTTTTTCGCGTCACGCGTCTTCATTTCCGTGAAACTCGCGATGATCACGATGTCGCCCGGTTTGACATGGTGTGCGCCCCCGCCGTTGACTTGCACAACTCCCGTTCCGCGTTCGCCGGCGAGTGCGTAAGTGACGAGTCGGGCACCGTTCGTCACATCCCAGACGTGGATCAATTCATTGGGGAGAATATCTGCCGCATCCAGCAAGTCGCTATCGATGAGCAGGCTGCCCTCGTAATCCAGGTCCGCCGCCGTGACGGTGGCCCGATGAATCTTCGATTTCAGCATGGTGCGGCGCATAGGAAATACCGTCAGAAATCACCCGTGCCCCGGCGGGACCACCAGGGGAGAAACAGTCCGCCATCCACATGAAGGATGGTCCCTGTGATATAGCTTGATGTGACCGGATCGACGAGATAGAGAACCGCGCGGGCAATTTCTTCCGCCGTCGCCATTCGGCCCAAAGGCAGGGATTCCGCAGCTCGAGCGAGCATTTCCTCGGTGAAGAATTTGCGTTCTCCGGGAGTATCGGTCCAACCGGGGTAGATCACGTTCACGCGAATTTTGTGCGGCAGGAGTTCGCACGCGGCGGTGCGGGCCATTTGGTCCAACGCCGCCTTCGCCATGTTGTAGGCCATGCAGTTGGGGAATGCGATCTGCGCATGCGGTGAACCGATGATGACCGCCGCTCCGCCTACACCCTGTTTGATCATCTGCTGACTTGATGCCCGAAGGGCGTAGAACGCTCCCCACATCGAGACGTCGATGGTCCGCCGGAATCCCTCCATGTTCGCCGTCGTGAATGGTTCGCGATCGCTGTAGACTGCTGATGAGACAAAATAATCGATCCGCCCGAGTTCAGCGACGATCTGTTGAACCATCGTTTCGACAGCGTCCTGATTGGAGATATCGACGGGGAAGAGCAGGGCACGCCGTCCGCGGTCGCGGATCTCATGGGCCGTGGTCCGGGCCTCGTCATCGAGTGAAAAATAATTCATCGCGACATCGGCTCCGGCTTCGGCAAGTTGAAGCGCGGCCGCGCGGCCGATCCCAGAGGATGCTCCGGTTACGAAAGCGACTTTTCCTGCGAGCGGCGAATCGGGCATAATCACAAAACTCGAACGGGATGAGTAACGAATCTCACGATTCCCATAGATTCAGTAATCAGCGACTGTTCTAATCATCATCGTCGCTGCGGCGCGGTTTCGACAGCCCCGCTTTTTCCATCAGGGATTGCGCAAACGCGTCTTCTGGTGCATCAGCGGTCTGATCAAGGAAATCAACCGCTGATTGAGATAAGTGATACTGAATTCGGAAATCATGTTTCGAAATCGAGATCAGATCGTTCGGCTTCACGATCCGCTGCTGCACGCGCTCACCGTTGACCTTCGTACCGTTCTGACTTCGCAAATCACGAACGTGCCATACCCCATTCTTCAAAATCAGTTCACAATGCTGACCCGAGACGTTCGCGAAGTCCAGACAGATATCGTTCACCCGCCGCCGACCGATCGTCATCACCGTGCGGAGTAATGGGATCGAATCGCCACCTCCGACCGGAACCAATTCACCAAGCGGTTCGGACATGTCCACACCATTTGTTGAGAGAGTGATCAACTCATGAAAACATCGACCGTGTTACTGTGTTTAGAATAATCGAAATGAGCGGCGGTTCCACTGAGAAAATCGTGGCTTCGAGAACCGTCGAACCTGCAAAGCCAGATCAGTTGTCCCTGTTTATGATTTGCAGAGAGATCAGGAATGAAAAGAAAGAAGGGGTATCCCATGCACTGGATACCCCTTCTTTCATTCTGGCCAAGAGTGATTAACGGCCAGGAAAATACGGATTGGTCATTCCTGCGGTCGGCGGTGCGTAGTAGGGGCCCGTGAGCGGAGCGGGCGTCATGAAGTGCGAGTTGTACGGCCAGTAGAGATACCAGGGAGCGGCCTGAAAAGCCGGAAGCGGACGTTTGCCAAAAAGTTTGGCGATCGGTCCCTGATAAACCTGCTGACCCGGAGTGGCGCTGAACGGCCCGCCTGCGGCAGATGCAGAACCGCTGATTAACGCGGCCGCGGCTAACGATAGAATCATCTTCTTCATTGGGAATCCTCTCGGCGATTCGATCCTTGAATGGCACAGCGCACTCCCTGCGAGCGCGCCGAGAACTTCGTACTTTCTGTTTCGACAACTCGGAGAGAGCCGCTGTCCGCTCACTGAGAAATTCTTGACCTGACGATATCGCTTGTCTGTCAAAGTCCTCAGAGCGGTTGTTGAACAACCATCACGAACAATTTACCGAGCCGTGCTGATCGATTCGACCCGCACAACCGGCATGGTGATGGGGGTTTGCGTTGCGGCTGGAGCAGCGGATACGGCACAACCACCAGTAGCGCAGGAACCCGAAGCGGAGCACGTTCCGCAACGGCCCAGATTCAGAAATGAGCCACAGCGATTCGCGAGGGGGTTCACACGATGAAAGACATTTTTCAAAGTGCTGACCGCGTAACGTCCCCATCCCAGACCGCGTCCATCGCAATCCGATCGGCCGCATTGGTTGCATGATGCTGGCGGTGGGTTGTACTGCAGATCGGACGTCCAGGGCCCGTACGGTTCGAAGGGATAGTATCCTGAGTACGGCCCATAGTTGTACAGCGGTCCATGGAAATGGAGCCTGCTGAGGAACCCGACGCAGAATCCTCCGCATCCAAACGGAGGGAAATGCGGGTGGGGTTGAGCCTGCGATTTGCCACTTGCGAAGAGTATCGCCGTGAGCGAGAGAAAAGCCACGGAAAGCAAACGCTTCATTTGTGCGTCCTTGGCACGTGAGGTAATCCGGACTTGGCCGACCCTCGGCCATCCGTGTGACAGGTGAAGTGTTCCCGCAATTCCACTATTCGCAAGATGTCCGCGATCTGAATCTGTGTGTCCGGGACGGGATTCGCCGTCATCTCGTCTTCAACCGGTCAGAAGGGAATACCCGATAGCTTCGGCTTGAACTGCCCCACCGTTGAAACCGTTGATCGGATCGATTCGCCGATAGTCCGCCGCGGATAGCCGAACGGATCCGACTGGGCGTTCAGTGCCGTGACTGTCGCTACCCGACGTGACGAGAAGATTTAAGCGTTGCGCCCATTCTCGCAATTGAATCGTCCTGGCACGTGATGCCGCTGGGAAGGCGATTTCAACCGCATCAAGGCCGATCAAGGTCATGGACTTCAAGTGTTCGAATGTGAAATCACTGGATGGATGTGCGAGACTGCACCATCCACCGGCCCGATGGATGATCGCGATGGCTTCTTCCAGTGGAATTCCGAGAAAGGGTGCGACTTTGTCGCGCAGCGGATGCAGGTAGTCCCGAAACGCGGCATAACGACTTTTTACAATCCCTGTTTCCAGGATCAGGGTAGCGAGATGTCGGCGGCCGAGTGAAAGGGAGCGGTTCTGAATACCGGCAACAATCCCGTCTGCGAAAACGATCCCATTATTGCCGAGTTGGTCGAGGTATTCCTGAAATCTCGATCGTCTCAATTGGGCCAATTGATTCAATGCATCTTCGGCTTCATCAGTGAGTTGAAAATCATATGCGAGTAAATGGAATCCATGAGACTCGAAATGGGTGGTGAGTTCGACACCTCTGCGAAATTCCAGTTTCAGACGATTCACGCGAATGGCTTCTTCTGCCTCAGACCATCCCGCAATCGTATCGTGATCGGTGATCGCAACCGCTTTAAGCTGAGCCTGATGTGCCCGCAGGATAACTTGTGATGGCGTGAATTCCCCATCGCTGGCAGTGGTGTGCGTGTGAAGATCGGCGATTCCAGGACCTGATACTTGAGCGGCGAGTCGGCAGAGTTGTGTGAACGGCTGGCGACGCGGCATTGGATTTACTCAGTCGCATGGGATGATGATTCAACCGGTTTGGACGAGGCTTCCGGTTCCGCATGTGTTTTGACAATCCGATCGAGGATACCGTTGACGAAGGCCGGTGAGTCCGAGGAACCGTATCGGCGTGCCAGTTCGATGACTTCATCGATCGCAACGGCGGCCGGCGTTTTGTTTGCGGCAAAGAGCATTTCGTAAGTGCCAATGCGCAATAAATTGCGATCAACAGGAAGCATCCGATGGAGACGCCAATTTTCCGCGGTTGCCGTGATCCGCGCATCGATATTCTCTCGATGCGATTGAACTTCGTCATAAAGGCACAGACAGAAAACCGTGGCGTCACGATCATTGCGCAAGCGATCACGGGCAAACTTCTCAATGGCAGAGCGCGGAATGACTTTGGGGTTCTGGTCTTTTTGAAACAGCAATTGCAGCGCAACTTCACGAGCACGAGATCGGCGAGTCATTCGGTCAAACCCCAGAGTATACTTCTGTCAGTGTATCGAAATTGAATCCGGATGGACTAAAACGATTCGATGGCAAAACGGAGGAAATCCTATGGCGAAATTTCGAGTGATCATAGCGGATTTTTTGAGCGATGAACTTGCACCGGAACGCGCTGCGCTCTCAGATATCGCCGAAGTCGTCAATCTGAATGCGTCATCGGAAGAGGAATTGGAGGGCAAGATTGAAACCGCCGACGCGATCATGCTCTATCACAATATCGGTATCCAAGCGAAGACCATCGAGAAACTCAAGAACTGCAAACTGATCGTTCGCTGTGGGGTCGGCTTTGACAACGTGGATATCGCTGCGGCGCGGGAGAAGGGGATTCCGGTCGCGAATATCCCGGATTACGGGACGGAAGAAGTCGCGGATTCCGCGATCGGCATGATGTTATCACTCGTGCGTGGAATCCATCTTTACAATCACAAACTCCATTCGGATCCATCGAATTGGTCCTATACGGTGGCAAAGCCTCTGGTTCGCTTGCGAAACCGCACGTTCGGCATCGTAGGACTGGGACGTATCGGTATCGCCGCCGCACAGCGAGCACGCGTAATGGGAATGAAAGTAAAGTATTACGATCCGTATCTTCCCGATGGAATGGATAAGTCTCTGGGACTCGAGCGCGTGGATTCACTGGATACGTTGCTGGAACAATCGTTTGTCGTCAGTCTGCATTGCCCGCTCACACCCGAAACGCAGCATCTGATCAACGCAAAATCGCTCGCCCATATGCAACGAGGTTCGTACCTCGTCAACACCGCCCGCGGTGCCGTCGTGGACCTGACCTGCATCGCCGATGCACTGGTTTCGGGCAAACTCGCCGGAGCCGCGATCGATGTCTTCCCCCAGGAACCGCCACCGGAAGATCATCCCCTGATCGTTGCCTGGCGCGATCCCAATCATCCGGCACACCGACGTCTTATCATTAATCCACATGCGGCCTTCTATTCCGAAGAAGGCCTGCTGGAAATTCGTACGAAATCCGCTGCCGCGTGTAGAAGAGCGTTGACGGGGCAACCACTTCGGAATGTCGTGAATTAGGCAGCTTTTTGCAGTCCACCGGACGAACCGGTGAGGACGTTTTCGGTTATCGCGAAGAGCTCCCGCTCATAACGGGCTTTATTGAAGGGTAGGGCGTTACGACGGGCGGCGTGGGGATCAAAACGATCCTCATGCAGTTCGAACTGATCAATGGCGGCGATGACGGAATCGACGTTCTGGTCTTCAAAGAACACACCTGTCGGGTCCTTCTGTTCGTGTGGCCGGACTGTCTCCGTAGCGCCACCGCGACCAAAGGCGATCACCGGACACCCGCACGCCTGGCTTTCAACCGGCACAATCCCGAAATCTTCTTCGGCAGGGAACAACAGCGCTTTCGCACGGCGGAAGTGGTCGCGGATTGTTTCCTCGGATTGCCAGCCCAAGAACTTCACCGTTGGACCTGCGAGCCGTTTCAGCCGCGCCGCTTCCTGTCCAGTCCCGATCACAACGAGTTCTCGATTTGTGCGAGTACAGGCTTCCACCGCCAGATCGAAACGCTTGTACGGTGCGAACGCCGATATGATCAGATAGAAAGTGTCACGTGGTTCGTATGTCGGTGTATAAAACTCGGTATCCACTGGCGGATAAATGACGACGCTTTCACGTTGATAACATTCCCTGATTCTGTTTTGAATCGTCTTGCTGATTGCAACGAAGTGAGTCACGCCTTTAGAGGTTTGCCGATCCCACTCACGAATTCGGCGCAGCAGAAGGTCGATCGCCTGGCCTTTCCATTTCCCAAGCGGTCCGCGGGCGAAATACGAATCTCGCATGTGCCACGCATAACGCATCGGCGTGAAGCAGTAGGAGATGTGTGGTACGTCTGGCGGGATCGCTGCGGCTTTGGCAAGACAATGACTGAAGCTCAGCACGAGATCGCAGGAGGGGATTTTCCAGTTTGCAATCAGGGGAAACGCCGGGAGCAGATAGCGATAGTAGCGGTCAACACGCGGTAGTCGATTCCACGAACTGGTGATGGGTTTCAAGGACTCGATGGCGGGCGAAACCGATCCCGGGCGATGGAATGCGGTGAAAAGCCGCGCATCGGGCCAATGGCGACAGGCGGATTCCAGACATTTTTCTCCGCCACGCATCCCCATGAGCCAGTCATGGATCAACACAACCTTGGGTCCCGTCGCCATGGTTCCGTCCTGTTGAAACGAGCCGGACCAACATACTCCGAATGGAATCCGAAAGGGAAGAGGAATTCCACGTTCAAAAGTGTCAAAACTCCCGACAATTGTCTGATTTTGTGTATTACTTGACAGACCGTTCGATTATCGCTAGGATTTTTCTGATTCGGCAGCAAATGGTTGCGAAGCTTCATCTATCGTTGTAAGTTGAAGGAAATTCATTTGCTGTCTTGAATGCTCAAAACGGAATTGACTTACGGCCAGAAAATAACACTGTAATTTTACGATACACGGTATGACCCCCCGGCTGAACGATGACCTTGAGAGGTGTCCCCTTCAGCTGTGAAGAGAGAGGTAGATATGGCCTTCACGCTATCGATCGGTAAGTGCAGCCTTTTGGGCAATTACCGTGAGAACAATGAAGATTCGATTGATGTGAAACAATTCCCGGACATGATCGTCTCCGTTGTCGCGGACGGGATGGGCGGGCAGGCCGCTGGTGAAATTGCCAGCAAACGCGCCATCGAAATCATTCCCCGCGAACTGCGCAAGAACCTCTCCGCCCACTTGAATCCTGATGGTGTCAAGTCGGTTATTCGACGTGCTATCGCGCAGGCGAACGAAGAAATCATCGCCATGGGTGCACTCGACAAAGACATGAAGAATATGGGCACGACCGTTGTGCTCGCGATCTGGCGAAAAGGCGGAGAGTTGTTTATTTCCGGCGTCGGCGATAGTCGCTGTTACATGATTCGCAACAAAAAAATCGAACAGTTGACCATCGACCACTCCCTCGCTCGCGCACTCGTGGAAGCCAAAACGATTTCAGAGGCTGAAGCCAAAGATCACCGGTTCAAGAATGTGCTCTGGAAATATCTCGGGAGCAAAGAAGTGGGCGAAGGACCTGAGGTGACAACGATCGCAATTCAGGGTGGTGATCGATTCTTATTGTGTTCGGACGGCCTGTCCGGGGTTGTCACCGACGAACAACTTGCAAGCTTTATCTCCCAGCAGACTGACATGCAGCAATGCGCTGAAGGACTCGGTCAGCTTGCACTCGATTCCGGATCTCGGGATAACGTTTCGACCATCATGATCGAAGTTCAGGAAGTCAACGGCTGATGCTACTCAAGCCGTTCTTTTCTTACGATGGTGGGAATTTCTGCCGTACGGCGGACCGTTGAGGGTACTTCCCACAAATTTCTTGATGCCGGGACTGCGCCCAACCGCTCGTGGTTGATTTTGCCCATTAACTCCGCATAGACATGTTTGACGTTGTCGAGATTTTCACTTGCTGACACTCCTGTCCAGTTCTTGTACCACGGCATGTCCAGTCCCTTCGCGATTTCTTCTACCTCCTTTTTTGCCGTGATTCCCTTCTGAACCTGCTCGCGAAGTTCGACGAAGTAACGCTTCTGTCGGGAAATCAATTCGCTTTTGCTTGGCTTTCCGTGACCGGGGCAGACGATGGCAACATCGAGCTTTTGCATCTTCTCCAGACTTCGAATCCATGAGGCGGAATTCGAATGTCCCATGAAATTGAATGCTCCGTTGACGCAGGCGTCTCCGGTGCACAGGATCTTGTGATTGGGCAGATACGCGACCGCATCGCCGATCGTGTGGCTGTGCCCGAACTGGTAGAATTCGACCCGCTGCGTGCCATCATCAAGAACATATATGTCGTCAAATGGGATATCGACCTGTTTGAGAGTCGACTCTTTGACATCGCTTCGGCTTTTGGCCTGTTCATCCCATTGAGTCGGACCATTCACCTTAAGCAGCCGTGCCGCATTGGTATGCGCGATGATCTGTGCGCCTTCTTTGGCCCAGACAGCGTTGCCGTAAGCGTGGTCGCCGTGATGGTGCGTGTCGAGAACGTATTTGATCGGTTTCCGGGTTGTTTTTTTGATCGCTTCGACAACGTCTTTTGCTTCCTTCGGAAAGTTCGCATCAATCACAAGGACGTAATCTTTGAAAACGATCCACGTGTGATTCGATCCGCCAAAGGGGATCGACTTATCGGTCGCACTGATCGATGAATAGCGAAAAAAGACACCCGGAGCGAGTTCCTTCACTTCGTTGAAATTCATCTCGGGAATGGCAACTGACTTGGGTGTGTTATCGGAACGGACCTGCGCCATCCAGGCAACGACAACGAACAAACCGATCGCAACACTCGAGGTCACCAGACGGCGCATCATGTTACAACTCCAGAAATAAGCGGAAAACGATCGTAATCGATTTCAGAACTGACTGCAAATCCCCTTGCTCACATTTCACCGGATTGCTGACTCAAGAACCGTTTCGACTAAATTTATATTTTCGTGTTGAGTGCTCTTGACGATTTGTTCTTGATTTCGTAAACGGCCATGCCAAGAATAGAACATACGGTACCTCTCCCCATCCCTACGAGTTTCGGAGGGTCCTCAAATGTGGGAACCAACAGCTGATCATCCCTTACGCCGGCTGTTCGCCGGCTATACCGAGCAGACGTTCTTTTCCCGTTTCGGCATCGCCGATCCACCTTTGGTGGATTATCTCTCAGCGCTGCTCACACGCTTCGTTCATCAGGATGAGCTATACCGGCTGCGAGACGGTCAAGGGCAGCCGATTACCGACGTCTCCAAGATGCTTAAGGAAGCGAACTCCTTGCCGGAAGGCGGGCGTACGCAGCGTGAATACTATCGCCACATCGGCGATGTCAGCCTTTTCTGGACCGGCTTATTTCCCGAAACACTTGAGCGTCGACGGGAGTGCTGGGGGGCGTACGCCATCCTGAACTACACCACGTGCGGGAAACAATCTTATCTGATCGCCAGCCAATATGATGATGAGGACTTCCAGGATCAGGCACCGGTCCTGAAACGCCTGAGCGAGCGATTTGAACTCTATGCGACGGGACTTCGAGAAGTCCGTCGCGAGTGGGAAGAAGCCTCCGAAACCGGCAGCGGTCAGGTTATTCAGTAGCGGTAGGAGCCTTGAAGTCTGCCAGATACAGTTGCGTCGGCGAGCGGCCATCCCGGCTGCTCGTCCACATCAGTTTCTTGTAATCCGGGCTGAACACCGGCAGGACATCCTGACCCGGCGCGTAGGTGATCCGAGTCGTTTTTCCCGTTTCGATATTCATCCAATAGAGATCATAATTCGGCCGCTTCGTTTCGTCCGAGTGATCGGCGGCCGTGTAGATGATGTGCTTTCCGTCCTGATACCAGTAAGGCGCCCAGTAAACCCACTTGTCATTATCAGTCAGGGCTTTTTCGCCTGTGCCATCCGAGTTGATGACGTAAATTTGCAGGCGATCTTTTTCCTTACGATCCGAGCGGAAGATCACTTTGCTTCCATCAGGACTCAGAAACGGGCCGCCGTTGTAGCAGTTTTTGGCGGTGGTCAATTGACGAGCGCCGGTTCCGTCCGCATTCATGATGTAGAGCTGAACATTACCGGCAGTGCCTGCGCTGTAGACAATTTTTGAGCCATCGCTTGAGTAGCTTCCTTCGGCAGTGTAAACCTTGGCATCGGGAGTCAGGCATTTTCGATTCTCACCATCGGGGTCCGCTTCATAGATCTTCATGTGCGGATCAAAATCCCAGTAATACCGACGGCGGCGTCCGGATTTGGCATCTTCTTCTCGTTGTGCAAACTCCGCTTTCTGGTGAGCTGCCGTGTCGGGATCTTCGTGACTGCTGGCGAAGATGATGCGCTTGCCATTAGGGTGAAAGTACGAACAAGTAGTCCGGCCATTGCCCGGACTGATTCTTCGATACTGGCCGGTTTTGAGATCCTGGACAAAGATCTGGTAAAAGGGATTTCCCGTTCCTTTTTCCTCGGCCTGGTAAATAATCTTGCTGCCATCGGGCGAAAAATAACCTTCTCCCGCCCGGATAAAATCAAATGTCAGTTGCTTGACATGAGAAAGGTGCTTCGCTTCGGCCGCTGCCCAGTCATTCGGATCAGCCGAGGGAGCATAAATGGATAGAGTCAGAACAATTGGTAGCATGAATCGTTCTCGCTATTCGGAGTTTGACTACTTGTTGTCGATTCGTGTTATACTCGCGACGTCGGAGTTGTCGTGGAATCTCGTAGTAATGTAGTGATTCCGGAGGGATCGGATTTCTGAAGAAAATAAGAAATCGCGAGTTCGAATGGATACATTCTTGCGACAATGACACCTATGAAAAACGATCGTCACAGAGCGTTTACTCTGGTTGAACTTCTCGTCGTGATTGCAATTATCGGCGTAATGGTTGGTTTGCTATTGCCTGCGGTGCAAGCCGCACGCGAAGCAGCACGGCGAATGAGTTGTGGAAACAACTTAAAGCAAATTGGGCTGGGACTCCATAATTATCATGCTGCTTACGATATGCTCGTGATGCAAAGCGGTGGGACTTACGACCAATGGGACCCACCGAACGAAGAGTTTCTACATAACCGCTTTAGGCTGAGTTGGTTGGTTGGGATTCTTCCATTCATCGAACAACAAGCGTTGTGGGAACAAATCTCGAATCCTTATGGGTTCCAGCGAGACGGGCTAACGCCTCAGGTTCCTCCGTTTGCCGCG
>JBGSJI010000062.1:0-16825 GCA_041742055.1 Limnoglobus sp. | reverse complement strand
GGCGGTGATCGCTTGCTCCAGATAATCCAGCACGTTTCGCTTCTGCAACTTCAGCGTTTCCACCACCGTCAATAACCGCTCCACGAAGCGGCAGCCCTCCGCGCTCCGGCAGCCGAACGAACGCCGACGCCACAACACCGCCCGACGCTGCACTCGCTCCGCCTGATTGTTCGTCGGCTCCACGCCCTCCTCGAACACGAACAGCCAATGACGCTCGTCCGCCGCGCCCAACCGCTCACAGAACCGTGCGAGCACGCCGTCGCGACTGCGACTCCCCTCCGCGTGCAACGCCACCAACGCTGCCATCGACGGCCTCATCCTCACCATCAGGCCCTCGCGGTCGAATTCACCATTCTTGAACCGATGCCACAATGCGAAGATCGTCTCGTGCAACGCCAGCCACCGCTCCGCCAACCGCTTCGCCGCCTTGCTCCGCTCGGCCTTCTTCTCCCAGTTCCGCTTCAAGTGGGCCCAGCACAACTGATGGCGATGACTCGGAAGATGCTCCAGATACACGCTCCAGCGGTCACTCTGGAAGAAGCCGTAAAGGTCGCCGAGCAGGAGGTTCAACGCCTCGATGTTGCGACGCGGGTGGATCAGGAACACCACCGCCTGCATCGTCGCCGCCACCCACAACCACCGCTTCTTGCCGCCTTCCTTCCACCGCACGAAGGTCTCGATGATCGGCGGCATCAGTGTCTCGCCGGGCCGCCGCCGACTGGGGTTATCCTTCGCCACGAAGCCCGACGGGTTCTACACCGCCGAGAAGGTCGTGGAGTATCTGCGGGATCTGCAGAAGCATCTCCGGGGCAACGTGATCGTGGTCTGGGATCGCGGTCCGAACCATAAGGGTCCGGTGATCAGGTGGGCTTCCTGGGCACTGTCGAGCTTGCGATACTGACGACCTGTCGGTTTCATACGGTACAATGCCTCCTCCAAACCATCCTCCACGAAGACCTGTCGCACGCGATGGACCGTCGAGAGACTGGTCGTGAAGGCCTCGGCGATCTGGCGTGGTCGGCCTGGCGACGTCAGCACCAGCACAACGCCCGCGCGTGTCACTACCGGAAACTCGGAGCGGTGCCGCCCGATTGAGCAACTACGGTTGTAGGACTAGCCAATTATGCGAGCTAGTCGTGGTCTATAATGCATCCCGAGTCGCACTGGTCCGATGGTCCGATCCGGAACTCTATCGGAATTGATTTGACTCAAACCTGAAATAACTCGTCTTGACGCCCTACTAGAAATCCTTTCGTCGCCCATCGAAGAACGGGCAGATCAGATTTTGAATCGCCGTACGATATCGACTCTCCTGTCCAAGTTTTGATCCCTAAGTAGTCTATTATCGCATTCAGTTTCTCTTCTCCCTTGCAATTCTTGCCGTGGAGTTGACCGTTCCAGAATTCGCCTTCGGATTTGACGCGTGTGCAGATGACTTCGGGAATCCCTAGAAATTGAGCGATCTGTTCGACATAGATCTCAGGGCTTGCGGATAGAAGAATCACTCGATGATTGCTGGCTTGATGGATTCGCAGCCGTTCGATCACGTTGGGTTTGAGTCTTGGCTTAACCCACGTTTCACAAAATCGAATTGCATGTTCTGCAACAGTCGATTTTCGTTCACCTTTCAGTAATGAAATCAGAATGCGTTCCTTGGCGACATTATCGCGTGTGAGTCTGATCGCATACATACCGGCATGAATTGGGAAACTCAGTAATGTCTTATATTTTCCGCGAGATCGCGCATAGCTGATCACAAATGGCAAAAAGCAATCGCCACGGACCAGTGTGCCGTCGAGATCAAAAACGGCAAGGACCGAAGAATCTTTATTATGAATTGTCATCGAAGTATGAGCAATGAATTCTGTTATGATATGATTAACTTGATGCGTTTGTCAAACGGGTCAGCGGAGTCGCATTCGTTTCTTGCATCTGATTATTCAGTCCCAGTACGTTTTTGAATAAATGAGCATATCGATCAGCCATCCCCGTTTCGGAAAATTCCGCAGCGGCCCGTTGTCGACCTGCGATGCCTAATGTTTGACGTAATGATTCTGATTGAGCTAATTGAATTAAATATTCTGAAAGCTTTAAATGGTCTTGAGCTTGAGCCAATCGACCGACATCTTCCGTCAGGACATCGGCCATACTGCCCACATTGGTTCCAATAATTGGTATTCGTGTGGCCATCGCTTCGATGACTGTGAGCGGAATTCCCTCACTGAGACTGGTGAGCAGCAAAGTATCCGCGGCGGTGAGTAATCGCGGGACATCGTGTCGCGTGCCGAGCAAGTGGACTCGTGATTCAAGTTGCAGTTCGTGGATTGTTGATTCGATTCGCTGCCTTTCGGGCCCATCACCAACGAGTATCAGTTTGATCGATGGCACTTGATTGCATGCCGCCGCCACTGCCTTCAATGCGGTGATGTGATCCTTGATCGGATCCAGGCGAGCAACCATGAGAACCAGATAGTCATCGGGTTCGATTCCCAGTTCTGCGCGGACGGACTGACGGTCGGTCTCAGAGGGCTGAAATCGTTCAACATCAATCCCATTTGGAATAACTTCGATCCGTTCGGATCCAAATCCTTCATTGTCGATGAGGGCCTGTTTGACCGATCGACCCACTGCAACAACTCGATCGGAGCGGCGTAGCAGGAGGCGATTGGCGAACTTTCTTTTGGGCCGAGGATAATCCGGGTAATGACGACCATGTTCGGTGAAGATCAATGGAATACTTCCGAACCGAAAACGTGCCAGGAGCGAATAAAAGAACGGCGTATACTGATGAGCCTGAATCAATTCGACGCCATATTCACGCCATCGTGCGGCCAAACGGCCAGGACATCGCCAGTCCAACCCATCGCGTCGCCCAATCACTTCAACTGGAAAACCGTCGGACCGAAGGCGATCCGCTCCGACACCCAACTCATCAAGACAGAAGAAGACAAAACGAAACTGATCCCGGAGTCGTCGCGCGAGATTCCCTGCGAGGACTTCCGCGCCACCCACATTGAGAGTATGGACGAGTTGTCCAATTACGGGTCGATGATCGCTGGTCACTTGTCGGGCACTCTTGGATCTAACGGGAGAGAGCGGGTTCGAATTCGGACTGTTTGAGATAAGAATCGCCGTCCACAAACTCTCGTTGGCCGAGTTCGAAGATCATTAGTGCCATAATCAGGAAGGTATGATTTTGGCGATTTGCAAAGTGATTCGCAACAATCGTTCGAATCGTCTGTGCATTGAATACTCCACGGGATAGGCAACGATCGTCCAGCAATATTTTCTCGACGAGAGGTCGCAATTCGCGGCGGAGCCACAATCCGAGCCGCTCGTACGGCTGATAACCTTTCAGGCCAAGTTTAGCACAGACTTTCAAGCGAAGCTTACCCAGTCCTTTGGCAATTGGCCCCGCATCCATTCGAGCGCCGGTATTGGCGTTGACGACATTGAGGAAACTCGGGCGGCGCTTGCGGAGGATGTGCGTTTGAATCGCCTCCGCAAGTTTCATCTCGGGCGGGGCGGCCATGAGCGCATCGAGGAGATCGTTGTCGAGGTACGGCAGGCGTGTTTCCACGACCGAACCGAATTCGGCCATGGAAAGGCCGGTCTCGCGACGGATCCGCTGGTTGATGAAAAGGTGCCAGATCCGGTGCGATGGTGGTTCAACCGTCTCGGCTTCCTTCAACGATTCCAGAAGCGATTCCCGCGCCAACCCCGAGAGATTCTTGCCAAATTGCGGGGTGAAGACATCGCCCTCAACGCCTTCCATCATGTGGGCCTGGAGTCGCCGCCAGAGCCAAGCTTCGACTCCGGCGTCGTTGAGCGCTAGGGTTTCGCGATCCAATGAGAAGTTGTAGGCTTTCGTCATGTGCATGAGTTCGCCGGCGTGACCGCGAAGCAGTACGTCGATCCCTAGATCCCGGTAGATCGGCAGCGTCGGCATCACAATACACTGGCAGAGGTATTGAGCGTCGGTCAATTGCACCATATGTCGCAGGTGTTTTTCGAATTCGGAGAGAAATTTCGTGTCGAGTGTATGAGTGAGGTGCTGGCGGTTCGTGAGGCGTGCCATCTCCGTCGCGCATTGTACGTCGATGCTTCCCTCCATGCCCAGGCAGAGGGTCTTCAGGGGACGATCGGCCGGGACAACGCCCAATATCGTTCGAGCGTCGAGTCCGCCGGAGAGGGAGAGTCCAAGGCGGTCACTATCTTGGCTACACCGTTCGACGGAACGAGCAAAGGTTTCGTCGATCCGGTCGAGATGTTCAGTTTCGTTCGCTTGACGGAGTTTCCAGGACTCACCAAGCCGGGCATAGTGTCCGAGTTCGACGTGATCGGTGGCGAGATGGTATGTGAGAACTCCAGCGGCCGGTAAGAGTTTCACTGCGGAGAACGATGTGGAATCGTTGAGATAATGGCCAAACGTAAAGAATTGTGCGAGTCCACGCAGATCACTCGCGCGTGAAACTTCTGAGTCGACAAATATGGCCTTGATTTCCGACGCAAAAAGCAAGCGACCTGGCAGATGAGAGTAATAAAGCGGCCGCATTCCGAACCGGTCGTTCACCAGCATCAGTTTGCCGTTGGTCGAATCCCAAATCGCGGCCGAAAAACAGCCGTTCAAACTTCGAAGAAAATTGGGTCCGTGAACTTCGAGGCTGTGCAGAAGAACTTCGGCGTGGCTGTTACCGAGAAAGACTCGGCCTTTACTTTCGAGGGCCTTGCGATGCGATTGATAATCGTAGATCTCGCCGTCGAGAACTGCCCATTTCGATTGTTTGTCGCTCGAAGCCGGTTGAGGGGCGGTATTTACGAATCCGAGGGAGACTCGCCCGAGCGCTGCGTTGCCTGTCGGATCGACCCACTGATCACGTTTATACCACGATTGATGGGCCATACGGCCGACCATCGGTTCCAAAAGCGTTCCGTCTGCGGTCGTACCAACGAAGCCAACGATTCCGGGCATGATTCACCAATTTCTTTGAATGGACTGATCCGTTTAGATGAAGCCGAGAACGGATCGGACTTTATCCAAGTCACCAGACAAAAATCCGTGGACCCAGCCCGCCATGATGAGCAAACAAACGCCCAGCGCTACCCAGAAACCGACTCGCCGAGTCTGGGTCCAGATGGATGGTCCACTAAACGCGGAAGCGGCAAAGATTCCGACGAAGGGCATCACAGGCAAGTGGTAACGTGAGTGAGCAAATACGACTGTATGTACGGCAGCATGAAACGCAATGACTAAGAGAATCAGCAATTGAATTCTCCGATCTTTGATTGGTTGGAGGCACGAACCAAATACCCCAGAGAATAAGACTAGTGCATATGATGCACAGATTAAGATTCCAAGTGGCAATATCAGTGCTTGATTGATTGGTCCGAAATAGCCTCGATCCGCGCCCGCGAATAACTCTCTCTCCAATCCCCAGAAATCAGAAAATTTGATGATGTCTCTCTTGAGCGTCAAACCGGGATTTTCACTAATGAAATGAACTGCTTGCTTTCCCGCAAGTTTGTCAACCATTCCTTGTGTCATGTTTTTCATGTCGGGATGATGATCATTGAGTATCTTAATCCATTCCCGATCGCCCGTGATCGAAATCGCATCCCAAGATCGATAAAGCGGCGTGTATTCGTAATTCCCCATCATGAAATTCCGACCACCCATGCAATCAACCGTGATGAGAGTTTGTTGGAGTTGAGTATTCCGTACGGTCCAAGGTGTCAGAACCAGTGCGAACGGTAACAAAAATACCAGCGACGCCAGTACTCGTTGTGGGATCGAACCTCGCCAAGCTAGCAATAGGTACACTCCAAGAATCGGCGCGAACGGGTAAAGGATACTTCGCGTCAACGCTCCCAAACCTAAAACGATTCCTGCCACACAAAGCCAAGTTAAACTGGTTCGATTCAATCCACACGCTAACGACAATACTCCACAGACTAAGAAGAACGTGAACGGTACTTCGGTCAACATCAAGTTGTTGAAACCGAGAAACGACGGGTAGAAACAAAAGATCGCAGCCGCTCGCAAACCGACCTTTTCCGAGTAGAGTTCACGACCAAGCCGGTACATCAAGATTACCGTAAATAAACTAATTGCAGCCTGGAGCAAACGAACAGCCGGATAATTATCCATCCCCGCCATTGAGAAAATACCTGCAATCATGGCAGGGTAAAGAGGGGGTCGCAAGGACGTCGGCTTACCTGGCGAGAAAGCGTATTCACCCGTCGTTGCGAGATTTCGCGCGAGTTCGACATGCGCCATTTCGTCATTGATGTGCGGAACCAGCGGAATAAACCAGAACCACAACGCCAATCTCACGACGACTCCGGCGATCAAAAGATTGACGAGTTGGCGGGGATAATCACGAATACCCTCAGACATTTCTTGTTTCAACATTGTTTGTGGTGTCTGTAACAGAATATGAGGATTTTTTATCGAATTTAAATCTTCCACAGAGGGTTCACCGGCGAAGGCAACACATTGAAGAAATCGTACAACGCCGGAATATGCACGAACATCAGCGCGAAAAACGCGACGACACACAAAACCAAGTATGCCATCAAACCTTTCTCCCTGTACAGTTTTTCAGGGTTTTGAGCCGCGCTGTCGGGTTTCAGTGCGATATGCATGTAATAGCACACAAATCCGGCGACGAGCGGAAAGATCAAAATCAACTCGAGGTGATACCGGATAATAAACACGCCCGAGAAGAGTGCGAAACTTGTGATGTAAAAGATCAAACTTACGAGCAGACGATTCTCGTTGTAGTAGCGGAACGAGTTCCGATATGCTGCGGCCCGTTCCTTGTCACCAATATAACGGTACTCGGCAAAGCGTTTCGCACCCATGAAGAACGCCCCGATCATCCAATATGCGATCAAGAGCGAGACGGGTGGAACCTCGGTGGCGGTCACCGCGAACCAACCGAGAAGAAGTCGGATCGGATTGTTGACCGATTCAGAAAGAACGTCGAGGTAAGGAATTTCTTTCGTTCGAATTGGCGGGATGTTATAGAGGAGTCCCATCATCAGCAACGAGGCACCCGTCCAGAAGAACGCCGTGTTGATCTGTGACGCAATCGCAAGCCCAACGATGCCGAGGAGTACCCATTGAATGTACGCTGCCGGCAACCAGATTCGGCCGGAAGGAATCGGACGGGACTGTTTGCTCGGGTGACTCCGGTCTCGGGAAGCATCGAGAATTTCGTTGATGGTATAGTTGCTCGATGCGATCAGGCACGTCGCGGCGACCGCGACCGCGATGTTCAGCATCGCACCCCAGGACAAGACTTCCGGATGGTAGAAGAACGCGAGTAACACGCCGAGCGCCATGAACACGTTCTTGAACCAATGGTCCGGCCGTGCGATGGAAGCGTAGTCCTTGATCATCCCGACGAACGAATTGCGATTGGGCGCACCACTGGAAATTGCGGATGATGACAGTTCATGTTTCGAAGGTGCGTCGGGTGCAGTAATCATTTGGGATTGACTCGGATTGATAATTTTTGTTTGATGAAAAGCACTATTCTCTATGTCGGCGAACAAACAGTTGGAGACAAGTATCGCTCAGTCCAGTAGCTGAGGACGAGTAGTGACCAGAGGATTTGGCCGGCTCGCCGAATGCCCTTCTGATGTTGCTCGAAAAGGTTTTGGGCTTCAACCTGATCGATCAGGCTGGAAATTTTCGATCCGCGATCGAGCACACAATCCTGGAATCGTTCCCTGAGCGGGCCTTTCATCCATCGATCCGTGGGAACGTCGAAACCATGTTTCTTGCGATACACAACCTCGCGGGGCAAATAATTCAAGCAGACTTTCTTGAAGATGGATTTCGTTTCGCCATTTCGCACTTTGTATTTTGAAGGAATCCGTGCCGCGAGTTCCAGTAATTCATGGTCGAGGAGCGGCGGCCGGGCTTCTAATCCCGCCGCCATCGTCGCGCGATCAACTTTCACCAGAAAATCGTCCGGCAAAAACGTGTTCACATCAGCAGCAAGCATACCCGCAAGCGGGTCGTTGGCCCGACCCTCTGCGTAGCCCATCCGAAAAGGAAGTTCCGGATCGTGGCCTTGAAGTCTCGCCACGACATCAAGAGCCAACAACCGTCTTCGGTACGGCGCCCGGCATTGAGATACGGAGTGTGCATGGGCCTCCGCCGCTTCCATCGACACATTCGTCAATGCGGATTTGGCTCGAAACGGTCGTGGGAGCCACTCGGTCTGCGGCCATGCACGAGCGACAGGCCCGATTAAACCCCGTCGAAACCACTTCGGAAGCCGACGACGGATCGCCGCTTCGCGCAGATCATGCGCGTAGCGGGAATAGCCACCAAACAATTCATCCCCGCCGTCACCTGTCAGAACGACCTTCACGTGTTTCGCTGTGGACATCGCCATCAGATACGTCGGCACGGCCGAGGCATCCGCAAATGGTTCGTCATAATAGGTCGCCAAAAGCTCGAGAAGTTCTTCGGCGTGGGCTTCCATGATCGATTCATGATGACGAGTCTGAAATCGATCGGAGACTGCGCGTGCAAACGAGAGCTCATTGAATGTTCGATCCTGGAATCCAACAGAAAACGTGCGAAGCGGCTCGGGAGAGTACCGACTCGCAACCGCTACCACAGCACTGGAATCCAAACCGCCCGAGAGAAATGCCCCGACCGGAACATCAGAAACCATGTGAATCCGAACCGACTCTTCAAACTTCTCTTTGACCGCCTCTTGCCAATCGTTCTCGTAAAGGCTTTCGTCAGGCTCGAATTTCAAACGCCAATATCGCTTGGGCGATGCGTCAAGTTCACCCGGTTCGACGAGAAGTGTATGGGCAGGCGGAAGTTTGGTTATGCCCCGAAAAATCGATCGCGGACCCGGCACAACACCAAATGCCAAATAGCTTTCGAGAGACTGATGGTCGATTTCCGCCACAACGCCGGGGTACGACAGGATCGCCTTGGGTTCCGAAGCAAAGAGGAGCTTTTCGTCATCCCGATAGAGATAGAGCGGTTTGATCCCAACCCGATCGCGAGCCAAAAACAACCGCCTTCGACGGCGATCCCAAATGGCAAATGCGAACATCCCACGCAATCGCTCGACCATGCGCTCGTCACGCTCTTCATAGAGATGGACGAGGACCTCGGTATCACTGCGGGTGCGGAACCGGTGCCCGGCCGACTCAAGTTCCGCACGGAGAGATTGGTAATTGTAAATTTCACCGTTGAAAACAACCTGAACCGACTCGTCTTCATTGGCGATGGGCTGTCCCCCACCCGCCAGATCGATAATCGACAACCTGCGGTGGACGAGCCCCACTCCGGCCTCGCAAAGGAAGCCCTCTCCGTCTGGCCCCCGGTGGGCGATGGACGAACCAAACGCAGCCAAGACCCGAGTGTCTGGCACTCGTGCACTGTTTGAATAAACGACTCCAGCAATCCCACACATTTACTTCGCTCACATTCGGGGCGATACAATTACATCAGGATTGACTCAAAGCAAATGGCTAAACAATTTGCTCGAAAAAACAATGCAACTCGACTTTGGTTGATGCCAATGAAAATCGATCACAAACGCATCGAAGGAGGACTTTTTTGCTGGCCAATTCGATCGGTGCTATAACTTTCATGCAATAGTCTGGATTACGTAAAGACACACATCATCTCGTCCACAAACGCGCAGACTTCGTCCCGGTGGGTCACAACCCTGTCAACAATATTTTTCGGATAGAACCGACTGAATGCTCTTACGACAGATCGAATTTAAGGCGAAAGACGATCCGTCATCCTTAACAAATGTAATAAATTTGTTGTCTTACACGAGTCGGGGAGGTGAAGAAGCGTGGCGTAGGGGAGTCAACGAGGAAAATGTAAGGATTTACCCGGCGGAAATGCTCGATTGATGAGTCAAAAACACCGTGAATGGTAATGTTTTCTACTGTCAATACGCAGATGGTATCAACTCCGTGAAATATCCTGTTGCGTGCCAGGGGTGCAAAGGTTAACAAAGGGGACCAAGCGGAAGTTACCTTTGTTTGCAACGAAGCGTAAGTCGACAATTAGACATTATATCGGCACGTCAAGTGTCTCTTCGCCAAGGGGTGTGTGTTTGAGTTGGCGAAGTTGGCGAACTCGACTGCCAGAACGGCAGGCAGAGGCGAAAAAGCGTCTCGATCAGTGAAAGGGAACGATCCGCAACATCTGTACAAACAGCCAGTTACGATCAATGGCAACCGTCACACGAGGACTCCGCCACGAACGTGAGGAAAGAAGTCATTTTTTTGAACAAATTTTCAGATAAGCATCAAGTGAGGTAGTTCCAGATGAAGGCGAGTACCAGCAGCACCCCAGCTACGGCACCGAGGGCGACGATGCGCTTGGCGCGGCGGATGGCGATCACCTTCTGCGGAACGAACATCCGCCACTCGCCGAAGTCATCGGCGGATTTCGACACCTGGGGCTCGGGGGCGCTGGCGTCGGGGTTCATCCGCCACCAGTTCCGGCTCCAACCGAAGTTGAGCATCAGCACCACGGGCCGGCAGAGCGATTTGGTTTCGAATTCGTTGAGCTTTCTCGGCACATAGTCGAAAAACCACTGGGCTTTTGTGAGGAATTGCGTGCGTTCGTCGCCTCTGGCGTGCTTGGCGGCGAATTGGAAGACTTCGACCTTGCGCATGTCCTGCGCCGCCCAGCTTTCGGTGGGATATTGCAGGCGTTCCGGCGTGTCGAGAATCGGACGTTCGTGCTTTGCCATCCACCGGGCGTAGTGCAGGAGCGTGAGCCGTGCGTACTCGTACATACGATCCCGTTCGCCCAATTCTTCCTTGTGATCCAAGTATTGACCGATGGCCTGCAAATGCATCGTGTAGAACCAACGAAGTTCGGCGTTGAGCAAATCCAACGATTCCAATTCTTGCTCCGGATGCGACGACCTCCGAATCAGTTGCTCGGCTTTCTCGAGCAGGGACCGGTCGCCGGTGAGGCGGTGCCCGACCACGAGCGCGTGGATCGAATTACCGCTCGCGCGGCCGGGCCCGTGATAGTCGTCCCCTCCCGAAGCCGTCGCCAGCCCGGTGTATTCGCCGGAAAGCGGCCGGAGGATCGCGCGCGGGGCGTCCATGGCCACGACGAACCGGGCGAGGTCGATCGCCGTCTCGCGGTAGGTCGGATTCCCGGTTAAAAAATGTGCCAGCATCAGGCCGAGATTGTAATTGTGGCTCGCGCTCGGCCCGCCGCCGGCCCCGCCAGCGTAAAGTTGATTTAAAGTCGCCCCCGTCTCGCCCATCGATTCGAGATCGCGGCCCGGAAAGAGCGATTTGGCACTCCGCAAACTTTTGGGATAGGTGCGGTGGGTCCCCGTGTCGGCATCGTTGTAGTGAAAGGTGGGCCAGAATAGCCCGCGATTGTAAGCGGCCTTGTCGCGATCCGAATGGTAGACGTCAATGTCGCTGGTGTGGTCGGCCGCCGGGATGAGGAGATCCCACCACCTTGGGTCGGCCGAACGGAGGAATTGAACGCCGCAACCGAACACAACGTCGAATTGATTGTTATAGTGCGAGACGAGCGGATCGGGCCCCTTGTGATACGAGGCTTCGTGATCCGCGTAAACATCTCCGAAATGGCGCCAACCGTACTCATCGATCTTCTCTCGCTTTAGAAAGAACGTGTCCGAACCTTCAATTGCCTGATCGACAAGCGCGAGATAGTCGACATTGGGGTCCGTCGATTTCGGCGTGAGTCCGGGAATCGCTCCGGATTTCGAATACCATTCCGGATCTGCGTGGGCCAATAGCGGACTACGGCCCCAGCCGAGAGGAAGATCCGTCACATCGTCTCGATCGAACGCGACGTGGAAAACGTGTGTCTTTTGTTCACCGCCCTGGAGTTCGTGGACATCTGATGACTGTTTCGGAAAGAGACTTAATACGACCCGGTCTTCACGTACTTCAACTGCCTTAGGGAAGTTCTCCCAAAAACGGTCCATAGTTACGCCGACCATCCGTCCATCGCGTTCCGCGAACACGACAGGGGTCGCGCGCAGGCCGTTTCGAACCTGGTCCCCAACCGACATAGAATAGCCACGAAAACGTAGTGGGATCTTGCGGTGTCGGTTAATGTGGTTCCTACTATTCCAATTCTCTCCTCCACTTGAATCCTGATAGAGTTCCAATGGACCATCGAAATACTCTAATGTCATCCCGGATTCGGTGGAATAACCGACCTGGGTTGTACCGTCGCTAGGGGGCAGTGAAATCGAGATTTCTAAACATCGGATATAGGCCGACCCCGCGTTCCCCAAATCCCAATTACCGCCAGGATGCCCGGCCGCATTCGAATTCCGCAGCGTGAAGTGAACACGCACAACAGGCGATTCAGAGAATGCATCAATGAATCCAAATGCCATCAATCCATCGGGTAGCGGATCAGATTGAAAGTTAGCCCTCCATCGAATCGGCCCGTGTTCGATCCACTCTGCGGTGAAATTCGGAGTTAGAATCTCGTCCGGTTTCCCGTCCCGAGCGAGGACGATTTTAACCGTCACATCGGAGGGATTGCGGGCATCGGCGGGCCGCCCCGATACGAGGGACGGTTTGGCCGCAGTCCCATTTCCGGCCCGTATGGCGGCCTTGCCCGTATCGATTTCCATGGCCGAACTTGCGGGCGATGACGTACCCGGATCCCCGATGGAACTCTTGGTTACCGTTCGGATTTCGTAACCATCCTCGGTTCCGGTCGTCGCCAGAAAATCGAACAGGCACCACCGAATACTCCCGTCCGACCAACGATCGAGTACACGAGATTGCAAAGTCGCGGACGTTCCGTTCGGCTCGAACAATTCAAATTCGCTAATCGATCTCACGGCACCCCGGGGCCACGGCAGGCCGCAGGTGACCGGTTCCCCGCGGCGCGTGACACCGTCCCGCGCAAACAAATGGATCGGAATCACAAGCCCTGATCGTTTATGTGTCTCAGGAACATGGATTTCGTCCAAACTATCATTACCCAAGACTTTCACAATTTCTGAAATTCCAACAGCACGAATAGCAAATTGACTCTCATTTTTTTTCATCCGATGATTGCGGCCTGCGATTGTTGATCGATAAAGTGATTTTGCGTTTGAGAATCGATTCCGAATATTTGACGCGCTTGCTCTCCGAGAACCTCCCAATCAAACTTTTGCTCCGCCCACTCCCGTGCCGCCCTGCCCATTGTCTCGCGTCGAACCGAATCCTGGAGCCATTCGATCGCGGTCTCGGCCAAACGGTCCGGTGTCGTACAGTCTATCACGATTCCCGTGTGCGGGATATTCATCGTTTCCGCGGTTCCACCCGAAGTGCCTGCAATCACTGGCTTGCCGCACGCTTGTGCCTCGAGCAGCACAATTCCGAATCCCTCCACGTCGTTCCCTTCCCGACGGTTGGGCAGGGCGAAGAGATCGCACTGTTGGTAACACTCGACGAGGTCTTCGTCCGTGGGAGGCCCGCGAAATTGAACCGCATCCGCGACACCGAACTCGTTCGCCAACGCTTCCAGGCGAGGCCGCTCCCACCCTTCGCCGGCGATCGCGTAGAGGACGTTGGGAATGGCGCGGCAAATCACGGGCAATGCCCGGATCATCGTGTCCTGTCCCTTTCGGGCCGAGAGTGCTCCCACGGTCAAAACCACGGGCCGATCCCCCCAGCCGAGTCGTTCGCGGGTCGCGAGATTTCGCACTTCGGGAACGAACTTGGTCGTATCGACACCGGGGTGAAAGACCGTGATGCGGCTCGCTGGCACCTGCCATTCCTGACGAAGAATTTCCGCAGTCGTCTGGCTGTTGGCAATGACGCGCTCCGCCCCGCGCAGGACGCGGCGCGCCATCCAACCCAGTTCGCGACTCCCGCCCGCATAGACAAGTTCTTCGCCGTGGGCGTAGCACCAGTACGGGGGTCCGCCGAACCGTTTCAAAGTCCAGGCGACAAAGCCCTCGGGAACGCACCGGCCACAATGAATCACATCGGGGTGATATTGGCGGATAATCCGGCGGACGGCGCGGGCCACCTGATAGTATCGCGCTGATCCGCTCGGCTTGAGCAAACCCCAATGGGCAAATCGCAAGGGGATACGATGGATCGGCAACTCGTGACTCGAATCGAACTCGACCGAACCGTGCCAATCGTTCGCGACGACGCGAACCGAGCCCGAAGGCAACCTGCGATAGAGTTCCCAAAACCAGCGACCGCTCCCGCCGTGCTTGGGGGGGAAGATTTCCGAAATTAAAAGTGCGGGCATTTTCCTTATAGTACCTTCAACTCGGAGCGCGATTGTGCCGATCGCAATTCCCGATAGTGATCGGCCAACCAACGGGCATATCGAACGGGATCGGCGACCTCTTCGACCCAGCTTCTCGCGGCAATTCCCATATCCGCAACGCCACCGTCGATTAGGTTGGCCATCGCGTCGGTCAATCCAGACCAATCGTTGGCGGGTATTAGCCGGCCCGTCTTTTGATCTTGTACGACATCTGGCAATCCGCCGACCGAAAATGCCAGGCTTGGCCTGGAAAACGATGCGGCCTCCAGCGGGATGCGCCCCATTGGCTCTTCCAACGACGGTACGACGGCCACGTCTATCGAGCGGTAAAGGGGCGTCAAATCGTCGAGGTATCCAAGAAAGCGTATTCGCCCCGACAGGTCGGGGCGTGCTGCCCGTTCGCGACAACGCTTCTCGTAGGGCGCGCCCGGTTCGTTGTCCTGGCCGGCAATCAATGCCAGCCACGGCCGTTCGCGCGGCAACCGGGACAGCGAATCCAGGAGACCGAGTACGCCTTTCACCGCACGGACTTGACCGACGAAACCGAACACGATCGCATCCAAGGGAATATTTAGAGAAAGACGTGCCTCGGAACGAAGCCAGAGGTCGTCGCTCGGATCGGTTCGGGGCGGAAGTTCGACGGGATTGATGTGAGTTGCGATACGCGGTTGAACGGGATCAGTCGACCAGGCAAACTCGGCCTGCCGGGCAATGTGGCCGCTAATGCAGATGGCAGCTTCGGGACCGGTCGGGCAACACCAGTGCAGCGCGGGCGAGTCAACTTCGTCGCGAAGGTGACAGACGCGAGTCAGGCCAAGGTCGCGTGCGGCCATTCCGATCGCCGGATAGCTCCACATCTGATTGGCGTGAACGATGTCGATCCGATGTTCACGAAGCAAGGTCCGCAACCGTCGAACGCTTCGCCACCATCGAATCGGATGCCACTTATCGCGGAAAGGAAGCGGGCAAGTTAAGAAGGGAATGCCTTCGCGCTCGCACCAGGTCACCAGTTGGGATGTCGCCGGCCCGATAAGGACTGGTTCCACGCCGACCTCAGGGAGGTGCCGGATCGTGACCTGCAACGACCGTTCCGCCCCGCTGATAAACGGGGCCAAGGACGTGAACGCGATGCGGATCATACCGGTGGAAGCCCGGCGTTCGCCGTAGGCTTCAGCGGCCGATTCAAGATTTCTTCGTAGATTGCCTGTTGTCGGGCCGCGAGGACCGGAGCGTCAAAATGCTCCCGGACGAACCGTTCGGCCCGGTTGCCGAGTTCCGTTCGAAACGCGGGGTCGGAGACAAGTTTGGTAGTCCGTTCGGTCATTCCATCCAAGTCCCCGTATGGAACCACGCACCATGAGTCGGGAATGACTTCAACGAGACTACCTGCATCATATGCGACGGCCGGTTTACCGCAAACCATCGCTTCACACACACTCATTCCAAACGTTTCCCACTTACTAGTGCTGACAAAAATATCGATAGCTTTCATAAATGGAGTAATCGGATCGAGATTGCCAATCATTCGACATTCGGTTCCGAGATGAAGTTCTTGGATCAACAATTGGAGTTTGGCATAATAATCAGGATCGGCAAATCGCCCGCCACCAGCGATTACTCCTAAGACATTCTGTCCGCTGTCGCGAAGTCGCCGCACGAGGTGGATAAAATCCTCCAAAGTCTTGCGTGGACGAATAGCACTCGCAGTGCCAAGAATCACAGTTTCCGGCCCAACGCCCCATGCGGTCCGAAGGTCAGTTTCTTGGCCCTTTGCCAAGTATTCATCCATATCCAATCCATTCATTAAGATCCTTAGTTTATCTTCGGATACAGTTGTAAGCCCAGGACGACTTACTTCTAATACTGCCTGACTTACAAATTCAAGTGCGCTAGGAATAAATGGAGGGCGAAACATCCAATGGCCATAACCGTCTTCGATATTCCAGTGAACGACGGCCACCAAAGGTCGACGCGTCCATCTCGCTGCATAGCGCAGTAATGGGAAGTGCTCCAATTCATTGCAATGAATCAGATCGACCCGCTCGCGGTGGATTATTCGCACGAGTTGCCAAATTGAAAGTAATGATCTTAAAGGGCGTTTTTTGTCAGGTGAAGTAAGTGAGTGGAAATAGAATGGAATACCTTGACGCGCTAGTTCAGCTTGCCATGGACCTGATTCGCGAAATACAAGTATAGGCGTCAACCCTTTCGGAACAAGATGGCGTAACATTACGTTTACGATCGTACTTGTACTACGAAGGTGAGAGTTGTTAGTAACGAATAGGACTCGCATTATGATACTTCTTCTATTGCATTAGCCTTGTATGCTATATATAAATTAACACAATAAATTGATGCATTTGTGAAATAATTACACAGTTTGAATTTAGTAACCGTTCACCCTGTCGCGGCGAGGAGTGGCGGGCAGGGTTGCTTCTGGCGGTGGGCGGTGATCGCTTGCTCCAGATAATCCAGCACGTTTCGCTTCTGCAACTTCAGCGTTTCCACCACCGTCAATAACCGCTC
>JBGSJI010000061.1:0-14801 GCA_041742055.1 Limnoglobus sp. | reverse complement strand
CGCGATCGAGAAGCTTGGGTGGTTGTGCGACTTTTGGGGAATTTTCTTGACCCATAAATTGCCCCTGTTTACTGTTGGGAGTAGAGTCTCTGGTTCATTGTGAGCCAAGACGTACTAGACAGAATGATATTGGTTATTAGACAGAATACAATTCTGTCTAATAACAAGTTCGGCGGCGGAGAAACTGTGGGGCGAATGCGTTACTCATTGGCGGAGGCAAAAGCCGAGGCGACTCGGCGAGCAGAGGAGTTCGTCGCGGGCCGAGCTGATCGCAATCTCTGGCGACACATCAGCACCTGTCCAGATGAAGACTCTACACGTCCCAGCAGTAGTGCCAAGCACCCGGTAGTATGGTCTGTGATGTACCAGCCCATTGGACATGACGCTAAGCCATTTTGCGACGGCGGCGAGTTGTTCGTGCTGGTAGATTTGGAGTTGGGCACCGTCGGCCCTTACGATTTCTGGGATACTGGCCGAACAAAACGTTGCACCTGACCCGGCGGGCGTCTCGGTTTTGCGTGGCACAAGTCTCACCTGCCCGCCGGGCAAGTGAACTCGTTCGTTCGGCGGCGGAGGGCTTCAGGGATGCGGTGGCTCTGGGGCGAGATCGACCTCCACGTCGCCGCGATGCTCCTGATGCTCGCCCCGGCCGCGTTCTTGGGCTGGTGGGGGCTAGCGGTCCCGCTCCTCATGCCGCAGGGGCGGATCGGAACGCGGGCGTTCGTAGACTACCCGGCCTTCAAGCAGCGGCCGTGGGCGTATCTGACCGCCAACGAGCTTTTGGTGTCCGTGGTCGTTGTCGTGCTGGCCGGGGTGCGGTTCGCCGTCAGCTCGGCGGCGTAAGACGCCGAACCGCTCTCATGGCCAACCGACTGCTCTGAAAATTAGATCCCCGGAGTCGCCGTAGTCACCCTCTCCCCGGAGTCGGGGATTGGCGTATCTGTCCGTCCCGATTCCGGTTCGCATCAAATCCCTGGTTGGCGTTCCAGGGTCACCTTGTGCCCCAGCTTCTCCAACCGGCGGACCAGACCACGGGCCAATCGATCCGCGTCCAGCCGGTCGAAGTAATCCGAACCCAGATCCCGGTCATTCGTCTGCTTCTTCAGGAGCTGAAAGATCACCACCAAGAGGGTGTGTGCGAGGGCCACGATCGCCCGCTTGTTCCCCCGGCGGACCGCCAGCCGCCGGTACTGCGCGGACAGGTACGTCCCCTTCGTGCGGCTCGCCGCCCAGGCCGCCTGCACAAGGATCCCGCGGAGCCAGCGGTTCCCCTGGGTCGTCTTCCCGCTCTTCCGCTTACCCGCGCTCTCGTTGTTGCCCGTCGCGTGCGCCTTCTTCTTGCCGCGCTTCTTCGACTGCCGCTGCATCCACGACTTTGCCGCCGGGAACGAGCGCAACATCAACGACGCCGCCTCCGACCAAAGACCAATCATGAGTCGGCAAGATTTCGCCTTCAAGAAGAGAACAAGTCGGATTAGCCTAATCGAAACAGCTTCTTCATCGCCTCGATCAGCGAGCCGCGGTCGCCTTCGCTGTCACGGCTCGCGTCCTGCAGCGCCGCGATCGGGCCGTGAAGCAGTTTGTTCTGGAACAGGCGGAACGCACCCGCGATCTGATCTTTTTCCGCCTCGGTCAGCTTGCCATTGAGTTTCGCCAGCAGCGGTGCGAGCACCTCGTCGCGGACCTTGTCCACTTCTCCCCGCAGTTGTTGGATCACCGGTCCGTTCTTGCGGCGCTCCCAGTCTGTGATGAAGTTTTTGACTTCCGAAGCAATGATCGCTTCCGCCGGCTTGATGTGCGACTGGCGCACCGCAATTGTTTCCTCACGAATGCGGGTCAGGTCGTCGATGTTGAACAGGCAGACGCGATCGCCGTCGTGGATCGTCGGATCGAAATCTCGGGGGACGGCGATATCGAGGATCACCAGCGTGCGGCCATGGCGGCGTTTCGGTCGAATCGATTGCGCGAAACGTTTCGCGGTCACGATCGGTTCGCCTGCACCGGTGGTCGAGAGCGCGATGTCGGTTTCGCCGAGCGCATCGTCAAGTTTCTCCCAGGGAATCGGCGTACCGTTGCAGCCGGCCGCCACCTCAATGGCTTTTTCCGGGCTTCGATTCGTCACGAGAATGCGTCCGGGTTTCAACTCCTCCAGATGCTTGAGCGTCAGCCGGCCCATTTTGCCGGCACCGATCACGAGCACGGTTTTGTCGTGGAAGTGATCGAAGACCTGCTTCACATAATCGACCGCCACGCTGGAAACAGAAACGTGACCGAGGGCGATACCGGTCTCGGTGCGAACGCGTTTGGCAGCACGGAGTGCGTGAGGAAAGAGCGCATTGAGCAGCGGGCCGGTCGTTCCGAGTTTGCGGGCGGATTCGAAGGTGGCCTTCACCTGCCCGGCGATTTGCCCTTCGCCCACGATGAGGCTGTCGAGACTGGAGGAAACGCGAAGCAAATGCCTGACGGCTTCGTTGTCGTTGTGCGTGTAGAGATGCGATGCGATTTCCTCGGCGGGCAAATGATGGACTTCGCTGAGGAACTCCGCAATCAATTCGGTGGCAATCGGGCATGGTCCTTGCGGGCGTGCGAGAAACAGTTCGACTCGATTGCAGGTGGAGAGGATGGCCGTTTCGCTTCCGAATCGGGATGAGAGTTCGAGGGTGGCTCGAGATTGCAGTTCCGGCGCGAAGGCGAGGCGCTCGCGCAGTTCGACGGCGGCGGTGCGGAAGTTACACCCGACAATGCGGAGGTTCATCGGGTGCCCTCCACAAACGGGTGGGCGGCCATCAGCACGGCGACGAGAAGCACGAAGGCGGCGATGGACCAGCACGCCAGTCGTCGCCCGGAGACGTGAGCGGCATAGCGCATGTAGACCAACATCGCAACCACGAGGATCAGGCCGTAACTTCCCAGCACTTTCAAAGATGGGATGAGCAATGTTTCGATCGGCTCGCGGTTGAGCATGACCATGCCGAGAATCACACCGGAGGCGAGGAGCGGGAACGAAAGATTCACAGCGCGGCGGCTCATGCCCTCGAGGCGTTCCAGACTGAGCATTTTGAGATCGAGAGGATTGGCCTTGGTGCGGAGGCGTCGTGCCTGAACGAGATACATGGTGCTGGCGAGAAATGCCACGCTCAGACCGACGGCAGCGCACAAGAGCAGCGTTCCATGGATCGCGCCCCAGAACTTTTCGCCGACGAGCCATTGGGGAATCTGCACTTGTTCGGAGCCTGTACTGGTCACAAGAATCAGAGACAATCCCACAAGGACGACCACAACCGGCAGAACGAAGATGCTCCACGCCTGCCTTCCGTGATGAAAACTGCCATAGAAGGAGAAGATCGCGAGGACCCAGGCAAGGAGCAGCAGTGAGCCGTACGGCGTTGCGGGTGAGGGGTGATGGATGACCAGATACATCGAATGGGTGATCAGCCCGACCGCACCTGCGATGAGCCCCGCGGTGCGCAATCCCGTTCCCGGCCAGCGCAGGCGGGCGAATTCCAGCACCAGTGCCAGCAGATAGCTCAGCCCAAAGCAGGTATGCGACACGCCTTGCAGCGTGGACAAAGTCATGATGGCAACGCCCTTGAGTCGGGGTTGTGCATTATACAGCCCGGTCCAGTGCGGACTTCGGTTCAGGAAACTGAATCATATTTTGGAAGGAGTTCTCGACTGCTTCGCATCGTAACCGAAATATTCGGCCCGACTGGAATTTAGTCTGTTCCGCACATCAAGAAAAGACGCCCTTCCGTTTGTCCGCAGGCGATTTGCGCACAATAGTTGTGTTGGTCAATCTCAAACGCATGGCATTATGAAACGATTTTTCGCATTTACAGTGTTTCTTGGCGTTCTGGTGGGGACCCTGGCTTTGAGCAAAGCCGAGGATCTCAACCTGTTGATGAATGCTGGCCGGAAAGCCCGGGAACAGTTTTCGCGGGTGATGCCGGAGGCCCGCAAACTGGCGGGACCGCTGGCGGCATTTCGAGCCGGAGACGCCCTTCCGGTCGAGGAGCGCGTGCGTGTTCGAATCCAAACGGATCAGGCGATGGTTGGTGCGGATGTCTCCGTGGTCAGTTCTCTGAATTCGGGAGAAATCTGTCTTCGTGGTCTTGTCAAAGATCGCGAGCAGAAGCGCCGAGCGAACGAACTTGCGCGAGCGACAATCGGTGTCGAGCAGGTTCGCGATGAGCTTGCCGTACCTGAAGGGCAATGATTCCTTCCATTTCCCTCATCATCGTCCCACGCTCTGTCCGATTGATCGCATGATCAGCGCGATCCGCATCGAAAGCCCGATCGCAACCACGGCACCGAACATCCATCCTGCGCTCAGAACACCCATCAATCCGATCCCCACGATTCCCTCCGCTTTCCAACGCGCGGAACCCCAGCGGCTCAGTCCACCGACCGCGAACAGTCCGCACAGCCAGGCGATCGCCTTCCATTGTCGCCGCTCGGGCTCCAGCGGAGCCGCCTTCGATTTCGAACTGGAACCATCGCTTGCAGGCTGATCGACCGGACCGGAGCGCGGCCGCTCCACCAACCGCATCGGACGAAGATCCGGCAACAACCAAGTCCGCATGGCGACCGGTTCGTCACCCGATTGCGGCAAATACTCTTCCGGCAGCGTAAGTCGGCGTTCGGTCCGAGAGAGGGGGACATTGGCGGAAAGAATGTTCGCCGCTGGCAGTTCCGGTCCGGTTCGAGCGGTGAATCGGGTGATGATGGTCCAGCGGGCGTTACCGTCCGCACGCGGCTCGCGTTCCGTCCACCACTTCTTTTGTGTGCCGGTCGAAACGATCTCCTGACCAGTTGCGCCTTCGGGCCAGACGATCCGCGTTTCCGCCCCGATCGGGATCTGATCCAGTTGAAGAGTGAACATATGGGGACGATTCGGTTGCAGCGCCACGTCCAGCTCGACACGATGTTCGATGGTGTTGCCATCCAGAATGACGGATTCCTTCTGAAAAACCTGAGGGTTCGTGGGCAACGCGATCTGGAACCGCGGCAATGGGTTTGGGTTTGACGAAAACGGATACTGAAGTTCCCGTGAACGGGACGTGGTTTGAACTTTTGCCTGCTGGGGATTGAGCAGCGTCAGCACGGCTCCGTCCTGCGGTTTCACACGGATCGTCGCATTCGGGACGCCCGGAAGTTCAAACGGTTGAGAAGCGGAATACGCCGGCCAATGCCCGATCCAGCGAATCGTGGGATCACGCAGTTCGCTCATCATCCAGACACGCAGGCGCTGTCCGCTGACTTCCCAAACTGCCAGATTCTCCGCCTCCACGTTCGTGACTTCCACACCCGGAGGAATGTCACACGTCACAACGGCCAGCGACGCACCGGTCCAACTCAACGTTTCCGCAACCTCCGCACGCGAACCGAGCGTCCACTGCAACTGCTGGGTTGTCGCTTCGGGAACCGACGTCACGCTGAGCACGGGTCGAGCAATGGGCGGACTCGGCCCTTCGCGGCGGAGCGATCGCGTCAGTGTGCGATCGAATGCGAGTTCGGGAATGGAGGAAAACTCCCGGGCAACGGTATCAGTCGTGATGTCGATGAGGTTCTGGTTCTTCCAGTCGAGCGCTTCGACACCCGAGAGGCGCACGCCCAGGTAACTGGCGGAGACGTCGCCCGTGAGCGTTCGTGGCATGGCGAGGGTCGGGCGCGATACCGTTCCGCCCGTTCCATCGAGTTGAAACATCGTTGCGATCAACCCGCGAGCGGGTTGTCGCAGTACCAGTACGAGGCGGTTGCCGTTTTCGTTCGGTTCGATGCTCCAATCTTTCAGTCCGTTGAGCGATCCGCCGGGCGTATCCAGTTCCCGGACCACAATGCGTCCCGGTTCCAGATTCGCAGGGATCTCGAAGATCAGTCGATCGAGCGTACCGCGTTCGATGCGGTGGAGAAAGGCGGCATTCGCGACCG
The DNA here is from genome assembly GCA_041742055.1 of Limnoglobus sp. Classification (GTDB taxonomy): domain Bacteria; phylum Planctomycetota; class Planctomycetia; order Gemmatales; family Gemmataceae; genus Limnoglobus. Next base: position 8,870 of record JBGSJI010000061.1, on the reverse strand, counting down.
AACGCGTTTCGCTCACATCCCAGACGGTCGCTTCCTTGACGGTGATCACCGGCGAGGTCGAATCCGGACCGCGCCAGCGGATCAGCACCGAGGTCCCCAACCCCAAGTGAGACTCGTAGTGCTTCAGATTTCCCTTCGCCGTGCGATTCCAGCCACCGGTGCGACCGACCATGTCCGGGACGCTGGCACTCTCTGGTAGGTCAAGCGAAATGCGTGTCGTCGGGTGGTCCGGAATCCCGAAGCGGATTTCGCGATCTCCCAGGTTGGTCACGAGCGGAACTGTGAACGCGGCCTTGAGGGCGTGCACCCCCTGCCGGGCCAGAGTGATTCGATACCGCCCCGGCCGTGACGCATCCGGGAACGCCGGCTGATCATTGAGCGTCATCGCTTCGAGCTTCACTCCCGAAAGCGGAAGTTCAAAATCGTACGAGCCATCCCGTGTCACCTCCACACGCCAGTTCGCCAGAAACCGTGCGTGAGACTCCGTCACTTCGCCCCGATACTCCGCATCGATCAGCAGAATCTCCGGAACGTGTGGAGCAATGAGCTTTTCCAGTCGATCGCGAACCGACTGCGGAACCAGAGCGATGAGCGGTTGGGTTTCATGATCCGCTGGTGCCAGGAAATAGACGGTCACGGGTGCGGGAGCCTGAGCCTGGCCCGCAGTCAGCGACACCATCACCAGGCCAACGCTTGCAGAGTTCTGCCAGCGGATCGCGATCCAGGCGTACCCGCAAAGCAGCACGATCAGACTGGGCAACAGGACAAGGCTCCAACCCGACGGCGCCAACCCATTCGCGAGGCCAAGCACCGCCACCAACAGGAAGATCGGGAACCGCAGCGTCCGCCGACCATGTTCGCGGCCAAGCACCATCACGAAGAGACCAAGAATCAGCGTGGCGAAACCGCAGCTCAGAATCTTCAGCAACCAGACGGGAACCAGACGCATTGGTCCGGTGGTCGCATCCGCCAGCGCCGGCCAGGTACGGTACTCGGGTGCCAATTGGATCGAAACACCGAACGGAGGATCCTCCGGTAATTCCGGTCGCAGATCGTTCAGGACGGGGAAGAGTCCATCAACCATCGGGATAGTGTAAACCAGTTCAAAACTGATCCCCCGTTCACCTGGCACCGGAACGGAGAGCGTGTAATGATCATCCATGACTTTTGGATCGACCCATTGACCGTCCAACCGTACCGCCAGCAACTTTGCCTGGCTGGGTAGACGGATCGGCAAGTCAGGCGATTCGATCGAATGGATGTGTCCCGTGAATTCGACGCGCTGCCCGCCGTCCGGCTGAAGCGCCGCGTTCAGTTTCAGTTGCGAAAAGCTCCAGCGATTCCTATTCGGTGGATTCGCCGGTTCCGGACGATCGGGCTGGGCGATGCGCTGGCGTGCAATGACCAGTTTCAGTTCCAGATCGCGACTGTAATTCACGGTCATGGGACTGACGTCTTCCGTCGTCAATACCGGATCGGACAACCAGGCCTTCAATACCGATTCGGTCTGAATCGCCACGGTTCCTTCCCGCCGCTCGGCTCCGATGATCGAAGGCGGAGCGAGGATCACGTCGGCGCGATCGCCGGGCTGCTGGAAGTGCGGTGTGGGGCCGCGGAATTCCAATCGCAGGTCGAGCGTTTCTCCGGTGGCGACGGGCTGAGTCGGTTCAATCGCCCAGATTCCGTTACCCAGTGCGGAGAGCGTTGCCGTCGGATCGTCGGGGGACGTGACGGTGGCGAACGGTTTGGCGTCGGCGGGCAAGCGAACGATCAGCCGTGTCAGCGGGCCTTGTTCCACCGATGCTCGAATGCGTGCCGTGAGTTGAGTACGGTTGGCCTGAATTCTCCAGTCCAGCGTTTCGCGTGTGGAGAATTTTGCCGTCGCGGCTCGCACGCGCACCCGTGGCGATTCCCGGAGAACACGGCCTTCCGGCAGCAGGGTGCCGCGGTAAGCAATGGTCAACCCCCGCTCATTTGTTGTGGCTCGCAGTGCGCGATAATCGCCGTCGTCGCTGCCCTCCCACTTGAGGTCATTGCCGATGATCAGTTCCAGCTGATCATTCGAAAGCGGACCGCCCATCGGAAGAATCCGCGGCACGCTCCAGGGTGCGCCGTCGGCTGGTAACGACGCCAGCGCCGTAATCGCGATCCGGCCTGAATTCAGCGGTTCGCGAAACGTCACGACCAGACGCTGATTGTTCATTCTCCAACTCGCCAGCGCCGTTCCCGTGACATCCGTGATTGCCAGCCCCGGACTCACATCGAATACCAGCTCTTGCGGTGCGTCGCGCAAGGGTGAGATTTCCCATTCCGTCGTCAGCGTGGCGAGGCCGGGAGTCAGTTCGCATCGTCCCGTTCTCGAGAACACGGCAAGGGATGCCGGTCGGCTGGCGGAGGACAGTCGAACGGAGAACTCGAGTGTTGTTTCACCGCCCCACGCCAACTGCCACTTTGAACGCTGCGGGCCGACGCGAATCGGACCGATGATCATCGTGCCCGCCTTGGCGACCAGATAGCGATCCGACGGCAGCTCCAGTTCCAGTCGTGCGAGCGGTGCGGAAGGTGCCTGAAGCACGAAGCGGACCGCACCCGGCTCCTCGGTACCGCGGACCGACCAGTCGAACGTCAACGCCGATCGCCCCGGCCGATCCAGCCACAGTCGGGCCGGTGTACCGGATACGCGTGCTTCACGATCGCCCGACCACTTGACATTCTTCCATGCCATCCGCAGCGGATCCAGCGCCAGAGAACCGCTTTCATCCGACGACACAATCCACTCGCCCGTTCCGGCCAGTGAATCGTCGGTGAGGATCGCCTGATAGTCCGCTTTCAGAAGCCGGGGTGTTGCCGGTTTGTTCCGTGCCGCAGCGCGGACGAGTTGTTCAAACTCCGCCCGGGACATCCGCAGAAACGGATCGCCTTCGACAGTGGCCGGTAACGGAGCGGACGGCGCAAGGAGAACGCGCCGGATCGGGAACGGATCGGGAACCGGTTCCAGTTGCCGGCGTGCCCATTCGTTCAGTCCCTGCGTAACCGCCCATTCGACCGGCACAACCTGCGCCGATGCGAAGTTCGCAATCCCAAGCACGAGAAGGAGCGCAACGATGCGATACCGGACCATGCTCACCCCGTCGCTGAAGGGGCAAGAGACGGCTGAGCGGATCGGCCCGAATCCGCAGGCGACGATCCATTCCGCGATGGTCTGACATTGGGACCGGTACTTGTTCCCGTCGAAAGAGGTAGTTGGGAATCGCGACGAAAGGTCGGCAAATAGTCGATCCGACGGCGGGCCAGCCATTTCAGAATCGCGCTGATTCCCAGAATCAGAACCAATGCCAGCAATCCCGGAATGCCGGCCGAGAGGATCTGACTTGCCGGCTGCGGGAAAAGGACTCCCGACACCACGGCGATCAGGCCCAGGAAGACCAGTGCCGGTCCCACCAGCGCGGGCCGCAATCGCGTGATCCCGGCACCCAGAACCAGCACCAGCAACGAACAGACAATCACGAATGGAACACGGGGAATCCGAAGGATTCGCAACGGTCCATGAGTATACTGTACACCCGTCACGGCGTCATCCGACGCGGAATTCAAAGGGATGTTTTCGCCGGGATTGGCAGAGCCCAGAAACCACCGCTCCAGTTCATCAGAGGATGCACCCGCCACGGGCGCCAACCAGCCGTTCCGCCAGCCCCAGTCCAGATCCGGAAGGAACGTCGAGCCGAGCACGACGGGTACGGCATCCGACGGAAACACAATCTGACACCGTGCCGGAGTCATCAGCGTCGCCCCGCGAATCTGGGGCGGAACGAATGTCAGTTCGCTGCGCGGGCGAGCGACGATCGTCGATTGCACTTCCAGAATCAACGATGTCCGATTGGTCCGCGGTTCCGGCAGCGGGATTCGATACACTCTGGGTCCGTCCCCCTCCGAACCGCCAACGGCAATCGCATCGACGCGCTCACGATTCACAAAAATCGAAGGGACCGTCGAACCCGAGACTTCCAGTTCCAACCCGCTCGGCGACCAACGCTTCAGAAGATACCGTGCCCGGAGCAAGATGAGACCTTCAGGAGACGTCCAGTTCTGAAACAGCGCGCGATCGATCGTCGTACCGCCGGTTTCGAGGGGTTCCATCAGATCAAAGGAAAGCGGGATGCCCTTGGTCGATCCCACACCGGCCAGCGTCAGCCAGGGCAGTGATTCGCGATCCGGACTCGGCTCCGGCGGACGGAGTTCCCATGGGCCTTGCACATTGCCGGGCCGTCGCGCACCCGGAGCGGGAGTGCCCCAGAATCGCACGGTTGCGGACTGCGAAGTCGCATCCGGCCAGAAGAGCGGGAGGTCGACCGAGAGCGGATTGGCGTCGGCTCGTGCGGGAAGCGCGAGCGAATAACTCAGGACCAGCGCCAGTTCCCGGGCTTCGGAGGACGGAGTGAGGGACCACAGGCCCGGGCCAGCGGGTTCGAGTGCGGGTGTCGCTTGCAATGCGAGCGGCAACGTGGGCCCTTTGAAGCGGATCGCGCGACCAATCGGATCGTTCGCCTTGAACTGCATCGTCTGCGTGATGGTCATCTGCCGTTCGGTCAGCGTCACATCGGCTTTGGTGGTGACGGCCAGTTCCGCACGGTAGGGCTGCCAGCTGACTTCGAGATTCTGCACCGGTGTTTCGAATGTACTGCTGAGCTGTGTTGCGGCGGATTGCTTCACGGTCCCGACCGGCTGAAGCGGAGTCTGCAAACTCGCATCGCGAGCGGTGGCCTGAATCGTCAGACCGTCCGGGACGGAAAGCGAGATCTGCGTTTCGCGTTCGGTCGTTCCGGGGAATCGCGGAAGGGCGAAGGTCGCATCGCTGGCGGTTTCCGGCACGGCATAGAGCGATTCGATCGTGAGCGTGAACGGCTCGGATACGCCGTTCGCCAGGCGGATGGTCCACTGCCGCTTCTCCGCCATCTCCACGCCCGCGAGAACTTCATCGACACGATCGTCCGGCCGCACGATCGGCTCCCGCCAGCCACTCGGCAATTCCATCACGATCTGCTCGACGAACGTCCGCACCGGCGCAACACGAAGTTCCGTCCGCAGGCGCCAGCCCTCGTGCGTGAGATCGAGCCGGTGATGCGGTTGCACCGCCGTGAATCCCCGGGCCGGACGCGCTTCGAAATCGATCGTCGGCGCCTTCGGGCCCGCCGTGGCATATTTGAACACCGCCGTAGGCGCTTCCGTCCCCGCGACCGAATCCTGCCGGCGAAGTTCCGCCGAGTGACGGTAATTCGAAACGCGAATCGTCGACGGGGCATACACGCGAACAATCCCGGTCTGGCGGGGCAAGCCGTTCACGAACGCGATTGGAATCGCATACGGACCCGCGTACTTGCCGTCCTTCGGATCCCGCCGCGCGGTCCGCACGATCCCCGTCACCTGCCATTCGCCCGCATCCGGTGTGCGCACCGTCCAGACCGTCGAATTGTCCGCCGGTTTCACGATCGTCGCCATCGTTCCGCCTTCAAGGGCGTTCGTCCGGCTGGCGGTCACGCTCGCATCACGCGGCCAATCGATCAACCATTCCCGAGACGGACCACGCAGCACGAGACGCGTCGTCGTTTCGATCTGCGCATCGCCCACGCGCACCGCAATCTCCGCATCCGCACTCAGATTCGCGTCCGTCGCAACCGGTGCGGCGGCGGATTCCCACGTCAGCTCCAGCAGTTCCGTCGGACCCAGCGGGGCGCCGGTGCCATCCGCGCGAGCGGCAAAACGGCTCACGTCTTCCGTCGTCCGCTTGGTTTCACCCAGACGAAGCACGCCTGACTCCGGCGTACGCGTGCCGACTGTCAGCTTCTTGACACCGTCAGGAGCACTGAAAACCAGCGTGGTGATCGCCGCACGCGGAAGACCCATCTCGAAGCCCAGTTCGTTCTTGCTCCCGCGAGCCGTCACCGCCGCCTCAAGCTCCAGCTTCACCGTGCCCGTTCCCGGCTGCTCCGCCAGAACCACCAGCCCATCCGATGTCGATTCCAGAAGCGGGATCACGCCGTCCGCACCCGCTGCCGCCACCAGCGCCGCACGCTGTCCGCCCAACAGCACAGCCGTCTTCGGAACCGTCGTCCGGTACGAATACTCCACACTCAGCTTCGCGATCGGCCGGCCCGTCGAACTGTCCACACGGCCCCGGATCCGGCACACGCTCGGAACTATCGGCTTCGCCGCCTCACGAAGCTTCTTCAGCTGCTCCGCCGTCTCGACGAGTTGCTGATATTCTTTTGCCGATAACACCACGCCGTCGATCTTCGGCACGGCGTCATTCGGATTCGAAGTGTAAAAGACAATCGTCCCGTCGGGCAGTTTGATGGCGGAGGATTTCTTCGGCTCCTGGGCCTGAACCGCGCAGAGCCAACCCGTCGCTGCCAGAAGCAGGACCAGCATTCGCAGGAAGAGATTCGCACGTGGCACGGTCGCCAATCCTCAGACCGTGAAGGGGCCAGAACTTGAGCCGAAATCGGCTCCGGGCATTATTCATGAGTATACCCGCGCCGCACGACCGGACGGCCCCGGAAATCCCGATTCTTCTTCCGCAATTCCCCGCACTTCCCAAACCAACCCGATCCTCGGACAATCCGACCCGCCGTGCATACGTTAAATCCGATACACGTGATTCAGATTCCCACCACGAGGCCTGCGATTTCATGGCGAATGCCGACGCGATCACCATCCTGACCCTGCCGCAAGTCTATCTCGTCGGCAAACAGATCGTGCAACACACGGAGCTGGAACGTTTCCTCGGCGATCACGGCGTCAGTTGGTCGAGCGATAGCGAAGTGCCTGCGGAAATTCTCGCCGAAACCGCCGGACGCGTCTGCTACATGAGCTTCGCCAAACCGCGGCCGGGCGGAAACGCCACCTATTTGAATCACATCAAGGAAGTCGGACACGGATCCGTCCTCGAACACGGCGTGTGGAATCTGCTCCTCACCGGCCTCAGCCGCAGCCTCACGCACGAACTCGTCCGCCACCGCGCCGGATTCGGCTACAGCCAGCTCAGCCAGCGCTACGTGGACGAATCCGTGGCGGAATATGTCGAACCGGACATCATCGCCAACGATCCCGAACTGCACGCCGTCTGGCTCGACGCCGTCCAGCACTCGCACGCCGCCTACGTCAAACTCGCCGAACTGCTCAACACGAAACTCGCCAATCCCGCCGCCGCCACCGCCGCGATGCTTCCGCCCGACGCCGACCGCACCACCCGGCGAAAGGCCGCACGACAGGCCGCACGAAGCGTGCTCCCCAACGCCACCGAAACCAAAATCTTCATCACCGCCAACGCCCGCGCCCTCCGCCACTTCCTCGAACAACGCGGATCCACCGGCGCCGAACCCGAGATCCGCAAACTCGCCAACGCCATCCTCGACGTCCTCGCCACGGACAGCCCCAATCTGTTCGGCGATTACATCAAGCACCCACTGCCCGACGGCACCTTCGAACTCAAAACACCCTACCCGAAGGTCTAAGAAAAGGGGACGAAGAAAAGGGGACGGAAGAAAAGGGGACGCAGCTCATTTCCTCGGAAATGAGCTGCGTCCCCTTTTGTGTTCAAGACAGTGGTGGAAGACCTCCACCCCACACTTAAGGCACGGTTAGCGGAATACGAACGGCAACTGAATGCTGGACGGATCAGGCCAGGGTACGACCCGAATAATCCCCAACCGAACTACTGCGAAGACCTGTACAATCCAAGGAAGTCAGCTGGTACAGCTGGCTCGCACTCTGAGATCGATGCCATCAACCAAGCCCTTTGGGCACGACAGCGTGCCGGACTGCCGGTAAACGACGCAGCTCTGAGTGAGTTGTCCTTGTACAACATCTGGAGTCAGCGGTCTCCGAAGTTGTTCGGGCAGGCTGCTCCTCGATGTGATAACTGCTGGTTTCTGACACTAGGCGTCAATGTTCTCTCGGGGAAGTGAGCGATGCTCGAAGTCAGCGAAGATGACTTGGATATCGATGAGAACCTGTGCTACTTCTACCAAGGTCATCCGTTCACCGGGATAGCCCGGGAATACACACAAGAGGGAGTGATCGTCTCCGAAACTTCTTATTTGAATGGGACCATGCACGGGACGATTACCTTGTGGTATCCTTCTGGACAGGTTAATGCGGTTATTGACTACAGGCACAACATGGCTCACGGCCGCTTTACTGAGTACCACCCGAACGGCCGCCTTGCTGTAGAAGGCGAGAACGAGTATGACGTGTGCCTGTGGCGAAAAAGGTACAACCCATACGGAATGATGACACAGGATTACGATATCCAGTCGAGCGAGTCGGCGTTGATGGTCCTCCGCATCGCCCGCAAATCGTTCTCTCACGGAATAGGCGGCTGAGTCATCCCTGTGTTCCTTCACCGATGGCGATGCCGTCCTGTGCAATTATTCTGTCCCGTCGTTCGCACTGCGATTTCCAGACAAAACCGCAGTTGAAGTATGACAAGGGATGTTCGAATTCGGGCTTCGATTGGTGGACAGACGTTTATAGAAGTGGAGCGATTTGCTGTGGCGCACTTAATTGTCATCGCATTTGTTGCCGAATTCGCGGTGTAAGGATTTCGCTCTCTGAGCGGTCGGTTTGCCGAATTGTTGAGAAATTTGGAGAGCGTGGGCGTGGCGATTCGGTCGCACGCAGCGATGGTGTCACTCGTGTTCCGATGGTGTCGTGCTAGTCTTTGACAATCGTGATTGGTGCCGTTCCAGGAGTCCTTCGAGCACGGTGACGGCGGCGATGAAGTCGTAGCCGAGGAGCATGAGCAAGTCGATGGTGTTGAGATTCTTCGAGCAGGCGAAGCAGTGGGCGAGGTTGTTGCGGGGATTCACGGC
>JBGSJI010000060.1:0-93150 GCA_041742055.1 Limnoglobus sp. | reverse complement strand
TTGATGAGCGTGTACCGGACGCTGAAACAGCGGGGCGTGGACCCACTGGCGGCGACCGTGTCGGCGTTGCGGACGTACGTGGCGACCGGCGTATTACCCCCGCTGCCGCAAGCCACACGTTCAGAGGGGTGAGGGGTTACAGTTGTTTTTCGTCTCATCGAATCGAAGACGCAGGCTTACGTTTCCCTGATCTGACGAAAACGAAATCCCAATCATTATCAATGAGAGTTCCAAATATCACGAAAGGGAATTCTTCATCGAATGTCAGAATATCCCTGACATATGATCAGGATTATGGTGAGGGAATCGGATATAAATTGCGGCGATTGATCGATCTCCGAAACCGACGCAGTTGAGAGTGAAGAACGATTAGAACTCATGTGCCAAGCCAAATTCGTTCAGCGATTTCCGTTATCCGTTTTGTAGCCAGCCCTGCTGGACAGCGTAGCGGACGAGGTCTGCTCGGCTGCAGAGTCCGAGTTTCTCCATGGCCCGTGCTCGATAGGTTTCAACGGTCTTGATACTCAATTCCAGTTTGGCCGCGATCTCTTTGTTACTGAAGCCAGCGGAGGTCCGGCGGGCGACTTCGGTCTCTCGCTCGCTCAGGTCACATCCTTGTGCTTCAGTCGATTTCGCTCTTCGAACAAATCCACCGACGACTTTGGCTGCCATGTTGGGATCGAGATAGACGCCCCCCGATGCCACAGCGCGGATTGCGTGAATTAATTCTTCGGGTGCCGCACGCTTCAGGACATATCCGGACGCGCCGGCAGCAAGTAGTTGACGGATGTATCCTTTGTCTTCATGGACGGTCAGCGCGAGGACGCGAATCGACGGGCATTCCTGCTTCAGTCGAGCGGTTGCCTGCGAACCCGAAAGACCGGGCATCGACACATCCATGATCACCACGTCGGGTTTCAGCGCCGGCGCGAGTTCACACGCGACCAAACCGTCGGCAGCTTCGCCAACAACAGCCATTCCGTCATGGGCATTGATCAGAGATTTCAATCCCTCGCGGACGACTGCGTGGTCGTCGGCCAGAAAGATACGCAACTTAGGCATTGCTAACCCTTTCTCGGAGTTCTGGAAGGGGAATGCGGACGATCACCGTCGTGCCTTCGCCTTCGGCGGTTTCCAGCACAAAGGTGCCTCCCACCAACGCGATCCGTTCACGCATACCGATGAGTCCGAGCCGATTTTTGTCAAACGACGTGTGCTCGAACCCTTTACCATCGTCTTCGATGACGGCCGAGACATGCCCTTTCATCCGTTGAAGAACAACACTGACGTGATGGGCGGCCGCGTGCTTGAGCACGTTCGTCAGCGCTTCCTGAATCACACGGTAAAGGGCTGTTTCGACCGGAGGTGGCAATCGGTCCTCCTCGAGTCCGAAGACGTGAAAATACTTCGACTCCCGACCGCTCGGTCCAGCGCTCAGTGTAATTGACGAGTGCCGCCTGGATGCCCAGGTCATCGAGAGCGGTCGGTCGGAGTTCCATCGCGAGATGGTGGATCTCTTTTCCGATCATGTCCGTCATGGACTGCAAACCCTGGAGTCGATCCCATTCAATCGATGGATTGGGCATCGCGTCCTTTGCGACTTTGATTCCCAGTCCGATCGCGGTCAGGTGCTGACCGAGATGGTCATGCAACTCGCGGGCGATGCGTCTGCGTTCGTCTTCCTGAACCGTCGCGAGTTGCTGCTGAAGATCACGCCTGTCAGATTCTGCGGCTTCTCGGCGGGCAATCTCACTCTTCAGAGCGTTGTTGGCTTGAGCAAGATCAAACGTCCGCTCGGTCACACGGATTTCCAGCTCCATATGAGCCGCGCGTAAGGCGTCCGCGGCACGCCTGCGTTCGGTGACATCCCGAATGTTGCACTGAATGACTTGCGAGTCGCCAACCTGATAGGAATTGCTCACAAACTCCACGTCGATTTGCCTGCCGTCATGGGTCCTCAGCGGCATGTCATCGTAACGGATGTAACCCTTTTCCTGGAGCGTCCGGAAAAGGACTTTATTGGACTCAATATCGCGAAAGAGGCCAATCTCCCAGAGCTCTTTTCCCACGAGTTCCTCATGTGTGTACCCGAGAAGATCCGTGAGAAATGGGTTGATATCGAAGATGCGCCGCGTGGTCAGATTGACGAGAAGAATGCCGTCCTGCGCGGTTTCGAACAGGCGTCGGTAGCGGCTTTCCGAGACGGCAAGGTTTTCGTTGGCCCGTTGCCATTCGGTCGCATCTTCGATGGCGAGCAAAATCAGCGGCGGTCGTCGGCCCGTCGCCGGGAGCCGGCGAGCGTTGAGGATCATTTTCCGTTGGCCAAGATTTGCAATCTCGTGATCGACTTCAAAGTCATCGAATTTGCTGTTATCGGGGAGGATTCGCTCGAGCAATTCACGCAGCCTGGGGAAGTCCCATTGCTGGTTATCCAATTCGAAGAGCGACTTTCCCTCGGTCTTTGCCGGAGACGTGTAGAAGTTCCTGTAGTAGGAACGATTGGCACTGCGGATCTGAAGTTGGTCATTGAGGACGATGAGCGGCTCTCGCACCGTTTCCACGATCACTTCGGCATAAGCGAGCGCTTCTTCGACTGCTAATTCCGCGCGACGACGGACCGAGACGTCACGAAAGACCAGTACCGCTCCCGCGATGCTGCCGGAACTGTCTTTGATCGGCGCGGCTCCATCATCAAGGATCCATTCCTTGCCATCACGGGCGACTAAAACGATGTGATTGGCCAATCCGAGTGATGCACCAGTCGCCAGGACCTCTGTTACCGGATTGGCGACTGATTTTCGCGTTGTTTCGTTCTCGATCCGGAAAACGTTCGATAACGGCAGACCCGCGGCTTCGCCTTCAGGCCAACCCGTCATCATTTCGGCGACGGTATTCATATACTGCACGCGACCGTCGGCATCGGTGACGATCGTGGCGGTGCCCATGCCTGTAAGAGCGTCGTGGATCCATTCCGAAGGCGGCTGCACTGGGTTCGACGAATTCGGCATCGAGATTCGCACTCCTTGATTTACTGATAAAAGCCATTCGGGAATTTCGTGCCAGAGGCCTCACGCAGGACGAAATATGCTCTCACACTGTCATTATACTTCGACACTGTCGGCAATTGGGATTCCGCCGCTCTCAGAATGATCGGGGAATCTGTCCCATAAGAACGAGTATCAACACAATAACAAGGATAAACCCGAGCAGGCCACTTGGCCCATAGCCCCATTCGCGGCTATGGCCCCATCGGGGTATCACACCCATAATGAGAAGAACAAGTACGACGAGAATGATTAATCCCATGATCCGACTCCAAAAGGATTCGTGGATTGAGGCTTTATGAGGCCGGCTTGAGCAATGTCTGGCAGGACGTAGCCGAATATGCTCGAGCGTCAGAAAGACTCGCGTGATCTTTGGCTGATCGATCCTCGCCAAGGACGTCGATTGCAACGATCGACATCAGGACGAACAGTTGTTTCATGCGAAATTCCCGAAACACCGATCGTGCTCATCGGAACGGCATGCACCACGGCTTACACTCATTGTCACTGTTCCCAGCAATGCGACCGACGGAAGTATGGTCGCGGCGATGTCGGGAAATCGTGATGAATCACAGGTCAGGGAAACCCTGTCATCACTCTGCCACCGGACAAGCCGGTCATTGTTGGATGAGGTGGTTCATCGAGAATTACGTGTTTGCCCTGTGGTGTTGCAGTAGTTGCAATCGTTTCGCATCGTCGCGCCGTTGTTAACCCGAAGTCGATTGAGTTTTGGCATGAACCGGTTTTGATCCGTTAGTTAACCCGCATATTTCATTGGCCAATCGATTTTGAATCGTTTCTCTTCGTGATTCGGTTCCGATCGTTGGGTGCCAGCGTGAGATCGATTGGAGCGACACCGCCCCTTACCCCCATCGCGTCGACAGGCAGTACGTGTACCGGACTCACCCTGCGTCAAGGTTCGCCCGCATGCCGTTTCCTTCTCCCGTGACGGAATCAACTGGCAGTTTCGAAATATCGATGCAAAAGCTCGATACGTTCTTAGTGCGACGAAAAAGGGCACGGTTTGGAGTGCCGGACCGAATGCGATCTTCGGACAAGTTCCGCTAAGATAAGAGCATCGGAATACGGTATGCTGCAATCGGACGCACCGGTTGCAATCTGGCGGCCGTCGGGCGAATACGCGACGGCCCAGACGCCCGCCGTATGACCCCGGTCTGCCGTTTTGCGGGACGCTTATTGACGGTGGTGGAAACGCTGAAGTTGCAGAAGCGGAACGTGCTGGATTATCTGGAGCAAGCGATCACCGCCCACCGCCAGAAGCAACCCTGCCCGCTACTCCTCGCCGCGACAGGGTGAACGGTTACAAAATGGTTTACCGAATCCGGATTCAGCCCGATGAGTATCAATGCGTCTGGTACAAGCCGGAAGATGAGGGCTTGATCGATAGGCTCAAGACCGGGGATTTTGCCTCAAGAGACTGGAGATCGCCCGATCTGATTCTTGGCGACTCATCGCAAATATCATTGAAGTTGCCAGATTTTCCAGCATTGAGTCCGCATCTCTTGGTGGCAAGTACCGTTGCATGGGATACCATCCGGCCAGTTGTTGCCGATTGCGTGGAGGCGCTGCCCGCCAAATTGCCTAACAAGATCGATTGCAAAATTCTAAATATAACAAGAGTTATCGATTCGTTGTTATTAGAACGATGTGAGACTAACAAACTGCCAGATGATCAATCTGGATATTTCAGCAAAATTCACAAATATGAATTTGATAAAATTGCAATTGCCAATGCTCACCTTTTTAAGTGCCCGGAGATGAAGGCATTTGAAATATATGCATCTGACGAGTTTAGAAATGTAGTTTTGCAGAACGGGTTTACAGGTATTAAGTTTGTAAAAATATTTTAGTGACCCTGTCAAAACCCGACCTGTGCAATTATCGTCCTGTGCAATTATTCTGTCCAGTCGTTCGCGCTGCGATTTCCAGACGAAGCCGCAGCCGGAGCAAGACAAGGGACGTCCGAATTCGGGCAGCGATTGGTGGACGGGCGTTTACAGGAGCGATGCGATTTGCGTGAGGGCGCGGAACTTCGAGTCGATCCGATCGAGCGGAACCATGAGAGAATCGACCGCGAACTCGTTCGGTGTCAGGCCGCGGAGTGGTAGTAGCTCTTGAGCAACCCGCCGAGCCGTTTCCGGCACCGCACGCGGCCGACCGGAAGCTTTACCGTATCGGAATCCTCATCGGCCATCGGCGGGACATTGCCGATTCCTTGATGGGGGCGATCGCACGCACAATATATCATGAATTTGGCAGGCTGTACGGGGATCAAGTCCTTGACGATCCTCCTGCCGATTCTTTATTCGAACGTTTATTCGGAAATAGATTCAAACTCGAAGATAGGCCAGATGGCAACATAAACAATTGGGACCATATAATTGAGTCTTTAAATTTTTATAAGGATAGCATTGAGGCCGCATGTTCGGAATAATATATAATTTCTGTATTAATAGTTTATTCTTTGGTGTCAATTATGCCACACAGATTTATTATCACCAGCATAGGTATTGCATTCGGCGCATTTCTTTCAATTGCGTCGGGGTGCTCTCCGTCAAAAACAGATACAAATACTATGTATGGGCGAACATTGTACAGGCTCAAGGAGCTATCTAAAGTTTTTAAAGAAATATCTTCTGAAGGGGCTAGGAATTCTGATTCAGTATCTGATATGCTCTCTGAGTACAGACGAGAACATGGTAGAGATGCTTTTTTGCACACAGATGAATATTGCGCTGACGGATGGGGGGCTCCATTCATTTTCAAAAAGAAACTTGGCGATAATATAATCGAAATAAACGTATTTTCCGAACGAGTCGTCGCATCTGATCGCGATTATTATCGACTTTTTTTTGAAGCTAAATATCAATTGAGCAGCAAGGAGACAGCTCCTCAAATTGATGGTGGGTGGATGCTTAACACTACAGCGCCCCTTTCCCGATAGCCGATAAGGAGACTATCGGGAGGGAACCCAATGACCGATTCGCAAATCCGCGACCTCGGTGTGGCGCACTTAATTGTGGGGCACCGAACTGTCATCGCATTTGTTGCCAAATTGTGGCGCACCTAACTGTGATCGCATTTGTTACCGAATTCGCGGTGTAAGGATTTCGCTCTCTGAGCGGTCGGTTTGCCGAATTGTTGAGAATTTTGGAGAGCGTGTGCGTGGCGATTCGGTCGCATTGACCTAGGGTGTCACTCATGTGCCGGTGGCATCGTGCTGGTCTTTAGCAATCGTGATCGATGACGATTCAGCAACTCTTCGAGCACGGTGACGGCGGTGGGGAAGTCGTAGCCGAGGAGCATGAGCAAGTCGATGGTGTTGAGGTTCTTGTGACAGGCAAAACAATGGGCGAGGTTGTTGCGGGGATTCACAGCGGCTTGCATCTCGCCGCAGTGGGGGCAGAGGAAGACGAATCGCCCGTCGTGGAATTTGGACTGCGGGCCATCGCGACCCAACGAAGCGATCAGAACCGGCATTGGCAGGTCGTTGCGGATGCGGCGGCGAAAAGGTCGCATTCGGGCGCGATTTGGGGCGGATTTTGACCCATTTCGGATCGTTTTTCACCGAATTCCGGCCGGTTTCGTCGCCATTTCCGCCACGTTGGGACAGGAGACCTGCGGTCGGAGATTTCGTCGGGGTCAGGAGACCTTCGCCGAGCGCAACGGGCACAGAATATGCGCAAGGAGGCGGAGGGCGTGGCTGATTTTTACCTCGCTCCCGCTTGCGGGGGAGAGGTCGACGAGCGGCGCAGCCGACCGTCGGGTGAGGGGGATTTCAGTTCTCGGATTCCTTTCAGCAATAATGTTAATATGTTCATTATTCGAAAAGCGCCCCCTCACCCGGATCGATCGCTCCGCTTCCGATCCAACCTCTCCCCCGTAAACATAGGTATGGTCACATCTTTTTGACCTGAGAATCGCTATCCCGATCGAAAGAGTCGCGGAAGGACTTTTCGGGCCAACGCCAGCACTTCCGCCAGGTCTTCGTCACGAAGCAAATCGTCAATCGACAACAGCTTCTCCAGACCCGCCAGCAACGCCGGAGCCGTCGAGTCCACGCCACGCTTCAGCTGGCGGCCCGACAGCCGCACCAGCACTTTCCGCAACTGCCCCGCCTCCTCGCTCGCGTCACGCTGCAGATGCCACACCGTCAAACACGCCATCGTCGCGATGCACAACCGACGCAAAAACGCCTCACCGCTCTCCTGCTGCCACTCCTCCGCATTCAGACCCGACGACTTCAACAATTTGTGATACGTCTCGATCCGCCAACGCCACGCGTACCAACGACCCACACACGCCGCGTCCGCCCAACACACCTCCACATTCGTCAGCAGACACCACTGCGCGATCACCTTCCCCACATCATTCACCACACGCGTCACCACCAGACGCAACCGCAACGGATCACCCGCTACCACCTTCTTCTTCTTGTAACCCCCCGCCGTCTTCTCACCCGTGTTCGTCTTCGCCGGACGATGCAGAACCACCTCCGTCGACGCCACCCGAATCCGGCCCACACCCGACGCAATCGTCACCTCCTCCGACTCGCCCGATGCATCCAGAACATCCTGAAATTGAAGGCTCAAACCACGCACCACATCCTTCAACTGACACTCCCGATCCTGCCACATCACCCAACGGTCGTCATCCGCTCGAACCAGAAACCGGTGACCCTTCGACGCCCACGCCCGATAGTGACCCACCGAATCCGCTTCCCGATCAATCACATGCACCAGCAGCTTGCCAAGCTTCCAGCGAGGCGAGGCCTCCATCACCTCAATCAGTTCATCCACATGACCGGCCGGCAACGACGTCGGACCGATCCGCGTGCTGAGCATCCCCGACGCCGTCCGCAACCGCAACTCCATCGCCCCCAGCGGTCGCCCATCCGCCGCGTCCACGATCAGGGCGCTGCCCAGTTCGTAGCCGCGGTCTTGGGAGTGCGTCCGCTGCAAACGATCGGTCTTGGACCGGTGCGTGTGGAACTGGAACATCGACCAATCGTGGATCGCCAACGCGAAGGGCGAGTCACTCTTCGCCAGTTCAGTGCGGGTGGCGTCCTGAGCGGGTTCGATGAGGGCGGAAAAGCCGATGTCCTCGTTGGTGAGGAATCGGCTCATCGCCTGGGTCGCAGCGAAGGGCCGAGCGGTGCCCGGCAGAGCCGACAGGCCGGAGACCGCCCCATTCACCGCGTGCGTGTGTTCCTTCACGAGCTGATCGAACCTCTTCTGATGACGCTTATCCAGATTCCCAAAGAAATAACCATGCTCCCCCAAATACCCAACTCGGTGAGTTGTGACAATACCTATGCTTGCGGGGGAGAGGTCGACGAGCGGCGCAGCCGGTCGTCGGGTGAGGGGGCTTCAATTCTCTGATTCAGATCAGCAATAATGTTATTATGTCCATTATTTGAAAAAGTGCCCCCTCACCCGGATCGTTCGCTTCGCTCTCGATCCGACCTCTCCCCCGTGAATCGGGGGCGAGGTAAGAATACCGCGTTGAGCTGACAGCAAGAGTGGCGACCTGCGGCCCGATGGCGGGCCCTTGCTGACGCTGCGGGCTTGTGAAGAAAGAAGAGGAGACCTTCGGTCGTGTGTTTCGTCGAGGTCAGGAGACCTTCGACGAGCGCGGAAGATTGCGGATTGCGGGGCAGTTTGGGGCTGATTTTGATCCATTTCGGAGCCATTTCTGGTGATTTTGGCGCGGTTTTGGGGTGGTTTTGGGGCCAAATCCGGCACGTTGGCGGGCGAGTAAACGGACGAATGTTGGTTGAAGAGGAGACCTGCGGTCGTTGCGGCGGCTCGGTCGGGAGACCTTCGCCGAGCGCGGGACCCGCGCCGAGCGTGGGTTGTCTCCCTTGCTCACTGCGGGCTTGTAACAGCTGACGGTTCAATAAAAACAAATGTACATTATATCGGCTCGTCACTGTCTCTTCGCCAAGAGGTGTGTGTTTGGAGTTGGCGAAGTTGGCGAAGTTGGCGAACTCGCCTGCCAGAATGGCAGCGGAAGTGAAAAAGGCTTTGAAATGAACACTTTCAAATATCTGAACATTTTTTCACAAAAATGGATTTTTTGATTGCAGCGGTTCAGTCACGAGGACTCCGCCACGAGCGAGCGCAACCGGTAGCGGAGTCCTCCTCTTCGAATTCCGGAAAGTCACATCGAATGCGTGAGCGAATCGATCAGGAAGCGTTGCAAGAGTTTGCGGAGGGACTATTCTCAACTGCATGACCAAACTCTCTCAGTTGGAGGCGATTCGATGACTCACAGTCTGATGTTCATGCTGATGGCGATGTCGGCGGCGGAGGAGTTCAAGCCGGATCAGAGCACGTTGCCGGCAGTGCCGCCGAAGGACGCGATTGTGCTTTTGGATGGGAAGGGGAAGCAGGAATTTCTGAGCATGGCGGGGGAGGCGATCAACTGGGCGAAGGAAGAGGGCGGAGTGCTGGTGTCGACGCCGAAGGGGAACCGGAATCATATCGTGTCGAAGCTGCATTTCCGGGACGCGGATCTGCATGTGGAGTTTGTGGTGCCGGAGAAGGGCCCGGGGAACAGCGGGGTGTATGTGCATGGGAACTACGAGGTGCAGATATTGAACTCGTATGGCAAGGAGATGTCGAAGATCACGCAGGAGGACGCGGGCTCGGTGTACGGCTTTTCGAAGCCGCTCGCGAACGCGTGCCGCAAGCCGGGAGAGTGGCAGGTGTTCGACATCCGCTATCGGGCCCCGCGGCGAGATGAGTCGGGGAAGATTGTGGAGCAGGGGAGCATGATCGTGTGGTACAACGGGACGAAGGTGCAGGACGGCGCGAAGTTCGGCGAGCCGAAGTCGACGTTTCATCCGTTCCGAT
The DNA here is from genome assembly GCA_041742055.1 of Limnoglobus sp. Lineage (GTDB taxonomy): Bacteria > Planctomycetota > Planctomycetia > Gemmatales > Gemmataceae > Limnoglobus. Next base: position 83,228 of record JBGSJI010000060.1, on the reverse strand, counting down.
TCGGCACAACGCCGTATCTGGAGACGATCCGCGATCTGCAGAAGAAGACGATGACAGGCCCGGTGTTTCTGCAGGATCACAACAATCCGGTGAAGTTCCGGAATGTGTGGGTGCGTCCTCTGGACGACAAGGCGTTTGTGTACGAACCGAAGGCGAAGTGAGGCCGATTTGACGTAAGCTTTTTGATCGTGTGTCGGTATGACTTTTCAGGGACTTTCTCAGGAGACGATGATGCGATTGTTTTTCGCGATGATGGTGTGTGGCAGTTTTGTTGCGCTGGTGGGTTGCGAAGGTGCATCGTCACCAGCGCCGAAGCCTGCGCCAGCGAAGGAAGTGGCTTCGAAGGAGAAAGACGAAGTAGCGGAGGAGCGAGCGAAGCTTTCGGAGGAGGATCGGAAGCTGGTGGATGCGCAGGAGTGGTGTGTGATTTCGAAAGATGAGCGTTTGGGTTCGATGGGCGCACCGATCAAGTTGGATGTGAACGGGCAGGCGGTGTTTGTGTGTTGCAAGAGTTGCGAGAAGCGAGCGCTGGCGAATGCGGAAACGACGCTGAAGACTCTCGAAGCGCACAAGGCGAAGAAAGCCGAAATGACGAAGTAGCAAATCGCCCTCGACATTCACGGGAGATTTCATCATGTCCACAACGACTGTTCATGCCGAGGGGATTGTTTGCGATGGCTGCGCGACGGCGGTGAAGACGGCGCTGGGGAAGGTCCCGGGCGTGACGAAGGTTGATGTTGCGGTGCCGACTCAACAAGTGACCGTCCAGCATGGCGATGAAACCTCGCGCGTTCAGATTGAAGAGTCGCTGAACCGTGCGGGGTTTCCCGTCCGGAGCTCGTGATGAGTACCCGAGTGGACCTGCCGGTTCTGGGGATGCACTGTGCGGCGTGTGCGGTGCGGATTGAAAAGGTGCTGAAGCAGACGGCGGGCATCGATCAGGCGGGGGTGAATTACGCGACGGGCCGCGCGACGATTTCGTACGATCCGGGTGCGCTTGATGTTCCGGCGCTGATCGAAGTTGTACGGGGTACGGGATACGATGCGTTGCCACCGGAAGCGGACGGCGCAGACTCTCAGTTTCAACTTGAAGCTCAGGAAACCGAATACCGAACGACACGTTTCAAGTTCATCATTGCGGCAATTTTGACGATTCCCGTCGCGTTTCTTGCGATGGCCGGGCACGCGATCCCAGTGCTTGAACCGTATCTGGCGTTTCCCGTGCGAAGCTGGGTTGAGTTGATTCTCACCACGCCGGTCCTTTTTTATGCGGGTGCGGAGTTCTTTCGCGGAGCGTGGGCCGCGGCCCGACAGCGCACCGCCGACATGAACACGCTGGTGGCAATCGGTACGTTCTCGGCCTACGCCTTTAGCGTCGCTGCCACCATCGTTCCACGATGGTTCATCACGGATCCGGCGCATGCTGAGCATCAGGCGGTACCCGTCTATTACGAAACCGCGGCGGTGATTGTCACACTGATTCTGTTTGGCCGCTTGCTCGAAGCGCGTGCGAAGAGTCGAACGGGCGGCGCTATTCGCGCCTTGATCGGCCTTGCTCCCAAAACCGCTCGCGTGGAACGAAACGGAACAGAAGTGGATGTTCCGTTGAATGATGTTCGTGCCGGCGATGTCTTGCGGGTTCGGCCTGGTGAAAAAGTGCCCGTCGATGGGATTGTTCTCGATGGTCATTCCACGATCGATGAAAGCATGCTCACTGGCGAACCGTTTCCCGTAGCGAAGCAGCCGGGTGATACAGTGATCGGGGCAACGGTGAACGCAACGGGATCGTTTCGAATGACGGCTACGCAGGTCGGTGCGGATACTGTGCTGCAGCAGATCGTGCGCATGGTTCGCGATGCGCAGGGTTCCAAAGCTCCGATCCAGAAACTGGCCGACACGGTGGCGGGGTATTTCGTTCCGGTGGTCGTGGCGATTGCGGTGCTTGCCGGCGTCCTCTGGTTCGCGCTTGCGCCGGTGGAAACGCGATTGAGCTTCGCACTTCTCACGTTCGTCTCGGTACTGATCATCGCTTGCCCCTGCGCGTTGGGCCTCGCGACTCCCACGGCCGTCATGGTGGGTACGGGTCGTGGTGCGCGGTCCGGCATTCTGATCAAAGGTGGCGAACCGCTCGAGTTGGCCGGCCGATTGACGACGATCGTTCTCGACAAAACAGGAACGGTGACGGAGGGCAAGCCGAAAGTTGTGGATGTGCAGTCGGTGGGGATGAGTGCGGACGAATTGCTGCGGTTAGTCTCGTCAGCCGAACAGGGATCTGAGCATCCGCTCGCGCGAGCGGTGATCGATGACGCCAACGCTCGCGGCCTGAATCGTTTGCAGGTGGAATCGTTCGAAGCGATACCTGGCCGCGGACTCTCTGCGAAAGTCGAAGGCCGCGCGGTGCTTGTAGGCACAGCTCGTTTGCTGAAAGAACGTGAGATATCATTTGAAGAATCGAAATCGGCACACACATCGCTTTATGTTGCAATCGATGGTCAGTTCGCAGGTCGGATCGAGGTCGCCGATCCGATCAAACCTACTTCGAAGGCTGCCATTCATCGTTTGCATGCGATGGGACTGAAAACGATTCTGCTCACGGGTGATCATGAACGCACGGCGAATGCGGTCGCACAGGAAGTGGGAATCGACCGCGTCATTGCCGGTGTTCTTCCGGAAGGCAAGGCCGAGGAGATCAAGCGGATTCGCGCAACCGGAGAAATTGTGGCGATGGTCGGTGATGGGATCAACGATGCGCCGGCGCTGGCGACAGCGGATCTGGGAATCGCCATGGGAACCGGCACCGATATCGCGATCGAATCCGCCAGCATTACGCTCGTCAAAGGAGACCTTCACAGCGTGGCGGCCGCGATCGAACTCTCACGTGCCACCATGCGAACCATCCGGCAAAACCTGTTCTTCGCATTCATCTACAACGTAATCGGTATCCCGATCGCTGCCGGCGTTCTGTATCCCTGGACCGGCTGGTTGCTCAGTCCGATGATCGCATCGCTCGCAATGGCACTCTCTTCAGTGAGTGTTGTGACGAATTCGCTCAGACTGAATTCGTTCTCAATGAGCCGTGAATCGTGACCGGGATGGAATCGATACGCTGATGTTGCACAGCGCAAACTTTCAACTTTGTTTTTCTTTGATTTGTGATCATCACTTCCTGAACGACGATCCCGAGAAGCAATGCGGTACCGATCGGTTGAGCGGTGCGGAAAGGCAGAACATCACTGCTGGGGAACAGGCCTCTGAGGATCGGTAGAGTGACCAGCACGAACACAGCCCAGACGCTCGCGCGATGCGGATTCAGAAGTAACAGCGCAACTGTGGGCGCGATCAGAGTGTAGGTGGAGTTTTCCGTGGCAGGTCCGAAGAGCGTCATCCAGATGCAGCCTAAATGGAAAGCCAATACCAGTACTTTTTCGGGCTGATTCCGCCGGACATGCGCAACCAACCCTGCGAAGATCAGTCCAGCGAACGCGGAGACCAGTTTTGTGATCTCGGCGGGGACGCGTATGTCGAGCCAGACTCTTGGTACGATTGTCCAGTCCCAGGGCGGACGATCCAGCATCAGGCGGTAACGCCCTTCGAGTTCAAGAAAATCCACGAATGCGCGATGCATCTGCCAAACGTATTCCGGTCGCTGGAATGCGAAGGGCAGAATCATGGAGAGCACAAACAAAGGGAGTAATCGAAATGTGAAGCGTGGACGTGCAGCGCAAAAAAGCAAACCGACTGCGAGGGGATAGAGTTTGAAGAAACTCGCGAAGACGACCCAGGCAGCAGCTGTGAGCCAACGTTCGCGGTTCAGATTCGCGGTGGCAAGAAGCAGGCAACCGACGATGAGGACGTTCACCTGCCCATTATTGAAGCTGGGAATGATGAGCACTGCTGAAGCAAAGATGACCAGACCAAGTGATTGCGGTTTATCACGGAGCCAGGCAGCGAGACCGGAAAGGTAAAGCGCGACGCCGAGAAGTCGCCAGAGTATGCCAGCGGTTTTCTCGGGTAAGATCGACCAGGGGGCGAAGAAGGCCGCGACGCCCGGCGGGTTGCGATAAATGTCCAGCGGCCAGAATGCGGCGTAGATATTTTCGCCAGCGCACCACCGCTCGCCCGCCTTCAGGTAGATCGGAACAACGGTGCCGGAGAGCGGTGGCGCAACCGCCACACGGACCACCACGGCGGAGATCAGGATGATCCAGGCGGTCAGCGCCCATCGAGGGCAGCGCCGAAAGCATTCGAGCCAATCCATCATGCGGCCTGGGCACTGGGTTCCTGAAACCGATGCGAACCCGGCACACCGCGCTTGGTTGTACGAATGAACGTAATCAGTTCCTGAATGCACGGATGCTGGCCCAGCTCCTTCTCGATCTGTGCCACGGCCAAGGAGAGAATCAGCCCGCTGCGATACATGATGTTAAAGGCTTTGCGGACTGCCTGAATTTCGATAGACGGTATTCCCGCACGGCGCATGCCGATCACGTTCACGCCGGCCGCCCGATTGGGCGATTCCATGATCCAGAACGGAGGTACATCCATGGAGATGATGGCGAGCCCGCGGACGAGAGCGAGCCGCCCGATCCGGCAATTCTGATGAATACCCGCATTACCGGAGATGAGTGCGCGATCGCCCACAACGCAATGCCCCCCGAGCAATGCAGAGTTGACCAGAATCGCGTTATTTCCGACGAGACAATCATGCCCGAGGTGGCTGCCGCACATGAACATATTACCATCGCCGATCGTCGTCTCGCCGCGACCCGCACCCAAAGGCATTCCGCGATGGATCGTCACATGCTCACGAAAAACATTGCGGTTCCCGATGATCACACTCGTCGGTTCGCCCTTATATGCCAAGTGTTGAGGCCGATCGCCGATCACGCAGTGGCTGCCGAAGTCGTTTTCCTCACCGGCGGTGAGCGGTCCGATCAGCTGGGCGTGTGCCCGCACGACGCAGCCCGCACCCAACTGCACGGGTCCATCGATAATCGCGTACGGTCCGATGCGCACATCGGGTGCGATGCTGGCACCATGGGAAACGATCGCCGTGGGATGGATGAACGGGGCGAGGGAGCTCATGCGGAATCCTTTCCGGCGTATAGATGAGCCAAGCGTAACGGATTCGGATGAGAAGAAACAAGAGGAAACTTCAGAGGGATCTGCCGCCCCAAAACGATTCCACCGACACTGCGCCACCCTACCGTGGAAAGACGCCAAAATTTCGGAAGCGCCTATGCCCGGTAAGCACTTACGTCGATTTCCGCCACAAAAACGCACTACAATCATATAATCTGACACATCTGAATTCAACATTGCCGATCTGAAGACATTCTGCGAAATTGAGGTCTCACAATGAGTCGGACTGTCTGGAAATCGGATGCCGCCCGGCAGCGACTCGAAGACTGGTACGAACGGTTTCTGGAACGAGTTCCGCTTTCCTGTGAATCTCGGACAATCACGACTGCATCCGGGTCGAATCATATCCTTTTGGCCGGTCCCGCGGACGGTGAGCCCATCGTCTGTTTCCATTCGATGCGCACCGGTGCGGCGCATCTGCTCTCCGAACTCTATCCTCTGGCGGAGCAGTTCCGGCTCATTCTTCCGGATCTGCCCGATCAGTCGGTTCGCGGTCCGCAGCTCGGTCTGTCCCTGAAAGACGATTCGCTCGCGCGGTGGTCCTGCGATCTGCTCGATGTTCTGAAACTCGAGAAGGCCAACGTTTTTGGAGTAAGCTGGGGTGGATTCGTCGCCCGCAAACTGGCCACGACGTTCCCGGATCGGGTTCGCCGTCTGGCCTTGCTTGTGCCAGCCGGGATCGTCAACGGTTCGCACTGGAAAGGGCTGACGCGAATGGCTCTCCCGCTCTTGCGCTACCGGTTGCGAAAATCGGACGCGAATCTCAAACGATTTCTCGATCCGCTTCTCACGACGTGGGATCCGTTCTGGGCCGAATACATGGGGAGTTCGCTCGAGAATCTGCGCACCGACCTGCGCATTCCACCGCTGGCAACCGACCAGGAGTTGCGTCAGCTGACCATGCCGGTACTGGTTCTGGGAGCAGAAGATGACCTGTCGTTTCCCGGTGCGGCAATGGTGAAGCGAATCCAATCCATCGTGAATCATGCGGATTGTGAAGTGATCGCGAATTCCAAACACTGTCCACCAACGACACCAGAGTTTCGAACGTGGCTTGCCGGCAGACTGAGCGCGTTCTTCACTCCGGAATCGATTCCGTGATCCCGCAAAAAGCGAAAGGCACCGCGCAGCGGTGCCTGATCGGGAGAGACCGGTCCGATATGCCGTTAGCCGTTCGCGACGCTTCCAATCGGCTTGCCTTGAGCAAGCAGTTGCTGCTGGTGCAGCGGAAGCAATTCCTGGCGGTAAATCGGCACATCGCGAGGTGCTTCGATCCCAAGTCGGATCTTGCCGCGGTCGATATCGACAACGGTGATGCAGATATTTTCGCCGATGTAAATCTTCTCTCCGAGTTTCCGACTGAGGACCAACATTGTGGCACCCTCCCGTGGTTCGTCCGTGGTGTTTCCAGCGTGTGCAAACTTACGCCAAGAAAAGAGAAATGAAACGAGATCGGGACGAATTGTGGTTCTCAGAACCCAATCGCTCCTGTCATGGACGTTAAGTTGTGCGCAGAACGTACGACACGAAAAACGGAACACGCCGGATGAGAATGAATTTTACGTTTCGGGTTGCGCTTCTGAGGTGTACGTGATGCTGATTTGGTTAACTTGAGCGCGACAAAGACGGCATAATCGACACGATCAGAGCAATTTGACAATTCTGCCCTATGCAATCAATCGGATTATGGAGATTTCTTCATATTTCCTGAAATAGTGGAAATTGGGACAGTTGAACTTGCATCACTGATCGCGATGCGGCGGCGGGTGGTACCACATGAAGCCCTGACTGCCGAGCTCCGGCTCGACCTCGGAAGTCCTTGTCGTCGTTCGACCTCCGAAGTCGAAACCGGAGTTTGGAGGTCATGGCATCGGTGGGTGGCATGCCCACGGCTCGGCGTGGGCATGGGAATTGGCATGGCCACGTAAAACCGTGGCCATGGCACCCCCTTTGAGGATTTCTCCGTCGCAGGTCTCCCGTCCGCAAATCGCCGGATTTGGCGCCGGAAACGTCCCGAAATCATCGGAAATCGGTCCGAAATGGGTTCCCATCGCCCCCGAATGCGACCTTTTCGGCCTCATTCCACGCTCATCATCGGACGCCGCTTTGACCCATTCGCGAACTCTTCCAACCGTGCTTGCATGCGACGGCAAACGGCTTGTACACTACTCCGTTTTTCGATAGGTGTCAGCCGGCGAACGCTCAAGCGTCTGCGAAAGAGAAGAGAAAGTGAAGACTGGGATTCAATTGTTCTCTCTCAAAGCGTAGAGTGCGGCGGGAGAATGACTCGTGTTCAAAGCCTACTGAGCGCCCTGCGACCTTACGGAATATGACATGACTTCGTTCGCCAGTATGGCTTTGCTGTGTATCTGGAATGCGATTGCGACCGTGCCTGCGACCAACGAAAAGGTCGTGTTGGTCAAAGGCAGATGCTTAGAAACCTCATTCGATAACGGGCTCGTTTCGAGTGTGTTCGAGATCGTCAGCGTGATCCGAGGCGATGTGAATATCGTTGGAAAGCAATTCACGGCGACGTATTCCGAAGGCAATCTGTTCGGGGCCGCGACAAGTTTGATCACAATACCAGGAAGAATCGCGCCGGGTGAGTTCATCGATATCTGGATTCGACCGACCACGACGGGAGACTATGAAGCCGTTACGCGCCAGAGCGAAATCAATCAAATGCCCTATGCGGAGTTCATCCCATTTCCCCGGGTCATCGGACGTCGCGGGATGATTCCTCAACTCGATGAAAGACTGGATAAAGAATATCATGAGTTGGCTGAATTCATTTCAGATTTGAATACTTTACGTTCAAAAGCGGAAGCAAAAGCACAGATTCTACGGCACATCACGCCTCACGAAACAGGCTTTGTTGTAGTCTGGGCAATCCTTTCATTAGGAGACATCGATGGCTCAGAAGCCAAAGTCCGATTGATGTCGATTTTTTTCGAGCGGGGAATGCCCTTGATGGCACGACTGGCTGCGGATGCGTGCTTGGTGAAAATCGACGCGCATTGGACGAATTCCTCACGCAGATTGCGTCAGATCGAGAAATTCCTGGATTCGACCGGTGATGCCCATTTGATTTCGATCGCTTTCCGGCGGATCCTGTCCTCTGGGGCTGCCGGAGCCATTGAATGTTTGAATCGCATCGCCGCCAGCGATCTTTTAGAATCAGATAAACACCTGACTGCGTATTTGCGAACGCTGTCGATGGTAAAAGATCAATATTCGACACTTGGCGATGTGAAAGATGTCGATGAGTTTTTTTCGTCGTTGGTTCAGTCAACGAGCATTCAACGGATCAAAAAGCATGTGGGCTTGTTGCAGTCCAAGCATTTGAAGTATGACAAATGAAGTGATCAAGACTCAATCACGTTTTAGGTCGAGGCCATGCTTCTTATTTTCTATTTGTTAGTGTCAGGCTGCCTCGAAAATGAATCTTTCAGAGCACGGTGCATTTTGAAGGGCATGTCTCGAGAAGTGACCGAACTGATCCTCAGGAAAGAGCGGAGTGGATGGCTCACGACAGGCGCCATTGGTTCTCACTCGACGATGGCATCTTATGGAAACATCGTAGTACGCTATGATTGGCGCGATCGTGTGGAGAAGATTGAAATCAATTCCAAGTGAGTGTCAGTTGTCAATTATTGAGTCCGCCAGGTCGCCGATCGACTTGCGTTATTGAACCGTGGAATGTCTGTCTTTTCGCAGTCCGCATGCAATAGTGCTATATGTGCCACAAACTTGTGCTCGCTCTACTACTCGCCCTACTCTCGATCGGTTGTGGCAAGACTCCTGAGCCATCGCTCACACCTCCGGCTATTGAATTCGTGAGCAAGGCGAATGCGAAGGAGTCGTCGTCGAAGCCCGCTAAGCAAGCGTTGACCAACGATCAAATCTTGAACATGCTTTCGAAGTTTGAACCTTCTCCCGGATGGAAAGACGATTTCATCTCTGCAGATGAGCGGACGATCAAGTTTCTTGAGCAACTTGCAGGCGACCCGACGACGACACCTCATCACGTCGCAGGTATCTTTGGAGGGGCCCATTACATCGAAGACGGACCAAAGCGATTTATTCCATTTGCTATTCAACGTGTTGCAGATCATGACAGGCTGGCAAGATCATCCGCATTTGGATTCTTGTGTGATCAGAATATCGATCACTCGATTTGTTCCATTCTCGCGACTGGTCTCTACGACGAGAATGATATGTCGATGTTCTGGTCCGCGGGTTTGGGGCTTGTGAAGCATGGCGGGGAAAACGAAGTGGTCGTTTTCGAGACCTGGCTTCGCCAGCACGGCGATCGACCGGAAATGAAGAAGAGATTTGAGTTCGTCGAAAAGTGCCGGAACGACCTCTATGAACGCTTGCAGAAAGAGAAGTCTGAGAAATAGGAAGACAATCAGATTTCGTGTTCATGCTTTATTGCTGATCATAGATTCTTGGTCCTCCGCTACACTTTCTTCTTCACGTCCTTCTTCGGCGGTGGGAATTGCGGGAGTTCGACCTTCTTCACCGATTGAAGGTAGTCCAGAGTCTTGGCGGCGTCGGCTCCGCCCATTTTGGCGTGCCAGTGCAATGTGAAGCCGTGTGGGCCTTTGGCGTCGATCAGTTTGGGTTGAAGTGTGAGCAAGGCCTTGAGCGCATCGGTGTGGCCTAGCATCGCCAGCGTGAAGATGTCCGGACGAGCGCCCTGTTCCAGCAGATAGAGCGCCGTTTCCTTGTGCCCGATATGGCTCGCTCCTCCGAGCGCCGTTTCCCAATCGCCTCCGCCCCAATCCATGCACGCATTGAGCAGCGCCGGTTCCTTCTCGAGGAGCTTCTTCACCATCGGCAGATCACCGTGACCGTAGATCACGAAGTCCTGAACCATCTGCCGGTTGAGCTGCGGCTTCTTCCACGATGGTTTGAATTTGGGAGCGGGATAATCGCGGGTGAACTCCACCTCGATCGGTCCAGCGGGTGGAGTTTTCGGTTCCTCAGCCATGCTTACACCTGTGACGAGGGCACCCGCTCCGAGTGCGATGGCGAATTGGCGACGGTCGTGAAGTGATTGTGTTCCCATGATGCTGGTTTAGTCCGATTCGACCGGGAAGGAACCCCCCAAAGGGATTGCGAATTCCCGTTTTCAACAACGGCGCAAAATTTGAGGCGCGATCGTTGCTTGAGAACGGAAATTCCTGAGAATCGTTTCTGAAAGTTCCCCTCGGCGCTCAATGTCTTGTTCTAGACTGTGATGACAATCGGAATGTTCTTGAACAGGCATCCCCCATGCCCGCGCCGACCACCACCGACCAGCTCCTCAACAATATTCGCAAGAGCGGACTTGTTCCCTCTGATCGTCTGTCCACAGCCATGTCCACGATTTCGAGCGAAGGCGGTCCTGCGCTGGTCCTCGATCGACTGGTTCAGGATCATCTGCTGACGCCCTTTCAAGCCGAACGTCTGAAGGGAGGAAAATACAAGGGATTCATTCTTGGCGATTACGTGATCCTCGATCAACTGGGTGGCGGTGCGACCGGGCAGGTGTTTCTGGCGGAACACAATGTCATGCATCGGCTCGCGGCGATCAAGGTGCTGACAGTCTCGGCATCGGCGGACACGGTTTCGCGTGAGCGGTTCTTTCGCGAAGCACGCGCGACGGCGGTTCTCGATCACAACAATGTCATCCGAGTCCACGACCTGAGAAAAGATGGGCCCGTCTATTACCTGATCATGGAATATGCCGGCGGGATCAGCCTGCAGCATCTGGTGAAGCGGCTCGGCCCGCTGCCGTGGAATCGTGCGGCCGCTTACATTCGACAGGCCGCTCTCGGTCTCCAGCACATCCACGATCACGCCCTCGTGCATCGCGATATCAAACCCGGCAATCTGCTCCTGACGCACGATGGCACCATCAAACTCCTGGATCTCGGCCTGGTCCGTATGTCTTCGGATTTTGATTCGCGACTGACCGATCGAATCGATCAGTCGATTCTGGGCACCGCCGATTACCTGGCGCCCGAACAGGCCGTCTCGAGTTCGACGGTCGATATCCGTGCCGACATCTACGGTCTGGGTGCAACGTTTTACTTTTTGCTGACCGGCCGTCCGATGTTTCCTGAAGGTCGCACCGCCCAGAAGCTCATGTGGCAGCAGCTGCGCGAACCGACGCCGATTCAGCAACTCGTGCCCGACGTGCCCGATGAGATCGCCGAACTCATCCATCGCATGCTGGCAAAGAATGTCGGTGAGCGCCCGCAAACACCCGCTGAAGTCGTCTCCGCACTCGTCCCCTGGACCCGCGAGCCGGTCCCAGCACCCGATCCTTCGCTCCTGCCGTCACCGCCCGCGCGACGCGGCAAAGTCCAAGGCATCCCGCAGGTTTCGCGTGTTTCGTATTCCGATTTCCTGCTCGAAGAACTGGCTCATCCCACCCACGCCGACCACCACACGCCCCGTGCGCCGGTCCCGAATCGAATTCCCTCAACTACGCCTCAACCGCGCCCGTCTCCGCTGCCGACTTCTCGCCCGAAGTCCACGAAAGGGTCCGCCAAAGCATCCGCAAACCTGCCCCTGAAAAACATGCGCTATTTCTGGGGTACACTGGGAATCAGCAGCGTGATCTTGTTTATCGTCTTCGTTCTGATCAAGATCTTGAAGACCTGATTCGAAACGCTCAATGCCCCACTGAGAATTGGATCTGACACAGACTTCCAGAACGTTACGCCACCCTCAGCTGACTGTACTCCCACATTTGCTCCGCCGCCCACGCCGTCACGGCGGCCCAGTTCCGCGGATCGCCGGGAATGAAGCGACCGACCAGGCGGCCACCACTCGCGCCGGTGAGCAACGGCAGGTTCGCCGCCACACCGTCGAGCGTCAGGCCGGCGAGGATCGCGGCAGCGACGGCATTTCGTCCCAGAGCGGGCAAACCAATGTCATCGGTGCGACGAACACTCTCATCCCGAAACTGTTGCTGCAGCAATTGCCACAAGAACCCATTCCGGACACCCCCGCCGCTCACGTACACGGAGCGCGGCCTCGTGGGCGGAGGAAGGTATTGCTGAACACTCAGACGGATCGCGCGGGAGATAAAGTGCGTGACTGTGCACAAAAGATCAGCGAGACTCGCCTGATGATCGCGAGCCGTTTCGAATGCGACCTTGACGAATCCCGCACCGAACTCGTTCGACAAATGTTTCGGCGGACGGCGTGAGAAGTGGGGATGCGTCATCCAATCGGCGATGAGTTCATCATGGCATTTCCCCTGGACCGCGCGTGTTCCTCCGGGATCGATCCGATCGCGATCTCGCGTCCCGCGGCGAACCAGAGCATCCAGCAGCTGACCGCACGGCACCGCATCCCAGGCGACGAGTTCGGTGATCTTGCACTGGGCGGGGATGGAGAGGACGGACGCGATCTGCCCCAGATGGATCAGCACACGATCTTCCGTAGCAGAACCGGCTGCCAGATAATCCGCGGCGGGTGTCCAGGGTCGGCCCATTCCGCCGGCGGACCGGTCTCGATCGGCAAACCGGCACCAGACAGTCAAGCCGATTTGCTCGGCGACCGTTTCGCCAATCGAATCAAAGGGAACGTTGCCGGGCAGATGAATTCCCGCAACGAGGATCGACCGGAGATCGATCTGGCTTTTGGTCACCAGATGTCGGGCGGCGGTGGAAATCGCGTCGCCGAGTTCTCGAGTCGCGACAGTTCCGTTGAGCAGCGACTCGCGAACGGTTGGCAACAGCGGTGTGCGGGCGGTGTGTTCGATCGTTGGCTGAGCACTCAGGCCCGCGCCGTGGATGCGAACCACTGCCGCATCGATCCCCTCGCACCCGGAGCCGAGTGCGAGACCCAACAGGAGCCGGTGGCTCATGAAAATCGCCTCGATCAGGCCGCAAGCAGAGTGGGTTTCGAAACGACTTGTCGGACTGATGCCTGAACGAAGCACTCGAAGATCTGCTGGTCGAGTGCGGAGGCGGTCTCGCATTCCGGGTGCCATTGCAGACCGACGCAGAACCAGTTCGGATCGGTCGTTTCGATCGCTTCGATCACGCCATCGTGCGCCTTCGCACACACGCGCAGCTTGCGGCCGAGCTGATTCACCGCCTGATGGTGCGTGCTGTTGACGCGCTGTTCGCCTGAGCCGTAAATCTCTTCGAGGAACGTGCCTTCCTCGATGATCACCATGTGGCGGTGAGGATAGCCCGAAGGATCCGAGTGCGGCATCGCTTTGGGATTCTCGGTGGGCAGATGCGCGAAGAGCGTTCCGCCGTGGAAGACGTTGATGAGCTGCATTCCCATGCCGATTCCCAGAACCGGCAGCTTGCGGTCGACGACTTTCTGGAACAGCAGACGCTCGCTCTCTTCGCGGCGCGGCGCCATCAGTTGCACGGTCGACGTGAGCTGCTGGCCGAATTTCCGGGGATCCAGATCCTGACCGCCGGTAAAAACAATTCCGGAGATCATCGCGAGGTACGTATCCAATTCCGCATAATGATCTTTCTTGAGCGGGGGAAGCAGGAGAGGCAGTCCGCCGGCGGCCAGCACGGAATCGACGTAGCCGGCGTTGGCACGCGTGTAGGGGTTCGTTCCCTTGGGAATCAGGTAATCGGTCGTAATTCCAATGAGCGGACGCGGGGGCGGGCTGGCGGGGCGCTGAGGAGTCTTCGCGGATTTGACGGCCATGGTCTTCCCTCCGTGGATGATCGACGCGGTTCGGACATCCTGTCCGATTCATGAATGAAAATATTACAAGAGTGACAATCCGACTTTCAAGACCAATTTGCTCTCAAGTGGAAACTTTCTTCTGCCGAGACGATCGGCCTGACTCAAGTGAGACTATCCTATGGCGTGGCTGAATTCGATCGGTGACGGGTTGCTGAACCATTCCTCTCTGATCATTGTCACGGCGATCGTGTTTGGAGTCTGGATCGGCGCGTACGCCCTCTTGCTCCGCCGCAGCCTCCCGCTCGACAATGATCAGCGCCTGCCCCGCCAGATGATTCTCCTCGGCCTGATCATCGTGGGCATCATCGCGATTGTCATGGCGCTGCCCGTTCCCAGCGAAACGCGCAATCAGCTGCTCACCGTGCTCGGCCTGCTCGGCTCCGCGCTTGTGGGGCTTTCCTCCACCACGCTCGTCTCCAATGCCGTGGCCGGACTCATGCTGCGGGTCACGCACAGCTTCCGCACCGGCGATTTCATCCGCGTCGAGTCCCACTTCGGCCGCGTCAGCGCCCGCGGATTGCTCGATACCGAAATCCAAACCGAAAACCGCGAACTCACGATGCTGCCCAATCTGTACCTCATCCAGAAGCCCGTCACGGTCGTTCGCACGTCCGGCACGATCATCACCGTGGACCTCTCGCTCGGCTACGACGTGCACTACAGCAACATCGAACCCTGCCTGCTCCAGGCCGCACACGACGCCGAACTCGAAGAGCCATTCGTCCGCATCATGGAACTGGGAAACTATGCGATCACCTATCGTATTGCAGGCTTCCTCAACGATGTGAAAAACTTGCTCACGGTCCGCTCAAAGATGCACAAGGCGGTCATCGATCAGCTGCATTCACACGAAATTGAAATCGTCTCACCGACGTTCATGAACCAGCGCCAGATCAAATTGGAACAAAAGTTCATGGCCGTGAGAGCGGCGCAGCCGGAAGCGGAACCGGAGAACGGCTCACCGGAAGAAATCATGTTTGACAAGGCTGAGGAAGCCGAGAAAAAAGAGCGCACCAAGATTCAGATTCAGGAGGAAATCGCCGAACTCGAAGAGAAATTGAAAAACGCTTCCGGGGAGCACACCAAACACCTCAAGGAACATATCGCCACCCTCAAGGAGCAACTGAAGCAACACATCAAGGAAAAGCAGGAGGTGGAGGAGAAGACTGAGTAGCGGGGGGACACCAATACACTCAAGTTCATTCTCTTCAGTCACTTGTGGACAGTTCACAAATGCAGAAATTCACTTTGTCTGCCAATTTGGCAGGCGATTTCGCCAACTTCGCCAACCTAAACACACACCCCTTGGCGAAGAGACACTTGACGTGCTGATATAATGTCCATTTGTCCACTTTTGCAACGCACTGCCTATACTTGTCACCATCGCCAACCACGGCAGGTCTTTGGATTTAGTTGGATTCTTCTTTGTTTGTCTCAGTGTACAAAAATTCAACGCTCTCGAGATAGTCCCGCGCCATCGCGGAGTACTCGGCATCGGGTTGAACGGCGTGGTGAAAATGGCTCTGATAGGACCGAATCACTTCTTGAAGCTCGGAATCGGACCGCCGTGACGAAAGGAGTTGGAGTTTTCGCCAGTTCGTCCAATCGCCCATCAATCGATGATAAGTTTCCTCACGCCGATCGACCAGATTCTTGGTTCGTCCGTCTTGTTTAGTTCGATTCAAACCGAAAACCTCGGCGGGCGGTCACCGGGTTTCGGAGCGTGTCCGTTCTTGCTCGGTTTCTTGGCCATGATCACACTTTACATGCAAACGGGACGGACTGAAAGGTCTAGCACGCCAAGTCATTGCACATCGACCCAACGAACAAGCCGGGGGCTAAACAAAACAAAAAGTGCGATGATTGGTCATGGGAGTGAGATGGAGTGAGATCGGGGAGTAGTGAAGTTTGTCTAAAGATGGTAGCATGGCGGTATGCGGCCGATGGAGATCCGATATGAACAGTTTTCTGGTCGAGTTGCCAGCGGAACTGCGTTCCGCGATCTCGCGATGGACTCACTCGAATCCGAACGAAGAGTCGGCATGGATCGCGGAAGCGATACGTGAGAAGTTGGCGGCTGAAACGGGATTGGTAATGATCAGGAGCCGTGCGGCGCGCGGTGATCGAGAGGCGTTTCTCCGTGTGCTGGCGAAGACACCTGCACTACCTCTCTTCCCCGGTGACGAGCAGACACCGAGATCGGATCTGTCACAGTGAAATTATTCCGCCCTGTTGGCTTGCGCGAACTCGAATTGATCGCAGAGTCGGGGTACCGCTCGTTCCCGCCGCGATTATCCTGGCAGCCGATTTTCTATCCGGTTCTCACGCGTGAATACGCCCGCGCGATCGTAAACCAGTGGAATAGCAAGGAGACGGAGGCCGGTCACTGCGGATTTGTGACCGAGTTTAACATCGATGATTCGTTCGTAGCACGTTATCCAGTGCAACAACTCGGTGGAGGACCGATTTATCGGGAACTCTGGGTTCCGGCCGAAGACTTGGCGGAATTCAACTCGCAGATCGTCGGCCTCATCCGCGTCATTGAATCGGTCTATGGATCCGATTTCATCGGCGAGTTGGACGCCGTTTCGGGACTACCTATGAGTGTGATACGCTCGGCCGGGAAAGTCGTCGAAAAGTAAAAAAGCCCGCAGCTCTCGCTGCGGGCTTCATGGTTTTCTTCACTTCATCTTACGCACAGTCCATGTGGTCGTCGGCGCTGGCTGTCATTTTCGCGACTGTGAACTATTTCATGAGACGAGATTCAGTTAAGATCAACTGATACCTGCAGGGCCGAATCATGACCGCGAATTTGAACTTCGATTTCGATCTGCCCGATGACTTGAATCGATTCAAGCTCCCGGCTGCCGTCGATGCGCGGCTGCAAAGTTTGCTCAACCGGCAGGATGAGGGACAGATACTGACCGATGAGGAGCGTAAAGAAGCGGAAGGCCTGGTGAATATCGCAGAGGTGCTGACGCTTCTGAGATTGCGGGCCGAGCGAGCTACTTCGTGAGCAGCATCCCCAAATCGATCTTCGACGAGGTCGTCCTTCGCGCTCGCAACCGATGCGAGTACTGCCAGTTGTCCCAAGTCGGGCAGGAAGCCACTTTTCACATCGATCACGTGATTCCGCGGGTAGCGGGTGGTATGACGGATATCGATAACCTTGCATTAGCATGCGTGTCGTGTTCACTCAGAAAAGGTGCAAGGCAATCGGCTGAAGACCCTGGTTCAAACGAGACGGTTCCGCTGTTCAATCCTCGTGAGCAGTCCTGGGATGATCACTTCCGATGGAATGAAGAATGGCTTGTACCGTTGACACCAACCGGCCGCGCGACCGAATCGTTATTGGCGATGAATAGACCCATCATAGTCGCGATTCGACGAGAAGAGATGGTCCGTGGCCGACACCCACCTTCCAAATAAAAAAAGCCCGCGACATCTGCCGCGGGCTTCGTTGTTTACTTCACTTCATCTTACGCTCAGTCCATGTGGTCGTCGCCACCGCCAGCGCCGCCGTCCTTCTTCGGAACGTCGGCCACGAGGGCGTCGCTCGTCAGGAGCAGCGTGCTCACGCTTGCGGCGTTCTGCAGGGCGCTGCGGACGACCTTCGTCGGGTCGATGATCCCTTCCTTCACCATGTCCACATACTTGTCGGTGCGGGCGTTGAAGCCGAAGTTCGCATCTTTGCTCTTCAAGACTTCGTTCGCGACGACGTTGCCGTCGCTGCCCGCGTTCTCGGCGATCTGCTTGATGGGAGCCTTGCAGGCGCGGACCACGATGTTGTAACCGATCTCTTCATCGCTCGTCAGGTCCTTGGGCTTCAGGCCTTCAGACGCACGAAGCAGAGCCGTTCCGCCGCCGGGCAGGATGCCTTCCTGGAACGCCGCGCGGGTCGCGTGCATCGCGTCTTCGACGCGCATCTTCTTCTCCTTCACTTCGCTCTCAGTCGCGCCGCCAACGTTGATCTTCGCGACCCCGCCGGAGAGCTTCGCGATCCGCTCGCCGAGCTTTTCCTTGTCGTAATCGCTGGTGCTCTTCTCGAGTTCCTTCTGGATCTGAGCAACGCGGGCCTTGATGGCGTCCTTCTTGCCGGCGCCGTCAATGACGATGGTGTTGTCCTTGTCCACCTTCACTTTCTTGGCCTTGCCGAGATGCTCAAGCTCCACGCTTTCGAGCTTCACGCCGAGATCTTCGAAGATCGCGGTGCCGCCGGTGAGGATGGCGATGTCTTCGAGCATGGCCTTGCGGCGGTCGCCATAACCGGGCGCTTTCACCGCACAGACCTTGAAGCTCGGGTTCCGCATCTTGTTCACAACGAGCGTCGCGAGGGCTTCGCCTTCGACTTCCTCGCTGATGATCAGGATCGGCTTGCCCTTGCCGAGGACCTTTTCGAGCACCGGAACGAGGTCGCGGTTAGTGCTGATCTTCTTCTCGTAGATCAGGATGTACGGCTCGTCGAGGTCGCATTCCATCGTTTCGAGATCGGTCACGAAGTACGGCGAAAGGTAACCGCGGTCGAACTGCATCCCTTCGACGAACTCGTGATCGGTGTCGATGGTCTTGCCTTCGTCGACGGTGATCACGCCGTCCTTGCCGACTTTGTGCATCGCCTCGGCGATGATCTTGCCGATCTTCTCGTCGCCGTTGGCGGCCACGGTGGCGACGTTCTCGAGGTCGGCCTTGCCCTTCACGGGGATGCTGGCCTTCTTGACTCTCTCAACGATATCTTCAACGGCCTTTTCGATGCCCCGTTTCATGAGCATCGGGTTGGTGCCGGCGGTGACGGCCTTGAGGCCTTCGTTGTAGATCGCTTCGGCGAGCACGGTGGCGGTGGTGGTTCCGTCGCCGGCGACGTCAGACGTCTTGCTGGCGACTTCCTTCACCATGCGGGCGCCCATGTTCTCGTAGTGGTCGGGCAGTTCGATTTCCTTCGCAACCGTGACGCCGTCCTTGGTGACGGTCGGGCTGCCGAAGGATTTCTGGATGATGACGTTTCGCCCTTTTGGCCCGAGCGTGACCTTGACGGCCTTGGCGAGCTTGGCGATGCCCTTTTTCATGGCTTCGCGGGCTTCTTGATCGAATGCGATTTGCTTGGCGGACATTTAAGAGAACTCCGAATTATGGGGTGTGAGGTTTATGATGGCGTTGGAATGAATTACTCGATCACGCAGAGGACGTCGGTCTCGTGCATGACCAGCACTTCGTCCTTGTTCTTCTTGTCCTTGAACTCGTCGCCGGCCCAGGAGGTGAAGAGCACCTTATCGCCCGCCTTCAGTTGCAGCGGGGTGCGGGTGCCGTCCTTGTTGAGCTTGCCGGGTCCGACGGCCACGATGGTGCCGGTTTGAGGCTTTTGCTTGGAGCTGTCCGGCAGGATGATGCCACCCTTGGATTTCTCTTCCGATGCTTCACGTTTGACAATGATCCGATCGCCGATCGGTTGCAGGGCCATCGCGGTAATCTCCGACGTGGGAATACGGGTCCGTGGCCGATACTATGCAACTGGCGTGCCTGCGCGGATGAAAGGTTATAAAGCGTTATTGAAATTGGAGTTATGATTAATGGCACGGTTTCGAATCGTGTGCCAAATGTGCGCGTCGCTGTCGGAATGGCAGGGACGAAGTGGTTCATTGCCCGCCGATGACGCAGATCGGAAGACGCGGATGAAGAGGATAAAAACCCGATGTTTTCATCCTCTTCATCCGCGCCCGAAGGTCCGCGTCATCAGCGGGCTGTTCTTTTCATCGCTTCTTCCTCGCGGCCTTCTTGCGTAGTTTCTCGACGAACTTCGCATGCTCCGGCGAGGCGATGCCCGCCTGCGCGACCGCCAGCACCTTCGCCATGTCGCCGGCAATGAGCGCTTGCGGATCGAGCCAGAGACCGGGGAATACGCGGCTCTTCAGGATGCCGTCGTCGTCCGGTTGCAGGGGAACGTACTTGCCGCGTTCGAGTTGGAACCAGTCGATGACTTGATGACGCGTGCGCCAGACGAAGTATTCCTGCACGCCATTGCGTTCGTACATCTCGAATTTGGAGCCGAGATCATGTTCGGCCGTCATATCCGCAATCTCGACGACAAGTTCTGGTGGACCGTGGAGATATTCGTCATCGTCTGTTAGGCAGGAACCTTCCGAATCGTCATCGATTCTCAAGAGAGCGTCGGGCTCGGCGACGGAATCGATCGGCGAGAGAATGACTGTCACAGGAGCGGAAGCGATTACACCCGACGTCGAGGACGAATAGTATCCAAGATGGTAAATTGCTGCCGCATGCGGGACACCATGATATTTCGCTGTAATCGGCGGCATGATGCGCTTCTCCCCGTTCGGACCGGTTTCGATCCAGCGATTCACGTACACGACACCGTTGATCAGCTCCGCACGAAAGCCCTCGGGGGTCGCCTCGTACCGGCGCATGAATTCGGTCGTGTTCATCCGGTCGCCGTCGCGCAGTTCGGGAACCGGTTCGCCTTTTCGCTTTCGCTCAAGCATTTTGCCCATCGCGCTCACCTCCACCGACCAGTATATCAGACCGCCGATGACGTCATCGGCGGGCCTGTCTTGACGCTCATCCCTTCAGCCAGTCCCAGCCCGATCGGTATTCCTTCGACACGTACGCCGTCGCCTTCGACGAATTCGTGAACGCCAGCTTCTCCGCATCCCAGGCCAGCTTGGTCCCACCGACGCGCACCGCGATGTTCCCCAGCAGCATCGTCTCCGTGATCTGCCCAGCGAAGTCGAAGTTCGAATACGCATGCGCCGGTTTGTTCGACTGGATCGCTTCCACCCACTCCTGCTTCATGCGCAGGTCGTTGTTCGAATCCACACCGAGCGGCTCCTTCTCCGGTTTCGTGCACTGGATGCCTTCGAAGTCTTTCTCCGGTGTGAGTCGGAACTGGGCGGCATAGTCGTTCGGACTGTACAGGATGCCCTTGGAGCCAACCAGTATCGAACCGCTGTTCGCGACCTTTTCGCCTTTCTTCAACACCTTCGCCAGCAGCTCTTCCGGCGGAAGCACCTTCTGGCCGTCCTTCGCCCCCTCGTACCAGTGCAGTGAACAGGCGGACATGTCGCCGCGGGCGGGGAAGTCGAAGGTCATGTGCGCCCAGGCGGGGTACGTCTCCTGATTCACCTCGCCGGAGACGGCGGAAATGAATTGTGGCGGGCCGAGCTTGAGCGCCCGGAAGACCATGTTCGCGGTGTGGCAGGCCATATCGCCCATCGCACCGGTGCCGAAGTCCCACCATCCGCGCCAATCGTGCGGATGATAGACGGGCCGGCCCTTCCACTTGCCGGTTTGCAGTTCGCCGATTGCATACGGTCGCATCGGGGCCGGGCCGATGAACTCTTCCCAGTGCACGTGCGCAGGGACGGGTGCGGACTTCTTCGGCCGGGCGACGATGTCCGGCGCCTGACGCCAGAATTCGCGCGGCCGGTCGGTCCAGACATGCGCTTCCGTGATGCTGCCGATCGTCCCCATGTGAATGAGTTCGACGGCGCGGCGCAAGCCATTCAGGGCGGAGCCCTGATTGCCCATCTGCGAGCAGACTTTCATCTTCGCCGCCGTCTCGCGCATGAGGCGGGCTTCGAAGACCGTGTGCGTGAGCGGCTTTTGAGTATACACATGTTTACCGGCACGCATCGCCAGGATCGAAGCGGGGGCGTGATGGTGGTCCGGCGTGCTGACGGTGCAGGCGTCGAACGCCTTGGCCATCTCGTCGAAGAGCTTGCGGTAATCGGTGAACGTCTTCGCCTGCGGGAATTTCTTCGCCTTGGCGCCCAGCCGCTGCTCGTCAATGTCGCACAGCGCCGCCACCTCCATCAGATCGCCGGCCTGGTCGATGTCGCTCGAGCCTTTTCCGCCGACGCCGATGCCGGCGACGCGGAGCTTGGCGTTGGCGCCGTACGCCTTCGAGACGGAAAAGGCGGGGCCGGTGAAGAGATAGCCGAGCGAGCCGGCGGTGCCGAGTTGCAGGGCTTGGCGGCGAGTCATGCGGGGAGTCATGTTCGAAACCTCGAGAGAGTGGGAGCGGGTTCATCATCATAACTCGGCGAAGGAAATCAATCATCAGAAATGTGGGGCCGATCGAACAACACGCAGCACTGAATCGCTAAAATTTCCCTGATCCAACTGAGGATGATCCATGAATTCGCTTCGCTTCCTTCTTTCCGCGTCCGTGCTCCTTGGCTGTCTGCTGCTGACGTCCGCACAGGAGAAGAGTGTCAAACCCGGCATCAACGATGCGTTCAAGAATCCGGATGTCAAGAAGTATGTGGAGACCTTCGAGGGCGAAAGTCGCGAGGTCTTCGCCAAGCGCGAGGAGATCGTGAAGGCGATCGGGCTGAAGCCGGGCATGGCCGTGGCCGATGTCGGTGCGGGGACCGGGCTTTACACGCGCCTCTTCGCACCGGCCGTCGGGGAGAAGGGCAAAGTCTACGCCGTGGATATCGCCGACGCGTTTCTGAAACACATCGCCACGACGAATGACAAGCTGGGAATCAAAAACGTCACGACGGTACTCGGCAAACCGCACTCGGTTGAGCTTCCGAAGAACAGCATCGATCTGGCGTACATCTGCGATACGTATCATCACTTCGAATTCCCGTCCCGGACGATGGCGTCGATCCATCAGGCACTGAAAGCCAAAGGCCGCGTGGTGCTGGTAGATTTCAAGCGCATTCCGGGCGTGAGTCGCGACTGGACCTTGAACCACGTCCGTGCCGGTCAGGAGGTCTTCGAAAAGGAGATCATCGAATCGGGCTTCAAGAAGGTGGATGAGAAGAAGGACATTCTCACGGAGAATTATTTCGTGATCTTCGAGAAGATTGATGCGAAGCCGAAGTTCGTGTATCCGGTGATCAGCGACTTCGGCGGTGTGGTTCCGCTGGCGGATGCGGTGGAGCAACCGGCGAAGGGAACGAAGGTGATTTTCGACGTGACCGGTCTGGCGAAGGAGGCGGGCAAGGCTGCCCCCGGGCTTGAACGCGCGGCGGTGCTTTTGAATCTCGCCGGCGCCTCGGGTCTCAAGTCGGGCGATGTGGAGCTCGCGATCGTGCTGCATGGTGAAGCGACGGCGCTTGCGATTGAAGACTCCTCCATCTCGAACAACGGCATTCTGATTCACAAGCTCAAGAACGCGGGCGTGTCGATTTATGTCTGCGGTCAGTCGCTGGAGAAAAAAGGCCTGGCTGAGCGGCCGCTTCGCACGGAGATTCGCAAAGCAGCATCGGCATTGACCGTCAGCATCAACTTGCAAAAGCGCGGATTTGCGGTCATCATGGCTCCATAAGTTTTTGGGGGAACGGGGATGGCACGCCGCAGACGCAAGTCCCAGCGCGGTACGTCGACCGGAATGATTCTGGGTCTCGTCCTGTTCGGCTGCGTGATGGCCATGGGTCTGGCGATTGTTCTTGGTCGCAGTGGTGGCGCGGGCGGTGCGCTGCCGTTCGATCCGTTAGAGGGTCAGGCAAAAGACATCGAAGAAGCGAAGCACAAGAACCAGCCGAAGCCGAACCCCGAACAGAGGAAGAATCCCGAACCGCAGGCGAAGCCAAAGCCGAAGCCGCGTCCGTCGCCTTCGAAGCCGACACCGCTGGCCCAATCGTACACCGCCGACGAACTGCTTGATGAAATGATTGCCGACCCCGATCTGCTTCGAACCAAATTCCTCCGCAAGAAGGTGACGATCACGGGAACAGTCGATCGGCGCGCCCCCAAACTGGTCTTCATGAATCACTCGAAAGGGATCGGGAAAATCCAAGCTCAGCTGACCGCCGCCGCCCAGGCGACCATCGGGATGAAGGCGGTCGGCGATCCCATCACGATCACCGGAGAAGTGCTCGGCTCTATTCCCAGTTCTAAAATCATCCTGTTGATGAATGTGGAATGGAAGTGAGTCGCGGAAACCGTTGGATCACCCATCGGGGTTCAACAGTTCCTGTTCCAGGAGATCGGCTACGGCTTCCAGAAGTTCGGGCGGGCGGAAGGGCTTTTGCAGATAGGTCATTGCCGTGCCATCGGCGAATTCGCGTGACAAATCGAAATCCGAATACCCACTCATGATCACGATCGGGATATGAGATTGACGGTGTCGGAGCAGATTCAGAACCTTTTTTCCATCCATGACCGGCATGACCAGATCGAGCACAATCAGTTTGAGATTCGCACCGAGCTGATCGACCATCTCCAGTGCCTGCTGTCCGTTTTCCGCAGTCTGAACCGTCCAGCCGGCTGCGCGGAGCGTGGATGCCGCCAGTTCGCGGACCGAATCATCGTCATCGACGACCAGGACGACATCGGCGTTCGTGCGGAAGGGGGATTGAACCGTTCCGCGCCGCGCCGGAGATGGCGTAGCGATCAGATCCTGCGAGGTGCGGTCGAGCAGTTCGACACGCACGACTGTCCCATGCGGATTGGACGACATCGCGACGGTTCCGCCGTGGGCCAGCGCGATCCCACGAACGGCGGAAAGACCCAGTCCGCGACCCGGAGCTTTCGTGGTGAAGAACGGTTCGAAAACCCGCTCACGGATCGAGGCCGCAATTCCGGACCCTGAATCCGCGATTTCCAGCCAGATCCGCATTTCGG
This sequence comes from Limnoglobus sp., assembly GCA_041742055.1. GTDB lineage: Bacteria > Planctomycetota > Planctomycetia > Gemmatales > Gemmataceae > Limnoglobus. The sequence goes on along the minus strand of JBGSJI010000060.1, from coordinate 58,772 downwards.
TTGGTGCATCTTCGGAAATGGGTTCGCGGCCCATCCGGATCGTGATCGGATTGCCGGGCCGGACGTGTGACTCGGCGGCATTCATCAGGAGATTGACGATCAAGCGGCGGAGCTGAACAACGTCTGCCGAAAATCGGATCGGTTCCGCCGGGGTAATGGTGAGGTCCGGCGCATTCGGGAGTTTCGGACGAATTTCGTTCATGATCTCGTTCAGGAACTCATTCAGAGCCACGGGTTGCCGAACGATGTTGCCCCGGCCGGCATAGGCGACGATCTGATTGCTGATTTCCGTGGCTCTGCTGATGGCATTTTCAATCGCATGGATTTCGGATCGTGCGGTGGGATCGTCGACCGTGCTCTGCAGTCGGCTGGCAGTTCCGAGAATCCCCGTAAAGAGGTTGTTGAACTCGTGAGCAATTCCCCCCGCCAGTCGGGCCAGTTCCGCATCGTGCTTCAGCTTCTGACGCGCAGCTTCGCGACGGACGCGATCCGCCATCCGCCGCTCCCAGTGTTCCCCGTTGACCTTGGGCGCCTTGGAGAGACGGATTCCCAGGATCGCCATTCCGCCGCAGGCCATCAATCCCCAAGACGTTGGGAGCGCAGGGAAAAAATGAATTGCTCCCAATCCCAGCAGGCCAAGGAACACACCCGGCCAGAGTTTCGGATCAAAAAGAATCCAGCCCGCGAGAAGGATTCCCGCAGGAGGAAGAATGAATCGTGCATCGGTTAACGGATAACCGAGTCGATCGCTGATCGCTGCGACAAGCCAACTGACGATCGCCAGCAGGAACGAATTGGTCCAGCGTACGTTCAAGGGTAAACCAATCAAAAGTCTGTTTGGGCGAAGCAGGGACTGCCCTGTTGGGAGACAATCACGAGCAACAAACTTTAGAGCAGGTCAACCATAATGTTGATCTGCTCAATGGTGATTTTATAGTGAAGTCGGGATTTCGCGCAAAAATTCGGACGTGAATAGGAATTATCAGCGGAGAAGAGAGTCGTCCGGGTCAGGTATTCCCTTGACCCGGTGAGTTCAACGAGCGGTAACCATTAATTTTTCGATACGGTCGTAGCAGGTGCCGCGGGCTTCGGGAGAAGGCTGTCGAGCTTGGCTTTAGCGGCTGCGACTTCGGCGTTCACCGTGTTCAGGTTGGCTTGCGCGGCATTGAACGCATCGAAGACCGGCTTGCGTGCGGCGGTTTGATCCGCCAGGACTTTTTGCGCCGGTGCAATCTTCGGTACCGCTTCGTCGTAGGCTTTCTGAAGCACCGGCAGTTTCTCCGCCGCCGTTTTCGCCACCGCCTGCGCATCCACGACACCCTTGGTTCCGGCGGCGACCTCATCGTTTGCGGCCTTCGCCAGATCGGCGGTCTTCTTCGCCTGAGCCTTGAGTTCCGCATTTGCGGGCGTGGCCGTCGCAGCGGCCTGGACCTTGTTCGCCGCTTCCTGCAGCGCACCCGCAGTCACTTGCCGCGCGGCCACCACCGCCTGCGCGGTCACGACTGCGGCATTCGCCGCATCGCTCGCGGCCTTGCCCTGATCGACCGCCGCCTTGGCGACGTTCGCGGCATTGGTGAGATCGGTCACTGATTTAGCAAACGGTGCGAGTTCGGCGTTGGCTTTGTCCACGTTCGCCTTCGCAGCCGCCACCGCATCCGTGGCCGGCTTCACCTTCGCCTCCGCCGCGGCCACCGCAGCCTTTGCGATTTCGATCTGCTCGGCAAGCGTCTTGGGATTCGTGTCCGTCGCGATCACCACCTTGCCATCCGCCGTCGCGAAGCCCTTCACGACTCCGGACCAGTCGCCGGCAAAAATCTTGGCGTTGTCGTGATGGAACGCGACGCTCAGACCCAGATCGGGGAACGCTTCGAATTGCTTCTGAACCGCGCCGTTCTGATCCCACAACTTGGCGACGCGATCGCGGCCCGTGGACGCGAGCCGGCCGTCATGGCTGAACTCGACACTCATCGCGCCTCCGCCGTGCGCACCCCAGTTGCGGAAGTTGCTGCCGTTTTCCATTTCCCAGAGCTTGATCGTGCCGTCTTCGCTGGAGCTGGCGAGGGCGTTCGAATCGTCCCGCCACGAAAGGTCGGTGATCATGGCGGTGTGGCCGCGCAGACTGAAGTATTCACGGCCCGTGAACGCTTCCCAGACGAACAGCCCGGAGCTGCGATCACCCGTCGCGAGCAACACGCCGTCCGGCGAGAACTCGACGGCGCAGACCCAGTCGGTATGTTTCTTGATTTCGCGAATGACGGAGCCATCGGCCGTGCTGTACACGCGGATGAGCTTCGACGGGCTGCCAACCGCGATCATCGTCTGATCCGGGCTGATATCCGCCGCCTGCAGGGAGTCGGTTTCGATTCCGACCTCGGTCACTTTCTCGCCGGTCTCGATGTTGTAAAGCACCGCCTTGCCCGCTTGCCCGCCTCGACCGCCCGCTGCGAGCAGGAGTTTGCCGTTGCGGCTGAACTTGAGCGAATTGATCTGACCGTGTTCGTAAGGAAGGAAACCGAGGACTTCTCCGGTATCGGTGTGCTGGAGGATCACTTGCTTCTGTCCGCCGATCGCCAGCAGCGGTGCCCAGGGCGAGGCCGCCATGGCGAGGACGGCACCGGGCCGCCGCGCTTTCGTGAACGGCTCGCGGGCGAGCTTGCCCGCGATCGGCATCGGAGGCGGGCCTTCGGGGCGACCCTTCGATACGGACTTCAGGCCGACGTCCACCTTCGGCTTGGCGGGCATTGCCTTGCTGCCGCTGTTTTCGCGGGCGCCCTGTTCGATCCACGTCTTGAGGATCGTAATCTGCGCATCGGGAATCTTCTGCCCGCTCGGCGGCATTTTCGGCTCGGCCAGATGCGCCGTCAGCGAGTAGAGCCGCGACTTGTTCACGTCGCCCGGCACCACAACCGCACCGGAGCTCCCGCCTTCCATCGTGGCCGCAAACGTGGCGGCATTCAGACCGCCTTTTTGCTTGTCATTTCCATGACAATTGATGCAGTGCTGCTTGATGATGGGCAGAACGTCATCGTCGAAGGTCGGTTTGGCAGGATCGGCGAGTGCGGGCAAAACACCAAGAGAAATCACGAACAGGCTCAGGGACCATCGCAGCATGGTGAAATTCCTCGAATTGACTCACCGCAGCAATAAAAACTGTTTGAATATCGGTCTTCAAACGGTTCCATTCATCGTTGAGCGGGAGTCAAAGCACATCCTGGCGTTGAAAACTTGCGGTTTGGCAGGTTCAGCCCAGTTATATTAGATGAAGCTTGGGGAATCTTGAAGGGCAGATCGACAAAATCCGTGCGCTGGGGCAATTCAGGCCAATTCTAGGGGTTAGGAGGGCTGACGTTCTGACCCTTTGAGAAGAATTCGCGCCAACATCGCTGGTGGCGCTGTGTTGTGTCATCATGAATGGACGAGTTCGTCGTCTGCCGGCCGCCGCTGCTGGACTCTGCCAGCCCGAAGGCATATCGTGCCCCGACGCCCTCACTCCGTTCCCCCAGACCCCGCCGATACGCGTGCCGAACGAATCGGATTCCCTCCCCCGCGCGGAGGAACTGCGCTGGATCGAGGCCGCCCAAACCGGCGATCGAGACGCGTACGCCCAACTGGTGACGCATTACTGGGACAAACTGTACCGATGGCTTTACCATCTGTCCCACGATCGCCATCAGGCCGAAGACCTGACTCAGGAAACGTTCACGAAAGCACTGGCCGCCCTGAGCTCGTTCCGTCCCGGCAGCAATTTCCGGGCCTGGCTGTTCCGGATCGGTCACAACAATTTTGTGAACCTGAAACGGTCCGAACGCCGCACCCGGCAACCGCTCAGCGATGAAATGCCGGCGGTCTCGAAGGGCGCGGATTCTTCGGATCAACTGGCGACACGGGAATCTCTGGCTGTCGTTCTCAAGGCGGTCCAGGAGTTGCCCAATGATTTTCGGGCGGCGATCCTGCTGCATGCTCAGGAAGGGATGTCGTATCGCGAGATCGCGAACATCCTGAAGACGACGGAAGAAACGGCCCGCTGGCGTGTCTTCAAAGCGCGGCAGAAGCTGATGAAAGTCCTGAACCCCGAATTGACGGGAAAGGTCGATACCGATTGAGAAATCGAAGTGGAATCGGGTGCTGTCATGAAGTGTGATGCGATTCAGAACCGGATGCTCGATCTTCCGAACGTGGCGGAGCTGCCCGCGGAACTGCACGCGCACGTCAGCGGGTGCGAACTCTGCACCCGCTTCCGCGAACGCGCCCGCGCACTCGCCGCCGACCTCGCCGTGCTCCCGGCTCCCTCGTCGGAGCTGGCGAAGCTCGCGTTCCTCGATTCGCTGATCGCCGCCGGACCCGTCATCCGCACGGTGCCGGTCTCCCTCGATACCGGTTCCACATCACTCAAAGATCTTTTCCGCAAGCTTCCGATTCGTCCGCTCGCGGGCATCGCCGCCGCGGTCCTCGTCGGCACCGGAGTCTGGTTCACGCTGCCCGAACCGCGTCCGCCGGTCGCCAAGACCGAAGCCCCACGCCACGAGCTGCTCAAAAAAGTGGTGAACTGGAATACCGAACTCGCCGCCGTCTCCGCGCCCAAAGATCGCGTCGCGAAACTCGCAGGGCTGGCAGCGGATCTCCGAGGCGAAGCCCGCACACTCTCCAAATCGGCCGAGAAGGACGACATGCTTTCATTGGCGCTCATGTACGACAAAGTCGTCGCTCAGGGAATCGTCCAACAAGCGGAAAAAATGACCCTCTTCAACACGCCCGTCGCTGAACGACAGGCGACCATCAAACTCGCGATGTCCGAACTCTCACAAACCGCCTCGGAAGTCACCGCACTCGTTCCCACCGCCTCGCCAAAGGTGCAACCGCTCCTGCAGCGCATTGCCAAAACCGCTCGCGACGGCGAAGCCCGACTGCTCAAAGTCGCCAACGGAGGGGCCTGATCATGCACCGCCTTCGTTTCCTCAGCACCGTGTTCGCACTTTCGGCTCTGGCCCTCTGGGCCGGTGCGCAAGCGCCCGCGCAAGCGCCACTCGCCGCCGAGCAACTCAAACTCTTCCAGAGCAATCGCGATCTTCTCGAACGACTCGTCGAGCACGGCGTCGAACTCGCCAACGCCGATACGCCCGTCGCTCGCGTGAAAGCCTGCCACGAGTCGGTCAAGGATCTCGGACGCGCCCTGCGCTACGCCGCCGAAAGCGACGACCCGGATCGCGTAGTGGAACTCGGCGATTACCTCTCGAACATGATCCAAAAGAGCCTCGTGCCCAGCATCGACGACGCCCAGAAGATCATCCCCGCCGGCACCGACGCCGAAAAGGAACTCCTCGACCTCACCAACCGCGCCGCGGAAGACGCCAAAAACTTCAAACAATCCATCCCCTTCAGAGGCAAAATCGGAGATTCGACCAAAGTGGATGAAACCCGCACCCGCCTCGCGAATGCCAGCCAATCCCTTACTGAACGTAAACGATAGGACTCAGGCACTCAATTCATCACAAATCGGGTGCCATGGCCACGGCTCGGCGTGGCCATGCGAAAACACTCAACATGCCCACGCAAAGCCGTGGGCATGCCACCCAATCGTTGAAGATGCGAGATCGAATTGTCTTTGTGCCTCGACCGAACGTCGAAGCTTTCCACGGGTTGCGCTACGTCCGGCTTCGCCGGACTTGCTCCACCCGTGGCTACACTCCTTGGCTCCTCCGGAGCCGAAAACCATCGCTCCTCCGGAGCCGAAAACCATCGCTCCTCCGGAGCCGAAAACCATCGCTCCTCCGGAGCCGAAAACCCTCTCTGGGTGCCATGGCCACGGCTCGGCGTGGCCATGCAAAACGTATACCTCATGCCCACACAAAGCCGTGGGCATGCCACCCAATCGTTGAAGATGCGAGATCGAATTGTCTTTGAGCCTCGACCGAACGTCGAAGGATCCGCCTTCGTACCCCGAAGGGGTACTGGAATGTAGCCACGGGTGAGCGAGCGAAGCGAGCGGAACCCGTGGAAGCGTGACCTCATACCTCTCTGAGAAGCGATACGAGATCGAATTGTCTTCGTACCCCGGAGGGGTACTGGAATGTAGCCACGGGTGAGCGAGCGAAGCGAGCGGAACCCGTGGAAGCGTGACCACATACCTCTCTGAGAAGCGATACGAGATCGAATTGTCTTCGTACCCCGGAGGGGTGCTGGAATGTAGCCACGGGTGAGCGAGCGAAGCGAGCGGAACCCGTGGAAGTGGATACCACACAATTCTTTGATCTGCCCCGGAGGGGCAGCGGAACTCTTTTGGACTCGATTCCTCTGCCCCTCCGGGGCAGTTCCCGATGGAAATTGTGCTTGCGTTCCACGGGTTGCGCTACGTCCGGCTTCGCCGGACTTGCTCCACCCGTGGCTACACTCCTTGGCTCCTTCGGAGCCGAAAACCATCGCTCCTTCGGAGCCGAAAACCCTCTCTGGGTGCCATGGCCACGGCTCGGCGTGGCCATGCGAAAACACTCAACATGCCCACGCAAAGCCGTGGGGCATGCCACCCATGCCACCCATGCCACCCATGCCACCCATGCCACCCATGCCACCCATGCCACCCCCACCGATTTTTGGGTGCCATGGCCACGGCTCGGCGTGGCCATGCGAAAACACTCAACATGCCCACGGCTCGGCGTGGCCATGCATCGAAGCGAAAAACTCTCACGACGGAAAACACCGGCCGAACGCCTTCAGATGCTTGAGTCCGCCACGCACGCGCACCTTCCGCCGGATGATCGCCCACACAATGCTCTTCTCCTTCCGCAAAAATCCCAGCCACGTCGCCGCATCCGCCGTGATCACACAATCGGCTTCCCCGTGTAAGCCCTGTTCCACGATCACCGTCTGATTGCGGATCGTCACCGTCGCCTGCGCCGTCTCCGCACCCGTGAACGTGAAGTGATACACCGTGTTCATCGCCTTCGACTGACCCGCCTGAAACACAATCGGCATGCCGGACAGAAACCCCGCAATCGTGTTCGGCCGCACACCACTCACACGCTTGATCGCCTTGTGCGGAAAGCGCCGCGCCACATACTCCTCCGCATCCGACTGCGGAACCACATAGATCGTCTCCTGCTTTTCCTGCAGTGGTTTCACCGTCTCTTTGACAAACTCCGCCCGATCCGCCAGAAACGGCGCAATCACATCCTCACCCGCCGGACACACCGCCAGGCAATACGCCGCCTTGTAATTCGCCCCGAAACTCAGGCTCTGCCACATCGAAGCGGTCTCCGGATCCGACACACGCTGGCGGTAGTTCTTGGCGCTGCCGCTATCCGCGACATGCTCGACCCACTCCGTGAACCCGCTCATGAACTCGCGATAATTGTGCGTCAGGCACGCACTCGGATCGAACGTGCCATCCGGCTTGATGGCGCCGACGGGACAGGCGGCCACGCACAGCTTGCACGTCAAACATGGATTGTAATCGATCGGCCGCGATTCCTCATCCACCTCCGCGGCGAGCAAGACCGTCCCCAGGATGATGAAGTTGCCGAACTTCGGATGGATCACGTTGCGGTGGACTCCCATCTTTCCGAGGCCGGCCGCCACCGCCACCGGCTTGTGCGATACCACCCAGATCTTGCCGGGAAACCGCGACATCTCCATCGGGAACCCCGCCGGCGGATTCATGGCCGCGATGCCGCGGTCTTCCAGCACGCGCACGATCTCACGCGCGACCTCGTTGACCGTGTCTGTCGTTTCGTGAAACTCGCGGTTGGCGACGGAGCGCTGCGTGGTGCGGATCGGCTCGCGATTCATCCGGCACACGATGCTGATGAGCGTGCGCGTTTTCGGGAACGCCCGCAGGATGTCGTCGCGCTGATCCGCCAGTTCGGGCCGGTCGATCGAGACGAAGCCGACATCGTCCGCCCCGGCGCCAAGACAGATCTCGCGCAGTTCGCGGGCGGAGAGCGGACCGGTGAGGGGAAGCGGAGTGCGGCCGCGGGCGGTGCGGACAGTGGGATGGTCATCGAGTGAAAGCATAGGACGCTCACAAAATCTCAATACTTGCAAAATGCAAGTATCATGAATTGCATTTTGCAAGTATAATGAGTTTTGTCAAGAACAATCTTTCCCCGGAATCGACCGTGACCACCAAACGACGTTCGCCCTGCCCGATCGCCTGCACGCTTGATCTCCTCGGCGACAAGTGGACGCTGCTCGTGATTCGCGATCTGGTGCTCGGCCGATCGACCTTCAAAGAGTTCTGCGCCTCGCCAGAGCGGATCGCCACGAACATCCTGACGGATCGGTTGAATCGGCTGCTGGAAAGCGGGCTGATCGAGCGTTACGCGCAGGCGGATTCGCGGCATGAGGCGTATCGTCTGACGCGGACGGGCGAATCCCTGTTACCCGTTCTGGCGGCGATCCGCGACTGGGGACTGGCGAACGTGAAGGGCACGCAAGCGCGCCTGCAGCCGAATGGGAAATGAAATCACGCTCACCTCGCTCGTCGAAGGTCACCACCGCGCTCGGCGAAAGGTCACCACCGCGCTCGGCGAAGGTCTCCCGACCTCGACGAACACCCGACCGAAGGTCTCCCGTTCCGCAATCCGAATGCACCCCACTGGAAACGAAAACACCCGCCAAAACTGGCGGGTGTTGACGCACTGAGATCATCTCAAACTACGGTTGCACGATATTCGTTTCGCCTCTCGGTCCGGGCTTGCCGGCTTCGGCGGGAACGTCGAAATCTTTCGTCATGCTGCCCGTCACATCGAGTTTGGTTTCGTATCGGGCGAAGAGTGATTTGACGGTGACTTCTCCTGACGTATCGCCTTTTTCTTTTTCCCCCGCCTGGGACGGATCGAAGCCTTCGATCGCAACGGTCACGGCTCCCTTGACGGCTCCTTTACCGGACGAGGTGTCATACGAGCCATCCTTGATATCGGCGTAGCCGGTTGCGCCGGAATTCCCTTTCGAACCATCGGGGATGAAATAGATTTTCCCGGCGGGTACCGGTTTGCCCTGGAAGGTGATTTTTCCGGAGATTCGGTTGCCGCCATCACCACCGCACCCCATGGCCGTCAGTGCGAAGACGAATGCAGGTAAGACCAGGAGTATGCGAGAGAGTCGGGGGCGGATTGTGAAAGACATGGAGAGTGTCCTTGGGATAAAAAATCGGCTTCCGAACAACGCTGGGTTGTGGGAAGCCGGGGTTGGGAACGATTCGATCAGTTGTTGATGCTCACAAGTTCACCATCTTTGTAGGTGGCCGACATCTGCAAAATCAGCAGATCCATCGACTGGCGTAAGAAAACGACCGTCCCATCGGCGCGGGCGAAGTTGCAGCCCTGGGTGTGGTTGCTGCCCATGCTGATGTCGTTGAAGTTGTTGCTGCCGTTGTAGTTGGTGGAGTTGATGGGATAGGCGATGTTCTTCGTGGCACCGCTTCCGCCGTTGTTCCCGCGTGTCCAGCTGCGGTAATCATTGATGCCGGATGGGAGGTGAACCGATCGTTCGCCCAGCAGGAGCGTATTCGAGGTTCCATCGAGCACATCGGTCAGACGGACGACATGCCGTGTGGTGATGCTGCCGGGTTGATCCCGGTATTGCTGCAAAATCCCGTTGCAGGCGTAGCCTCCGTTGGTCGTCGGATTCCCGATACGATACGTGAACGTCTGACCATTGTAGGTCAGCCGGAAGTTATCCGTGGTTCGGGCGTTCGGACCCATCAGGCCGTAATAATGGGTGGAGACGCCACCAAGCCCACCGACCTGCATGTTCCCGTTCGGGTCACGATATGTGGTTGGGCTGGGACCGGAAGGACAATAGATCGTCGGTACGATGAACTGGGCAATGGCGTTGTTGGGCGAGTCGTGATAAGGCCGGCTGAAATGTATTGTTTGTAAATGTTTTCCTGCTCGATGTAGGGCAAGGTAAACAGGATCCAGCTCGTCCCTCTGTGATAGGTCGCCGTTGCCGGATTGGGAATCGGGAGCACGTTTTCCTGCGCCCCGGGCGGGAAGTGGCCGATGGCATCGTGATAGCCGTGCAATGCCAGTGCCAGTTGTTTCAGGTTGTTGGAGCATTTCGCGCGGGCGGCGGCTTCGCGGACTTTTTGTACGGCAGGAAGCAGCAGGCCGATCAGGATCGCGATAATGGCGATCACAACAAGCAACTCGATCAGCGTAAACGCTGAACGGCTGCGGAGAGATTGAGAGGACATCGAGTACTCCGCAAAAATAGAAAAATGAGTGAACCGTAATTGATCAGTGAAACAATTACGTGAATGTAGTGTAAAGCAAATGAATCCGGAGAAACAAGTACAAAATAGGCAATCCATCCGCTTTCTAATACTTTACTCATCTTGTAAGGATGCGCGGGTCATGGAGTTACGTCAGCTCGTGTCATCCGATTCCTGGCCTCACGCAGGTATCGCTTCGCCGGACGACTCCGCCACGAACGTGCGCAGTGCGTGGCGGAGTCGTCGTCATTGGATTGAGTGGTTGCCGCGAGCGGCTGAGTCCCCATTCTTGTACCGTTCAAAATTGACGTAAACCTTTACGGCGCATAGGCGCTTCCGAAATTTGAGTGTCTTTCCACGGTAGGGTGTGGCAGTGTCGGTGGAAAGACGAGTCAGTGTTAGAACGACACCGAAAAGTGCGTGGCGGAGTTCTCGGGAGTGCATTGGGGAACGTGAAGTCAGCGGCTGCGATCGCGTGCCCGCACCGACTCTTCTGTCAAAAATGCGGTTTTTGCACCACTCGCATACTCATTCAACAGCTTTTTTGCTTGCGGCCCCGCCATTTCCAACACTTGAATCGCGCGATACGAACGAAGCGTTTCGCCTTCGAGCTTCCGCCGGGCGCGATCGGACGAGTCCTGAATCGTGCGGATCGCCTCCGCCGCCTCCGGCGACGGATTGTTCTTAAGCTCCTGAGCAAGTTCATCCCGGATCTGGTCCGCGATCGCGGTCAGCTTCTTGACCGCGGTCTGACGAGCCGCAAACGCCGGCGAACTCAGATCCGCCAGCCACTTCGTCACGTCCGCCGCCACCGGCTTCGCGACCGGCTTCAGCTTCCCGCCGATGAATGCGACACAGTCCGAATGCGCCGCCATGCGATACGCGGCCCGGAGCGCCACTGCCGCATCCGGAGACGTCAATTCGCTCCAGCAGGCGGCGAGATCAACAGTTACTGGCGGATTCGGATCGATGGTTGATTTGAGATCGAGGAGGACAAGTTCCGAGGGATTCGGACATGCGATGATTCGCCGTCCATCCGGCGCGATGCTGAGGCACGGTTTCAGACCCGCCGCGACCTTCGCGACCGGCGCGAGTCGTGCGACATCGCAAATGATGGTGGGTTTGCCGAACGGTGTTGCCAGCAGCCAGCGGCCATCATGCGAAAAGCGGGCGAGGAGCGGACTTTCGTTTTTGGTTCCCTCGAGACTCACAACGCCGATTTCAGTGAGAGTGCGAACGTCGAAGATGAGCAGTTGAACCAGGCCGGACCGCCGCAGATCCCGGACGATCGACCGCTGACCGCAGGGCGACATCGCAAGCGTCGTCGGCCGCGCGAGTTCCTTGAGCGTGGCCTGACGGATGACGCTCTTCGACTTGAAGTCCCAAAGCCGCAGTTCATCGACTTCGAATCCCTCGTAATACGCCAGCCCGAGACCGGCGGCGGGTGCGACGGCGGCGTGATCGCGGATATAAGCCCGCTCGCCTTTGCCGAACATCTCAGGCATGACCACCGCCTCGCCGGTTTGCTTGCCGTCGGGTGAGACGTGAACGAGGATTTCGTGATCCGAACAAACGGCGAAGGTGCCGGTCTCGCTTTTCCATGCGATGGACGCGACCGAAGGCCCCATTCGGTCCTTGGCCTTCGGCTGGGCGAAGAGATCCGACGCCGCTATCGTTTGCGTTTGATTCGTCTGCGAATTCCAGATCGTCAGCCCATCCTCGCCGCAGCCAATACACACCGTGACATTATCGGGATGAACGGCCAACACGCTGACGGGACTCTGGGAATCCAGGCTCACCTTCACGCGGCCGGTTGCCGCATCCCAGATCCGTACGCCGCCGCTCGATTCTCCGCTGACCACAGCTTTGCCATCTGGCATCCACTCCAGAACGTGCACATTCCCCGCGCCGTCCGGCAGCGCCCATTTCGCGATCGGAACCGCCAGCGGCAACTCGGCTGCCGAGAGAAGACCCGTGACCAGCATCACCACCAGGCAAGCTATCCGATAGTCCACAATTCGCTCCTTCGCCAGGCACCTTCGATTCTATGCTGAAAGCGAGGCGAGGTAGAAAAAGTTCATCGGATCATGTGGCAGCGTCTCCACCTTCACATTCTTCAGGCCTGCCTGATCGAGCATCCGCAAAGCCACTTCTTTGCCCCACATGGCTCCGAGACCCGGTCCGCCATTCGCCAGGGAGACCGACATGCAGTGCATGCAGGAAATCGTGTACAAGAACGGGCCGAACGGATGGGACTTATCGTGATGCACGTGACTCGAACCCGAAATGTCCTGCATGAGATACACGCCGTTCGGCTTGAGCGCTGCGGCGATGTTTCGCAGGACGGCATCCGGTTTCGCCTGATCATGAATGGCGTCGAAGGCGGTGATCAGATCGAAGGCATCTGTGCCAAAGTGTTCGGCCACATCGCGGACCTCGAACCGGGCATTGGAGAGCTTGCGTTCCTTCACGGCGCTGCGGGCTGCCGTGATCGCTTCCGGCGAGGCATCGTATCCCGTAAATCGGCTTTGCGGATACTGAGCCGCCATTTCGATCAATGCCCGCCCGCTGCCGCAGCCGATATCGAGGACGTCGATTCCCTTCTGGAGTCGATCGGTCAATCCGGGCACCAGCGGAAGAATATGATCGAACAGCGCCGCCACGACGGTCTGCCCGCTTTCTTCTGCCATCACTTCGTGGAACCGATTGTATTTCGAGTACGGTACGCCTTTGCCGTCGCGGAACGCCTGCGTGACCGCATCTTCAACGGAACCCAGCACGGCCACCCACTGCATGGCGGCCGCAAAGTTGTTTGGGCTGGCCGCTCGCGTGAGCAAAGCCGAATGCTCGGCAGGCAACCGATACGTCTTCGCATCCGGATCCAATTCCACAATTCCGCCCGTCACCATCGCGCCGAGCCACTCGCGAACATAACGCTCGCTCAATTGCGCTTCGCTGGCGATCGTCTCGCTCGTTGCTGCGGACAACCGGGACATCGTGTCGAAGAGTCCGGTGCGGTGGCCCAATGAGATCATCAATGCCAAACCGGCATGATTCAGCGTTTCCGCAAGTCTGCCACCAAACGCATCCACCTTTGATTGATCGATTGCTGTGGTCATGGAACACTCCTGTTTGAATGCTTCGGTATTCGCTTAAACACGGATCATCTTGAAAAAAATTCTCATGCATCAGGATCACCCTTCAACACCAACTGCAGGATCGTGACATCCCGTCGGCGGCCGAATTTCATGCCAACTTGCCGAAGGGTTCCGACCAGCTGAAACCCCGCTTCGAGGTTGAGATGCAGACTGGCGTTGCTTCCTTCGGCCACACGGGCGATGAGCGAATGATAACCCAGCCGCCGCGCTGCCGTTACCGTGTGCCATTTCAACAGGCGGCCGATCCCTTTTCCACGATAGGCCGATGCGACGTAAAACGAGGTCTCGGCGGTGTCGTCGTACGCACAGCGATCGGACCAGCGCGACAGACACGCCCACCCCACGACCGTATCATCGAGCAACGCGACCCAAATCGGATGGCGATCCGTGTGCGAATCAAACCAGCGCATCCGCTCCTCGAGTGATTTCGGTTCCACGTCGAATGTGGCCGTCGTTTGCAGGATCGCTTCGTTGTAAATGTCGCGAATTCCGGGAATGTGGTCGCGCGTGGCCCGAACAATAATCGGTTCGTTCATACGGCAACTCCCAGACTCCGTTCCTTGTTTTCGTACAATTTTCTCAGACACTCATCCTCTCTCCAGGTTCGCCATGCGTCTCCTTTTTCTCCTCATTCTTTTCCTTCCAGTTGTGTCTCAAGGTGCGGAACCCGTGAGCCATCGCGTGCTCGCCGCCGACCGCGCCACGGGCAAACTCGCCATCGTCGGCACCGATGGGAAGGTCGAATGGGAGTTCCCCAACAAGCACGACGTCCACGACCTGCACGTCCTGCCGAACGGGAACTACCTCACGCACATGTCCCATACGCGCGTGGTCGAAATCTCCCCGTCGCGCGTCATCGTCTGGGAATACGAGTCGAAACCGAAGGAAGGCTACAAGGGCCGGGTCGAGGTTCACGCGTTCCAGCGCCTGGCGAATGACATAACGATGATCGCCGAGTCCGGCAACTCCCGCATCATCGAGGTGAACCTGAAGGGCGAGATCCTGAAGACGATCCCCCTGAAGGTGAAGAAGTCGGACGCGCACCGCGATACCCGCCGCGTGCGCAAACTCGCCAACGGCCACTATCTCGTCTGCCACGAAGCCGAAGGGTGTGTCCGTGAATACGACGGCTCCGGCAAGGTGATCTGGGAGTACACGCTCGACCTCGCCGGCCGGCCGCGATCACCCGGACACGGCACCGAAGGACACGGGATCGAAGTCTTCGGCGCCGTTCGCCTGCCCAACGGCAACACGCTCATCGCCGGCGGAAACAATAACCGCGTCATCGAAGTGAATCCGAAGAAGGAAATCGTCTGGCAGGTCGATCAGAAGGATCTGCCCGGCATCACGCTCGCCTGGGTGACATCGCTGCAGGTACTGCCGAACGGAAACGTGATCATCGGAAACTGCCATGCGGGAGATGCGAACCCGCAACTCATTGAAGTCACACGGGATAAGAAGGTGGTCTGGACTTTCAAGGACTTCAAGAACTTCGGCAACAATTTGGCATCAGCAGTCATCCTTGATGTGCCGGATGTGATTCGGTGAGTCTGACGATGAGATCTCTCGTTTGTTTTCCCAATCAGGACTGAGCGACGTAGATATAAAGTTACTTTCGGCTCACGGAGGGCAATATTGGCCCTCCATAGTTTTTCATTTTCTCACCTCATACCTTGCCCACTACTTGTTCCCACGGTCGATCGGGATCACCTTCGCCTCGTGGCCCGGTGGGAAGGGGTTGACTTCGCCTGTCGCCGTTCGGCTCTTCTCGGAAGTGGTGTTCATGTAGTCCATGGTGTGGTGCGTCGTGGTTCGACCATCGGGTTGAACCACGGTCCATTCCACTTTGCGGTGATACGGCCGCTTGCCGACTTCTGCGATGTCAGTCACCTTCACTCGGATCTTGTGACCCTTTTGCAGCAGATCCGCCCACTGCTTTTCGAGATCGTGCCAGGTACCCGCACCGCGGTTCATGATCCAGTTCTGCAAGGAAAGATTCCGCTGATCGCCGGGCGGGCCGAACTGATTGCCGATCAGGTGGCCCGCGTCATCACCGCTGCCGGACGAGACGCCTTTCTGCGCGTACGAACTGCGGTGGGTCTGCACGCGTCCGGGCACACCGAGCCAGCCTTCGGCCGTTTTGAATTCCTTACCGTTGAGCGTGACGGTGGAGAATTTGAAGTGCTTGCTGATATCGGGAAGGCGCTTGGCGATGGCGGCGGCGCCGCGGCCTTTGAGGAACGATTCGACGAGCGAGCGCAGGCGGTCGAGGTGCGGGTTCGCGCCTTTGGGGAGAAACTCGAGACCTTCCTTCAGCTTGCGGAACGCCGGCAACAATTTCTGCGCCACCTCTTCGGATTGCTTCGCGAGCGCGACCGCTTTTTCCACGCTCTTCATGTACTTGGGCAGCTTGCCTGCTTTCGCGAGGTCGCCGATGTAGGGCACCATGCTCGCACCAGAGATGACGGCGTCGAACCAGTTGCCGCGGGCGATCGAGAGCAGGGCGGAGGAGCCATCGGAAATCGGCGAGGGATCGACGATGCCGGCGAGGTCGAGTGCGAGGCCGAGCAGATCGAGTGCGACTTCGCGGACCTGCGGATCGTTGATGTCGATGACCTTGCCACCGGTGCCGTTGGGCGAAGGGCCATGAGCACCCGGAGCCCGTGCTTTGGGGCTGGGATTTTTCGGAAACGGGATAACATTCGAGTGCGGAGGCATACTTCATGCTCTCGATCGGAATACCGGCGTGAATTATAGGTACTCTTTGTCTGGATCGATATTGGCCCATCCCAATGCAGAGAGCGGAATTCCGAACGCTTCACATTGCGAATACATCAGAGAAATGATTTCGTGAAATGTCATGAGGCGACCAACGTTATATTGATCCGGGTTCTTGATTTTCTCGGCCTTCGCCTGAAGCGCCTGTTCTCGAAGCAGAGTACCGAGATCCTTGAGGTAATTTCGAAAGACTTCTTCTTCCACGTTTAGTTCCCTCGACTTTTGAGGATGCCTTCCAGGATATCCAATTGTTCGCTCTGTCGCTGAATATCGCTGGGCCATTTCTTATTGATCAGATTCTCCTGCTGACGCGGATCGAGTTTTTTGAAATCGGGAATATGCTTTTCGGGGTTGGCGATCTTGTCCCGATGCTCGGCAATGAGTTTCTTTTGCGAATCGACCGCCTTTTTGATTTCCGCCGTGGACTTGTTGGCGTAATTCTTGAGATATCCGGCATGTTTTCCGCCCTGTTTGGCGGCTTCATACGCACCTTGTCCTGCCGCTTTGGGGCAGTTCGTCACACATTTCTTCGCACCCTGATTGAGCGTCTGTCCGGCTTTTTTAGCGGCCTGTTTGGCGGCTTCCTGAGAACCTTTTTTGGCTCCTTGTTTCACGAATATTTTACCCGCTAGCTTGGCCACGGCCGCGGCTGCAGCACGGAGTATCGCAAACATCTGACCATACTCCTACGGTGTCGGGGTATCGTCGGGGAGTTCATGCACCAAAAGATCGAGTTTTTGTTCGGGTGCCATGTGATCCGGCCGCGAAAGGTAAGCATGGACATCCGGTTCCTCATTGAATCGCGGACCCGCATAAAATGTCAGACACGCGAACTGCGCAACACTCGCCTCGCTTCGAATGCCGTACGATTTTGCCCGTCGCTCCGCATCAATGATCCGTTCGTTCAGTTCGTCGTCAGACATAACACCCGCATCGTCGGGTATTTCAGTCCGCAAAAACAACGCTAACCGCTTGTGGAACTGGTGTTCAGCGACTTGCTCGAACGCCTCCATCTGTTCCGGTCGGATTTCGATCATTCCTGCAGCCTCACTTTCCGCCAGTCGCGATAATTCGAGGTGAACTCGAGGAGTTCGTGTTCGTCGGCGCTTTCGGCCAGATAGCGTTCGATGGGGCCGAAGAAGCGAGCGACTTCTTCTGCTGTACAAGTGGGCAGATACGTTCGCAGTACGCGCGGATCGTAATAGCGAAAGCAGACCTGCCGGCCGTCGGGCAGTTTGGCGAGCAGGAACTGCCGCAGGTGCCGGCGCAGATCCGCGAACGATCGCGAGCACGCAAGATACACGCCCCAGCTTTTGCCCCAACCATCGCGGACCAGATCTTCAAGGAAGCGATGCTCCTTTGGAAGTCGGGCCAGCCACGGGCCGTAGAGGGAAAGTTCCTCGCCGTCTTTTTCCTCATAGAGACTGGCGTATTCGACACCGGACTTTTTGAGTTGCGGAAGGATATCCGGATCGCGGGCCGCATCCAGCACGATGAACAACGTGGACTGCCGGCGCAGCTGAACGAGCACGGACTTCTGGAGCTCGCTGAGCGGATCGCGTTCGGTTTCCGTCAGTTCCTCCGCTTGTGATGTCTCCGTGGCGGAAGTTGATTCGGACCCCGTTCGGGGTTCGTACGGCAACTCGGTCGGCAGGAGCGGCGTCGCGCGGATATCACCCAGCACCTGCACGCTGAACTGGGTTCGCCCCGCCTGGATCTCATCGCCGTCCCGCAGCGCGGCCGATTCGACGATCTTCCGTCCGTTGAGCGTCGTTCCGAACTTGCTGCCCAGATCACGGATCAGGCATACATCGCCATCGCACTCGACTTTGAAGTGCTGATTGGAGATCAGGGGGTCATCCGCCAGGCGCACGTCGGACGGGGGCTGTCGGCCGATGATGCGCGACTCGCCTGGCGGAACGGGGATTCGCTTCCCCGCGTCATCTCCGGAACGAATGATCAGCTGAAATTCCATAACGATCGATCAAGGGACGGCGGGCGATTCGTCCCGGTTCATTGGTTGCAGATTTCACAGAAGGGAGCACCGGTTTTGGCCGCTGCCACCATCGCAGCTCCGCCTCCGCCCGACACTCCACCGCCGCCCGTTTCACCAATCATCACAGTAGGAAAGCCCATGACGATGACCCCGCCGTGAGCCGTATTGTCTCCCATGCGCGCCGCCGGCATCATGCCGATCATCACGCCGCTGCTTCCTTTGGCGATCACATCCGGAGGGCCGACACACGTGGCCATATCCCCCACGCGTGCTGCGGGCATCATGCCGATCAGTACGGTCGGACAACCCGGTGGAAGAATCGGTCCGCCCACATGCGGAACCGGTCCCGGATTCACCATCGGGCAGGTATGCATATCGCCCACTCGCGCGGCTGGCGGCATGATCCGTCTCCTAGCATGATTTGTTTCCAGTTACGGCGTAGTCTGCATCGATCGGCTTGATTGGCTCAGCGTCTTTCGCATCCGCGGCATCTGCCGCATCCTTCGCCGCTCCCGGTTCCTGAGTTTTCGCTCCCGGTCCGCTCCCTGCCGCGCCACCGCTGTTGATCAGCACCATCGTCCCGGAAATCGCCACGCCCGCGGGAGTGATACTCACGAACCCGCCGGCCCCTTTCACTGTCACCATCGGCGCTTCAATCACCAGATTCATCCCCGCCTTCAGGTGCAGGACCATCCCCGCTTCGATCGCGACGTTCATCCCCGCCTTGTGATTGAAATCCATGCCCACCACTTCGGAAAGCGAGCCGCCGACCTTGATTTTCTGATCCGTGCCCACCTTGAGATCCGAACCGGCATCAAGCGTGACCGTGTGCTGCCCCATCACGTGCAGATCGTGCGTGGCATCGTATTTTTCCTTCACCGCGCCGATGATATGCTGGTCGTACGTCTCATCGAACTTATCCTTAACGGCTTTTTTGACGTGAAGATCGGACGTGCCATCGATCAGTTCGTGCTTGTCCTTCTTGATGTGAACGTCCAGGTTACCGGGGCCGTCGATCCCGCCCACAAGCACTTTGGAATCACCGCCAATGTGCTCATCCTTATTCTTGTGGACCTTGATGTGCTGATTAACGGCGATTTCCTCGAAGTGGCTCCCCTTCTTGGTTTCGCCGCTGACATCCCCTTTATGATCGTTCGGCAGATGGAAACCCACACGCATGTGCCGGTTGACGCCGATGCGCTCGAAGCGGTCGTTGCGCACGCGCTCGTCCATATTCCGCTGCGCGTGCACGTACACCTGTTCCTTGCCCGCCTTGTCCTCGAAACGGATTTCGTTGTATCCGTCCCCGCCCATCGAACTGTTGGTGCGGATGTAGCTTTTCGTCTTCTCATCCGGCAGCGTATAGCGCGGCATCTGGTCCGGATTGTAAACGCAACCCACGCAGATCGGCTGGTCCGGATCCCCTTCGAGGAAATCGACGATCACTTCCTGACCGATCCGCGGAATGTGCAGCGCTCCCCAACTGCGACCCGCCGAAACCTGCGCCACCCGAATCCAGCAGGAACTGTCCGCGTTTCGCTTTCCTTCGCGATCCCAGTGAAACTGCACCTTGATGCGGCCATACTTGTCCGTGAAGATTTCTTCGCCCGGAGGGCCCACCACCACGGCGGACTGCGAACCGGAGACGACCGGCTTGGCCGCCGTTTGCTGCGGTCGAAACGGTAACGCCAACGGAATCGCCGAAAAGACATTCGTGTAACTGAAACCTTCGCCCTCGCCAGCCACGCCGCTGCGATAGTTGGCCGGAACCCGAATCGCGTGATTCACGCTCAGGACCACATACTCGCCCTCGCACTTGATCGGCGTGGCGACCAGATCGGTCGGACGGGTATCAATCGTGAATTTGTGACCGCACGCCATCTGACGCGCCGAACCGCTCCCCTGGATCCGCACCGCCGCCGCCGCGACCTGCTGCATGCGAATGCCTGTGGTCCGGACGTTGTCTTCGCTGATCTTCTGCAACTCGGCCGGTTGCTCACCGCCCCCACGATCAATGCCATCGAACCGTTGAGCATACTCGCCCGGCCAATCGTAAACTTCCAGCTTGGAATTGTCGCCGACCTTCAATTTGTGCGAAACCTTTCCGATCGCAACGCTGTCCTGGATCAGCTTTTCAGCTTTGTTGTTCTGGTGCGGAAGTTCGAATGTGTGATCCCAGAGCGTGTATTTCCCCGACGTGTGATCCTGAACCTTAGTCAGTTCGGAAATGTGATCTTCTTCGCTCGAAGCTTCCTCATTAACGTTTTTGTAGATGATCTTTGATTTTCCTGGAACGACCGGATGCACCTGCGGAGTGTTCCCTACCACCATGGTGTGTTTGCCGGCCGCGTGTTTGAAGAAGTAAAAGATTCCTTCTTCTTCCATGAGACGGCTGGCGAAGTTGTAATCGCTTTCGCGGTACTGAACGCAGAAATCACGCTTTTCAAATTTCCCGGAAATTTGCCACTCGACATCCATACCTTCGAAGACTTTTTTCAGAATGTCCGGCACTGTCATGTGCTGGAAAATGCGGCTTTGCGCACGCTTGGTCAAAAGCCAGAACTGCGGAACCAACTCGAGTTGATAATCCGTGAAGTCCGCATCGCTCTCCGCCTGGATCACCCGAACGCAGACCCCATGAAAATAACGAATATCTTTGTCGGGTAAATCGAGAGAAATCGACACCGGCTGACCCATGAGTTTGTCGAATGGAACGGATGTCGTCCGAGTTGCCTTTACATCCAACGTGAAATGAAAAAGCTGCGAGATTGCTTCCTGACCATAGAACCCCACCGCCAAAAGCACATCCTTGCCCAGCGGCGTGCTGACTTGAAGAGGGCGGCCGACCTGTGTGTACTGCGCCATACCCATCTCGTTGAGATCAAAACCCTCAAACCCTGACCGGAGTACGACTTCCCATCTCATCCAGATGCAAGGCAGTCCAATTCTAATCAGTGTACGGCAGGGAACAAGCCGTTGGATTCATGCAATCGGATAAACCAGCACAATCAGGAAATCTGCGGGAATCAAATTCCTCTTCAAGATCGGCAAGCCTGAGAGTCGAGATATTATCCGTGGAGTCGGCACAACCGGTAAGCCCGCGAATATCGGCCCGATAACCGGCTCTCGTCAAAATCGCTAAATTGGGTCGTTTCGACCGGTCCATTTTGAAGGAATCTGAGATGAAATCCGCCAAACTGCTGATGTCCGCGGCCGCGTCGGCCGTTCTGGCCGGAACCGCTGATGCCCAATTCCTCCGCGGCGGAGCTCCCGCTGCCGCACCCGCGACACTCTCCGGGGCTTCACCGGTCCTCAACGGTGTCGTGCCGCCTCCCCCACTCGGCCTCGGGGTCGGACCCGGTGCACAACTCCCGGGCGGGATGAACACCATCTGGTCGCGACTCGGCATCTCCCAGGAACAACGCGAATTCTGCCGACGCAAAATCTGCCGCACACCCGCCGGACAACTGCTCGGTAGACTCATGGCCCCCGTTTCCGCATTCTCAGGTGGTGTGATCCCACCGTTCTGCCCCACGGTTCCGAGCGTTGCCGAACTGCTCGATCCCGGACCCGTCGGCGCCGCATCAAAGGCCAAACTTGACCGCGCCGGCGCCGAGGAACGCGTCAAAGCCGTCAAATACCTCGGCACACTCGACTGCCATTACTGGCCCGAAGCCGAAGAGGCACTTATCGGTGCCCTCCGCGGCGACCGCAACGAATGTGTCCGCTACGAGGCCGCCATGGCCCTCGCCAAGGGATGCTGCTGTACCTGCAAGGTGATCGTCGCGCTCAGCCACGTCGTTTCCTGCAGCGATGCCGACGGCTTCCCGTACGAAAAATCCGCCCGCGTCCGCGCCGTCGCTGCCCACGCACTTGACCGCTGTATGGCCAACTGCAACTGTGCCACTCCTGGGCTGCCCACCTTGCCCGTGCTCGACAACAAGGAAAAAGAAAAGACCCCACCCGTGAAGGAAAAGGGGAAGGACGAAAAGAGCAAAGACAACGAGAAGAAGACTACTGTCAAACTCGGCGATCAAGAGTATCCGAAGGAATACTACGACGCCGTCGCCAAACTCCCCCGCGAGCAGGTGGGCGCGTTCGGCCGCAAGGCGCTCGAAATCGGCGCGAACATCGGCTACACTGTCGTTGGTGATATTAATCCCCGCGACTACGCAGCCGCCGGCCTCACTGCCAGCAGTGATGGACAATCGTCCAGCACAAAACCCAAGACGATCATGGAACTGCTCACCTGGAAAGATTCCGGTGCGTCCATCGGCAAAGACCTGATCGGCCCCCCGCCCGCCTACTCCGGCGTGGTCGCCAGCGCACCCATGATTTCGCACCCTGTCACCGAACAACTCGTGCCCGTACCGACTTCGACCTTCATGCCCTATACGCCTGGCAGTACCGCGATGCCCCCCGCGATACTTGCCAGCCAGACCAAGCCGCTCGCGGCCCCGCCTCAAGTCGTGACCATGCCATCATCCGGATCCGCGATGCCACGCACCGCACCACAACCACTCAAGGTGCCCACCGTCTCCACAGCCAAGACGCCGTCGCAACCCAACGCCGCACCGAGTGCGTTCATGCCCACTACGTCTCCGGCCCGCGTCCAGGCTCCGAAGCCCACACCGGTTGCCGCTCCGGCACCGAAACTCGTCACTACGCAGGTACCGGCTCCAAAGCCCGTCGTACAACCGATGCCTCCGGCACCAGCACCAGTGCCAGTGCGAGCACCGGTCGCCGCACAGAAGCCGGTCGTTCAGCCAACGCCAGTAGCACCAGTACTCGCGCCTGTGTCAGCGCCCACTCCCGCCCCGAAACCCGTTGTGAAGCCAGCACCCGCTGCACCGGCGCCGATCGCCATCCCGGAAGTGCCCGTGGAACGGTTCACTCCCGTTCCGGCAGCGAAACCCGTCGCTGCACCTGTACCCCAGCCGACAATAACAGGACTTCCTCCTGTGGAAAAATTCGCCCCGACGGTCACAGTGCCGGCAGTCGACGACCTGCCACCGGTTGAAAAGGTGAAGTAAAACGATGTGACATCAACACAAGAGCCGGTTCCCCGAACCGGCTCTTCTTCATTTATGGGGACTGGCACCTTTTTGATGGGCGAATTTTCTGATCGGCTATCTACTGCGAGCAATCGTATCGCGAATATCAATAAACTGCAGATGGACTACGGCCTGATCGGGCCGTAGTCCATCCGCAATCGCAGTTGACAATCCACTATCGAATCAATGGTTGAACATGAACTCGCGGGAGTTCAGTACTGCCCAGAAGGTGTCTTCAAGCGCCATGCGCGGATCCTTGCCGGCGGCGATGAGTTGTTCGAGTTTGGTTCGCTCCTCGTTGGTAGGCGAACGACTCAAACTTCTCATGTAGATCGTCTCGATGATCTGCGGGATCGTTTTCTTTTCCTGCAGCATGGTGGCGATCAGATTCCCTTGCTGGATTTTCGGGCCGACGGTATCGCCGTTGAGCAGGTGGAGGCTCTGGCTGAGGGTGGGTTCGAGGCGAACTTCGCAGGAGCAGACGGACTCGCGGGTAGCGCGGCCGAAGGTGCTGAGGAAGTAAGTGCTGGTACTTCCGTCGGCGATCTGCACGGCGCGTGCGCCCTGCGGGAGGCCGGGGAATTTGTTCTTCGTTTCGGTCACCTGGCTGATGCAGTCGAGGAGCGTTTCGGCGCGGATGCGTCGGATCGCAGCGCGTGCGAAGTTGCGGGTGTCGGATTCGTTGGTCGGGGTTGGCTGCGTGCTGCGCTGATAGGCGGCGCTGGTGCAAATGTCCTTGACGAGCTTTTTGAAGTCGTACTTGTAATCGGTGAAGCGTTTGCCGAGTTCGTCGAGCAGTTCCTGATTACTGGCCGGGTTGCTGATGCGGACGTCGTCCACTTCGTTGATGATCCCCTGACCGAGGAAGTGAGCCCAGACGATATTGGCGAGGTTCTTGGCGAAGTACGGATTGTCGGGAGACGCGAGCCATTCGGCGAGTACGACGCGACGGTCTTTGCCGGCGACTTCGGGTTCAGCTCCGCCGAGGAACTTCGGCTTCATCGGCCGGCCGAGCACGGGGTGATTGATCTCGCCACCGCCGGCGTTGAAGACGACGAGTTCACGCTGGTCGTCGGTTCCTTTGCGGCCGATCTGGCTGAAGAAGGATGCGAAGCCGTAGTAATCGTTCATGGTCCAGCGGTCGAACGGGTGGTTGTGACATTGAGCGCACTGGATCCGCATGCCCATGAAGACCTGCGCGACGTTTTCCGTCACTTTGATGATGTCGCGTTCCACCTGGTAATAGTTCGTGGGCGGGTTCTTGAAGGTGCCTCCGCTCGCGCCGAGGAGTTCCTTCACCCATTCGTTCGTGGGCACGTTGCGGGCGATTTTATCCTGCAACCACGTATAGTAGAGCAGCATCGACTTGCGGCTGATCACCTGATCACCACCACTGCGGATCTGCAGCAGCTCGGCCCACTTGAGCACCCAAAGTTCCGTGAATTCCTTGCGCTCCAGAAGTTCGTCGACGAGAAGTTCACGCTTGTTCGGCAGCTTGCTGACCATGAAGCGGGCGTATTCCTCTTCGGTGGGAAGTACGCCGACGACATCGAGGTACACCCGGCGAATATAGGTTTGATCATCGCAGAGCGGCGATGGTTCGATGCGGAGTTTCTTGAGCTTGGCATTCACGAACTGGTCGATGTAGTTGTGTTCGGCCGAGTTTCCCCACGTGAATTGCAGACCCTTGGGCAGCGTGATGAACGGCACACCGATGGTGTAGGTGTGGAAGCGGGCCATGACGAACGCTTCACCGCGTTCGCCGGCGGTCACGGAGCCGTCGTCGCTGATCTTGGCCGCTGATTCGTTGTTCGTGAGGAAGAGCGCGAGGCTGGTGACATCGCGGTCGGTGCCGTCGCTGTATTTGGCCCGAACGACGAGGCGCTGCTTTTCGTCCTTGCCATCGAGCACGGCGGACGGCGGGAAGACTTCCATGCTAACAGGAGTGGCTTGCGTGGGCGGATCGAGCGGAGCATCCGCCTGCAACCAGCGTATGATCGCCTGATAATATTCGTCACCCTCGGAGAACTTCTTACCGCCGGTGTGCGGGACTTTGCCGATCGATTTTTCGATGAGCATGGATTCGGCGGGCAGCGCGAGGTTGATGCGCCGGCCGTTGAGTTCGCGGGTGAGGCGGAAGTGATCACCGTCGGGATCGAAGCCGAAGAGCGAAAGCCGGAAGCCGTCTTTGCCGCGAGCCGCTCCGTGGCAGCCTCCGACGTTGCAACCGGTCCGCATGAAGACGGGCATGACATCGAGCTTGAAGCTGATGGGGCGATCGGCGGCGGCACCGACAACTTTCACCGGCACTTTGATCGTTTGTCCAGCGAAGGCGACGAGCATCTCGGTGGCGCCGTCGGCGACCGGGAGGATGGTGAAGTTGTCTCGCTTGACGAGGGTGGGGTTGGCAAAGGTAACTTGCGCTTGCGCCGTCACGTCACGGGTGATTCCGGAGGGCTCGGTAGCCTGTACGACGAAGGTCTGCCGGTCGCGGGAGGTCTCGAGATTGATATCCGGCGGGTAGACCGCGACCTTGAGCGCGGGCGCGGCGGGAGCCGGTGCAACCGGGGCGGGAACCGCCGCTGCCGGCTTGGCCGCAACGGCTGGAGCCGCCGGCGGTGGCGTCTGCCCGAAGGCGGACGCGGCGAGGGCGAGCAGGGCGAGAGTCGTCTTCAAGAATCGCATATCGGTCAACCTCATGCGGAGACCTTTCAACTATCAAGTTGACAGGCTATTTGATTTCAATTGTTCAACTAATCTTTTGCACCAGATCGTATTTTCCAAAGGTATCGATTGACACATCATGATCGGCAAATTCGTCTATCTGCCAGATTAGTAAATGGCCGTACAGGGCACCTTCACTATCACTACCCGTAGGAAAAGATTCGAGTTCGACTGGCTTGTTGCCATTCGCCCATTTGCTTATCGCCCAAGCCATATGTTGAATTTGAAGTTCTTCGCCTCCCCGCGGCAATACAAATTCTGGATCGAAGATAAAGGAAAAATGCGTCTCTGCGAAAAGCAGAAAATATCGATCACCGTCCGATTGCTCTGCTAATTTCATGATGTCATGCTTAAATTGGCCGGCAAAGAACTTACTAGGATGCCAATAGCTACAGCCTGCACATGTAACGGGTTTGAACTCGATCCAATTTTCGACCTTTCGGCAATTGTCAGCCGAGACCAACGCTAGGTCGCACTTTCCCGATATTTCCGTAAAAGGGTATTCGCGGATTGCTGTGTAGCCATTTTTCAACAAAGCATCGCAGAATTCGATCTGGAAATCGTCTTCGTAAAACGTCGATAATTTTGAGCCGAGTTCGACACAACGCTCTCGTATTGACTTCATGAACACCGGATATTTCCGGCCATTCAGCTTCGCGAACTTGATTTCATACTTTTCTTCGAGTTTCGCAAAGACTTCTTCGACTGGTATAGCCTTGCTTTCACCCGACTCATATTGTCGAAGTCGCTCCATCAGGATTTCTTCAAAATTGGGGTCGTCCTCGGAGAGCACGCCAGGCGGGCAAGAGTGAATGTCGCGCAGCATGTCCGCGATATCAAGCTGCTCCTCCCAATCGAGTCGCAAGACTTGATTCACGAGCCGTTCGCCGCGTGGACTGAACTTATATTTGCTCATGTTGAAAGCTCGGAGTTCACTTCTTCGGCATCGGCACCGGCGCGCCCGCCTTCGCGGCCTTTTCTCGCTCTTCCTGCTCCAGCCGCAATTGCTCCAGGCGTGTGAGGCGCTTGGGCATCGGGGCGGCGGCCGGCGCGGGTGTGGCGGGCATCGGCGCCATCGGCGCAGCAGCCGCCGCGACCTTCGGCGGCAGGGGCACGTCAATCCGCAATTCATTGCCGCCCACCGAATGATACAGCTTCTCGCCGTTCTTCATCACCTCCACCTGAATATAAACTCCATGCTTGCCCGCCGGACTGGTCTTGTCCGTAGTCACCTCAAAAATCAATTCTTTGGCATCGGGCTTGAACTTCAGTTCAGGTGCCGTCACTTTCGCCGGCAAGCCGATGATGCGGGCCACCGCCTCGCCATCGAACGGCGTATTCGTCGCGATCTTGCAAACCACTTGCGTTTTCGCTCCCTGTTCAACAGCAGCCCGATCCTGGGTGAAAGCCACAAACGGCGTTGCGATCTCCAGCGTGAACAACTGACTCGACACCCAAAGGTTCCCCGAGCTGGGTGCGGTCAGGGGATCGTTCGGCTTGTGCCCGGCCGGTGTGGTGGTTGTGGTTGCGAATGCCGTGAAGCAAGTCCGCCATTTTCTTGCTGCGGCATTCGGTGCGGCGTTGCAATAGACTAGACACTCGTTCACGTTAGCGGGGATGGTCGTCTGCCCGGCAATGCCCGTACCCGGTGGCGTGAACAGCGGATAGACGTTGATAGGCCCCGTGAAGCCGGGAGCTCTCTTGGCAATCACCTTCAAATACATGCTGCCGTTTTGAACCAGTGGTGCTTTTGGGTCCACCACTTCGATGCTGAACGGCGCCGTCTCCGTGACGGCTACAGCCACGCGATCATGATGGTGCCTGTGAAAGGGAACATTGTTCAGACCGATACTATAGTTCACATCCAGATTCGTCTGCGACTTGGCGACGACTTTGGGATCAGCGGGTTTCGCCATCAGATCCGCCAGCAAACCACCCACCGGCGCATCGGGTTTGGCCTCGAAGACCACCGGCGTGACTCCTTGTCCGGGATCCACGGGATCCGCATGAATCACCAGGCCCGGCGGAAGTTTGTCGAAGCTGATCGCGGCCGGGCCACCCCAGTCCGCACGATTAGCGACGACCAATGTTGCGTACCGGTTTCCTTTCGGAACGCTGATCGTCTGCCGATCCTGATTGGACACATTATTGCCGTCCACCTTGGGAATTGTGGTGCGGGTGATTGCAACCGGGACAGTGATCTCGACACGATAGAAATAATCCGCTCCCCCCTTCGACAGGTGATCGCGCAGGAGAATCATGTATTCGCCATCCTGCGGAAGCGTCACGCGGAAAAAACTGTCTGGCCCGTATTGCGAATCGTCGTTGCCGACGATCGCACCACCCAGCGCATTGTTGGCCCAGGTGTGCAATGTCATGACGGCATCAAGCGGCGAACCCACACGCCGGGCGTAGCAGTGGATATCGAAGACCTGGCCTTTCTTGCCTGGGAATTTCAGATGGTCGGTTTCGCCGGCGGTACTGATGATCCCGTTGAACGCTCCGGGTGCGGCACCGGCGAGCGCCGTCGCCGGCGTGTTCGCGTTGCTGGCTTCGATGGCGTTCGGCACACTCTCCACCCGGAACTTCAATCCGGAGACGTGCGGCCCTTCAGCCGTCGTGGCGTGGACTCGAAAGAGTTCATCATTCGCAGCTGGCAGTTTGATCTTCTGTTTGATTTCGCCGGCGGGGTCGCCCAGAAAGCGAACTTCCAGTTCTTCGCCGGGCTGACCGCCGGCGGGAACCACGGCCGTGGGACGCGGAAAATTGCCAATATGCAACAGATAGTTCCCCGCACCAACGTACGCACTGTCGCGGACCATGACGATATACTTGCCATCCGCCGGGCAGACGATCGAGCATCCGCCATCCTGACCGTTCATCGCGGAGTCATCACCAATAGCGAGTTCGAACCGCTTGTCGTTGAGGATCGCGATGTACGGATCGAAGAAACTCTGCCCGAGGCGCATGCCCACGATCTCCGCGGACAGTCGTTGCCCCTTCTTGCACTCGACCACGAAGTAATCCACATCCTCGGAGCCGATGCTGCCCTGAATCGTGCTGTTGATTTCAATGGTCTGGGGTTTTTCGAAATCGGTGTTCGGTTCCGTTTCGCCAATCACAGGATAGGTGCCGACCCAGAAGGTACGGAACTCGGAAATTCCACTCGAAGTCCGCACGCGGAAGCCGTGTTCGCCGAGCCGGCAATCGGGCGCGATCTTGAGCGTGACCCGAAGCTGATCCTTGTTGATGACTTCCGTCTTCGTGACCGCAATGCCGGGATAATAGACGAGCACTTCCGGTGCATCGTTGAGATTCGCACCTACAAAGGTGACGACCGGCTCCGTACCGCGTTGCCCGCCGAAGAGCGAGAAGCCATTGAGGTGCGGATCGACAGCGAACGCGGCCGGTGCGAACGCGAGAACCGTGAGGAAGGCAAACACTCGATTCATGACTATGATCCTCACCGCGATGCGGACTTCCTGGATGATTCAAAAAACAAAGTGGGTATTTCCATGCCGAATCGTGCATTCGGCAGGCGATACCCACTCTTCTGATTACGCCAGCAGATTCTTGATCGTCTTGCCTTCGCGGACAATATCGATCGGCCGATCGCCGGGGCTCATCAGCTTTTTGGTCGCATCGATACCCAGGCAGTGGTAAACCGTGTGCGCCAGATCCTCGACACCCAAGCCGTCTTCTTCCGGCTCCGTCGCGGTGGCGTCGGACTTGCCGTAAATGGAGCCTTTCTTGATCCCGCCGCCCGCCAGTACCACGCTGAACACCTTCGGCCAGTGGTCGCGTCCGGCGTTGCCGTTGATCTTCGGCGTCCGGCCAAACTCGCTCGATACCATCACCATCGTCTTGTCGAGCATGCCGCGATCGCTGAGGTCCGTGATCAGCGTGGCGAATGCCTGATCGAACGGCGGAAGCTGACTGCGCGTGTTCGCAGTGATTGCGTTGTGGAAGTCCCAGCCGCCGTAGTGAACCGTCACGAACCGCACGCCGGCTTCGACCAGTCGCCGCGCCATCAGCAGGCGCTGGCCCGCGGCGTTGCGACCGTACGCATCACGCAGCTTCGCGTCCTCGGCATTGATATCGAACGCCGTCCGCGCCTTCTCGCTGCTGATCAGACCATAAGCACGCTGATAGAAGGTATCCATCGCGTCCAGATTGTCCGACTTTTCCTTCTTCGCGAAGTGATCGTTCACCGCCGAAAGCATATTGCGGCGATTGTCGAAACGCTCCGGCGTTACGCCACCCGGCAGCGCCAGATCCTGCACCTTGAAACCGCCGTTCGCCGGGTCGCTGCCCAGTGCGAAAGGACCGTACGCACTCGAAAGGTAACCGCTCTGTGCGAAGTTGGTCACGATGTTCGGCACCGCCACGTACGGCGGAAGGTTGTTCTTCACGCCCAGTTCGTGGCTGATCACGCTGCCCATGCTCGGGAACACGATCGCCGGGCTCGGCCGATAGCCCGTGAACATATTGTGCGTGCCGCGTTCGTGGGCCGCTTCGCCGTGCGTCATCCCGCGGACGACCGTGATCTTGTCCGCAATCTGCGCCGTCTTCGAAAGACATTCGTTGAACACTGCCCCTTCGATCTTCGTCTGCACTTGAGTCATGTCGCCACGGTATTCGATCGGAGCGTACGGCTTCGGGTCCCAGCTTTCCTGATGCGCCATGCCACCCGGCATGTAAATGTGAATGCAGGCCTCCGCCTTCGGGCCTTTGATCGCCGCGGCCGGCTCCGCCGCATGCGCCTGCATCCGGAAATAATCGCCAAGCGTCAGACCGATGCCGCCCAGCATGCCCACCTGAAGAAACGTTCGCCGTCCCAGTGGCGAGCCGAGGCACTTCTGCTTATTCGTCACGATCGATCTCCTTCGGCTCTAAAGCCGCGCGTGTTCGACAGTTAGCTTCGGATAAAGTTTCCGCTTTTGAGCGGGAGAGCCGTTTGGTGCGGCCCGGGTGTTTCGTCCGGTTAGCCCGGAGAGCAAGGCGGGTGTTCAACTTTTAGACAGTGTACAGGCACGGAAAATCCCGGTCAACGAGAACTTTTTCAGTTTTCTTCAAATGGGTCAGATAAAAAATTCGGATGATTTCGAATATTCGGCTCGTATTTCGCCCAATCAATGAGCAGAACTCCGCCACCGGTTGCTCATGGTCTAGGTGATGTCGTTCTGACACTGACTCGTCTTTCCACCGACACTGCCACACTCTACCGTGGAAAGACGCCAAAATTTCGGAAGCGCCTATGCGCCGCAAGGGTTTACGTCGAAAACGTGATGCCAGAAGAATCGATGTGATCGCTCGGAACCGAGTTTTGCCTCCGGCACGACTGTCTGGAACTGGCACCGAAATCGGCGGCACCAGTTCGCACTGTTCCGGATAAGAGAGTTGAATCCAAGATAAAACGTTAATCAATTACTTTGACTCGGGTTCGATTGTCCCTTTTTCGAGCACGATCTTGCACCCCGGAACAACCGTGTGGAACGCCTCCAACTCCTTCGCCGTCAGTTTCGTCTTTGTGACATCGAGGTAGGTCAGATTCTTGAGGTCATAAAGGTGAGCCAGCCCTTTGCTCGTAACCTGCGTCGCCCACATATGTAAGGTCGTCAGATTTTTAAGATTCTTAAGGTGAGCCAAACCCGCGTCGCCCACCTGTGTGTCACCGATCAGTAGGAAAGTCAACGACTTGAGATCGTTCAGACGTTCCAGTCCGGCATCCGTCAATTGTTTACTGCCATTAAGGTTGACCCCAGTCAGACACCATCGTTCCTTCGGCAGTTCTGTCGCTGCTCTGATCTCCTTGTTATCGCCATTAATACGCACTCCGCCGCCGAGTGAAATCACCCACTCCGCCGCCTTGCGGTCCACGTCCTCCGCCTCGATCACGCCGCCGTCCCATTCGATCTTGCAACCCGGCACGGCCTTGTGAAAGTCGGCGAGGCCTTGGGCGGTCACTTTCGTCCCGATCAAGTTGAGTCCGGTCAGGTTCTTGAATTCACGGAGGAGTGCCAGACCGGTGTCCGTCACCTGCGTACTTTGAAGAGTGAAAATTTGGAGGTTCTTGAGTTCGGTCAGCTGCGCGAGTCCCTCATCGGTCACTTTCGTGCCATTCAGGTATAGAGCCGCCAGACTATTGATTCGCTTGAGGTGTACTAGAGCCGCGTCCGACACCGTCGTACCGTTCAGGTTGATGAACGACAACTGCGTGAGGTCCTTGAGTTGTGCCATTCCGGCGTCTGTCGTTTTCGTACTATCCAAATTGACATTCCACAACGCGAATCGTTCCTGGGGCAAGTCGGCGACTACTTTGATGTCCCGGCCGTTGATCGACACACTCCCACCTTGCGCGATCACCCACTCCGCGGCGGCGCGGTCGGGATCGTTCGTCTTTAACCGAAGCGTGGTGCCGCCCTCCTTTTGACCCATCTTCCACTTTGTGATGAGGATCGGCTTCCCATCTTCTTCTCCGAGCGTCCCGATCATGTCTCCGCCGGCGTTACCGGAAATGGCCACGGCGTCGCGGGCGAACCATTCGATCTTTCCATCCTTTACCGTCCCCCGGACCTCTCGGATGATTGGACCGAGATCAGCAACGTACCGAGCCTTGAACTTCTCCCCGTTTCGTTCCAACACTGTCAGCGTTTGCTTCACTCCGCCCTCCATGCCAGTCCAGACGGAGTTCACTACGAACGGATCTGATTTGATTGGCGCCGGGCCCACCTTCGCCAGTGTCTTGCCGTTCTTGTCCTTCACCTCGACCTTCGTATCGTCCGGCACTTCGATTTTCGTCTGCGAGCCGTCCTTGTTCGTGATGATGATGACAATGACACCGATGACCAGAAACAGGCCAACGAGGGCGCCGCCGTAGGCGATCGGCGGGATGCGGATCGGCGGTTTCTTCTCCGACTTCGGCTTTGGCTTTGGCTTTGGCTCCGCAGTCATCGAATCGGTGATATCGATGTTCTCGAATGGATTCGTCATCGACGGCATGCCGATCGGGATCGGCACGAGGGACATCTGATTCTGCGAGCCGTACGGCATCGAGACGATCGGTACGCCGTCGACCTTGGGAGCTTTATTGAGGTCGCGGAGGCGGGTGATGACTTCGGTGGCGGTGGCGGGGCGCTGGGCGGGGTCTTTGCGGAGAAGGTCGTGGATGAGCTGGGCAAGACCGTCGGGAATGGCGGGGTTCACCTCGCGCACGGGTTTGGGCTCTTTGGTGCCGAGCGCCATGAGCACCGCCATGGTGGAGTTGCCCTGAAAGGGGAGTTGGCCGGTGGTGAGCCGGTAGAGCATGACGCCGAGGCTGAAGAGATCGGAGCGCTGATCGACGCGTTCGCCCTGTGCCTGTTCGGGGCTCATGTAGGCGGGGGTGCCGAGGATGGCTCCGCTTTTGGTGAGTTCGACATCGCTGTCGACGGGGCGTGCGAGGCCGAAGTCGAGAAGTTTGACGCGGCCGTTGGGGGCTTCGAGCCAGAGGTTGCCGGGCTTGATGTCGCGGTGAATGATTCCGAGTTTGTGGGCGGCCTCGAGCCCGGCAGCGGTTTCGCGAGCAATGCGCAGGACCTGACTTTGCGAGACTTCGCCCTTTTTCTTGAGGAACTCGTCGAGGGGATATCCTTCGAGGTACTGCATGACGATGTAGGGAATGCCGTCGCGTTCGTCGGCTTCGTAGACGGTGACGACGTTATCGTGTGCGATTTTGGCGGCGGCGCGGGCTTCGCGGAGGAACCGTTCTTTGGCGGAGGGGATGGCGGCGAATGCGGGGATCATCACCTTGAGTGCGATTTTGCGATCGAGGCGGGTATCGAGGGCGGCGTAGACGGCTCCCATTCCGCCTTTGCCGAGTTCCTTGATGATGCGATAGGGGCCGAGCCGCCCGACTTCGCCGGGTTCGTCGGGTGGGCCGAACGTGGGCACGAAGGAATCCGTCGGAGTCTGGCCTTGAGTTTCGTAGGTGTGGCTCTTCTCTGAGACGGTCTGAGCGCGGGTTTTGTCGACGTCGTTCTGTTGTTCCACCGAATCGCGCATGAGCCAGCAACCTATTTGGGTGAGACTGGCTATTTTCCCGCGCGATCTCCGGAAAAGCAAGCGGTGATGCGATCTTTCGAGAATGGGCTCACCCCTCCAGCCTCCGTGCGCTCACGTCTTTGCGATCCTCCAGCCACGCGACGTCGCCGCTGTCGGCGAAGCGCTTCACGCCCACGTCGCGGATGGCGGAATCGGGTACAACCTTGAGCGGCGTGTAGCGCGGGTGGTGGCTGTCCTTGTAAGGATCGTTGCGGGCGGCGTTGTAGCAGCAGATCATGCTCCAGCGGGGGTGATCCGATTTGTTCTGATCGCTGCGGTGCAGGAGATTCGAGTGGAAGAAGAGCGCATCGCCCGGCTCCATCTCCACATACACCAGTTCCAGACGCTTCATGAGTTCATCGACGCGATCGCGGTCCGCACCCGCCTGATCGCCCGTGAGCACGTGGTTGATGCGCCCGCAGTGATGCGAACCCTTCAGCACCTGCAGGCAGCCGTTCTGCTTCGTGCACGGATCGACCGCAATGAACACGCTCGTGAGCAGCGGGAACAGCACGCCGTTCTGATACCAGTAGCCGTAATCCTGATGCCACGCCCACGCGCCGCCGATCTTCGCGTCCTTCAAAATCATCTTCGAATGGTAATGGTAGACTTCGCCGCCGAGCAGCTTCTCGCAGCTGCGGACCATGCGCTCGCAGCGGGCGAACATGCCGTAAATGCCGTCGCCGGGGTGGTTCCAGAGCGAAAGCCGCACGACTCCGCCTTCGCCGTCGGCGCGGCCGAAGGAGCGCTGATCGAGTTCGTTGTCTTCCTTGGCGCTGCGCTGCAGGAGTTCGATTTCGTCGCGATCGAAGAGCGCCCGCGCCAGCGTGTAACCGTCCGTGTGGTACTGCTGAACGTCGGCTTCGGAGAGAATGTTCGCCATGAGAGGACTCCGCCTTGGGGCATTTTCTGGTATTTTAGGAATGATTGTTGGCCCGCAGATGACGCGGACCTCCGGACACGGATGAAGAGGATGAAAACCAACTCTTCGGTTTTACATTCAGCTATTGTCAGCAGACCCATAGGGGCCCTAGATCTACTCGCTCTTGACATCGTTTGAAATTCATTTATACGTGCGGCACTTTGAGAAGTATCGCGCTATTTTTGTCGATGATTGCCATTCTTTCGAGTGGTTGTTCGTTTTTGATTGCCTATGCCGGAAAAGACTTGTCCAAGCTCGAGACGCGAGAGAAGGTCCACGAAGTCTTTAATAAACCCACGTTAGCCGGATATGAAGACAATCGGTTTTTTGAAGAGTTTCGGACTCGACGAAAGGTCTCAGAATCGCTCAGGGCTTCTCACTTAGCTATGTCAGTTCCGATGACGTTTGGTCTCGGTGAACTGGTAGCGTTTCCTTACGAACTCTATCTATTGGGGCGGAATACCATATTGGGTCAAACGATTCGGTTTACCTACGATTCCGAAGGACGAATAATTCGAATTACACTCGATGGCGAATTAACAAATTGGCCAACGACTCCAAATGACGAAAGCTCAAACACCGATAATCACTGATCCTGTTCTCCGACATCTCTTTTGATCGTGTTTCTGGTATTCTAATTTGAAAGAATCGAGCACGCCTTGCCAAAGATTATGGCCCGCGGATGACAAGGACCTCCGGACGCGGATGAAGAGGATCTGAATCATCGATCATTTGTTTTCATCTTCTTCATCTGCGTCTTCCTATCTGCGTCATCCGCGGGCGAATTTCAAAACATCCCAACCCCGCCGCCGAGTTTCGCATGTTCCGCTGGTCACTCCTCCTCGTCCTCTTCGCCTCCCAATCATTTGCCGCCGATCCCACCTATTGGGGCGATGTGCGGCCGATCCTGCGGAAGCACTGCACGGTCTGCCACAACGAGCGGAAACTCGACGAGCCGGACGTCTCCGCCGGCCTCGCGCTCAATACGCCGGAGCTGATCCGCAAGGGCGGAAAAGTGCCGGTGCTGAAGGCGGGGAAGCCGGACGAATCGCTATTGATCACGATTCTCTCGGAGAAGGATCCGAAGCGCCGGATGCCGCTCGACGATGAGCCTCTGGAGGCGGGTGAAATCGCGATCCTGCGGAAGTGGGTGGCGACGGGCGCGGCGGAGGGCGTGAAGCCGAGGGACGATGAAACGGTGACGACGTCGGTGCGCCCGCGGCGGAAGCTGAACGTGACGTTCCCGTTCAAGCTGGCGGTGAAGGGTAAGCCGCTGGCGGCGGTGCTGCCGGTGGGTCCGCTTGCGCCGGTGGCGGCGGTGGCGTTCAGCCCGGACGATCGTCTGCTGGCGGTGGGAACGTACGGCCGCGTGACGGTGTGGAATCTGGCGGAAGCGAAGCCGGCGCAGGCGCTCACGAACGTGCTGGGGGCGGTGAACGATCTGAAGTTCAGCCCGGACGGTTCGCTGCTCGCCGTTTCCGGCGGGCAGCCGTCCGCGCGAGGCGACTTGCGGCTCTTTTCAACGAAGGACTGGAAGCTGCTGCATTCGCTCGGCGGACACGCGGATGTGGTGTCGAGCGTGAGTTTCAGCCCGGATGGCAAGCAGATCGCGTCGGCGAGTTTCGACAAAACCGTTCGTCTCTGGACAGTCGCCGACGGCAAGCCGGTCCACACGTTCACCGGGCATTCGGACTTCGTCTACGCCGTGGCATTCTCGCCTAAAGGAGACTGGTACGCCACCGCCAGCAAAGATCGCTCAGGGCGCATCGTCGATGCCGCCACCGGGAAGGGGAAGTTCACCTTCAGCGGGATGGAGAACGAAGTGATCGCGGTGGCGGTGCGGCCGGACGGTCAGCAGGTGGTGACGTCGGGGCTGGAACCGCAGCTGTTCTGGTGGGACGCTTCGACGGGCGAGCGGGTCCGGCGGCAGGCGGGGCACAATACCGGCGTGCAGGAGCTGGCGTTCGAAAAATCGGGGAAACAGCTCGCGAGTGCGGGTGCGGATGGGACGGTTCGCATCTGGAACGCACAATCCGGCGCCGCGATTCGAACCGTTGCGGTGGGAGACAACGTATATGCTGTGGCGTTCGACGCGGCCGGGAAGCGGGTCGCAGCCGGATGCGCGGATGGTCAGGTCCGGCTTTACGACGTGGCAGACGGCCGGCATCTGGTGTCGCTGTGGGCGGGCGATTCGG
This sequence comes from Limnoglobus sp., assembly GCA_041742055.1. Classification (GTDB taxonomy): domain Bacteria; phylum Planctomycetota; class Planctomycetia; order Gemmatales; family Gemmataceae; genus Limnoglobus. The sequence continues at coordinate 21,653 of JBGSJI010000060.1, read as the reverse complement.
GCTGGATCGCCACCACGCCGGAAGGCTACTTTGCCCGATCCGGCGAGCTGAACGTCCAATGGACGGTGGGCGGAACTGCCCAGGACGGCAAAGGCTTCGTGAGCCTGAACGCACCCGCCAGCGTGACCCAAGCGCTCGCCGGCACCAAGCTTCCGGAACCGAAGCTCCCTTAGCGCCTTCACGCGCTCGCGTCAATCCCCTATAGTGTCTGAACCTGAATTTTGGAGATTTTTTCATGCGACGTATTTTCGGCAGTCTCGCGGTCTTCGGCCTGGCCGCAGCCGCTTTTGCTCAAGCCCCCGCCGGCGAAGCGAAGAAGGAAGAGCCCAAAAAGGAAGAAGTCAAAAAGGAAGAACCCAAGAAGGAAGCCGCCGCCCCGGCTGCCACCACCGATCTGTTCCCGCTCAAGATGGGAGCGAAGTGGAAGTACAAGCTCGGCGACGCGCAGGAAGTCGAAATCCGCGTGGAAAGCATCAAGGATGGCGAAGCCACCCTCGCCACCTACGTCCAGACCCGGCCGGTCGCCAAGGAATCGGTCAAGGTGATGGCGGACGGCGTCTACCGCACCAAGATCAACGACAGCCCGATCACCCCGCCGGTGAAGATCCTCGGCCTGCCCGCCAAGAAGGACGCCACCTGGACGATCGACTCCAAGATTCAGGATCAGCCAATCAAGGGCAAGTACACCATCAAGGATGAAAAAGAGAAGGTGAAGACCAAGGACGGCAAGGAATACGAAGCCGTCGTGGTCGATGCCCCGGAACTCGATGTCGCCGGCACCAAGACCAGCGTCAAGGCCTGGTACAGCGCAGGCAAGGGGATGGTGAAGCTCAGCTACACCATCAACAACTACGAAGCCACGATCGAACTGGTGGAATACATCGAAGGCAAGTAAGCACGATTCGTGAGAAGCCACTTGAAGAAAATCACAAAGCCCTTCGACCTAATGGTCGAAGGGCTTGTCCATTGACATTTCGCGATTATTCGCTCGGGAACTGTTTGCCGAACCACGCATCCCAGAGCGGTTGCTCGCGAGCGACGGTTTCCGCCGCATGGTCGCCGTAAAGATAGAAGCTCAGGGCTGCCAGAATCGGGCCTCCGCAATTGATCGTGCCGAGAGCGGCGACGCCTGGCCCCGGCTTGTCGACCCGTACCAGCGCATCGTACGGGCTTTCGCTCAAGAACTCCACCACGCCGCTGATCGCCGGAACCCCGGTCGGCCCTGTCCAACTCTGCCCCACACCGACGCCGTTCAGCCCCACCGCCGAAGTCAGCTTGTCCCACACTTCCGCTTCCGTACCCGCAACCGGGACCATCCACTTCATTGTCGCCGAGCGTAATCCGCGGAAATGCGTCAGATAGATCCGCAGCGTACGGAAGAACGCAGGCCAGCCGGTTTCGGTTCCTTCCAGTTGGTTATCCCAGTCGTCCGTGCTTGCGAAAAGGCTATGAACAATCCGGACGATGCAGACTCCGCCACTCCGTGCTTCCACGCTCCACTCGTTGGCGATTGGTGGTGAGCCGGGAACCCAGCCATCGGATTGCGCGGCCCATTTGAGCGGTGGATTCCAGTCCGTCACGGCAGACGTGGACACCAGACCCATGCCGAAGTCCATCGTGATCGCGACCGGCTTCCCGTCCTTCATTTCGAACTCCGCCGGCACGAACCAGGACGAAATTCCCGGTCCGGTGGCGATGGCTTGCCAAACCTCCTCCGGCGTGCCGGGGACCTCGACTTCCACCTGGACGGAACGACGTCCGGAGGGTTCGTTCTTGACGCTCATGATGACTCCCTGGAATCGGATTTTTGAGGCAGAGGATGGGCCACAACCACCAGTCGATGAGCGCGACCGCCGGGGGCGGATTCGTCGTGATATTTCGAAACAAGCTTCGCGATGGATTCGGTGAGCTCGTTCGTGAATGCCGCACGTTCGGCCGGCGAGCGGAAGCGGATCTCGGTATCCACCGCCAATGTCGCAAGCCGTTTGCCCGCGTCTCGAGCGCGGCGAACCAAGTCGCCCACCTCGCGGACGATTCGTGCGCCGAGGGCAATGAGATAGCTGGCGGAGAGCCGGTCGATTTCCCGATTCGGATCAACGGCAACCGGGCCCAGCGCACTGGGCGAAACGACATACGTCGCAGCCGACGCAACGAGCAGCCGCTCCGTCAGCCCGCCCCACTTCCGTTCCTCGGCAAGCTGCACAAGACCGTGCGACTCGAGCGTATTCAAGTGATAGTTGACCTTCTGTCGGGCCAAGCCGACCCGCGTCGCCAACGTCGCCGCCGAAGTCGGTTGCGCGAGTTCGGAGAGGAGGCGATTCCGGATCGGGTCCAAAGCCACCGTCGCGGCTGCGGGATTTTCGATGACCTGTAAGTCGAGCATGGGGAGATCGTACTCTTGACAATTTTTTTTGTCAATAAGAATTGAGGCTTTTTTTGATGAATTGCTGAATCGGTCGAATGTTATCCGTTCAGGAATGTGTTTTGACGTAAGTTGTTGCTGGGCAGAGATGCTTCCGACGATCGGGCATGGGTCCGGGGTAAGGTGGTGCGGTGTCGGCGGAGGCATCGCCGCCGCAATCAGAATAGTGAACAAATAGACATTCTATCAGCGCGTCAAGTGTCTCTTCGCCAAGGGGTGTGTGTTTGAGTTGGCGAAGTTGGCGAACTCGCCTGCCAGAATGGCAGCGGAAGTGAAAAAGGTCTGGGAAACGAACACTTTCTAGAAACTGAACATTTTCCAAAGAAATACCTGTCTCTCGCTTTTCCCTCAACTTGCGCCGATTGTGCAGCCGATGACGATTATCGAGGCTCTGTCGGGCGGACAGGGCACGATTGCGCGAAGGAGAACCACGGATGACCCTCACCACGCGAACATTGGCGACCCTCACCCTGCTCGCCGGATTCGGAATCGGTACCGCATCCGCCGTACCACCCATGCCCCGCGCCGAGGAAATGGCCGCGGTGCAGCCCAAGCAGCCCGGCGTCGCCGTGACTCCGCTGGCGCCGGCCGACCTCGTACGCTGCCGCGTCGTCCCCTATCCCGATGCGGCCAAGCCTGTCGGCTACGTCCTCACCGACGCCAACAACCGGCCCGTTCGCCGCTTCCTCGCCGTCGGCTCGCAGAGCTACAACATTCTCTCGTACTACCGCGACGGCCAGGAAGTTTATCGCGAGACCGATGTCCCCACGGGCAAGCAGTTCCGCTGGCTCGGCGCCAACGGCAGCAAGGTCGGCGTCGATACCGACGGCAACGGCACGGTCGATGTCTGGGAAGCGATTTCGCCGGAAGAGCTCAGCCGCGAAGTCTTCACCGCCATCGTCACGAACGATCGCGCGAAGCTGCAATCGCTCGTGATCACGCAGAAGGATCTGCAGGCGATCGGCCTGCCCGCCGCGCAGATTCAGGCGATGACCGCCCGCGCTGCCAAGGCGATCGAACGCCTCCAGCAGACCGCCAGCGCACTCAAACTCACCGAGAAGGCCAAGTGGATCCACGTCGAACTCTGGACACCGGAAACCGTACCCGCGGATGAATTCCAGGGCCGCACCGATTTCGTTCGCCATCGCAATGCGGGGGTTCTCGTCGATACCGGCGCGGACAATCGAGCCGTCACCTTCCAACTGGGCGAACTGGTGCAGGTTGGCCGAGCGTGGAAGCTCGTCGATGGCCCGCTCCCCGGCACGCCGACGATGGACGCTGGCCCGGTCGCCGGCGGACCCGAGTTCCCGGAAGCGGTTCAGGACGCGCTCAAGAAGCTTCAGGAAATGACTCCGCCCGCCTACGGCACACCAGAGTATACAAAATATCAGTCCGCTCGCGCGGCGATTCTTGCGGATGTGGTCACGAAGCTTCAGGGCCACGAGGCGCAGGCGATCTTCATCAAGCAACTGCTCGATGCGTACGTCGCCGCCGCTGAAGGAGGGGACAGCGAAGCGGGCAAGCAGCTCCTCGCGTGGCGCGATCAGATCGACAAGGTCGCCAAGGGCACGCCGCTCGCCGGATTCGCCGCCTTCCGCGTGCTGAGCCTCGAATACTCCCAAAAACTTATGTCCGCGAGCACCAAACCCAAGGAAATCGGCGACGTGCAGACCTGGTGGCGCGAGTCGCTGGCGGCGTTCATCAAAGCTTACCCCAGCACGGACGAAACGCCCGAAGCGCTCTATCGTCTCGCGCTGGCGGAGGAGCAGAACGGCCGCACCGGCGAGGCGGAGGCGAAGGAACACTACTCCGCCATCGTCAAGAACTTCGCAAGCCATCAGCTCGCCGGTCAGGCAGCCGGTTCGATCCGCCGCCTGTCCAGCGAAGGCCAGCCTCTGGAACTGGCCGGCACCACGCTCGACGGCAAGACGATCGACCTCGGCCGCGCCACCGGCCGCGCGACCATCGTCTACTTCTGGGGCAGCTACCACGGCGGCCTGAAGGCCGACGCCAAGGAATTGGCGGACCTCGAGAAGAAGTTCGAAGGCAAACTGAACATTGTGACAGTCTGTCTCGATACGAACGCCACGGTGGCGGCGCAGTCGGTCCGCGATGCGGGTCTGCCGGGCGTGCATCTCTTCGCCGCCGACGGCAGCCTCGGCGTGAAGTACGGCATCATCGGCACGCACATGATGATTGTGGATAAGGATGGCAAAGTGGCGAACAAGAACGCGCAGCTCGCCTTCGCCGGCGAAGATCTTGAAAAGCTTGTGAAGTAACGAACTGACAATCCGATGTCATGCAGCCGCCGGTTCCCGGCGGCTGTTTGTTTGGAATGCGAGTTTCGAATCACTTCAATTGGTGACCCAGTTCTCAACGGTCAATCCCGGCACGCGTTGAAAATCGGAATCACTGCTGATGACAACGCAATTTGGAATGATCATGGCAATCGCGGCGATCATCAGATCGATCGATTGCATCCGAACGCCGCTTGTTTTCAGAACAGCGAAGAGGCGGGCGTACTCGCGTGCGGCTGGCAGATCAAAAGGCCAGAGACGGAAAAAGGACAGTTTCTGCTCGACCATTGGCAAATTCAACTTCCATGTCTCACTCGCCATAGTTCCGCCGAGGAATTCTGCAACAACAGGAATCGCTGTACCAAAAATGTGACCCTGTCGCTTCAGCTCTTTTGCTTTCTCGTACACTCCAAATCGACGATAAACAAAGAGGTTTAATGCATTGCTGTCAAAGAGATACCGCTTCATTGCAAACCCGCTTGGATTTTCTTTTCACGGGCTTCCTGTTGTGCTAATTGCCACGCCTTGTCTTCCTGTCGATCTTGCTCCCACTGAGCCCATGCTTCTTCTGACATCGTTGGAGTAGGTATGGCGTCCATTTCCGCGATCCAGCGTTCGATCTCTTCCGGCGAATCCGGTGTTTCGTCGTCGATCAACTCCGAGACCTGCTGGACCTCGACTTCGGTTCCATCCGGCCAGTCGATCGGCTGATGGGGAACGATGACGCCACCGTGAACAGTCGCTGCAATTCGGATCATGTCTGGTTCCTCCCGAAGCGTTACCCCATTCTACCTCAATCATCCTCAAGCACGGCGAGGAACGCCTCCTGCGGCACCTCCACCTGGCCGATCGCTTTCATCCGCTTCTTCCCTTCGGCCTGCTTGTTCCACAATTTCCGCTTCCGCGAGATGTCGCCGCCGTAACACTTCGCCGTCACGTTCTTCTTCATGGCAGCGATCGTTTCGCGGGCGATGATGCGCCCGCCGATCGCGGCCTGCAGGGCGACCTCGAAGAGGTGCCTGCTGATCTCCTTGCGCAGGCGCTCGAGTACCTTGCGGCCACGGCGGTCGGCGTTGGCGCGGTGTACGATGATCGAAAGTGCATCGACTCGGTTGCCGTGTACGAGGATGTCCATGCGCACGAGTTCCGCAGCGCGATAGCCGACCACTTCGTAATCCATGGTGCCGTAGCCGTGCGTGACCGATTTGAGCTTGTCGTAGAGATCGTAGATCACTTCCGCGAGCGGCATCTCGAACACGAGGATGACGCGCTGCTGGCTGAGATACTCGGTGCGGATGAAGGTGCCGCGGCGCTCGGTGCACATCGTCATCAGGACGCCGATATTCCCGGACGGAATCAGGAAGCTGATTTTCACGATCGGTTCACGGAATTCGTCGATACCGCCGCCGTCCGGCACATCCTGCGGGCCGTGGACCTGAATCACATCGCCGTTGATCTTCTTGATCTCGTAGGTGACGTTGGGGGCAGTCTGCACGAGATCGAGTTCGCAATCGCGTTCGAGTCGCTGCTGGATGATCTCGCGGTGGAGCATCCCGAGGAAGCCGCAGCGGAAGCCAAAGCCGAGGCCATCTGAGACTTCCGGAACATAAGTGAAGCTGCTGTCGTTGAGTTTGAGTTTGCCCAGAGCTTCGCGCAGGTCTTCGAATTCGTTGTTGTTGACCGGGTAAAGCCCGGAGTAGACCATCGGCTTGGGTTCCTTGTACCCCGCCATCGGTTCCGCGGTGGGTTTGAACGCATCCGTGACCGTATCGCCGATGTTCACGTCGTCGATCGTCTTGATATTGGCGGTGAAGTATCCGACCTGCCCGGCGCCGAGTTCGTCGATTTTGGTGGGGTCCGGGCGGAACTGTCCCATCTCGGTCACGACGTACTCGCGGCCGGTGCGCATCAGCTTGACGCGCTGCCCCGGCTTCAGGTTGCCGTCAATCATACGGATGTACACCACCACGCCCTTGTACGTATCGAAGTGGCTGTTGTAAATGAGCGCCTTGAGCGGCGCTTCCGGATTGCCCGCGGGCGGTGGTACGCGGTCGATGACAGCGCCCATCAGCTCCTCGATGCCGATGCCCGCCTTCGCGGAACACTTCATCACTTCGTCAGGGTCCTCGACCAGCATCGCCTGTTCCATTTCGCTGATGACAAACTCCGGACGCGCGTGCGGAAGGTCGATCTTGTTGAGCGTCGGCACCAGCTTCAGGTTGGATTCCATCGCCAGGAAGCCGTTCGCCACCGTCTGCGCCTGCACGCCCTGAAAGGCATCCACGAGGAGGATGGCACCTTCGCACGCCGCCAGCGACCGCGAAACTTCGTAGTTGAAGTCCACGTGGCCGGGCGTATCGATCAAGTTCAGCTCGTACTTCTGTCCGTTGTGCTCGTGGAAGATCGTAACTGGGTGCATTCGGATGGTGATGCCGCGTTCGCGTTCGAGGTCCATGCTGTCGAGCGTTTGCGCTTTGATGTCGCGCTCACTGACCGCGCCGCTCTTGAGCAAGAACTGGTCCGCGAGCGTGCTTTTCCCATGGTCGATGTGGGCGATGATGCAGAAATTGCGAATCAGGTTCGTCGGCGTCGGCATAGCGTGCAGCCCGGAGTCCGTGGGTCAAATCGTTATTATACAGCGCAGGCGACGCGCTTCGAATCGCGGATTCCGGACCGCTTCCCCGTATACCTCGATAGGATTGAGGTGACCCTCACGAACCGAGTGCCAGCCCATGAATTCCCAAACCGAAACCCGCCGGACCTTTCTCAAATCCGCAACCGCACTGGCGACCGCCGCACCGCTCGTCACCGCCGTGCACGCCGCTGACCCCAAAAGCACAAAGCCGCTCTTCGCTTACGTCGGCACCTTCAGCGCTCCGCTCAAGGATGTGTTACCCACGCAAGTGGATCTTCCCCCCGGAAACGGCCGTGGAATTCACCTCTTTCAGGTGGACCGGACCACGGGAGCGATGACGCTGGCGGGTATCCACGAAATCGGAACCAGCCCCAGTTGCCTGGCGGTGAACGCCACCGGCACGCGACTCTATTCCGCCAACGAGACCGATCGTGTCGGTGAAGCGAAGCACGGCAGCGTAACCGCCTTCGCCATCGACCGGACGAACGGCACGCTCAAGCCGATGAATACGGTTCCGTCCGGTGGCGCCGGGCCGACGTATGTCCACATTCATCCATCTGGCAAGTACCTTCTGGTGGCCAATTACTTCGGGGGCTCCGTGGCCGTTCTGCCGATCAAAGATGACGGCAGCCTCGGCACCGCCACCGACGTCATTGATGACGCCGGCAAGATCGGACCCACGAAAGCGGTGCACGCACCGCCGGGCAGCTTCGCCTTCAGCGGCCATGATCGCACGCACGCGCACCAGATCCTCGCGGATCCCACCGGCCACTTCGTCCTGCATGTCGATCTCGGCCTCGACAAGATCTTCATCTCGAAATTCGATGCGGAGAACGGCAAGCTCATTCCCAACGATCCGCCGTCCGTTTCCCTCCCACCCGGTGACGGACCGCGACACGTGGACTTCCACCCGAACGGCCGCTGGCTCTACTCGATTCAGGAGGAAGGCTCGACCATCGTCCGCTTCGATTACGATGCGAAGAGCGGGCGCCTCACCGCCAGGCAGACGATCTCCACTCTGCCCAAGGGATACGCCGGCAGCAACTTCTGCTCTGAGATTCTCGTCTCCCGCGATGGGAAATTCGTGTACGCCGGCAACCGTTTGCACGACAGCATCGGCATCTTCGCCATCGGCACCGACGGCAACCTCACGCAGATCAGCGACGAATGGACCCGCGGCAACTATCCGCGCAGCTTCACCTTCGATCCAACGGGGAGCTTCCTGTATTGCTGCAATCAGCGGGCGGATCACGTGACGGTCTTCCGCGTCGATCGCACCACCGGCCTGCTGACCTTCACCGGACAATACGTACCCGTGGGCAACCCGTCGCACATCGTCTTCCTCGACCTGGCGAAGGGCGGGTGAGAGAAAATCATCCGATCCTGCCAGATTGGCAGGCGAGTTCGCCAACTTCGCCAACTCAAAACACACACCTGTTGGCGAAGAGACACCTGGTTTGACCAGACACGTATAATGAAATCTTGTACACTTATGAAAACGTGCGATTTCTGAACGGCGAAGTGCCGCGGATCGGATAGAATGGATTGGGTTCGACGGAGATTCACGATGCCCGTACACGACTGGTCCAAGATGCTGGGAGGGGACTTCCATCACTTCCATCAGCGGTGGATTCAGGCAATCACGGATGCATTGAACCGCGATCTGCTTCCGCCGGAATACATGGCACTTTCGGAACAGGTCACGGCGCGACCGATTCCGGACGTGGTCACACTCCAGACCGGCACGCAACCGCGGCCCAATCGTTCATCGACCACAACGCTGCCACCGCCGTCCGCACGCTTGATCACCCGGTTCGAGCGGATCAATTATGCCAAACGCGTCGACCGGATCGTCATTCGCCACGGTCGCGGACGCATTGTCTCGGTGATCGAAATCGTCTCGCCGGGGAACAAGGACAGCCGCAACGCCATCCGATCATTCATCGAGAAGTCCGCGGATTTTCTGAATCAGGGGATTCATCTGCTCATCATTGCTATTCTGCCGCCGACTCCGCGCGATCCGGCCGGTATTCAGAATCTGTTATTGGAAGAGTACGGCGGAGCCACGTTCGAGCTTCCTGAGAATCAGCCGCTCACACTCGGCTCGTATCTCGCGACCGACCTGCCGACGGCATTTATCGAACCGCTGGCTGTGGGCGAGGCGCTGCCGTCATTGCCGATCTTTCTGGAGAGCGAAACGGACTACATTCCGGCCCCGCTGGAAGCGAGCTACAACGAATCGTTCGCCGCACTCCCGCGACAGCTGAAGGAGGAACTGACGGGAGTGATGTGATTTTTATCGATAAACTGATGAACCAAAATCAAAGATTGACCAATCGAACCACGTTGCTATTCTGGTGTTCACTGTTATAGGATTTTAAGGTGTTCATCATGGCAGAACAAAAATTTGGAGGTGACTGGACACAGGACAAACTGGCTCGCGTTCGAGATTATCTTGTCGCTTACATGAACATCATGAAGCCAAGATCGCATTTCACTGTCTCCTATGTCGATGCGTTCGCTGGAACGGGTTACGTCGAATTGGCACAGAATCGTCCGACGGAACTTCTCATTCCCGAATTGGCGGAAACCGAAACGAGAAAGTTCGTCGACGGGTCAGCCCAAATTGCGTTGCAAATCGAACAACCTTTTCATGAGTACCATTTTGTCGAGAAAAATCCGAGTCGATGCCAAGACTTGGAACGATTGAAATCGACACATCAAGATTTGCAAAATGCCATTCATATCCATGTCCGCGAAGCCAATGAGTTTCTTCTGGAATTCTGCCAAACCCGAGATTGGCGCAAGAATCGAGCTGTGATCTTTCTCGATCCATATGGAATGCAAGTCGATTGGGCGACGATCGAAGCTATTGAGAAAACGAAAGCGGTTGACTTATGGTACTTGTTTCCTCTTGGCGTCGCAGTTGGACGCTTATTAACCAAAGATGGTCAGATTCCTCCGGCTTGGCGAGATGCTTTGACCCGATTATTCGGCACGGACGATTGGTACGATGCCTTCTATCGAACGCGATCCGAGCCTACGCTATTCGGTGATATCGAATCGACAGAAAAAATTGGCAATGCGGAAGCCATCGCCAAATATTTCGTCGAGCGACTCAAGAGCCTGTTCGCCGGAGTGGTCGAAAAGCCACTCCCACTTTACAACCGGAACAAGGTTCCGTTATATCTTCTCTGCTTCGCAACCGCGAACCCCAATGCGATCGGTCCTGCGATTCGAATCGCCAATCATCTGCTAAAATCAGGATGAGATGTCCCTCAACTCCACTATCGAATGGACCGACGCCACCTGGAATCCAGTGCGGGGATGTACGCGCATCAGTCCCGGCTGCAAGCACTGCTATGCGGCTACGTTCGCGGAACGGTTTCGCGGAGTACCGGGGCATCCGTACGAACAGGGGTTCGACCTCCGTCTTGTACCAGAAAAGATCGCGGAGCCGCTCCTTTGGGCCACACCGAAGAAAGTCTTCGTCAACTCGATGAGCGACCTGTTTCATGCCGATATTCCCACGGACTACATCGAACAAGTAGCCCGCGTCATGGTGGCGGCTAATTGGCATGTTTTTCAGGTACTCACCAAACGCGCCGACCGATTGGAGGAATTACTCCGGACACGGTTGACGTTCGCGGCCAAGCAGTCACATATCTGGTGGGGTGTCAGTGTTGAGAATCGCAAACACGGATTGCCTCGGATCGACCGGCTTCGTGACACTCCTGCAGCGGTTCGTTTCCTGTCGGTCGAACCGCTGCTTGAAGACCTCGGATCAATCAATCTGACCGGCATCCATTGGGTCATTGTCGGTGGTGAGAGCGGGCACGGAGCGCGGCCGATGCGGGTCGAATGGGTACGAAATATTCGCGAACAATGCGAAGCAGCTGGCGTATCGTTTTTCTTCAAGCAATGGGGCGGCGTGCACAAATCCAAGACCGGGCGAAAACTCGACGGACGCACTTTTGACGAAATTCCCCAAGTCACTATCGCACCGATTCCGCAGCGCCGTGTACGACTTTTACTGGTTGGGGAACTCGAATCGAAAGAGGCTGTTCATTCTCACAAGGTTGCCTAGACTCGTACCAATTCTCACTTCATCGCAAACCGCGCCTGGAAGAAGCGCAGGTACTTCGGTTCGTACACCATCGTCAGGCCCTTGATCTTCGCGCGCTCATCGTGCACCGCCGCTACGCTCTCCGCCACCACGTCCATGTGCGCCTGCGTGTACACACGTCGAGGAATCGTCAACCTCACGAGTTCCAGCTTCGGGTAGTAATGCTCGCCCGTGTCCTTGTTGCGGCCGGCCGAGACAATCCCGCGCTCCATCGCCCGCACTCCGCTATCCACATACAGCTCCGCCGCCAGCGTCTGCGCCGGGAACGCATCCTGCGGAAGGTGCGGGCAGAACGTGCGGGCATCCAGATAGATCGCGTGTCCGCCCACGGGCTTCACAATCGGGATGCCCCACTCGATCAGCTTGTTCCCCAGATACTCCACCTGCCCGATGCGGGCCCGAATGTGATCGTCCTGCACGCTCTCCACGATCCCCCGCGCCATCGCTTCCATGTCCCGCCCCGCCATCCCGCCATACGTCTGCAACCCCTCGTAAATCACCACGAGATTCGTCGCGTCCTCGAAGATCTTGTCATCATTCACCGCCAGCCAACCGCCGATGTTGACGAGCGCATCCTTCTTCCCGCTCATGGTGCAGCCGTCCGCATACGAACAGAATTCGAGCAGAATCTCGGCGACGGATTTTTTCGCATAGCCTGCTTCGCGCTGCTGAATGAAGAAGGCGTTCTCGGCCGCGCGAGTGGCATCGAGGAAGATGTTGATGTTGTGCTTGCGGGCGAGCGCATGCACCTCGCGGATGTTCGCCATGCTGACGGGCTGCCCGCCAGCCATGTTCACGGTCGCGTGCACTGTGATGTACGGGATCTTCTCCGCCCCCACCTTGCGGATGAGATCCTCGAACTTGTTGAGATCGACGTTCCCCTTGAACGGCAGTTCTTTGTCCGGATCGTGGGCATCGTCGATGATGACGTCCACGAACGTACCGCCCGCCAACTCCTGATGCAGTCGCGTGGTGGTGAAGTACATGTTGCCGGGGATGAAGTCGCCGGGTTTGATGGTGACTTTACTGAGCAAATGTTCCGCACCGCGGCCCTGGTGCGTGGGCACGACATGCTTGAAGCCATAGTGCGTGCGGATGGCGGATTCGAGGTTGTAGAAGTTCTTGCTGCCGGCGTAGGCTTCGTCGCCGAGCATCATGCCGGCCCACTGCCAGTCGGACATGGCGCTCGTGCCGCTGTCGGTGAGCAGGTCGATGTACACGTCTTCGCTTTTGAGGAGGAAGGTGTTGTACCCCGCCTCGCGGATGGCGCGTTCGCGCTCCGCCCGCGTGGTCATCCTGATCGGCTCGACCATCTTCACTTTCCACGGTTCGGCCCACGATCGCCGTGCCGGTCGCTGCGATGCATCCATCGAGTGTGATTCCCATCGTTAAGAGGCTATATACGTCCCAAGATCAATAGATCGGGTGCCATGCCCACCGCTTTGGGTGGGCATGCTTCCACTTCCCATGTAATTCCCATGCCCACGCAAAGCCGTGGGCATGGCACCCCGGCAATCCATTCAAGTGAAGTGCATATTGAGATTGCGCGAAAGCGAGTTCACGTCATCGCATGTCCCGGACCTGATCCCACGGAATCAAGATCGACGGATCGTTCCGGGCTTCTTCCTGCCGGCGATCCAGTTCGGTGCGGAATTCCGTATCCGTCGTTCGATCAAGATCGGATCGGAGGTGGTCGAAGCTTTCCAGCAATCGTTCCGTCAATTCACTACGGTCGGTTTCCGACAGCTGAAGAACTTCGTAGAGCAAGTTCGACATTCGTTGTGTCATGGTTTGTCTCCCCGATCACGATTATAACGCAAACGGCGCAAATTCCCTCAGTCTCTCTTCACCCGATTGATCAAGAATTACTCCGTCGCCCAGTCTTTCGGCACGATCGCGAATGCGATCTCCTCGTACGCACCCTTCGCTCCGCGTTCGTACAGGCAGCCCACGTCCCCGCTCGGCAGCACCGTCAGGCACGAATACGCACTCGGCCCTTTGTGTAGCACGAGCGACTTCGGCCACGTCTTCGCTTCATCGGTGCTCAGCCTGAGCGTCATGTTCTCGCGCTTGGTGCTGGCGGGGTTGCTGAACAGAATTCCCTGTCCCGGCCAGCGGAGGATGCTGCCCTGGCAGACCGGTTCGATAAGGGCGGAGTCTTCCTTCGGCTGAGTGAACGTTTTTCCACCATCGGTGCTGACGGCGATCTGCCGGCGGTTGTTCGCCTTGTAGGTCCGCATGTTGAGGAGCACGGTGCCGTCCGCCAGTTCCACCGCCTGCGATTCATTGCAGTGCGGACCGACGATGCCGCCGAGTTGCCACGTCTTGCCCCCATCGTCGCTGAAAATCACATGCGATTCGCGCGTCTTGCCGAGGTCCGATTTGCTGTCGCAGGGGATGAGCAGCCGGCCGGATTTCAGTTGAATGCCGACACCCGGCCCGGTAGCGTACCAGGTCCATTCGGGCTTCTTGGTGTCCTTCGTGATTTCGCGGGGTTTGGTCCAGGTCTCGCCGTCGTCGTCGGAGGTGCTGATCCAGACGGTGCGCGAGCGCTCGCTTTGGCCGGTGACGATTTTCGATTCGGAATCGGTGCCGAGGTTGTGGGTCAGCAGCAAATGAATGATGCCGGTCTTGGTATCAATGACGGGGCACGGGTTGCCGCAGGTGTTGGCGCCGTCGTCCCAGACCACCTCGAGCGGGCCCCAGGTTTTACCGCCGTCGCGGCTGCGCTTGAGAACGAGATCGATATTCCCCGCATCGCCGCGGCCGGCTTTGCGCCCTTCGCAGAACGCGAGCACGGTGCCCTTGGGTGTGACGATCACAGACGGAATGCGATAGGTGTGGTAGCCGTCCTGCCCGGCGGTGAAGACCGGGACATGCGTGGGAGACGCGGCCGCAGCGAAAGGCAGGAGCATCAGGTGGATCAGTGCAGTTTGCATAATCGGCGACTCCGGGGAGAGGAAGCGTACGGTTTGTCTTATCGATCATCGAATTTTCGACTCAGCACTCAAGACTCCCAACTCGCGACTCATTCGCTGAACTCTTTTTGAAATGGAGATATGAGATGTGAGTCATGAGCATTGAGTCGAAGTCTTCTACAATCTCGACATGACACTTGAAGCACTTCTTTTAGTCGGCCTCATCTTCATTCTTGCGTTGTTGTATTCGTCGGTTGGGCATGCGGGTGCGTCCGGGTACCTGGCGGTGATGGCGTTCTTCGGCTTGCAGCAGGCGGTGGCGAAGCCGACGGCGCTGACGCTGAACATTCTTGTGGCGACGATCACTGTGTTGCAGTTCGCGCGATCGGGGCATTTCTCGCACAAGCTACTCTGGCCGTTTCTGGTGGGCTCGCTGCCGTTCGCGTTCTTCGGCGGCGCGATCCAGCTGCCGGATTACGGGTACAAGCTGGTGGTGGCGTTCGCGCTGGCGCTGGCGGCGTATCGGCTGATGATGCGGATGGTGTCGAAAGACGAGTTGGTGCAAGCGCCGCGATTGATCGTCGCGATTCCGACGGGCGCGGCGGTGGGCTTGCTGGCGGGTCTGACGGGGACCGGCGGAGGTGTGTTCCTCACGCCGCTTTTGGTGGTGTTCCGCTGGGCGGATACGAAGTCGGCGGCGGGGATTTCGGCGGCGTTCATCCTCGGGAACTCGCTGGCTGGGCTGACGGGTTTGCTGGCGAAGGGGGGCACGATCCCGGCGATCGAGTGGTCGTGGGTCGCCGCCGCTGGCGTGGGCGGGCTGGTGGGGAGCTATCTGGGAGCGCGGAAGTTCGATGTGGGTCTGCTGCGCAAGCTGTTGGGTGTCGCGCTGTTGGTGGCGGTGGTGAAACTGGTGTACGAATCGCGAGCGATCTTCATTTGACATTCGTCCATGCTTCGGCTAATTTCAAAACGGCATCAGAGGGACCGCTCATGGCCAAAGAACCGCGTATTCCGCTTTCGGCGGTACTGGGACAACTGGCGAAGGAGATCCGGACCGCGCATGAGAACGCCAAGGTCAACGGCGCGGTGATGCAGTTTGAGGAGATCGAACTGGAGTTTGGATTCGAGATCGAAGCCGAAGGAGAGGCCGGCGCGAAATTCTGGATTTTCAATCTGGGCGGGAAAGTGAAGAAATCGGACACGAACACGTTTAAGATAAAGTACCGAGCGTTACCGGGTTTTGTCGCGCCCATCCTGGCTGAAAACGTGATACCGGAGCATCTTGAGAAATTGATCGATCGTACGGCAACTGACGATCAGTAGGAGAGACCATGCCGATCCGACGCGGTTCCCGTTCATCTTCGTATTCCTACCGTCGTCCGTATGGTTCGGATTGGCTGGATAGCAATTTTGATCTTCTTCCGGATCAGGAATGGGTGGCTGCGGATGATAATGGATTCGTGGCCAGCGATCCGGATCACGATCGCTTGATTTCCAAGATCCTCGACAAGCACAAAAAGCCGGAAGAGGTGGTGATCACATTCATCGACAAAGGAGCGTTCTGATGTCGCTCACGTTCGGCGGGGGCACGCCGAAACCGCTTGTCTTGCGAAGCCGGAATCGGGCCTATGCGTTTGTTCAAGTACGAAATGCGTCGGGTGCAGTGGTCAGACGATACAACTGTCTTTTGGATACGGGATCGGATTACACGCTTCTGCCCGCTGCGATCCTCCCACTCATTGGACTGACCCCTTCGAGCACAGTCACGTTTCGCTCCGCAGGCGGGAGTTCTTACACATTACCGTATGAACCAGCGCCACCAACCGGAACAGGTGTTCGACTGGTGATTGAGGGTGTGCGAAAGCGATTGGGAGTGGCATTCTATTCGACGGGATTCACGCCCATCCTCGGGCGAATCCAAGCGCTTCAGGCGTTCGATTTTGGATTGGATCGCAGTAACTGGTACTGGGGCTAAGCTCAATCCGCGGCGACGCTTTCGAAGTCCGCCACGCCCAGGCGCAACGCCAACTGCTCGAACTGATCCGCATAATCATCGTTGGAATAATGCAGATGCTCCGCCTCGCAGAGCAAGGGGAGGATCCGCCGGCGGCGGATTTCCATGGACCGCAGTACACGCTGGAACGGCTTCATATTCGGTGCGTAGATCGTGAAGAGCTTGTGCTCGTCGAACTGCACTTCCATCGGCGCTTTCGTGCTGAGCACCGCCACGCCGGTACAGCCATCGTTCAGCAGCAAGTCCTCGAAATCGCAGAAGTGACTGGCGACAACGGGCGTATCGATGCGGTTCCGCCGATAGTCCGCGTGCTCGCCGTTACGATGGCGGTGGCTGCTCTCGAGAACCACATTGACTGTTTCACCGAGCGGTTCGAGCAGCGCGAGGAACGTATCGAAGAGTTTTTCCGCCGATACGCTGGCGAAGACCATCGGTAAGCGGAATCGGGAACCGGAATCGCGGAACACCTGCAGGCGGTAGCCTTCACGCGGGCGGATCGGAACTTCCAGGCTGGGACGGATCGCGTCCGTCAGCAGAAAATTGCCGTAACGCTTGATCTGAAGGTGAGCTTCGAGCGAATCGCTGATCACTAATGAACCTCGCTCTCGGGAACGCCGAGCCCCGGCCGGAGGTCTGAAGGGAGTCGCGTCGGTGGTGAAGTTCAATCAAACCTACCGAAGCCTACCCGCCAATTGCCATCGCGGTCGAGTTGGGCAACGAATTCTAGGGCGCAGATTGAGGCTGCGCGAGAAAATTCGACCAAAATTCTGATACGATGGATTTTGACGAACGCAGGGATTGCGGACTTTTTGCGGCGTGGCGATGTCAATTCGGATCGCCTGAGCACGCAAAGTTTGGTATTACCGTCAACGACTCCAGACATCATCCTGTTAAGTTCGATGATTGCCGGAGTGATTCGGTTCGGAGAATTCCGTGCGAAGTTCTATCTTTCTTCTCAGTGTCCTGATTCTCGGTTCTCTGGTTCGCGCTGAAGAACCGCAGAATATCGTCATTCGCCCCAAAGGTGCGGTTGCGCCGATTGCACCGGTTGCGCCAGCGCCGAGCAACGCCGAAGAGAAGACCTCAAAGTTCATCATTATCCGGCCCAACGGTAGCCCCACCAAGCCGGAACGCGAACTCGTCTCGAAGAGTGTGACTCCGAAAGCGGGAACGATCCCCTCCAAAGGGAAAGGGACCGGCAACTACGGCGGCGCTCCGATTCCCATCGCCAATCCCCGGCCGCTGCAAAAGCCCGAACCGGATGAAAAAGCGGACCCGCAAAAAGGGAAGATCCTGTTCGAGACCTGGGACGCCGCTTTTCTCAAAGGCCAGAAAGTCGGTTACTTTCACACGCTCGTCCGGGAACGCGAAGCGAACGGCAAGACGTATCTGTACTCCACTCGCGAACACAAACTCACGTTCAAGCGCATCGGCCAGATCACCGAGCAATCCACTGAAGATGCGACTCTGGAAACGGCGGATGGAAAAGTGCTCACCACGCGCATGGAACTGGCGCTCGGGCCGCAGCAGCGACTGGTGCTCACGGGCAAAGTGGTTGACGGCGTTCTGAAGACGCAGGCGGAGGGTGTGGTCAACAAGGTGGAGGAAGTGCCGTGGCCCGACGGCGTACTCGGCATCGCCAGTGAGGCCACCCTTTACAGCGACAAGAAACCCAAACCCGGCGATACCTTCGATTACTTACTCTACGAAGGACGCCTCAATCGCGTTATGAAAGTCACGGTGGAAGCCAAAGCCCGCGAGACCATCGCGCTCTTCCAGGGGCAGGAACCCAAAGCGATGATCCGCCTCACCACCACGCTCAACCCGCTCAAGGACAAAGACGGCAAGGTGATCTTCCGCGTTCCGCCCGCCACGGTCTGGATCGATGCTGAAACGTACGAACCGATCCGCACCGATCAGGACATGCCGAGCCTCGGTGGACGTTTGATCATCGTTCGCACGAGCAAAGAAGCCGCCCTCCAGCCGCCGACCTCCGTGCCGGATCTCTTCGATGTGCAGTCGATTCGCCTCGATCGTGAAGTGCCCGGCATTCACGAAAAAACGAGTCTGGTCTATCGGGTGAAGACGGAAAACGATCTGAATCCGGAAGAACTCTTCGTTCAGGATGCCCGGCAGAAACTGCAGAATTTCGACGAGAAAACCAAGACGTTCGAACTGGAGATTTCCACGGTCCGCGGTCCGCGTGCGAACCCGCAGGGCGTGAAACCGCCCGGCGAAGAGCATCTGGGCAAGAGCTTCTTCATCGACTGGGACGACGCGAACATCAAGCGCTCCGCCGCCGCCGCCGTCAGCCAGTTGCCCGCCACCGCCAGCAACTGGCAGAAGGCGCAGGCGATCGAACGCTGGGTGAAGAACAACATGCGCGCGGTCGAGTTCAGCCAGGCGATGGGCACCGCCTCGCAAGTCGCGAAATCGCTCTCCGGAGACTGCACCGAATACGCGATGCTCTCCGCCGCCCTCTGCCGCGCGAACGGCATCCCAAGCCGCACCGCCCTCGGCCTCGTGTACGCCCCTGCACCGGGCGGCGGTAAGCCGTTCCTCGCCTATCACATGTGGTTCGAAGTGTTCGTGGATGGCGACTGGGTCGCGCTGGACGCGACGCTGGGCAAAGGCTCCGTCGGCCCCGGGCATATCAAGATCACCGACGCCCACTGGCACGAGGAACGCACGTTCGCCCCGCTGCTGCCAGTCCTGCGCGTGCTGATGGCGACCCCGAAGATGGAAGTCGCAAGCGTGAAATAAAGCCGAACGATCGGATTCACACCGACCAATCTTCGATCACCAAACCCGGCACGCGGCCGAAGTCGCGGCGGTTGCGGGTCGCCACCGTCGCGCCGAGTTCGAGCGCGATGGCAGCGATTCGCAAATCGTTAGCCTTCACGTTCAATTTGGCCTTCATCAACGCATCGAACCGCAGTTGGGCGGGAATCGTGAACGGCACGCGGTAGAATGCCGCCCATGCCTGTACCAACTTGAGCAACATCATCGATGCAAACTCTCGCTGGGTGTGCGTCTTAGCGGTGCGAGCGAGCGCCGACCACCCGCCGAACTGTTCCTCGATGGTGACGGTGGTGACGCACACTTGGTCTTGAGAATGGGCGGTGATGGCCGCGACGACCTTTGGGTGGCCGTGCTCGAACAGGCTGATGATGTCCGTGTCTAAGATGAAGACGGCCATCGATCAGTTCTCGTCGGCGTAGGCCGCTTGGTCTTCGGCATCCTGCCGGTTTCGGTACGCTTCGACGGCGGCCAAGAAGTCGGGCCAGAGGGGGTTCTCGCTCAGCGGCAATTCGGGAACCAGCGGCGGCTTTTGCGGCACCGGCAAATCGATGATCGTCGCGCCGCCGGACAGGCGGGCCGTGATCTTAGCTCGCAAAAGCGCGATAGCTTCGCCGGACGACGACCCGACGGCCGAGAGGTTCAACGGTCCGCCGGTCTCCGCCCGAAAGCCGGTCGCGGAGGGTTCGACGAGAATCGGAATGGTCATGGCAGTTCCTCCTGCGGTTATCATACACGCTTCGCGGCGTCAGCCGATAGCCCTCAGGGACGCCCACTGGCACGAGGAGCGCACCATGGAACTCGGGGCGCTAAATAGAACCCCGTTTGCAGCGAAAGGCTTACGGAGCCCGCAAGTCGTCGGGCTTCCCGGTCGATTCTCCGAATGCAAAACGGGTGACACATGAACTTCATGTGGAACGAAGGGCTCAAGGGCCTTCTGGTCGGCGGGCTGTTGGGTGGGCTGGCGGGGCTGGGCGTGTGCATGTGGCTGATCAACGGCACGCTGCTGTTCCCCGGCGATACGATTCTGGCAGGGGCCTTGATCTGTGGCGTGCTGGGATTTCTTTATGGTGAAGTGTTCTTCGTCTGGCTAAAGAGCAACTGGTATCACTTCGTGGGATAAACGCCGGTAACGTCAATTTCAGAAAAAATGCTTGACAAGCGGAAACTGATCTAAGAGGATTCTGAAAGTTAGAGCATTTTTTACAACTCTCCTGCGGGGTCGATCATGTACACCACATTCCGCGCTCGATCCACGAACCGCCCGACCCACTCACGATCCGGGGGGGGAGTACGTACGTCTGAATCTCGAATCACTGGAGTCTCGGGAGAATCCAGCGATCGGGTTTACCGTCGATACCCTCGCAGACACAGTGGATGCGAATCCTGGGAACGGGATCGCGGCGGATGCCAACGGTAAGACGTCGTTACGGGCTGCGGTTGAAGAATCGAATGCGCGCGGCAAGGGTGACGTAGACATTTTCTTCGATTCCGAATTGGCGGATGAGAATGGGAAAATAACACTGGAACTAACACAAACAGTGACAATAACGGAAGGTGTAGCAATTCATGGTGATTTTGGGTCAAGCCACCTCGTTCGAATCACCAGTAACGGCGTTTTCGGCCAGTTTCTCAATTGGGCCGATGGGGTATCCTTTAACAATCTACTGTTCATAGGTGCCAAGAGCGATGCCATGGGAGGCGCGATAGCGAATGGCGGCACTATGGTCTTACTGAATTGTACATTTATTCAATGTACAGCGTCCAGTGGCGGCGCGGTTTACAACGCTAATACTCTCACGGTAGGCGATTCCATATTTTATGACAATTCGGCAACTGACTACGGCGGAGCCATATTCACGTCGGCTGGCGTAGCGGCACTTAGCATATATTATACATCGTTTCTGCTCAACGACGCCAAATATGGTGGCGGGATAGCGTCGTTTTCAAATAGTAACACGATAACCAATAACGATTTCTTCTCGAACTCGTCGCTCCACGACGGAGGTGGCGCATATTTTGATGGATGTGCCACAGTGAGCATATCAGATACAAAATTTAGCGAAAATAAATCCAATGACGATGGCGGTGCGTTGTATCTCGCCAGATCAATCTCAAACTTGAAGAATATCGCATTTGATAACAATCATTCTTTATACAAGAATGGAGGTGCGATTTATATTATCGGTGGTTCTGCCTTATTTGAATCATGCGATTTTTTATTGAATACGGCCAACAACGGAGGTGGTGGAGCTCTCTTCGTAAACAACGGTGGCGCAGAATTCAAGACATGCAAATTTCGTAACCGTTCACCCGTTCAGCCTTGCGCTTGAGGTTGTGGGGTGTTATAAGCGAGGGCATGGAAACGCCGGAGTGTCCAGGGTGTCGCGTGTTGTTGGCTCGGGTTCGCGAACTCGAGGCCCAGGTGCTCGCGTTGCA
>JBGSJI010000059.1:0-9724 GCA_041742055.1 Limnoglobus sp. | reverse complement strand
TCATCGATTCAGTAACTGGACAAATTTGACGTAAACCCTTATGGCGCCTAGGCGCTTCCGAAAATATGGCACGGTTCCACGGTAGGGTGTGGCAGTGTCGGTGGAAAGACGAGCCGGTGTCTGAACGACACCGCCACGAGCGTGCGCAGCAGGTGGCGGAGTCCTCCCTAATAAATGAACATTTGTCAAGTAACAATCGGGGAATTATTGGCGTTCGGTGATGTCGGGGAGGTTGAGTTTTTTGAGGTACTCGCGTTCTTTCTGGCGCATGAGGCGTTCGGCCTTGGGGGAGGTGTCGTCGTATCCGCAGAGGTGGAGGCATCCGTGGATGACGTAGAGGATGAGTTCGCGTTCGATGGGGTGCCCGCGGTCGGCGGCGTATTCCTGTGCGATTTCGTATCCGATGACGACTTCGCCTTCGAGCTTTTTGGCTTTGGGTGCGGAGTAGGGGAAGGTGAGGACGTCGGTGGGTTCGTCGTGGTCGAGGAATTGCTTGTTGAGGCGGTGGATGTGGGGGTTGGTGACGAATGCGAGACCGATTTTGGCGGCGGGGATTCCTTCGCCTTCGAGGACGCATCGTGCGGCGTCTTTGAGGGCGGGGTAGTCGAGGGGAAGTTCGTAGGGGTTTGCGACTGTGATGGAAAGCATTTGGGTATTTTAGGAATGGGCGCAGGCGAAGATATGGTGAATTTCTAGGATACTGTGATCCTCTCCCGGACTCTTCCATATTTGGCCGAACCCCCGGCCGCCGCGACCGCGCGCGGGGAAGAGACACCACACCATTGGGGTGTTGTTCAATTCATCCGGAGACACAGCCGAAATGTCCGCCACCGCTCGTCAGAGTGCGATCCAAACGATCGCCACAACCTCTCATCCACTGAATCGGATTTCGTTCAAGGAAAAGTCGCTGAAGGATCTTTTCGGCAAGAATGTCTTCAATGAAGCGGAACAAAAAGCCCGCCTGCCGAAACCGATTTTCAAGGCGTTGCAGAAAACGATCAAGCAGGGAGCGCAGCTGACGGACCCCGGCATCGCAGATGCGGTTGCGAGTGCGATGAAGGACTGGGCGATCGAGCACGGCGCCACGCACTACACGCACCTGTTCCAGCCGCTGACGGGTCTGACGGCAGAGAAGCACGACTCGTTCCTGTCGCCGACGGGCGACGGCACTGCACTGGCGGAATTCAGCGGTAAGGAATTGGTGAAGGGCGAACCGGACGCGAGTTCGTTTCCTTCGGGTGGATTGCGTGCGACGTTCGAAGCCCGCGGCTACACCGGCTGGGATCCGACGAGCCCGGCGTACATCCGCGAAACGCCGAACGGCACCACGCTCGTGATTCCGACGGTCTTCGTTTCGTGGACCGGCGAAGCGCTCGACAAGAAGACGCCGCTCTTGCGCTCGATGGAAGCGCTTTCGATCCAGGCGTTGCGCATTCTTCGACTCTTTGGAAATCTCGAAGCAAGGAAGGTGTACACGACAGTCGGCCCGGAACAGGAATACTTCCTGATTGACAAGAACTTCTTCTATGCCCGGCCCGACCTCATCAACTGCGGCCGCACGCTGTTCGGCGCGAAACCTCCGAAGGGCCAGGAACTCGAAGATCAGTACTTCGGCACGATTCCCGATCGCGTGATTGCGTGCATGGCCGACTGCGAAGCGGAGATGTTCAAGCTCGGCATTCCGGTGAAGACCCGGCACAACGAAGTGGCTCCGAGCCAGTACGAAATCGCGCCGATCTTCGAAGACAGCAACCTCGCCACCGATCACAATCAACTGACGATGGATGTCATGCGGCGCACGGCGGAGGAATACGGCCTGTGCTGCCTTCTTCACGAGAAACCGTTTGCGGGAATCAATGGTTCGGGCAAGCACAACAACTGGTCGATGTCTACGGACACCGGAGAGAATCTTCTGAATCCCGGCGATAATCCCCACGATAACGCACAGTTCCTGGTTTTCTGCGTCGCGGTCATTCGCGCCGTCGCGAAGTATCCGGACCTTTTGCGCGTCAGCGTGGCGAGTGCGGGGAACGACCATCGTCTGGGTGCGAACGAAGCCCCGCCAGCGATCATCTCGATCTTCCTCGGCGATCAGCTGCAGGACGTCATGGATCAACTGGAAGCTAGCAATCTGAAGTCCACCAAGCAGGGCGGTTTCATGGAAGTTGGTGTGACGACGCTTCCGCAACTCCCCCGCGACGCCGGCGACCGCAACCGGACCTCGCCGTTCGCCTTCACGGGGAACAAGTTTGAGTTCCGTGCAGTTGGTTCGAGCTTCAGCATTGGCGGTCCGAACACGGTGCTCAATACCATTGTGGCCGAGTCGATCGATTCCATCGCCACCAAGCTCGAAATGGATGTGCAAGCTGGCAAGCCCCTCAACAAGGCGATTCAGGACCTGCTGCCAGGCATTCTCAAGGAATCGAAGAAAGTGATTTTCAACGGCAACGGTTACTCGGAAGAATGGCATAAGGAAGCCGAGAAGCGTGGTCTGCCGAACCTTCGCTCGACTGTCGACGCCATCCCGGCAATCATCAGCAAGGCGAGCATCGAACTCTTCAGCAAATACAAGGTTCTAACCGAGAAGGAACTCCATAGCCGTTACGAGATCTTCAGCGAGAAGTACGTCAAGGAAATCACCATCGAGGCCAACATGATGGTGCATATGGCGAAGACGATGATTCTGCCGGCGGCAATGCGGTATCAGGGCGAAGTCGCGGAATCCTTGAATGCCGCGAAGGCCGCAGGTGTTGATATCTCGGCCCAATTGGACGAACTGAAAGTTCTCGCCAGCACGATTGCCAAGTTCCAGACGACAACAAAAGCACTGGAGGCAGCTGTGAATCATCATGCGGCAGGCGATACTTATAGCCATGCGAAGTACATGAAGGAGAAGGTCGTCAGCGTCATGGAAGATCTCAGAATGCTGGGCGATACGCTCGAGACATTGGTGGCGGATGACCTCTGGCCGCTGCCGACCTATCGTGAAATGCTCTTCATCAAGTAAGCGCAAGTTCTCCCGCTCATTGGAAACGCCCGCCTTCATCGGCGGGCGTTTTTCGTTTGAACCGGTTCGTGATGGTCCTTCGCGAGCTACTGATTATTTGATGAAGCCGATTCGATCGAGTGGGAAGAATACGAACGAAGCTTTGCCCAGCATTAAGCGCTCGGGTACGGTGCCCCAGTATCGGCTATCGGAGCTTTGGGCGCTGTTGTCGCCAAAGCAGAGATAATGTCCAGGGTGCACGTAGAAACCGTCGACAATCTCGGCGACACGAAACCCGGAGGAGTTGGGCGTGAAATAAGTATCACGCCAGAGCTTGATCTTACGGATTTCGACACCGTTCGTCGCACCGATACTAGCGGGGGCTTCGATATCGTTTGCAGCGACCCAGCCTTCCCCGCGAGTATCGTTGGGATCATACTCCTTGGGCGCGGGTTCGGGATCGTATTCAGCAGCAGACCCCAAGTCGATCTCACGGCCATCAACCCAAACTTTGAGAGTGCAATCGACATTGGCGAACTTGAGACGGTGGGTCCCCGTACCACTGACGCCGCTCGGCTTGCTCACCAGTTCCTTGCCTCCGTGACCAGTTTGAACGAGCGTGACATTGCCACCTGCGAATTTCGCATGAAAGCGGTGCGGTCCCTTCGAGAGTTCGAGTGTGACCTCGGAAGCATCGTCCAGGAAATTTGCCTGACATTCGACGACGAGATCGCCGACCCAGAAAGGTTGGTGACCGCGGTTATGGTTGTATCCCATATGGTTATCGATCGCAACAGGCGGAACGACCGGCTTTCCTGCGACGATGGAGATCGTGTTGAAATCATCGACCGCCAAGTGCCGATAGCGGATCCACCCGACATTGGTGCCCGAATGTTTGAACACTTTGGGCATGGTTGTGTTGTCCGTTTCCCAATCTTCCGTTTGCGATTTCCAGCGTGAGGGAACACCTTTGTTCGCCAGGTAGTTGGACTGATACTCGTTGTCGTAAACGATCCGTTTCATGGCTTCGAGAGCAGGTGTCGATTTGCGTATCAGGCGGAAGCCGCCGTCATCCTTGAAGCCCGCTTCCTGAGACGCGACGAACCGATCGATGATCTTCTGTGAATTCTCCTCCCGCGTGCTGGACAATCGATCGAGTGCGGATCGAAGGCGGAAATCGGGTGACCATTCGCCCGGATTGTAGTCGTGGTAAGTGGCTTTTTTGTTGTAACAGAAGTCGTTGATCCAGAGATCTTCTGATCGCGGGTAACCGTTTTCGTCGGGAGTTGGAGCGGGAAATTCGAGGCTAGTGCAAACGTAAAGATCTCCCCTCCAGATCACAATGGTCTCACCACCCAGTCCCCAGAGGCGTTTGATGTAATTTTGTGCACCAAGATATTTCTGCGGAGAGACGGGATACTTGAAGACGACAACATCGCCTCGCGCAGGAGGGAAGCGGTGATACTGCGCCTTGTGGACGAGCACGCGGTCGCCGGAACTGTTGTAAGGTCGCTGTTCGTTATCCTTGAATTGGTACTTGTATCGGCAGTTGGGGCAGCAGTATCCGTCGATGAGGTTGCGGAACCCGCGGGCATCCTCTTCCACTTCCTCGCTGGAGTTGATGGGGAAATCGTATCCGCATTCCGGGCACTTGATGTTCTTCTGGTATCCATAAAGTGTTTCGGCCATGGAACCGGTCGGGATAACGAACGCTTCGACGACGAACTGTTTGAGCAGAAAGACGAGGACCACGACGAAGACGATGGTCTCAAGACTTTCGCGGATGGAGTCGCGGGGATGCTTGCGCTTTTCGGGAGCGGAGGCGGGTCGCGCAGCTTCGGGAATGGCATTCGGTGCGGGTGCGGACTTGGCTTTGGCGATCGGTTCCGGCATGATGATGATCCGTCAGGAATAAATGCTATTCGTAATGATGGCGGCAGTATTTAGATTCCAGTCTTCCAATCAGACTTTCAATTCCTTCGGCATCTCGCCGCTGTAACTGGCCCAGAGCGCATCCACCGGATGGGCACACCACAGATCCGGTGCCGTGCTCTTCAAATGCCGGGCAATCTGCATCAGACAGCCGACATTGCCAATAAAGACCGCCTTCGCACCCGTAGCCCGGATATTCTCCGCCTTGCGATCGCCGAGTTTACCGGCCATTTCCGGTTGCGTGAGGTTGTAGCTCCCGGCGGCGCCGCAGCAGAGTTCGCTCTCCGCCAGCGGAACAAGTTTCATTCCCGGGATCAGCTCGAGCAAACTCCGAGGCTGCTTCTGAATCTGTTGTGCATGGCGGAGGTGGCAGGCGTCGTGGTAGGTCGCGGTGATCGGTAGCGGGTGCGTTGGCGCGATCGGACCGAGATCGTACAGGAATTCGCTGATGTCGCGCACCTTGGCGTTGAAGCGCACGGCCGCATCCTCAGCAGGGTGGCCGTGCATCATGTGGGCATAATCTTTGAGCATCGCACCGCAACCCGCGGCGTTCGTCACAATCGCATCAAGATCGTTGGGCACAGATTGATTGAAGCCGAATATTTCGCAGTTCTTCGCCGCCAGCTCACGCGCCTGCGGCTCCATGGCACTGTGATAGTGCAAGGCTCCGCAGCACTGCTGCGCACGCGGAATCCAAACTTCCACGCCATTCTTCTGCAACACGCGAGCGGTGTTGATCTGCGTCTCGGGATACAGCGCGTCCGCCACGCAACCCAGAAAGAGGCCGACTTTCGCTCGGCGCTTGCCCTCAGCCGGCAGGATCTCGGGCAGGCTGCCGTAATGAGGTTTCAGATGCGGGAGCATCGCTTTCATGCGGCGAAGCGAGGTCGGCAGCAGCTTCGTCAGGCCGACGGTCTCCATCAGCCAATCGACTCCGGTCCATTGTGCGAGTCGCGCTGGCGCGAGCGCCAGCCGGGTCCGCAGGCGCGACGGGAAGATTTTGAAGAGCATGAATCGTTGAATCGCGTTCAGATTCGCACTCGATCGCCCGGGTTCCTTCTCTTCCATATGAACGCGGAACGGCTCAATCAGCTTGCCGTACTGAACGCCGGACGGGCAGGCGGTTTCGCACGCGCGGCAGTTGAGGCACAGATCGAGGTGACCTTTGACCGTCTGATCCAGTTCGAGCGCCCCATCGATCACCTGCCGCATCAGATAAATACGCCCGCGCGGCGAATCGGCTTCGTTCCCCGTCTCGACATACGTCGGGCAACTGGCGGTGCAGAGGCCGCAGTGGACGCAATCCAGCACCAGTTCGTAATCGAGTTTGGGTTTTCCGTCAACGAGAGGCAGTGCGGTGGTCATGGAACGCGTCGGTGGGTTCGGGATAGCTGTTCTGAAATTGTAGAAGATTCCCTCGTCATGCAGAACCGCGCTTCGCTCGACTCGCTCGGAATCCTCGGAGACCGATCACAACCATCTCCACTCTCATAGATGTTAGATTGCTCGTCTTTCCACCGACACTGCCACACCCTACCGTGGAAAGACGCCAAAATTTCGGAATCGCCTATGCGCCACAAGCACTTACGTCAAATTTCACTCTGAACCAGAAGAACACATTTCACCCGGATTATCGCATTTCCTCAATCCGCACATCATCAAAATAGGCTTCTCCCAATCCTGTGAGGGCAAACGTCACCGCAACCAGACCGTCGTTCTTCACCTGGCGATAAAGGTGATATTGCCGCCATCCGGTGCCGTAGAGCCGGACCGAAAGCGGTTCGCTGCCGATCGTAT
Source organism: Limnoglobus sp. (assembly GCA_041742055.1). Classification (GTDB taxonomy): domain Bacteria; phylum Planctomycetota; class Planctomycetia; order Gemmatales; family Gemmataceae; genus Limnoglobus. The sequence goes on along the minus strand of JBGSJI010000059.1, from coordinate 3,009 downwards.
CGAAGACGAGTGCCCCATCAGCAGAGGCGGAGACGCCGGGAACCTTCGCCCAGAAACTGATGCGGACCCAACTTCCCGGAGTCGCGCTGACCGCCGGCGTATCAACGGCGAGCGACACCCGTTCGAGTGCGACCGGCGGGCGGTAGTCCTTGGCGTTCGCCGGAATCTTCGGTTTCACCTGAAGCTTCAAGCACTGTTTGCCGAGCTGCTGAGTTCGCCCTGAGCCGGCCTTGATTTTGTCGTCCACGGTCACGATGGCCGCAACCGGCGTTGCGGGGTCCAGATGCGTTTCGCGGGCGACCCAGCCCGGCAGCGAATTCACAGCCGCTCCACCTTCCGGGGGATTCTGGCTGAGTTCGAAACCGCCGTGGCGAAGGAGATTGCCGCCGGGCCGTGCGGTCTGCATCTTCTGAGCCAGCGCCCAGTGCTGCGGAAGGGTGTAGTAGCTGATGGCGTACGGGCTGGCGGTCGGCGTACTCAGGCTGGCCACCGCGTTCTGCCAGTGCTCCCGCATCACGATCCGCAACGGTCGCAGGGCGGTGCGGGCATCGCGATACGAAACATCCGGCTGATTGTTCGCCAGCGCCTTGCTCGAGCGCTCGATCGATTGCCGCGCCTGCAGCAGCAGATCGTCCGCACCTCGCACCGGCGGCGCGATTCCCGCAAGCTCTTCGTGAACGGAAAAGACCTGCTCGTAAATCGTCTTCGATTGTTCGAGCGCCAGCTGCGCTGCCCGCTTCGCGGAGCCGTTGCGAATATTGTCCTGCCAGCGGACCACCAACCCATCGTGGGCCAGATCGCTCGTGAACACCACCGCCGCCGTGAGGTCGAACTTGGGAATGGTGATTTCCACGCCGCCGGGCACAGCACGCACTCCGCCAGTCGATCGCAGATTTTCGAAATTCGCAGGCGTCAGAAGCCACGGGTCAGCCCCGTCCGGCACCAGCGGAACCGTGATGCGAAGCGAATCCACCGCCCCCTGATCCGGGCAGTATTGCGAACCACCGCCCACCCAAACCGGCAGCACTGCGATCCCGTTCTTCCCGCGGATGACAGCGGCTTTCACCGCGCCATGAGACGTATTGACCCACATCGTCTTCTCGTCATCCGCTGAAAACAGAATCGGTTCGAGAAGCTCAATCTCCGTGTTCAGCAGATACAACTCGATCATCCGATCGCGACCGGGCGAGTTGTACTCGGGCGACAAAAACTGATCGGTCCAGAAGCCGAGTCCGCGGTAACCGGATGCCAGTCCCAGATACGTGAGCAAACGGATCTGCTCCGGCTGCGGGCCTAGAGGTCGATCGAGCTTTTCGGGATTCGCCTGCCCCGTCGCCAGCGCAAGGTACCAGTCCGGCATGTGCGTCTGCACCCAGGTCCACATCAGCTTGCCCGGCGACGTCAGAGCCCGGCGCTGCAGCAGCCATTCGCGATAGCGATCGAGTTCGAGACTGGTGAACAGCGGCCAGCGATGCGAACCGATCACATCGAGGTATTCCGAATAGGCAGAGTAGCCGTCCCAGAGATCGACCGCCCGCGGTCGTCGCGGATCGTAATCCCGCAGCATGTCCGCCGTGCGGGCGACGGCTTTCAATTGCTCCGTCGTGCGGCCCGCACCGAGATCCCACATCAATACGCCATCGCCCGAGCGAAACCGCCGGAAATGATCGACCAGCCGATCCGCATCGCGACCCACCGAGACCGGCGATTCCGTTCCCGATGCGCCGCCCTCCAGCACCGGCACTTCCGCAATCACCATAAACGAATGATTCACCACCGCATCATCCACAAGCGCCGCATCCACCTGCGACGGAAACGCAATCGTGTTGAAATTGAAATCGCGAAGCCCCTTCAACGACTGACCCGCATGACGCACCGCACGCATGAAAAACGGCCGCTTGTCAATCATGATCCGCCCCGCCACGAACTCCACCGCATACGGATGCGCGATCCCGTTCGGCAGCGTTCCCGGCGGCGCGCCCAGGTTGCCCGGCGCCTTGACACGGCTCACCGGCCGGCCAATCCCTTTGAGCGGCTTTCGCGGATCGGGCTGGCACGGCCCAATATCCAGATCATCAATCCAAAGCTCGTTGACTCCCGGTCCGGAATAGGCATTCAAGACCAGCCGATCGATATAGGCATCCGTCGGATCAATCTCGCGACCCAACTGCGCACGCAGCACAGGAAGTACTTTTTTGAGTGCATCGATCGGCTTTCCCATCGTCAGCCGATGCCAGGATCGAATCCGCTCGTCCGGATACGTATCGCCCACGATCAGCGCCGTCAGCGGCGCCTCGGGCGTTTTCGGATCGCGCTCCTTCGGCAGCACCACGCGGGCCCGCAACTGAATCCCCGCACGGAAACTCTTCACCCACACACTCGCGGTTGGTTCGTCACCTTGTATGGGCTGAATCGGGCACGGCGGTGTGTCGTACACGAAATGCACAAACTCCGCATCGGTCTTGCCGGAATTCGGCTGTGCTTCGAACTTCAGATACTCCGACGACGGCGCATTGAAGTACGAATTGGCGACAATGCGATGGTCTTTCACTTCGACTTTGAGATTCGAATCCGCCAAAACCCACGCCGGTTCCCGACTGGCGAATCCGTCGCGATGGACGTGCCCGCGCTCCGGATCCGGCTGCTGCGCCAGCGTGAGCGTTGCAGCGCAAACTGCGATTCCACAAACGATTGCAACCATTCCGTACCGTAAACGACCGCGCATGGCGCATGCTCCGCAAATTCACCGGAGCACGAGGTATACCCTCATTTGAACCGAGGCGAAAGGCGAAGTCGGGCTTTGGCGGGGGACGTGAGATCAACCCGGAGAGGGAGAGGTGATCGCGAGCCATTTACCCTGAGCGGGGGGTGTCAACCCCCCGAGTCCTAGTACCTCAACTGGGCTGATTTGACATGAACACGATTACTCAAAGTCGCCGTTCCGGATCTGTTTTGGGTGCCATGCCCACCGCTTTGGGTGGGCATGCTCACGCAAAGCCGTGAGCATGG
>JBGSJI010000058.1:0-20516 GCA_041742055.1 Limnoglobus sp. | reverse complement strand
GGCCGTGAATCCCCGCAACAACCTCGCCCACTGCTTCGCCTATCACAAGAATCTCAACACCATCGACTTGCTCATGCTCCTCGGCTACGACTTCATCTCCGCCGTCACCGTGCTCGAAGAGTTGCTGAATCGTCATCAATCACGATTGCCGATAACCCGCACGACGCCACCGGCACACGAATGACACCCTCGGTCAGTGCGACCGAATCGCCACGCCCACGCTCTCCAAAATTCTCAACAATTCGGGAAAACAACCTGCTAGGAAGCGAAATCCTTACAGCCGGAATTCGGTAGTGAATGCGACCACAATTCGGTGCGCCACAACTACCATCGCTCAGCGGCGTGAAGCCGTTCGAAAACGTGGCCGGTTCGCATGTCGTTCCGATTGATCGGATCGCTTTGAAGGACCGCGCAGGTTCGCATGTCGCCCCTTTTCTGTAAACGTCTGTCCACCGATCGCTGCCCGAATTCGGACATCCCTTGTCTTGCTCCGGCTGCGGTTTCGTCTGAAAATCGCAGTGAGAACGATTGGACAAGGTTTTTGACCATGACGGAGGTCGACTTCCTCAAGGTTCCACCTGATCGGATCACGTCGAAGGGCTGCGCTCGCTCACGAATCGCCTCATTTCTGTAAACGCCTGTCCACCAATTGCTCGCCGAATTTGGACATCCCATGTCTTGCTCCGGCTGCGGATTCGTCTAACATTCGCAGCGCGAACGACTGGACAGAATAATTGCATAGAACGAGTGCGAACGATTTGACAGAATAATCGCACAGGACGGCTTTTGACCAAGACGGCTATTTACGAGTTTGGAGCCAATCCTTAGCCAAACCACACGCAATAACACAATCGTGATGATTATGAACCAATAAATAAGATGCATCTCGATCGGAATAGTAGACTTCAAAACTATAGCAATCATTCAGGATGGCTACTGCATCCTGTCCGCTTGGCACACAGAACACCCTTACTTCATCAGTTACAGAGAATAACAAAACCACCTCGGCTGACGGACAATACTCAGCGATAAGCTTCCATCCATCTGTAGATATTAGCGTCTCACGATCAGGAAAATGCTCCCATATCCATGTAGGCCATTGCGACAAGTGCGGGGCGTACTTTAAAAGTAGTAAATTTCGAATTTGATCACGCTCGAATGGACTCAATTCAATTAGCGCAATTCCGTGCTTCTTGGCAGAATTCAGAATTTGAACGGCAATATCAGGCATGAAGAATGCTCCTAGAGTAATTAACGTCCAGCAGGAACATCGTCAAGAATTATGTGCCCGCGTTGGCCTGTGCCCGAGCTTCGAGTGCCTGGCGTCTCCCATCCGATATGTGGTGCGTCGGGACCAGTTTCATATGGAAGACCGGGCCTCCAACCGCGTCGTAAACGATCGCGTTTGTCACCGTCCCCGAGTTGTCGAAGACCGCACGCACCGACCCCAGCCGGTCCGCCACGTACCAGTCGACATCCCCGCCCGCGTCCTGGCGAGCGATCACGTCAACGTCGCCGTCGAGGTCGAGGATGGCGTCGAAGTTCTCGGTGTGGAGAGATTCGCGTTCCAGTCAGCGGAGCTTCTCGCGGAACGCTGGTGGGTGGGGTATGTTGACCTCCGAAGTCCGGTTTCGACTTCGGAGGTCGAATGTTGACTTGGACTTCCGAGGTCGAAGCCGGACCTCGGAAGTCTTTGTTAAGCGACGAATTTCGCCGGAGGGCACCCTTGCTGACGCTGCGGGCTTGTGGAAGAGTGGTCCCTTGCTGGCGCTGCGGGCTTGTGGAAGAAGAGGAGACCTGCGGTCGTGAGTTTCGTCGGGGTCAGGAGACGTCAGGAGACCCACGCCGAGCGCGTGGGGTATGTTGACCTCCGAAGTCCGGTTTCGACTTCGGAGGTCGAATGTTGACCTGGACTTCCGAGGTCGAAGCCGGACCTCGGAAGTCTGTGTTCAGCGGTATCGTTCGCCAATCGCTTTGAAGAGGAGACCTGCGGTCCGCCATCCTGTCGGGGTCAGGAGTCCCGCGACGAGAGCGAGGTGGATGTCAACCGGCGGCTAAAAAAACGCTCATAAAAAAGGTGCCAGTCCCCTTTGATTCTCACTCGCGGGTCAGGATATCGGGGATGTCGATGTACACCTCGCGGAGCTTCACACGCTTGAACGGCCAGATCTCCGGTGGCGTGACCGGAAGCGAAGAATACTGATCGACGATCACCGTATCGACGATCGCCGCTTTGCCGATCTTCGTCTGCCACACCAAGGCCCATCCCAGTGCGAATTTCTCATCCTGTCCGGCCTTCCGCAGCTCCTCCGCCGCAAACCGGCCCGCACCGTAACCCGGCTGCGAAAACCGCCACTCGTATTCGTACTCGGTATTCGTCAAAAGCTTCCGCGCCGATTCCATCGCGCTGCCGACCGTTTCCCCCGGCACGCTCATTGCGCGTTTGATCGCCGCCATCTTCACCGCCAGATCGAATTCCTGGCGAAGCGAATCATCGGGTGTGCCAAAGCTGACCGTCCGACCCACCGTCACATACAGCCCGTCGCGGCAACCCGTCGCCTGCAGATAACAACTCTTCTCAACGACCGCTTCCGTGAACCCCGCCCTTCGAACGCGCGTCACGCGGTCGTCGGCCGCCACGCTGATCGCCGTCACTTCGACACCGTGCCGGTAAAGCCGGTGCGCAAGATGACCCGCGATCTCCTGTTCGGTTTCGCCGACGTCCAGACTCCGGGCCGTCGCTTCAACCGCATGGACAACGATCTTTCCCAGATCGAGGTAAAGGGCCTGCTCGTAGTCCGAGAGCGGACGAAGCTCCATCCGGAGGCGATCGTTGACCAGCGGCATGTTGGGAAATGGCCGGTCGGTCGCGAAGCGTTTCCCCGCTACCAGTTCGCCCAAAAGTACGGCTCGGCCGATGCTCCACTGCCATTCTTTGATTTGAAATCCCAGATTGTTCAGCTCTTCGTCGAAGAGCCGCTGAGCGTCGATATTACTCGCGAGGAGCCAGCGCTGCCGACCGTTGGTGTAGATGCCGGGGCGCTCGCCGTCCGCAATCAGACCGCGCACATTCATCCCGCCGGTGAACCACGCCACGTGCGCCGGCATCAGGAGTATCACACCCTCGCATTCCAGCTCTTCGAGCAATGCAGCGACGCGGAGCTGTTTGGCGTCGATATCGGCCCGTCGACGCGCGACCTCCGGCGCGACACCATTCAGATCGGCCGTGGCACTCGTGAAAGCCTCACCCGGAAGTTCCAGGTAGACGCTCGTAACGGAACCGGTATCTTCCGATTCGTTGAAGATCGAAGTTTCGTTTTCGTCTTCGTCCTCAACGTCATTCTCTTCTGGTTCGGACATAGCAGTCCTTTAGCTCAAGATCGTGAACTCGCCGTTCGCATATTTCCGCGCGAGTTCGCGATATCGCAGGTTGATCGCTGCCGTGCGGGCAATTTCCTCGGCCGTCGCGCTGCGGACGACCTTTCCCGGCATCCCCATCACCACACTTCGCGGCGGAACCTTCATCCCCGGAGGCAGCACCGCGCCGGCGGCGATCAGGCAGTCCTCGCCCACTTCCGTTCCGCCGAGCAGTTTCGCCCCGATTCCCACCAGCGTTCCGCTGCCGACGCGCAGCCCGTGCAAAACGGCCGAATGACCGACCACGACATTCGCTTCGATCACGTTCGGGAAGCCGAAGTCGCAATGCACGACTGCGTTGTCCTGAATGTTCGTGAAATCGCCGATCGTGATCGGCGCGACGTCACCGCGGATCGAAACGCCGGGCCAGAGACTCACGCCTATTCCCAGAGTCACGTCGGCCGTGACGATGGCGGTCGTTGCCAGATAAATCTCACCCACACGTCGCATCATTTTGCCGGTATCTCACTTGAGGTGGGCGTTCAGTCGATTCGTGCATCATATCTTAACGCCGTCGCTGTTCCCAGATTTCCCCCGCCTCCGGCACGGTCTCTCCGATGCGAACCACCGCCATTGTCTTCCCATTCGATCAATTCGGTAATTCCGGAACGGGTGCCGGGGCGGAACTGCTGGGCGATGTGTTGCGTGAGATCATCAGCGATACGCAGGACGAAACGCGCCAGATCCGGCCGAAAGCGTACGTGGATCAGCTGCGGGTTCGCGATTACCGCTTCGAGACGATGGACGCTCTGTCGGCGTGGCGGACGATGGGGCGGCAGGCGGCGAAAAAAGCGTTCTCTGCCGGGGAGTTCCTGCTCTGGCTTGGCGGGAATCATCTGAGCGTTCTGCCCGTGCTCGAAGAACTGGGACCGGACACTCTGGTGATCCAGTTCGATGCGCACCTGGATATTTACAATCTGCACGATTGCACGCCCGAACTTTCGCACGGCAACTTTCTGCTTCATGCCGACCGGCAACTTCCCGCGATCGTGAATGTCGGAAGCCGCGATCTGTTTCTCGTGCCCCGGCATGTCAACCGCACGTTCGAATCGGTCTTCAGCATCGGTGAACTCGCCCGCGATTTCAGCGGTGTCTGTTCGGCGCTCGCCGAGCGTGCGGGGAGTGCGAAGCGGATCTGGCTCGATCTGGATCTGGACGTGATGGATCCGGTGTTCGCGCCGGCGGTGTGCCAGGCGATGCCGTTCGGGCTGCTGCCTCAGCAGTTATTGTCGATCATTCAGGCGATCGGGCTGGAGAGGGTTTGCGGCGTGTCGATCAGCGAGTTCGCACCCGGACGCGACGTGCGCGATTCCAGTTTGAACCTGCTCGGCTGGCTACTGGAATGGCTGCTGTTGATGAAGAATTGACGGTGTCGGAAAACGCTCGACTTCGTTACTTCCGAGGGTCCTTGGGCGGGGAATTCTCTTTCCCTTTGGCGGTGAGTTTGGCGGTGTCGGACAGGAGATATTTGTCGGCGTCCTTGTGGATGGTGTAGCTCGTATCGTCCTTCCAGGTCACAGTGCCGGAATAAAGCTGCCGGGCCAGCAAGCCGTTGTCGTAGACGGTCAGCTTCTTGCTTCCGCCGCTCGGCTGGAATTCGCGCAACACTTCGCCCGGTGCCAGCTTAATCGGCTTGCACCGACGCGTCTGACCGTGAATCGTGATCGTTTCCTGCACGACGACCGTCTGCTTCGTATCGTTCGAAATCGTGATCCAGCCTGCGGTTCCGACTGCCGGTGAAAGCAACAGAATCGCAAGAACCAAGACCAGAATTCGAAGCTGCAGACCGAACATATCCCACCAAAGATGACAGAAAATCAACTTGGGAACATGCGAATCACCCGAACTTGCGCACGATTTTGAAAAAATGACACGGAATTTCTCAAACCACATTCTGGACGATCACACGGTCGCAAATCAATCTAATTTTCACCTTATCTGATGCGGTTGACCGGTCTTCGTGTTAGGCTGAATCATTCCGTTCTCCGAGGTCCGATCATGTTTCCCGACCTTGCTGGAGTGCTCCTCCTCGTCTCGCTTTTGAATGGGTTGGACCAACCGAAACCCTTTCCCTCCGTTCCCAGCCGTAAAGCCTGGAACCGGATGCCGCGTGAAGCGCCTGCATTACCCGTCTGGGCGCGGACGCTCGTGGTACCGCAACCGAAAACCACGGCCGGAGTGCTGGCGTTGGATTACCTTCATCGGGCGAAGAACCCGCTGGGGAATGCGCTGGCGGCGAAGGTGCGCTGGGCGGTCGCCGACCAGTTGAAATGCGATTATGCCTGTCAGTATGCGCTTGCGGATCTGGAGCGATTCGCGAAACCGAAGGAAGCGAAGAAATTCCGCTCGGGCACGTACACCGACGATGAAACGCTGATCCTCAAGTTCGCCCGGAAGCTGACCAAAGAAGGCTATCGCATTTCGGATGCGGAAGTGGCGGAGTTACTCAAACGGCTCGGCCCCGACAAGCTGACCGCCCTTGTGCACACGGTTGCGTTCGCGAACTTTCACGATCGCATTCTGATCGGGTTGGGCGTGTCGATTCCGAAGGATGGTTCCGAGCCGTTGCCGCCCGTCGAAATCGCCTACAACCCGCAAACGCCGGCGACGGTCACGGCTCCGCCGCGGCCCGGATGGATCACGGTCCAGACCATCCGCACGCCGGTGACGTACAGTTCGCCGGAGGATTGGCGTGAGGTCACGTTTGAGGAACTCGAGTCCGCGCTCGCGCAGCAGAAAGCGCGAGCGGCCCGAGTTCCGCTGCCGGATGCGTCCCGATTCGCGAACCTGCCGCCGCCAGTGAAAAAGCAAACCGATTCGATCGTGTGGATGACGATCAGTGCGGGGTATCAGCCCGAGATGACGATGGCGTGGTTTGCGGCGTTCCGGAGTTTTCAGGAGGAAGGCCGATCGGATCGCGTGTTCACCAGTTCACTGTTCTGGATTGTGACGCGTGCGAACGATTGCTTCTACTGAATGGGTCATGGCAATATGATGCTCGCGGTCGCGGGCCTCGATGACGAAGCGGTCAAGAAGCAAACGAAGAAGTTGGCACTGGGTGACTGGAGCGATTTCGCGCCGGCGGAGCGGCAGGCGTTCGCGTTTGCGGCTAAGCTTGCGAAAACGCCGTGGGACGTCGGCCCGGCCGATATGATTGCCTTGCGCAAGACGTTCGGCGATTATCGCGCGATTGATATTCTCTGGTATTCTTCGTGGGTGAACTACATGACGCGCGTGGCGGATGCGTTTCAACTGCCGCTCGAAAAGACCAACGTCTTCGCCGAACCACCGATGCCGCCGAAAAAGTAACCGGAGAATTAAAGGGGACTGGCACCTTTTTTAAGACGATATTTTTTATTCCTACTTTACCGAGGCTCGCTTTCGAGCCACTCACATGCAATGTCAGTCTTTCTTGCCACGCTGCATCGCCGCCAGATCCAGAGGATAATCCGTCAGAAGCCCGTCGATTCCGGCCGCTCCCGCGGCACGCCAGTTCGCTGCGTTCCGCCCGCTGACCGTGACCCCCGCAATGAATGCCCGCTTCTTCTTCGCATGGACCTTCTCAACCTCCAGCTTCGACGGAATGTAGCGGAAATAGACCCAATCCGCTGACGCATCCGCCAGCGCCGCGTCAAACTCTTTGGGCGTATTGGCGACAACGGCAACGCTGGCGGCGGATGAAGCCTTCTTCAATTGCTTGCGCACGTCCGGATGATCGATCGTCCGGCCAATGAAAATCAGCTTGTTCAGGACCTTGTGTTTCTCGGCCAGACGCACGACCTCCGACTCGACATCCGCGGATTTCAGGTCGACGGCGATGAGGAGATCGTGCGTGCGATACTTGGCGATCAGGGCCAGGACTTCCTCGACGGTCGGCACGCGTTCGCCTGCGAAGCGGGGATCGAACCAGCGGCCCGCATCCAGCTTGCGGATCTGCGCGAGCGTCAGGTCCGCGACGAGTCCGGTGCCGTTTGTCGTTCGCTTCACGTCATCATCATGAATGCAGACCAGTTCGCCATCTTTGGTCTTCTGCACGTCGAATTCGAATCCCAGCCGCAGTTCGAGCGTGGCACGGAAGTTTGCGAGCGTGTTCTCCGGCGCGTGTTTGAGCAATCCGCGATGCGCCACGATTTTCGGTTCCGCTGCCAAGAAAAAACCCGGCAGAAAAACACTTGATACGAGTGTGAACACAATGGAGCGGATCATGCTTCACCTGATGAGTCGGATCAACTGCTGACGTTGACCGTGAACCTGTTCGAACGTTCTATTTTTTTTCGCGAGGATTCGGAGCGAGTTCGTGATACTGGTTCATGATCGATTTCCATTTTTGGGCTTCCGCGGGCTTGCCGGTCTGTTCGAAGAGATCGATGACGCGTTGGGCGGCTTCGCGGAGTCGGAGCCCGCGCCAGGCGAACGGAATCTCCTCCTGACGTGCTTTGAGCTGTTCGAAGCCATCGAGAATCAGTTTGCGGGCTTCGGGGGTCTGTCCGCTGGCAAGCACGGCGCGGCCCAGTCGCGAGCGCGTATTGGACGTCAGCCAGGACTGGGGATTTTCCCGTTCGCGGTCCGCGAACTGCTGGCGAAGCATCGGTTCCGCTTCTTCGTATTTCTCCTGATTCTCAAGACTGAGCAGCAGCCAGTTCCCCGCGATGGACGTCATCACATGCTGTTCACCAAAGGTTTTCTTCCGCCCTTCATACGCTTTCCGCAACCAGGCTTCCGCTTCGGAGTATCGATTCTGGCTCATGAAGACATAGCCGAGATTGAATTGGCTCATCAGCGTTTCCTGATGGAGCAGTCCGAGGGTTTTTTCGTGCGCCGCGATCACCTTGCGAAAGATCGCCTCCGCCTCCACATAGCGCCCCTGTGCCTCGCGCAGCGTGCCGATATTGTTGAGTGCGTGCAGGGTCTGAGTGTGATCGGGCCCAAAATGTTTGATTCGGGCGTCGCGGACGGCCAGATATAAAGGCTCCGCCTCGGAAAGACGATCCAGAAACCGGTACATCTCCGCCAGATTGGTCATGCATTCGGACGTTTCAGGATGGTTCGGTCCGAGAACTTCCGTCAATCCGGCAATCGAAAGTCGAAACAGTTTCTCCGCTTCGGCATCATTTCCAAGGTCCCGATATACGAGCCCGAGCTGATTACCCGAATGCAGTGTGTTGGGAAATTTTGGACCGAAGATTTTGAGTCGCTTCTGATAGATTTCTGTTGCGATCGATTGCGCTTTGTTCAATTGCCCCATGTTGCGGTAGCAATTTGCAAGATTGAGTTTCGCGATCAACGGTTCGTCATGATCGGGCCCGAGCCGTCGTTCCAGACCGTCGATCGCTCGAAGATAGAGTTGCTCCGCACGCTGGAAATTCCGTTGCTCCTGCAACACCAGTGCAAGATTGTTCACTGCATAAAGTGTATTGGGATGATCTTTGCCTTTGCTCTGTTCCAACCCGGCGATCACGCGCTCGTAAATCGGGATGCTCTCCGCCGCCCGATCCTGCATTCGAAGCGTGTCCGCCACCGACATCCACGCATTGAGGGTCGCCTGCCGTTCCGGACCCACTGTGCGTTCAAACGTGGTGGCGACGCGGCGGATGAGTTTTTCCGATTCAGCGGGGAGGCCCTGATCGAGTTTCATATTGGCGAGGTACTCGATGGCCGTGAGCGTGCCGGGATTATCGGGACCGAACGCGCTCTCACGGGCTGCGATCGATTTCTGAAAGAGAATTTCGGCATCGGCGAACCGGCCCAGCTTGTGAAGGCATCGGGCCAGTGTCAGTACGGTGTCATCTTTTTCAAACTCGCTATTCGAATAGCGCGGTTTCAAAATCTCGGTCGCACGCAGCAGGTGTTTGGTCGCTTCCGGATAAAGTCCGATCCCGTAATACGCGGTGCCGACCGCTTCGCGAATCCGCGCCTCCAGTTCTCCATCGTCCTCGAACCGTTCATCCATCCGTTTCGCGGCCAGTTCGAGGACTTCTCGAATCGTACGATTGGGATTCGATGCCTGACCGCGATCGATCTGATCCCAGGGGTTGGATTGCCCGAGAATGCCCAGCATGAACTGCATCACTGTTTCTGTCTTGAGTTGCTGGCGGATCGAATCCTGACGCCGTTCGTCGGCGATGCGCTCCTGGCGCTGCGCTTCTTCCTTTTGTTCGATCGCCCGCGCTTTCTGACGATCGGCTTCTTCGCGTGCCTCGCGTTCCTTCGCTTCCGCGATCCGTGTCTGACGGAGTTGTTCCGCCGTATCGGCCTCCGCCTGCGTGGCCCGGATCGCCTGCCAGCTGGAAATGCCGATCCCCGCGGCCAGCACGACGAAGAGCGCGATCGCGGCCCGCGCCATCGCACGCCTCCGCGCCTGACCCGCCGCGCGATCCAGCTCCAGCTTCCTCGCCCGCTCCTCCGCACCGGCCCTGTGGTCCGCGATCGCCGCCGCGAGTTCGCCAGCGTGGGCCGGACGATCCTGCGGTTCCACTGCCAGACATCGCTTCGCGAGCGCGATCAGCTCGGGATCCGCACCGCAGGCATCCAACCGTTCGAAGGCGTCTTCGACTTTCCCTCGTGCGGCCAGTTGGCGCGTGGTCTCGGCGTTCCCGCTCACAAACGGCGGTTGGCCGGTGAGAATCACGCACAAAATCGCGCCAAGCCCGAAGACATCCGAGCGCTCATCAATGCGATCGATGGCACCGATCGCCTGTTCTGGCGGCATGTAGGCCGGCGTGCCCATGAACTGTCCGTATTGTGTGCTTCCATCGGGATTCGAATCCCGATCCGAGCGGATCTTCGTTGTGGCATCCGATTCGTAAACTGCGCCGGTTTCCGACGTTCGCTCACCCAGCACTTTGGCGAGACCCCAGTCCATGACTTGGACCTCGCCGAATGCACCGACCATGATGTTGGCGGGCTTGAGATCGCGGTGAATGACATGGCGGCTGTGCGCGTACGCCAGCGCCTGCGCGATCTTCTCGAAAATATCGATGAACCGACTTTGACTGGCCGGCGTGTTCTCGCTCGCTTTCAGCAGCCGATCGAGCGTATCGCCTTTGATGAGTTTCATCGCGAGATAGGGGCGGCCCGAGGGCATCACGCCCATCTGATGCACCGCCGGGATGGCGGGATGCTGTAGTTGGGCGGTGATCCGGGCTTCGTCATTGAAGCGGGCGGCGGTTGAACTCTCAGCCGGAATCTGGTCTTGAAGAAGCTTGATGGCGATTTCGCGATTGAGGCTCAGATCGATCGCGCGATAGACGATCCCCATCCCGCCGCGGCCGACTTCGTCGCGAAGTTCGAATCCGTTCGGCGCTGTGGCGGAGAGCGCAGCCGATGCCGAGATCTGCTCCGCGTTGGCGGCTTGGGTCTGCTCGTAATCGGGTGTGGACTGAGAGTTTGAAGACATGGAATCCATGAAACTAGGATAGAATTGTACCCGCATCGACGCGGGTCCAGTCGTGAACTGGCATGATCGGCCCTCAGCGATGCGGCTATTTTAGCACTTCCTCCGCCGGCGCATCATACCAGCGACCAACCCTTGCGGTACTCGCGTTTGAGGTACTGATCCGCCGCCGGGCAGTTCGTCGCCTTCATCGCGGTCGCGTCCCATTCCAGCTTCTTCCCCGCACGGTAAGCCACGTTGCCGAGATGGTTCGCCTCCGTCAGCCAACCGGCGTATTCGAAGTTGCAGGTCGTCGGCGCACCGGTCTTGCAGGCATGGATCCACTCCGCATAGTGGCCGAGCGACTTCGCGATCGTGGGCTCGGGCCGCTTGTAATCCTTGAACTGTGCTTCCGGCAACAACACGTGCTTTCCGTAATCCGAAATGAGCATCCCCTTGTCCCCCACGAACAGCACTCCGCTGTTCCAGTTCGGGATCGTCCCCGCCGCAATCTGCGGAGGCTGGCTCTGCCCCTGATGCCACGTCAGCGTCACGGCGGGCATCCCCTCGCGCGGGCCGTAGGTATACGTCGCGCTCATCGTCGCCGGTGCGATCTCCGCATGCGCCGGCGGACCGGACGCTTCAATCGTCAGCGGCGCGTTCAGCTTCAACGCCCAGAATGGCAGGTCGTTCCAGTGGCTGCCGAGGTCGGACATCGTGCCGTTGCCGAAATCCCACCAGCGGTACCACTTCGGCCCCGGCACATACACCGGATGGAACGGCCGCATCGGCGCCGGCCCGATCCACAAGTCCCAGTTCAAGTTCGCCGGCGCCTTCACGCGCTCCGTCGGCCGCTCCTCCACATGCACAATGTCCCGGTACTTCTTCGCGTCCTCCGCCGACTGCCGGCCCCACGTCCGCCCCACCCACACGTGGCACTCCGTCACCCCGCCAATCGCACCCGCCTGCACCAGCTCCACAACGCGGCGGTAGTTGTCCGTCGCATGAATTTGCGTGCCCATCTGTGTCGCTAGTTTCGTCTTCCCCGCCACTTTGCGAATCACTCGTGCCTCATACACGTTGTGCGTGAGCGGCTTTTCACAATAAACGTGCTTGCCGAGCCTCAACGCCGCCAGCGTCGCGAACGCATGCGTGTGCTCGCACGTGCTCACCACCACCGCATCGAAATCGTTCGGATGATCGAACAGCTTGCGGAAGTCGCCCTCCTTCCGCGCCGAACGGTTGTGCGCTGCCGCTGCCTTGTCCATCGCATTCGAATCCACATCGCACACCGCAACGATATTCTCCCCCTTCACGCCGTTCATGTTCGCACCGCCGCGACCCCCGACACCAATCCCCGCGATATTCAGCTTCTCGTTCGCCCCGTAAACGCGGGCGTAGGAAAAGGCCGGCAGCGCCAGCGCCGTCCCGAGGAAATGACGTCGATTGAACATGGGAGAGTCTCCGAAACGTAAGTGCGATTCGCCCTTAAGACTAACCGGAATCAAAGTTCCGGGGAAGTCAGAATGTCGCTCAGTTCACAGCCATCACGGCGGACCCTTCGAAACTCCAACGGGAATCGATAGCTTGATCAAAACATGAGTATCAGGAGCACAGCTTCAATGGACGGCATTATCCTCGCCGCGGGCAAAGGCACACGACTGCGACCCCACACCGAACACACGCCCAAGCCGCTGCTTCAGGTTCAGGGCCGGCCCATCCTCGATTGGATCATCGGCGCGATGCCGCCGGTCGATCGACTCATCGTCGTGGTCAACTATCTCGCCGAGCAGATCGAGGATTACCTGAAGCAGCAGAAGCATGTGAAGCACTGGGCGACCGTGCGCCAGGAACAACCGCTCGGCACTGGCGATGCACTCATGAGCTGTAAGAACCAGATTCAGTCCGATCGCGTGATGGTGCTCAACGGAGACGATCTCATCGGCAAAAGTGATCTCGCAAAACTGGCGGACGTTCCGATGGGCATTCTCGCGCATTCCGTGAACGAGCCCGAGCACTTCGGTATTCTCTTCCGCAATCCCGACGGCACACTCAAGGAAATCATCGAAAAGCCACTAGGCCTCTCTGCCCCGCAACTCGCCAACATCGGCGGGTATCTCTTTCCGCGCCGCGTCTTCGACTTCACACTCACACCGTCTCCGCGGGGCGAATACGAGATCACGGAAGCGGTGGGGCGTCTCGCAAGCGAAGGCGGCTTTCAGGTGGTGGAGGCGAAGTACTGGCTGCCGATCGGCACGGTCGAGGCGTGGAACGCCAGCCAGCACGCGGACCTGTCACCCGTTCGATGACGGCTGAGGTTCCGCCGGCAGTCGGGCTGCGAGCACAAGGAGCGCGAACGCCAGACCGATCGTGACGAAGCTCAATCCCAGACTCACCAGATGCCAGGTGGCGAATTGTTCGCGTGCGATGGCGGCCAATTCGGGATCGGGGTCGAATCGCGCGAGCCGCAACTGACTGACCACCGACGAGATCCACCAGCCCGCCGCCACCGATGCAAGTGCCGCGAACGCCAGTTGCACACGGATCGTGTGCCGGCTGGCAGGTTCCTTTCGCCACGTCCAGGCGGTTGCGAGAATCGTCACCGCACAAACCAGCTGCAGCACAAAGTATTTGGGAAAGATCGGCCCGACACCCGCACCCGCAAGCGCGTAACCCAGGTTCTTGCGGTCCTCCGCCGACGCACCCGGAGGCACGATCGGAATGTGAGCAGTGCGATCGCTCGGCGCCGTCTGCACCACGCTCTCATAGGTCGCGAACAGGCTCGGCGCCGTCACGAAATTGAAAAACCCCGCCGCCCCGACCCACACGCCGGCCGCCACCACGTGGATCACCCGCAACAGACTCTGACGCATCGGACCATCCCCCAGTTGATTCTCCGTACCGCTCAGGATTCGCGCCACGTTCGAGCGATGCTTCACGATCACAAACAGACTTCCCACCAGACAAAAGCCCATCACCGCATTCGAATAATCGATGAATCCCTGAGCGACTGACAACGCAATGACAGCCAGCAGAGACGCCAGCGAGACCATCCGCGAAACCAACGTTGCCAGCAGCCAGGTCAGCAGAGCGATCGCGAAGGGAATCGGCGCCAGCACCGCCACGGTCCCCGCTCCCGTGGCAACGCCCTTCCCTCCGCGGAAGCGCAGGTAAACGGGAAACAGGTGACCGAGAAACGCACACGCCGCCGCCCCGACCCGCAGCCCATCGGGTGAGAGTGCAGTCGTATTCGCCAGCGGAACGATCGCCGCAACCGGAACCGCACCTTTGAGAAAATCGAGCACGAAAACAAGGATGCCCCATTTGCGCCCGAGCGTCCGGCCGACGTTTGTCGCACCGATGTTGCCCGAGCCGACTTGAAAGAGGTCCACGCCGTTCCACCGGCCGACAAGATAGCCAAACGGCAACGCCCCAATGAGGTAGCAGCCGAGCCAGAGCACAGCGATGATCGCGAAATCCATGGTCGAGTAGGTTATACGACTTCGGATCGTTTCACTTGATCGAGGAGTTCAGCGGGGAGTTCAACAGGCATGGAAAGGAGACGAACGGCCAGCGTTTTGCCCTGGGTATCGGATCGCAAACTCCGGCTCGCACCACCGGCCAGCACATCATGAAGCAGGAAGTTCACCGCTTTCAGATTCGCGGCTTCGTAGCGAATCACTTCACCCGGCTGCCAGCTCGAGAAGTACGCTTTCACTGTGTCGGCGGTCAGGTTCTGGTGTAGCCATTCATATCCGACGGGTGTGTAGGCGATGACTGCGATGTTGGCGTGGTTGCCTTTGTCGCCGCTACGGCCATGCGCAAGCGTGGAGAGCGGGACTCGAACGGTTATCATTCAAGCTCCTTCTGAACTCGATGGGGAGAGAAAACTCAACCGTTCGCCGACCGTCTCGGAGAAATCGAGTTCTTCGATGAACTCCGCCAGCGAGGAGTAACGATGATCCGGAAGCTTGGCCAGCATCCGGGTGAGAATCTTATCGATGCTCTTCGGCACTTTCTTGCGGACGGAATGCGCCGATTCGTACACGCCTTTTTCCTTCAGCTTGATGATGCCCACCAGCGAATCCGCTTGAAACGGCAAACGGCCGGTCAGGCAGCGGTAGTACACGCAGCCGAGAGAATAGATATCGCAGCGGGGGTCCACATTCTTGGCATCGCGGGCCTGCTCCGGCGCGGCGTAGAGCGGAGTGCCAATGCCGATGCCCGTTTGCGTCAATCCTTCGAGCGTATCCTCCGCCGTCTTGGCGAGCCCCAGGTCCGCGAGCTTGATCGTGCCGTCGCTGGCGATCAGCAGGTTGTCCGGCTTCACGTCCCGATGCACAAAGCCTCGCTCGTGCGCATAAAGCAGCGCGCTCGCGCACGATCGCGCAATCAGCCCCGCATCCGCTACCGAGAAATGCCCCTTCTGCTCGAGCCACGTCCCAACGCTGCCCGCTTCCAGCAATTCCATCGCAAGGTAGACGAACCCGTGATCCTCCCCCGCCGCATAAAGCCGGACGATATTCGGATGATCCAACTGGGCCATCGACCGCACCTCGCGATCGAACCGCTGCACGAAGCCGGGCTTCGTCGCCATATCCTTGTTGAGCACCTTCAGTGCGACCATCCGGTGCTTGTGCTGCTGGATCGCCTTATAGACGGTTCCCATTCCGCCTTCGCCGATCTTGGCGACGAGCTTGAAATCGCCAAGCGTCGTCAGCGGAACCTTCTTCACGGGTGGTGGAGCGGGTTTCGCCGTCGCTGGCGGAGCCGCGAGCTTGGTCACGGGTGCGGGATGAATCTGCGCTTCGTCTTCGACTGCGAAATCCTGTGTGACGTCGAGATCGTCCACGACCGGGATCGTGTCCGGCACGGATTTGGGATCCGTGTGACTGGCAGTGCCGAGCGGTGTGTAGTCCTGGGTGGTTTCCTCACTCGAACTGGCGGGCGATCCGTCGGCGTTTTTGGCGAAGGGTTTGTAAACGGCCATGGCGAGAACTCGCGGGAGGGTACCGACACTTTAATCGAAAACGTGACCATGCGGAAGTCTTTGACACCGAATTGAAGATGCACCGCATCCACTGGCTGCTCGTGCGCTCGGCGGGGCCATGCTCAAACGATGGCTCGTCTTTCCACCGACACTGCCACACCCTACCGTGGAAAGACGCTCAAATTTCGGAAGCGCCTATGCGCCATAAGCACTTACGTCAAATTCTCCATTCCACACATTCGATCCCGAATGCCATTTCCCAATGACGGTCCGTCTCAGCGTGTGAATCTGGATAAGCTGCGTCGTCTCCGCGGAATACTCCATGAGGATTCACGTTCAGTCCGCCGAATGGACGATAACGAGTTCAAGTCTACCGAGGGAGCAATCATGGGTTGCGTCTGGACGAAGCTCAAACCGGCACGGTTTCTGGCACTCGCCGGGCTGATTGGCCTCCCCGCCTGCGCGCAGTTTCCCGGGCTTGCCGATCCCGAGATTCCCGAACTGGCGTTGCCAACTCCGACTGAAGAACGTGAAACGGCTCCCGCACCGGCTGAACAAGTCGCAGAGACTCCCAAACTCTCCTTGCCCAATCCGCCGGCGGCATCGGCTGAGGGCACTCCGCTGCCGATCACGCTGCCCGCAGCGCTCTCGCTGGTCGGGGCGAATGCCCTCGATATCCAGATTGCCGAGGAGCGCGTCCGTAGTGCCACGGCGCAGCTCGATCAGGCCCGTGCGCTCTGGCTGCCGAACCTGAACTTCGGCGTGGATTATTTCCGCCACGACGGCCAGATTCAGGACATCGTCGGAACGGTGTTCACCACGAGCCGCTCGTCCGTGCTGGTGGGCGCGGGTCCGCAGGCGATTGTTTCGACATCCGATGCGGTGTTCGCACCGCTGGCCGCTCGCCAGGAAGAGCGTGCGGCGCAGTTCGACGCGCAGGCGGCACGGAATGACACATCCCTGTCAGTGGCCATAGCGTACTTTGATGTTCAACAGGCGCGAGGCGAAGTCGCGGGAGCGATTGAAGCCCTGCGCCGCGCCGACGATCTGGTTGCCCGCACCGAGAAGCTCGCACCGGACCTCGCACCCGAACTGGAAGTGAACCGTGCGAAGACGGAAGCCGCGCGTCGCCGGCAATCACTCGAAGCGGCACACGAGCGCTGGCAGGTCGCGAGTGCGGAACTCACTCGACTCCTGCGGCTTCAGCCGGGCACGCTGGTCGAGCCGTCCGAGGAGCCCGCGCTCATCGTTCGACTGGTCGAACTCTCTACGCCGCTCGAGGATCTGATTTCGCAGGGTCTCACGCATCGTCCGGAACTGGCGGCTCATCAGGCGATCGTGCAGGCGGCGCTTGTGCGTGTGCGTCAGGAGAAGCGTCGCCCGCTGTACCCCACGCTGGCGGTACGTGGTGTTGGCTCGAATACGCCGGGCCTTGCGGGCGGCTATTTCGGCGGCGGGATCAACGATGACGTCTCGAACTTCGGCTCGCGCTTGAGCCTCGACATGCAGGCAGTCTGGGAATTGCAGAATCTCGGATTTGGCAATCGGGCGCGGGTGCGGGAGCGCGAGGCGGAGAATCGCCGCGCCTTGCTCGAACTGCTGCGGGCACAGGATCGCGTCACCGCCGACGTTGTGCAAGCGTACAGTCAGGTTGAACGATCGATCAAGAGGCTCAAGGCGGCGGAAGACGGTGTGGTGAACGCAGTCGCGACGGCGGAGAAGAACCTTCAAGGATTGGGCCAGACGAAACGTGCGGGTGAACAACTCGTGCTCGTCTTCCGCCCTCAGGAAGCGGTCGCGGCGATCAGCGCGCTCGATCAGGCGTATCGTGATTACTATCAGGCGGTGGGCGATCACAATCGTGCCCAGTTCCGCCTGCATCGTGCGCTCGGCTGCGCGGCGAAGTGAAATTCGTCTCGTGCTTCCACTGGGCTGATTTGATACACACACATGCTTATTGTGCGTGCCCGTTCCGAATGTCTTTGGGTGCCATGCCCCACCGCTTTGGGTGGGCATGCTCACGCAAAGCCGTGAGCATGGCACCCAAATGATCCAAAATTCCTGATTCGACAATAATCAAAGCTCTGTCGAATCGTTTCCCGATCAGATGTTCTCATCTGTCAATTGAGCAGTGTTGATGCACGAGCTCTCTTCTCTCGATCCATTCGGTACGACGGGCATAATCCGCAGAACTTTTCCATTCGATGACCGTCGATCAGGATTTCATTCCTTCGCGATCTGGTAAGTTAGGATTGTCCAACTTACCGGAACGCATTATGAATCCGATCACTTCGGCTCTGAATCGCCCCGTGACAGTGATGGTGCTGGTGGTGGGCACGATCTTCGCCGGCGCACTCGCCTTCACACGGATGAAGGTGGACATCTTTCCCGCCCTGAACCTGCCGGTCATTTACGTCTGCCAGCCCTATGGCGGGATGGACCCGCAGCAGATGGAAGGGCTGATCGCCAACTACTACGAATATCACTTCCTGTACATCAACGGCATTCATCACGTCGAATCGAAGAACGTGCAGGGCATGTCGCTGATGAAACTCTACTTCCACCCGAATACCGACATGGCTCAGGCCATGGGCGAGACGGTGGGGTATGTCAATCGCTCGCGGGCATTCATGCCGCCGGGAACTGTTAATCCGTTCATTATGAGATTCGATACGGGCAGCGTGCCCGTCGGCTACCTCGTCATGTCCAGCGAAACGCGGACGATCGGCGAGATTCAGGACAAAGCGCTCTTCCGCGTGCGGCCGATGTTCGCCGCCATCGAAGGCGTGAGCGCGCCCCCGCCATTCGGAGGAAGCCAGCGGACGGTGGTGGTGCGTGCGGACCCGGAGCGGCTGAAAGCCTACGGCCTCTCGGCCGATGATGTGGTGCAGAAGCTCACGGAAGGGAACACGATCGCGCCGTCGGGCCAGATCCGCGATCTCACGCGGATGCCGCTGGTGCCGACGAATGCGATGGTGGTGCAACCGGCGGAACTCGGGCGGATCGAGGTGAAGCCCGGAGTATACATCCGTGATGTGGTGCGACGGAACCCGGTCACGGGTGCGCCGCTCATCGAGGACGCGAGCGACATCCCGACGGGCTACGCGCTGGTGAACGGCAAACGGGCGGTGTACATCCTGGTGACGAAGCGCGCGAACGCGAGCACGCTCGATGTGGTGAACAAGGTCCGGCAGAACCTTCCGAAGATGCAGGCGGAGTTGCCCGACGACATCAAAGTGAGTTTTGAGTTCGATCAATCGCCGTATGTGACGAATGCCATGACGGGTGTCGCACTCGAAGGGTTGCTGGCAGCGGGGCTGGTGGGGCTCATGGTGCTCGTGTTTCTGCGGGACTGGCGAAGCGTGATTGTGGTGGTTTTGAATATTCCCTTCGCACTCATTGCGGCCGTGGTGGCGTTGTGGCTGACGGGTCAGACGATCAACCTGATGACACTCGGCGGATTGGCGCTGGCAGTCGGGATTCTCGTTGATGAATCGACGGTGGCGGTGGAAAACGTGCATGTGCGGATGGCGCATACGCCGTCGGTGGCGCTGGCGGTCTGGCAGGGCGTCTCGGAAACGGCGGTCGCACGATTGTTGGCGATGCTCTGCATTCTTGCCGTCTTCATCCCATCGTTCGTGATGGAAGGTGCGGCCCGCGGACTGTTCCTGCCGCTCAGCCTCGCGGTCGGGTTCTCGATGATCGCGAGCTACATCCTCTCGAGTACGTTTGTGCCGGTGCTGTGTGTGTGGCTGTTCCGCAGCCGGGGGCATCAGGCGGAAGTAGCTCCGCTGCCGGGCCGGATGTCGCGTACGATTGACCGATTGATCGCATTGCGATGGTTGCTGATCCCGGCGTATCTGGCATCGGCAGTTTCCGTGATCGTGGTCTTGGGTTCGCAGTTGGGTACGGAGATCTTTCCCACAGTGGACGCCGGTTCGTTTCAGTTGCGGGTCCGTGCTTCGACCGGCACGCGCATCGAGGAAACGGAAGCGATCACGCAGGAGGCGTTGCGATTCATCGGCGACGAAGTGAAGGCACGCGGCGGCGAGGTGGAGATCTCGCTGGGATACGTCGGCGTGGTGGCGTCCAGTTATCCGATCAATGCCGTGTACCTCTGGATGGGTGGTCCGCATGAATCCGCCATTCGCATCAAACTCAAACGCGGACCGGTGCGGGTCGAGGAATTGAAAGCCCGGCTGCGCGAGACCCTCCCGCAGCACCTGATGGACTGGACGGCGAAGCGCTGGCGGTCTGCCGGAGTGCCGGAAACGCTGGCGAATCAACGGGCCCGGGAATTGCGTCTGTCCTTCGAACCTGCGGACATCGTGAATGAAGTGATGAGCTTTGGTTCGCCAACGCCGGTCGAGATTCAAATCGCCGGATCGAATATGTCCGCGAATCGCGCGTATGCCGACAAGCTTTACGAAGAACTCGGCAAGATCCGCGCGATTCGGGATTTGCAGTTCGCCCAGCCGCTGGATTATCCCACCGTGGAAGTTCAGGTCGATCGCGAGAAACTGGCCGCGAGCGGTGGGACCGCCGCCGATGTCGCCCGCGCCGTCACGCCCTTTACCTCGTCCAGCCGCTTCACGGTGGCCGGGTAGCCCCGAGCGGTTGCCCTCCCGAGGCTCCCACAGATCCGGACGTGCCCAATTCGGGCATCCGGCTCCTCGAGTCATCGGTTCGCTGCGATCCGGAACACGGAGTGGACCAACACCGGCGTCGGGAGCGGGA
>JBGSJI010000057.1:0-50895 GCA_041742055.1 Limnoglobus sp. | reverse complement strand
TCGCGGAGGATCTCGAAGGCGAGGTTGTCGAGACTCCAGGCCGTGTCGGGCTGCCGGTGATCTTCGGTCTTGCTACAGGCGAGCGTGACCACGTGGAGTCGTTCGTCGGGGGGAAAAGTTCCGGGGTCGACCGGAGCGGGGGGCGTCTTGGAGGCCGGTCAGGCCGCGAACGACGTAGCGTTCCCGCCATTGACCGACGGTGTGGCGGTTGCAGTGGAGCGCGGCGGCCACCTGTTGGTTGGTCGGTTGTTCGGGTTGGGCGGCAATCAAGACAATTCGACAACGCAAGGCCATCGCCTGGGGCGTGGATCGAGCGCGGACCAGGGCGTTGAGCGTTTCGCGTTGTTCGGGAGAAAGAACAACAGTGGAAGCAAAGGGGCGTGGCATGGGCAGCATCCGTGCGGCCTAAGGAATGGGTAAGGCGACAGCCTATGCCAACGTTCGGCGATGTCCAGCTCACTGGCAGCGAACTTGTGAAACGGTCATCTAGATCGTCTTCTGAAACAAGTCATTGAAGTTTCAATCAATGACACCTATCGCGTTTTGCCCAAAGAACTCAAGGCGGAATTAGCGAAGTAGCTTCCGCTTTCGACATCCCGCCATGATCAGCAACCCCATCCCTGCGAGCGCGATGCCGGCCGGGGCGGGGACGTCCGCCATCGGTGGCGAGAGATCCGGGTTTTCCGTCACCAGATAAACCGTGGTTCCATCAAAGCTCACGCTCTCCGCCAGCAGATCGCCGGAATTCGTGATGCCTGTCGCGCTCGTCAACGTGAATCCCGTACCGTTGGTGACCAGCGAATTCAAATCCTGCAAGCCATTGATCGCGTCCCACAGGAACGCCCGATCTTCGCCGGCGATGTCCTGGGCGGTGCCGACTACCTGACCCAGATTGTTGATGCCAAAGGCGGTGGCGTTCGATCCGCCGAACGTGCCCAGATCGGTGAAGCCAGTGGTCGGATCCCAGATGAACGCCCCGAAGGTTCCATCTCCGCGGTCGCTGCGGCCGACCACCTGACCGAGGTCGTTGATCCCGAATGCCCGCCCTAGCGCATCCGGTCCACCGAGTCCGCCCAGATCGGTCAGGCCGTCCGCTTCCGTCCAAACGAACGGTCGCGTGCCCCCGCCGGTCACGTCGCTGGTGCCAACCACGGTGCCCGCCTCGTTGATTCCGCTGGCGGAGGAATTGGTTCCCCCCAACGTGCCAAGCGGAATCATCGTGTTCGTACTGAGTTGCCAGAGGAAGGCCTGCGTACTGGCGTTGCCTGTGGTCTGACTGGAGCCGACGACCGAGCCGAGCGAGTTGACGGCGGAGGCGGAGGAATTGGTACCGCCCAGCGTACCAAGATCGGTCAGTCCGCTGGCGGGCTGCCACAGATAGGCATGCGAAGCGCTCGAACCGACCGCCACGGCGCTCGAGCCGACGATGAGGCCGTTTGGACTGATGGCGGAGGCGGTGGAGAATGCACCGCCGAGCGTGCCGAGGTTCACGAATCCGTTGGCGGAGTCCCAGCGGAATCCCCGAAAACCTTCGCCGGGGAACTCGCGCGAACCCACGAACTGGCGTGAGCCATTGACGGCTGTAGGCTGGAACCCGAACGCATTCAGATCAACGGCAAAGAAATCTGCCTGAACGGGATTCGCCAATGAAACGGCGAGAACCGCCATCACCCATCTCAGGAGGAACATGAGGCCGACTCTGTTGAAGGGGAACGGGCCAACTCCATCAGGCACCAGTTCAACAGATTAAAGGTATCTTGAGAAGAAAAGAAAGGGATTCCTCAAAATCTGCACAATCCCTACAAGCCCACCAGCGTCTCAACGGTGCGCGACCCTCGGCCCTCCGCCTGACCATGTCTTTCCACCGACACCGCCACACCCTACGGTGGAAAGACGCCAAAATTTCGGAAGCGCCTATGCGCCGCAAGCACTTACGTCGACTTTCACCCCTCCGGAAAACGACGACTCACCGTGGAAAGACAGACGAATGTCAATCTGATATAATGACAATCACTATCGCAGAAGTCATCATTTCAGCCCTTCATTCCCATCCGTTTGATCGGAAAATGTGACCGCATTTTCAATGAATCTTTCCGTTTCAAATGAACGATTCCATGGGTTGTCACTTCATCAAATTCCCGATTCCACGCTAAAACCGTTCCGACCTGTGTAAATTCTGCATATTCCAGATAAAATAACAGTTGATTCCCTAGTGAGGAAACGGATGCGACGTGATGTTCGCGGGCGGGTCGTGTTGCTCACCGGAGCTTCGCGTGGCATTGGTCGCAGAGTGGCGGAGCGACTGGCCGCTCGCGGTGCCCGTCTGGCGCTGGTCTCGCGTTCGGTGGCGGATCTCGAATCGCTGAAAGCGAGCCTCAAGGGTGCGGAAGCGGAAATCTATCCGTGCGATCTGACCGATCCGACCGCTCGCGTGAAACTCGTTGAGGATGTTGTCGCCCGTTTCGGTGGACTTGATCTTCTGCTCAATTGTGCCGGTGTCTGCAGCTTCTGCGAATTCCATGACAGCGCCGATGAAATCAACCGGAAAATCTTCGAGATCAACTTTTTCGCTCCCGTGGAACTCACGCGTTTGTGCGTGCCGCATCTCACGAAAAGCTCCGATGCCGGTTATCCCGCCGCAGTCCTGAACCTGGCCAGCCTCTGCGGACGGTGCGGGATTCCCAGTCTGAGCGAGCACTGCGCGAGCAAGCATGCGTTTGTGGGGATGACGGAAGCGTGGCGCGGGGAGTTTGCCCGCTTTGGGATCGAGGTGCTGCTGGTGCTGCCGGGACTCGTCCGCAGCGACGACTTGAACCGTCATCTGCTCAAGAACGAGGGGAAGATCTATCTGGATTTCGAAGGGGCACAGCCACCGGATGAAGTGGCGGATTCGGTGATTCGCAGTCTGGAGCGGAACACGCGCGAGCGGGCGGTGGGCTTTGTTTCGTGGTGGGTCTGGTTCGGGAAACGGATGTTCCCTCGCGGCGTCCGCTGGTTCATGAAGCGAAAGGTGTTCAAGTTTCAACGGAGGATGGCCCGCTGATGACGCGGACCGAGCGAAGCCGATTCACGATGATAACACCGAAGAATTGAGTCGAAAACCGACTCACTGATGACGCCGGTCGAATGATGCGAATGAAGAGGATCAGAGTAACGATTCCCTGATTTGAGGATGACGAAGACGGATCGACCATTTTCCGTGTCTTGATCATCATCATCTGCGACACCGTCCGCGTCATCAGCGGACCAACCTTGAGGTTCATGCATGTGCGGAATTGCGGGAATGATCGACCTTTCCGGAAAGCGGCCTGCGCCGCGGGGCATCGTGCCACGCATGGCGAAGGCGATCTATCACCGGGGGCCGGACGAAGACGGTTTCCTCGATCGCGACGGACTGCACATCGCCAACACCCGCCTCAGCATCGTTGGCCTCGCCGACGGTCGGCAACCCATCAGCAACGAAGATCAGACCGTCTGGACGGTCTTCAATGGCGAGTTCTTCGATTACCCGGAAAAGAGGCAATTCCTCGAATCGAAAGGCCACCAGTTCCGAACGCATACGGATACAGAGATTCTGCCGCACCTCTGGGAAGACCATCGCGAAAAGCTCTTCGATCATTTGAAAGGCCAGTACGCCGTTTGCATCTGGGATTCGAAGACGAACGAAGTGGTGCTGGGCCGCGACCGTGCCGGGATCTGTCCGCTCTTCTATGCCACGGTCCGGCATGACGATACCGATTGGCTTCTCTTTGCATCTGAAATCAAGGCTTTGCTCGCAAGCGGGCTGATCACGGCGAAGCCGGACCTGCGCGGCATCAATCATATCTTCACGTTCTTTGCGATGCCGGGACCGATGACGGTGTTCGAAGGCGTGAATGTCCTGTTGCCTGGACGATATCTGCACCTGAAACTGGGAAATACGTCTGTCAATGAAGCCACGAGGCAGCACACTTACTGGGAAGTGACCTATCCGGATCGCGGTCAGGAAGATTATGGTCGGGACGAGAAGAAAACGATCGACGCCTTCGAAAATGTCCTGCTGACCGCCGTTCAGCGGCGATTGCGGGCGGATGTCCCGGTGGTTTCGTATCTCAGTGGCGGAGTCGATTCGTCGCTGGTTGTGGCGATGGCGAATAAGGTGCTGGGCCGTCCGATCCCGACATTTACTATCTCGGTGACGGCGGAAGGCTTGAACGAGGAATCCGAAGCATTACAGGTGGCCAAGGCGCTGGGCTGCGAGCCGATCATTGTGCCGTGCGGGCCGAACGAATTGCGGGCGGATTATCCGTCGTTGATCACTGCGGCTGAGTGTCCGGTCATCGATACGTCCTGTCTGGGATTGTTGCATCTGGCACGGACGGTTCATGAGCGGGGCTACAAGGTCGCACTCACGGGCGAAGGCGCGGACGAATGGATCGCGGGTTATTCCTGGTTCAAGATTCACAAGATATTGGGGTATGCCGGATTTATTCCGGGTCTGCCGATCTATCTGCGCCGGGTTGCCTCGCGAATCATGCGCATGCCGTTGTATCCCATGGAGCAGGTCCGTCGGACTTATGCCGCGACGGGCGGACACCACGGCTGGGTGGACTGTTATGGCCTGATGAGTCTCAACAAAATCCGCTTTTTCACGGGCGAATTACGTGACCGCATGCTGGCCCATTCTGCGTTTGAGGATCTGGAACTTCCGTCCGATCTTCGCCGATGGCATCCGTTCAACCAGCAAATGCTCATCGGTGCCCGCGTGATGCTGCCGGGGCACCTGCTGGCGAGCAAGGGCGATCGAGTGGCAATGAATTCGTCTGTGGAAGCTCGGTATCCCTTTCTGGACGAAGATGTGCTATCGTTCGTAGCCTCCCTGCATCCACGATGGAAGCTACGACGGCTCATCGATAAGTACATCGAACGGAAAGTTGCGGAACGCTGGTTACCTAGGGAAGTTGCGTGGCGCAGGAAACATATGTTCCGCGCCCCGATGGATAGTTTTGCGACAGCCGGGAAAGAAAGTTGGATTACGGAAGTTATGAGCCGTGAATCAATGGCCAAGACCGGCTATTTCGATTACGATGCTGTCCAACAGGAAACGGCGAAACTGGCCACCATGAGAAAAGGGTTTGCCCGAACGGGATTGGAAATGGGTCTGACCGCTGTGACCGCCACCCAGTTATGGCATCATTTGTACATCAGTGGTGATTTGTGTTCGTTACCGAAAGTGAGTTTCAAGGCTTGAGGATTGGTTGGAGTTACAACCGGTTCCGATGTCAAGAAAAGGAGTTGATTGACATGCGATTTCCGATGCTGATGGAACCGGTTTCCAAGTACGGCAGAAGCTGTATTTCGCATATACTCCAACGAAATCCGAATTAAGCGATGTCATACTCACTTCAAACTCTCTGGCATGAAAAAGCCCGCTATTCCGCAGGTGTCGGAGCGGTTGCGTTTTCGGCCGTGCTGATGGCCTTGCAGTTTGGCCTCTTGCTTGGCCTCTTTACGATCACCTCGATCCCCATGGATCACACCGATCTGCGGAATGTCTGGATCGGCTCCAAGGGTGTCGAAGCGGTGGACTTGGGTCAGCCCATCCCGATCAGTTATCTGGGTCGGATTGGACAGCATTATGGCGTATCGCCGCCGGAACCGTTCATCGCCAACTTCGCCAACTTCCAGAAGCCCGATGGCGGAACCGATCTGTGCTTCCTGCTCGGACACTTCGGGACCGCTGGCAGTGCGGATGTGCTGACACCGGAGTTGCGAACGGCGCTGACAGAGCCGTTTGCGATTGTCATGGACGAGTCCGACATGCTGCGAATGGGGATGACCAAGATCAACCAGACCGCCAAGATCAATGGCAAGGAAGTTCGTCTGGTGGGTACTGTGAAAGGCTTGAAGAGTCTGGCGGCACCGTGGGTATTGTGCTCGCACCATACGGCGAGCGAGCTGATGGGTGCTCTTCTGCCGCCCGACCATACGAAATATCTTCTTGCTCGTTGCGAAACTCCGGAGCAGGCCACCGCATTGGCGAAGGACCTTCGCGAAGAGTATCCGGATATGGCGGTCTATACGGCTGAGGAGTTCTCTCGAAGTACTCGGCTGTATTGGCTGTTCCGGACCAAGGCCGGGATCGCGATCGGTTATGCGGCGCTGCTGGGCTTGGCGGTCGGTGCGGTGGTGACGATGCAGACGCTTTATGCGGCGACGATCGCGAGCGCCCGGGAATACGCGACGCTCTTTGCGCTGGGGATTCCGCGCTGGCGGGTCTATGTCAGTGTGATTGAGCAGGCGTTTTGGGTAGGGATTTTTGGAATCGGATTCGCTTATCCCATCGTACAACTGTTGGCAGCCGGTGCTCGTGCGGCGGGGACACAAGTCATTCTTCGCTGGGAAGTGCTGGCTGGCACGGCCGTCGTGACCATGGGCATGGCCCTTCTGGCGGGCTTATTCGCCTTGCGGAGCGTCAGAAAAATTGAACCGATGAGTCTTCTTCGATAAGGCACCTGGGATTCGAGTAAGGGGAGAGCCGAATGGGTTCGACGACAAGTGGCCCGACGCTCCGCGGTGTGCATCTCACGAAATATTTTGGAGATGGCGCGACGCAGCGTGCCGCTTTGCGCGAAGTATCGATCGATCTCTTTCCGGGTCAATTGGCGTTACTTATGGGGCCGAGTGGTTCAGGGAAATCGACGCTCCTTGCGATCCTCTCCGGGTTGCTGCAGCCGGATGGCGGACAGGTCCTGACACGATCCCAGAACGAATCGAATTTCACCGATGTCTGGAGTCTTTCGAACCGATCGCGCGAGGATTTTCGGCGGAGAAATACGGGCTTTATTTTCCAGGGTTACAATCTTTTTCCGGCATTGACTGCAAGTCAGCAGCTCGAGATCGTTCTGAGGTGGGGAAATAATCTCACCGCACGCGAAGCTCGCCTTCAGGCAGAGCAAATGCTGGATCGTCTAGGATTACTGTCCCAACGTCATAAAAAGCCAGCAGCAATGTCAGGCGGAGAAAAGCAGCGTGTCGCGATTGGTCGGGCGCTCTCGAAGAATCCCACGTTTCTTTTCGCCGATGAACCGACCAGTGCATTGGACTGGGAGAATGGCCAGATTGTGATTCAGTTGCTCCGCGATGCGGCACACAGCCGGGGGGCAACGATTCTTGTTGTCTCCCACGATCAACGGATGGTACCGTTCGTCGATGTGAATTACCATCTCGACGATGGAAAGCTTGAAGAACAGGAAGTCCCGCTTGTAGCTGCAGGTGCTGAAAGCGGTGTTTGAGGACTCTGAATTATGAAACATCTCAAATACATACCGTATGGTATTGGTCTTTGTGTTCTTTTGGCCACTTTGATCGGAGCCAGAAAGCTCACACCGAATCCTGAACCGCAAGGCGCAGGCGGACGTCAGCCGGCCCCGATGGCAGATGGTCTGGTTGCGAAAGGAAATGTTTCAGCCGAATACGAACCGATGGGGTTTTATCTCCCGGCCCATCTCGCAGCAGGGCAAGTCACTCACGTTTTGGTGAAGAACGGACAGATGATCAAAAAAGGCGATCTGCTGGTTCGATTTGATGACTGGAACTATCAGACGGATTTGAAAAAAGCAGAAGCTTCAGTCCAAGCTGCCATGAGACTCCAGATTCAGGCACAGACCAAGAAGGAGCAGCACAAGATCCTGATCGAAAAAGCTCAACTTGCCGTCAGCAACGCCGAAACCACGCGCAACAACGCGAAGAATATGCTTGAAGCCGTGCGTAAGAAACTGGATTTCCAGATTCGTCAGTTGGGTGGTGGTCAGCCCAATATCGAAAAAGCGGTTCGTGAAGAGCCGGACTTTCTTAAGGTGGAAGCGCTCCTGGATGCAGCTGAGGATCAATTGAAGGAAAAGAAACTCGATGTGAAGCTGCTCGAGTCCGAATCGCTCGATGCGATGATCGAAGCGGCCGCTTTCCAAGTCCAGGCGGCACAGACGGAAGTTGAGAAAGCCAAGCAGGCGATCGCTCGCTGTGAAATGAAAGCCGATATCGATGGGATTGTCGAACGTGTGGCAGTCGCACCCGGACAGGTCATGTACCCGCAGGCGCGGTCACCGATGTTCTGGCTCATTCCGGAGGGCAATCGCTATGTGAAGGCTGAGATCGTGCCCGAGTTCGCTCACAAAATCCGCGATAAGGATGGTGTCAAAGTTCTCATCTCCGATGACAGCACACCGGGTCTCACCTACGAGGGTGTCGTGGAGCAGATCGGAACGGCGTTCCTTCCTAAGACAGGCGGAGTGGATTTACTGAATGGTAAGCAAACCAATGTTCTCGAAGTGAGCATTCGGGTGATCGATCCCGCCCCGCCCGGCAAACCGTCACTCCGCGTCGGACAGCCGGTTCGAGTGACGATTCCGTAATTGAATTAACAGATCGAGATCCCTCGATTTGCACTCTCAAGAAATCAGGTCACCATAAGCGGAGGAGGGTTTGTTCACCACGGACTCCGCCTTTCGTGAATGCCGACGAATTGTCCAGTTTTCGGGGAGCAACTTTTCCCTGGCCTTTCGGCTTCTGAGGAACCCCGAACGCCGGGCCATGGATGCTCTGTACGCATTCATGCGATTGACCGACGACATTTCTGATGGAATGGGATCACCCGAACGAAAGCGGAATCAACTTCAAGACTGGCGGGCCGCGTTTACGGCCGCACTCCACGGCGAGTACACGCATCCGATCTTTCCAGCTGTTCACCGAACGATCGAAGATTACGGAGTTGATCCACGATATCTGTTTGAAGTCATCGATGGTGTGGAGAAGGACCTGGAGCCCGTATCAATTTTGAAATTCAGCGAATTGGCT
Organism: Limnoglobus sp.; assembly: GCA_041742055.1. Classification (GTDB taxonomy): domain Bacteria; phylum Planctomycetota; class Planctomycetia; order Gemmatales; family Gemmataceae; genus Limnoglobus. Next base: position 42,060 of record JBGSJI010000057.1, on the reverse strand, counting down.
GATTATTGTCATCTGGTGGCATCGGCCGTTGGTCTTGCCTGTTTGCCAATCTGGGGTTGTCATGATCTCCGTGCGGTTCAACCGGGGCGAAGTGCGGGGCTTGCATTCCAGTTGACCAATATCCTGCGAGATCTGGAGGAAGATCGCACCCATGGGCGGATCTACCTGCCGCAAGAAGAACTTCTCCGGTTCCAATGTCCTCCCGAAACCTGGTACGTGTGCGGTTCGACGTTTCAGGAACTGTTTAAGTTTCAATTGGCGCGTGCTAAGGAGTATTACATCGAAGCGGCGGAGCTGAATCAATTTCTCTCACGGTCCGGTCAGGCGATCTACAGCGTGATGTACGAGACCTACCGCAAGCTGCTTGAGGAGATCGAGCGGGATCCTTCAGTCATCTTTTCTCGACGCGTGCGCGTGCCCAAGTGGCGGAAGATGATGATCTTCGCACGCGCCTGGCCGGTCAAATGGGGCTGGATCTCAGCTTGATTTCTCGGGAGAGGATTCGCTGAGAACGGCCGATCGGGCCGATTCCGCCCGTGCCGAGTGATCCTTCACCCAACCTTCCGCTGACTGCTTTGTGAATCGATCGGAATCGAATCGAACGGCCGCGGTTGCGGGTAAGCCGTCAACGGTTACGACACGCTCCTGAACGCCCGGTCCGACATCAATCCATACGCCGTCATCGGCTTCGAGCAGAGGCCATGCGACTGTGAGGTCGTCCGCGTTCCAACGCGATGGCCCGAGCGGAATCAACTGAACTTCGTCGAGATCGTTCGCGAGGAATGATTTCGCTTCCGAGACTGAACAGCCGGGTGCGAATGCGACGGCGATGAGTCGATACTCGCCGCTGACAGAGAAGCCGAAGCGCAGTTCGACCTCGGGTCGATCTGCCAGAGGTTCCGTGTGCGAGACCGTCGCGAACGGTTCCAGTACGGCAACGAGCCGATCGGATTCCTGGTGCCATTGGGGTTGATGCTGGTTGAGCCAGTCAACCTGGACCTTACGGAGCGGTCCCGTGTTCTGTTCGTTCGATTCAAAGTCGCCCAGAAAGATCATTCGATCGGATCGGGACGAAACCAGTTCCCATGCGGTATCAGTCACAGACTCTGCACCCTCCACAAGACAGCGATCGAACGTACCTCGTTCCATCGCAAGATCACTCATCGCCCGAAATGGGCCGATCACCAACGAAGTTCGACTCAAATACTGTACGGCCATCTCAACAGGATCGGATTCCAGATCGGCCAGAGTTTTCTCGGCAAAGTGGAGCGATGCTTCGGTTTCCTGTCGGTTGCCTTCGGCGATTCGGCGTGCGTTTTCAAGATCCTCGGGCGTTGCGGCATTGGGCGGAACGATCCCCAGACCGTTCAGTTCGTTACAGAGACGGTCAAAATCTTCAATCGGTAAGTCGCTTACTGATTTCAAAGGAAATGGCGTCTCATCGGTCCTGTCTGGCTCACATTCGAGTCGCTTAATTCTCGACTCTAGCTCACGCGCACGCTGGAGCAAATCCGAATGAAAAGTGGCCCGCCAATAAGCGCGAGAAAAAACATTTCCTGTCGATTTTGCCGTCACTAGCGGCAGCAATTCCCGCAGTTCGCTTCTGAGTCGGGTGAGTTCTTCGTGAAGAGCGACACTCGAACCACCGGACGGCGGATTGGGAATTTCAGTTTGCGCTTCCGGACGCGTCAGGCAGATTCGCATTTGCTCCCAGATGATATCCGATCGGCTGGCAAGTTCCAGTTGCAGATTCGCTAACTGAATTTTTTCGATCAAACGCTCTCGAAGAGACAGAACGCGTCCCGTGCCGTGGGCTTCGGAGGTGGCCGATTGCAAATCTCCCGGGAGTTCCGGAACCGACTCGTCCGGTGCCAATGCTCTGATACTTTCGTTCAGAAATCGGCTGGTCCAGTAATTGGCTGCTTCAGAAGTCGATGTCAGAAGCAGGATGCGCTCGTTCTGGCGAAGGAGTGAATCGATCAAGCGTTCGAGTAGGATGGATTGAGTCGAGGGTTTCGCTGCAATCCAATATCGGTCAGGGCATGAGCGGGCCGTTGTCAATGCGTGGGTCTCTGTGGTCGTCCGTCCGAGCAGTAAGCTTTCATTCGGTCCGTGGAGATCGGCCAAGACCGGTGGTCGCTTCGGAGGGGCCGCAAGCCCGGAGGGAGGTGCAGTCGTTACCAAGGTGTCATCAAGCTCGGGAAACTCATCTGGAATCGATTGTTCGCGATGGCGGATAGCGGAATTCGGAGAGGATATCGTCTCCCTGGCCTTATCGGTCATGACGATCCCGGTACCGGCCGCATCGGATTTCTCTCCTATCACTCAAACACGCCAGTCTCCAAATCATACCGCGCGCCGAGAGATTTCTGTCATCCAGATTACGCACGGTCATGGAGGGGATTCAAGTAAGAAGCGCTCCAGATTGCGAAATTCACCAAAAAACCGTTTTTGCAGGAAAATGACTCTCGGTTCCCCCAAAGGAGGGGGAACGGTTCAAAATCGGCTTCTGGAACTGTTCCAGAAGCATTTTCCGGCCAAATTACTTGGTAAATATTCGACCCGGATTACGGGCAAGGTCCTGATCCAGGCTTTCCTCGGTGGTGACTAACGGCACTTCCGGTTCCGCCTCCTGAGGATGCTTTTTGCCTCCGAAGATGCGCCCCGGACTGCGATTCAAAGCCGGTTCCTCCACCGGAACCGCCCGCACCGTATCCGCGTCCGTCGGCAGATCAAAGCTCGCAAGCATCAGTTCGCTATCCGTACTCGCTCGCGTGACTTCAATATTCGCACGCTCCAAATTCGAATCAACTTTCGCCAATCGTGCCAATTGCGGAATCGGAATTCCACGCGGCACCGAATCAACGGCAACCGTCGATGCGAGGACCTTGGCGGATTCGGTCTTCCTCACCAGCTCCACCGCCTCCGAATATCCGCCTCCCAACTCGCCGACCAGAGTCAGCACCGCCCGAAGATTCGTCGGACATTTCCTTGAAACGGCGTTTGAACCTTCGGTCCCGGTTGTCAGGTAGGTCACTGTTGCCTGCGTATCGCCAGCCTTGGCGCTCACGACAAAATCGTTACCCAGCGGAATCGTGAACGGCGGCACCAGCGTACCCGAATTTCCGAACAGCACCACTTCCGCTCGCTGACTGCTCGTCAGGTGCACCACACTCGACGAATCCGGAGCAACCTCGTGGATCCAGAACGCCTTCTTGACATAGTTCCCGTGAAGCTCCGGGTGGCGTTCATTCAAACTTCGCAGCGCCACAAACGCACCGTAACGAAGATTCAAATCCGGGTGCTTCATCAGTTCAACCAGCCGATCGGTGCTCACACCATCATCCAGACTCGCCAGCGCCGTCAGACAGTGCGAACGCAACGCCGGATGCTGCTCCGCCAGCTTCGCGAGATCCGCAACACCGCTCGTGCTCCCCAGGTACGCCAGCGACTCCGCTGCCGCAAACCGCACCCACGGCGACGGACTCTGCAAACCCGTCTGCAACGCCCGCGTGCTCTCCGCACCCAGCGCTTCCAGCTTCACCGCAGCCGTTACAGCCGTTTCCGGATCAAGCAGTTCCTGTTCTAGCTTCTTGCGAAACAAACTCTCGGCACCCGCCGGGATCATCGGCACCTGCCGTGACACAATCAGAAACCGCTCGTGATTCAACTTGTACGCCGGCGGAACCGACACCATCACCACGTCGCCGCGCACCGCGTTCGCCACCTTATTCTTCGAATCGCCTGCGAGCAGGAACGTCGCATTCAACCGCGCCGCCACTTCCATCGCCGTCCGCGGATTCGCATCCTTCTGATTCAAAAGATAATAGTAAGGCCGATCTTCCAGCACGCGGCCGCCACCCCACACGCGGCCCGCCGTCGCATTCGCGTTCGAACCGACCGCTTCACCCACGACACTCGCCTTCATCTTCGCCGTGTTCTGCATCACGCCCGCCACCAGCGGACCCTCCGCTCGCACCAGCGTCTTCCCCACCAACAGCGTATCGGAACTCACCGCCGGATTCGCACCGACTTCCATCCCCGCTTCGATCATCCGCTGGCGCACCGCGCCCGACAGTTCCGACGTCGCCAGATCACATTCGAACAGTATGCCGCCCTTCAAACTCGTGGTTTTGCTCCCACGCGGAAGAACGATATCGATATCAACCGGATCGCCCTTCTTCGCACCCGGCGGAATCACCGCCGTCACAAGAACCATCGAGCACGAATTGTTTGGGTCATCCAGAAACTGATTCGGCGTCAGCTTCTTCTTCCGCAGATCACGCTCAAGCATCGGCCGCCACTCACCCGCCGCCAGACTCCCGGTTCCCGGCAAGCCATACACCAGCCCCACCGCCGATACCTGAATCGGCTCCGTATTACTCACTGTGGTCTTCTGGCCCACATTCGCCGAGAAGTTCTTCTCGGACGCATCTTCCTCCGCCTGCAGACGGGCGGTCTCCTTCGGCAATCCGGTGCAGCCCATCCCCAGGCTGGTCAGCAAACCAAATGCAAGGAACGTGGCACGAGTCATGACGATTCCCCTTCCCCTCCGGCCCCCCGGCCGTTGTCCTGAAGGCGGCAAATGCACTCCTCCCGGACCGCCGGACGATACCGTCGTTCGGGTGACTGTCAAGCACAAAGAACCCTCGTCTGCAAATTGTCGATGTGTCAATTCGGAAAGAATAGCAAAGCCGCACAAGAGATTTGTGAAGCTGGGTAAGCCTTTGCTCTCATCTCACAGAAGAACCTCGCTTTGGACTCCGCCACCCGCTGCTCATGCAGATGGCGGAGACGCTCTAACACTGACTCGTCTTTCCACCGACACTGCCACACCCTACGGTGGAACCGTTCCCAAATTTCGGAAGCGCCTGTGCCCGGTAAGGAGTTACGTCAATTTTCTTCGATTCCAGAAAGCTGACGCACCTCCGTCAGTCACATTTCAAATGCGGTTGACGAGTACTCTGGTGAGGCACCGCTTCGGAAGCCTCCCGTCGCACAGGACGGACTCCATCGGGAGGTTACTCTGCAGCTGACCCTTCCCAGCTGTGAAGTTTCTTCGAGGTGTACCGCAATGGGAAAATCATTGAACTCCAACCGCTTCACCCCAACACTGAACATGCTGGAATCACGGGAAAACCCGACGACGCTCTCATGGACGGCCGGATCGGGAAACGACACCATCTATATCCATGACCACGGGAACGGAGATGTCGCCTTCTTCGTAAACGGGGTCGGTCGTAATCCGGCCGGAGGGTTGTGGCATAATGTCACAAGATTCGATCTCAACACGGGCGGCGGAAACGACAAGGTGTACTACTTTTCCTACCCCGGAGTTCGCACGGTCGATATGGACCTGAACGTGAACCTCGGTTCGGGCAACGACTACTTCCTTGCCGAAGTTCATGGCGACATCGGTGTGAACCGAACGTTGGACATCGATGTGAACGGCGGACATGGCTCGGACATCATGTGGGTGCTGGCGGGGGAAGGGACGGCTCAGGATGGGTCTCAACTAACTCCCATCGATATCCGAGCGGGTGCGAAGTTGAAGATTGATCTGGACGGCGACGCGGGCAATGACGTCATGGGCGTCTTGTACACCGGTGAGAATGATGGCTTTTTGAGCATGAACTTCCAGGGCGATTCCGGCACTGATACGCTCCATCGCCACATCGATTTCTGGTCGAACAGTAACGGCGGTTGGACTTGGAGCCATTCATCGGTGGAGACCAAATTCACGTCCCTCAATTAGCGAGATGGGAGGCAAATCAAAGGGGGACGCAGCGGAAGCAGCTCATTTCTTGATAATGAGCTGCGTCCGCTGCGTCCCCCTCGTATCACGCCAAACTCAGCAATATCTCAGCCCGCTCTTTGTCGATCACAGCTGTACAATTGAGCAAACGAACAGGAAATGGTTTGTTGCTTCCGGAGGCGCTCCATCGATCTGCAAGATAACGAAGACCTTCAGCGGTAATCAGTGTCATGTCCCAATTCGTCTGTGCCTTATATTTGTAAGCCAAGTTAATCGAGTTTGATGTAAAAGCAGGCCCGACCACGAGAAAGCCAATCGGATTTTTTCCCGCGCTTTGTTCTTTCCTCAAATAGCCATCAAACTGATGATCGAGGTAATCCTGGAGATTGACCGGTTCTTCACTTGATTTGCAATCCAACAGCATGACACTTCCGCCATCCAGGTGGATTTTACCGTCGGCCTTGTTATCCTTACGGGCCATGTCGCAAGGTACCTTCAGTTTGATGTCGAAAAGAAAAGCGGTTGCAGCTTCGAATTGATGCTCTATGTCGAGATCTCTTGAGATGACTTTTTTGGCTCGAAGTTCTGCATAAGCTCGGCCTGCAAGTAATTCATAATTTGCATACCAAACTTCTCGTTGATCCCTGGTCACTCGCTCTTCAAAAGTCAAATCATCGTAGAACTCGATGATTCTTGTTATCAATTCTGATTTGGATCCGCTGGTTTTAAGGCCAAAACCGCTGCACATGCCTGAGAGCTTTTCTTTGTCCAGTGATTCGAGTAAACTGCTTGGCTTTGCGCCACCCGAGACCACGCGTTCGATCAATTCCGCCTTATTGCCACCTCGATTTCCTCCAGCACGATGATTCACAGCTCGGAGTTCCGATAGCGTAATCGAGTCATGTGAAGCCAAACGTCGGTAATTGACCATTTGAAGTTCCAGCTCTGCATAATCCCGCCGGAGAATATCAGCGATTTCTGTTGGAATCACATCCACATTCTGATCATCCTCGTTCTTGTAATTCCAAAGCAAACCGACTCGTTGCAATTCCTTTCGAGCATCATTGATTTCATCCGGGCTATGAAGAGCACACTTCTCTTTTGGAAATCGCTTGAGGTGCGCGCTGATCATCCAGTGATCTTCAGGTGAAATTCCAAAATGATCTCGAAGTACGTGGAGTAACTTGGCTTCATCAGTTGAAATCGATCCGTCGTTTTTCCAAGCAGCATCAAGTAAGACACGATACGTATCAAGACAGTGCCACCATTCCGAATCGCATTTTCTGAGTTCATCCAGATCGAGGTTCTTTGCGCGTTTCACGATATCTTTCTCGAACGCGGCTACTTTTTCATACAGCTTGTATTCGGGAGTCGAATGAGTTTCTTCCTGGAGAAGTACGGCAAAAATGACTGCCTTCAGATCGTTGAATCCTGTCCCGCCCTCAGTGATTGCTTGCAAGACACGATTTCGTTCTGACAGTTTGGATGCTTCATTGATAATAAACTTCGTGAGGTCATCATCTTCTTGTCCGATGGGCAGCTTTTTTGCGCCCAAATAAGCGCTCAATAGTCTGAGTTTGGTTTGTTTCAACATGAGTGGTGCAATTTCAGCGATCCTCTTGCACATCGCCCGTCTCCCCTGCAAACGTAATTCAAGTGCATCTGTCCTGACACGCCGCTTCTTTCGTCGTACACGTGTTACCTTTGCCAACTGTGTCGGATCACTGGGGCTACCGGATTCCGATTCGATCACCGTCTCCTCGACCTCTTCCCATTCTCCTTCATCGGAATCAGAATCGTTCGTTATCGATTGCTCGAACGGAGTGCTTTGCTGTTCTTCCAAAACGTGATCCGTATTCGTTTCACTCGATTCTGGACTTACGAAAGTGTCTTCTGTGCTGTCAGAGTGATTTTCTGTCATTGCTTACTATCCATTCTGAAAATCGAAGTTGATGTAACGATTGGAACAACTGGTTCTGTCCGCGCCAAGCAGAAATTGAAATACTGATGAAATCAAGCATCAAATGTGGTGGATGCCTCGGTTACTGCCCGGCCTCGATGGGATGAGAGGATTTTAAATGGCGACGGGATGTGTGGCAAAATGCAAAGGGGGAAACAATTAAAAATCCGCCCATCAAAAAGGTGGCAGTCCCCTTTGAATCGGCCGTCCGGACCTCTTGAACTTTTGACCGGATTCCGTGTCTTTTCGGAATAGGAAGTTCACTCCCAGGAAAGACCGAGATTCCCATGCCGTCCTCGAGCGAGATTCGCCAGCAGTTCATCGATTTCTTCTGCAAAAAGCACGGACACACCTTCGTGCCGTCCAGCCCCGTCGTTCCGCTCGACGACCCGACTCTGCTCTTCGCGAATGCCGGGATGAACCAGTTCAAGCCGTTTTTCCTTGGCACCGACAAGCCCAAGCACCTCCGCGTTGCGAACACCCAAAAGTGCATCCGCGCGGGCGGAAAGCACAACGATCTCGATGACGTCGGCAAAGACACGTACCACCACACCTTCTTCGAGATGCTCGGCAACTGGAGCTTCGGCGACTACTTCAAGAAGGACGCGATTGCATGGGCGTGGGAACTCCTGACGGACGTCTGGGGCATCGACAAATCGCGATTGCACGTGACCGTTTTCGAAGGAGACGAACAGACGCAGATTCCGCGCGACGACGAGGCGGCGGAGATTTGGAAGTCGGTCGGCGTGCTGCCGGGGCACATTCATCTCGGGAACAAGAAGGATAATTTCTGGGAAATGGGCGACACGGGCCCATGCGGACCGTGTACGGAAATTCACTATGACCGCACACTCGACAAATCCGGTGCGAAGCTGGTGAACGGCGGGTCGGATCAGGTCATCGAAATCTGGAACAACGTCTTCATCCAGTTCAACCGCAATCCGGACAAGAGTCTCACGCCGCTGCCGGCAAAGCACGTCGATACCGGCATGGGTTTCGAGCGCATCTGTGCCGTCCTCAACAATGTACCGAGCAATTACGACACGGACGTCTTCACGCCGCTCTTTGAGGCGATCCAGAAGATCACCAATTCCGAACCGTATGGCGGAAAGTTGGACTCGCTGACCGACATCGCCTACCGCGTGATTGCGGACCATATCCGCACGCTGACGTTCGCGCTGACGGATGGAGCGGTGATCGGCAACCTCGGCCGCGACTACGTGCTCAAGCGCATCCTCCGCCGGGCGGAGCGCTACGGCCGACAGTGCTTGAACACCGATGGCCCGTTCCTGCACAAACTTGTGCCGACCGTGGTCGAGCAGCTCGGCTCCGCGTTCCCGGAGTTGAAGCGCAATCCCGAAAAGGTTCGAGGACAGATTTACGAGGAGGAAGTGGCGTTCCTCAAGAATCTGGATCGCGGACTGAAGCTGTTCATGGGGATCGCGGAGAAAACGAAGGCGGCGAAGACCACGATCATCAGCGGTGCGGATGCGTTCAAACTGTACGACACCTACGGCCTGTACATCGACATCACGGAGCAGATGGCGAGCGAGCAAGGGCTGACTGTGGACGTCACCGGTTACGAGACGGAGATGGAAGCGGCGAAGGAGCTCGCGCGGAAAGGCGGAAAGAAGTTCGTTGTCACCGCCGTGAAGGGCGAACTGCCGAAGACCGACGATTCGCCGAAATATCATGCGCCGACGATCGACGCGAAAGTCCTTGGCTGGGTCATCGACAATGAGATGATCACAACGGGCAAACTCGCTTCGGGTTCGACGGCGGCGCTTGTGCTCGACCGCACCAACTTCTACGCCGAGCAGGGTGGGCAGGTCGGCGATACCGGCATCATCGACAACCCCGCCACGGAATCGGCGGAGTTTCAGGTCGAAGATACGCAGCGGCTCGGTGATACGGTTTTGCATTTTGGCACGCTGATCAATGGCGAGATGAACGTCGGCGACACCGTGGTTCTCACCCAAAGCACGCTGCGCCGCATCGACATCATGCGGAACCACACTGCCACGCACCTGATGAATCTGGGTCTGCGAACGGTGCTGGGCGGGCACGTCGAACAGAAGGGTTCGCTGGTCGACGATTCGAAAACGCGATTCGACTTCAACCACGAGAAACCGCTCTCGGCGGACGACGTGCGGCAGATTGAATCGTATGTGAACCAGCGGATCAGCCGCGATCTGCCCGTGACCGCGACCACGCTTCCGTTGGAGCAGGCGAAGTCGATCGACGGCGTGCGTGCGGTCTTCGGCGAGAAATATCCCGATCCGGTGCGTGTGGTGATGATCGGTCCGGAGAAGCCGGAGGATGCGAATTTCGATGATTCGATCGAGTTCTGCGGCGGCACGCATGTTCCACGAACCGGCGGCATCGGATACTTCAAGATCATTTCGCAGGAGCCGGTGGCGAAGGGGATCCGCCGGGTGACCGCGGTGACGGGTCGCGTGGCGGCGGAGACGATGACGCAACTTTCGACGACGCTGACGACACTCACGGATCGCTTCCAGTGCAAGCCCGAGGAACTGCCGACGCGCGTGGGGAGTCTGGATGAGGAGATCAAACGGCTCAACGATCAGCTGAAGCGTGCGGTGGCGCTGACGATCGATGGCCTGCTGGATGCGGCACCGTCGGTGAATGAAACGAAGATTGTGGTGGGTCAGCTTCCGCCGGCGGGTGCGGAGGCGGTGCGGGCGCAGCTGGACCGGATCAAGCAGAAGGCGAAGTCCGCGGTGATCGTTTTCGGCTGGGACGAAGGGGATAAAGTCCCGCTGATGGTGGCGTTGACTCCGGATCTGGTGAAGAAGGGTTTGAAGGCGGGGGAGCTGATCCGTCCGCTGGCGGAGTTGATCGGGGGCAAGGGCGGCGGAAAGCCGGATTTCGCGCAGGCGGGCGGGAAGGACGCGGGCAAGCTGGCGGAGGCGCTGGCGAAGGCGAGGGAACTGGCGGAGCAGATGTGCGAGTAGTCCAAACTAAGGGGACTGCCACCTTTTTAATAAAAATAATTTTATTAAAAAGGTGGCAGTCCCCTTAAACACGTTAATAGTCGCCGGGAAGATCCCCCAGATTGCGTGTCGCGATGGCCCGCCACGTGGGTAGGCTCACCGAGTTCGAGATAAATCGCACGCTGCCATCTCCCAGAAGGAGGTTCACTCCTCCCGTGTGACCGCTTCGCGCCGCCGTCAACCCTTTGTTGCCGGACGTGTTTCCGCAGTCCCACTGCGCGGCATTGGGCGGATAGAAGTGGTTGTAGAGCGTGCTGTGGTAGTGCCCGTCGATCCATTTCTCGGCACGTTGTCCGCTCCAGGCGCCTCCGCTGGCAGATTCACAAGTTGATTGCGGGGTATCAACGCCCCCAGAAAGCATGAAGCGTTCCCGCCGGGCGTCGGACTGTGTCGCGCCGGTCGAGGTCACACCGTTGCCTTTGATCGTTTCGGAGAACGCGACCGTATTCGAGAGGCCATCGGTCACATCAGCGATGCGCCGGGGCTTATCGGTGAACATGCCGTCGCCGGATGAAATCAACCCGGATGCGACGGTGCCCGTTCCCACACAGGCGACATAATTCCCTCCCGAGTAAATCGAATTGGGAACACGATCGCCGATCGCATCGCTCGGACAGAGCAGCAGGCGCAACGGCGACTTCGCCGGGCAGGTGGGGCTGGAATTATCGTTGGGGTTCGTCCCCGTGTTGAAAAAGTCGAGCGGTGGTTGAGTGTAGTCGATCAGGCGGTTCAGGTTGTCCTGTTCGATGTAGGCCAGCAAACGAGCGTTTGCGGAGAAGACGCGCGGAAACGGATCGCGACCCGGCGGGAAGACGCCGAGAGCGGATTCGTGGTTGTGCATCGCCAAACCCAGTTGCTTGAGATTGTTGGTGCAACTGAGACGAGCGGCCGCTTCGCGAACCTTCTGCACCGCAGGCAGGAGCAAGCCGATCAATATCGCGATAATGGCAATGACAACGAGCAATTCAATGAGAGTAAATCCGTGCCTCGAACGGCACGATTCGGGCTGCGATCGCATGGTGTCGATTCCTTGTGAATGAAAAGTTCGGTGAAGACGCAACGGCGCCGTCAGCGGGAAATCGGTTGGAACTGAAATCAAACCAGGGATCGCGGAGGTCGAACTGGGGGAAGAAGAGAACGCGAGTTCGGAAGGGAATCGACGATCACGACCCGTTCTTCCCATTCCCGGTGCAGGAATTCGAAAGCGGAATCATGCAACAAAACGGCAGGATCGAATGTCAGCCAGTCCGAGGAGAAGGATTGTTTGCATCCCTTCGCTGCCAGACTCGTGACCCAGATCAGCGTTTTGGGAGGATCGTGATCGAAGAGTTGGCAATCTGCGGAATGGGATTCGGAAGCGCAACACGATCGACTGCTTTCAATTGATCGTGTGAGTGCCCGCTTGGAACAACAACAGGATGCATCGATTTGATCGGCAAGGGTTCGGCACCCGCATGCGCCCGTGCCACACGCCGACACTTGGGCTTTTGAATTCGAAAGGGAAGGAAAACCAACCAGAGCAACACATTGTCCCATCACAAGCAGAATGATGATTCCGCAGAGCCATCGCGAATGCATCAGACGTGAGCGGGACATCAAAATCGCCCGGAATGAATCGACTTCACTTCAGGCGTTATAGACGACTGGTATCCGGCTTCAAGTGTCGGGATTGATCAGCACGGTTCGCCAATATGACAAAAAGACCGACTGTCATCAGCAGAAAAGCCGCCGTGTGGGTTCCATAAACCATCGCGAGGTCCTGCGATTCCTCAGCCAATAAGCTGGGGACGATCATCAGCAAACCCACGACGCCGATCAGTGCCAGCATGCACGTTCGGAAGCGCTGCGACATGACCGGCGACGAGGCCGCCCACGTCAGCACCGCCAGCGGCACGATCAGCGTCGTTGCATGGTGCTTCCAGGTGCGCTCGCTGAACAGAAGCATGCCCAGCAGAATGACTCCAAATTCGGCCAATAGGAACGGACCGCCGCGTCCATCACTCGGACGATCCGTCCGCCAGCGGAACCACAGCACCACGGCGCCGGCGAACAGCGCCATCGCCCCTTTCACGATCCACCGCGCCTGATCCGGCGTAAGCGACATCACATTGTGGAAATCCGCCGCCACCGGTCGATCGTCCTCGTCGTATTCGAGAAACGACGGTTCCGCTGTCAGCAGCCGAAAGACCACGCCGGGAATCGACTGATTCGCGTGCTCGCTCGTCACTTTCCCTTCGACCACGAATGGCTTCACCATCCCGTCGTACCAACTGACGAGCAGCGTCTGATTGGTCTGCCAGCCCAGAATCGCACCGGGAACCACGAAGAGCCAGAGCACAAGCCCCACCGCCGTGCCGGCGAGCGCCCGCCAGGCGCGTTTCCACACGAAGTAAGGGATGAACAAGCCCGGCGTCACTTTGCATGCGATCGCCAGCGCAAGCACGAGGCCGGAGGCGAAGTCCCGACGCGCCATGAACAGCGCCATCACGGCGAACGCCAGAAAGCCGATGAAGATATTCACGTTTCCGTGGGAAAGATCGCCCAGAATCGCGTGCATCGAAAGAAGAATCGCCAGCCCTCTGGCCCAATCGGGTGGCGGATTCGGCTTTGCAATCGCATTCAGGGTCCAGCGGATCATGACGTATGCCATGAACACCTTCATGAAAAACCAGGTCATCGCACCGACAAGCGGAGGCAGAGAGACGAACGGATAGAGGATCAGTGCCATAATGGGCGGATTGGGATACTGGAACTCCTGATAGATGTTGGTTTGTGTGTCGAGGGCGAGAATTTGCGGCCGCCAGCGCAAAAAAGCGGTGCGAGTCAGTTCACCCAGACGGCTGGGTTTTTCGGCTTTGTGATAATATCGAATGGCGGTCACAGCGATGGCTGCGAGAAGAAAAATCGCGAATGCGCGATGAAGCCGGTTGGGAATCGGCTTTTCCGTGCGTTTGAATCGTAGGAAGACAGGCAGCAGTTCCATTGTGCATCCTTGCGGGAGACGCCGGAATTTACCCCAACCGGGCCAGACAGTACAAGCCGAACGGCGCGGAAATCCCCCGGCTTTCCTATTTTCCGTCTGCTGGCCAGTTGTTGGTGAAATCCCGATGTTTTCCTTACGAAATCAATCGCGCTCGCTTTCACAATCGTCTCATGGGTAGGGAGCTATGGCCAAGGGCGGGAGAGGTCGGGAAATTCCACCGGACCCGCACAACCGGACTCCCGGTACCGCCGGGAGGTCCGGCCTGACTCGACCCGCACCCGTGGCTCCACCCTCCCCTACCGAACAACTGCTTGTCAGTACGTTTGAGCAGATTCGTGATGAACTGGTCAGCACGATTGCATACGTTCTGAGCAGTCGCGATGATGCACTGGATGTGGCGCAGGAGTGCTTCATCAAATGCTGGCGAGCACGGGATTCGGTGCCCGAGGTCCAGAACTTGCGTGCGTGGATCTTTCGGGTCGCACTCAACGCGGCTCGCGATCATCAGCGCAGCGGGTGGATGAAACGGGCCAAACCCCTGATTGCGGAGGAAGTCCTGCTCCCCGCCCGCGATGTTTCGGCAAACGACCAGATCGTCGAAAACGAGAATGTGGCACGCCTCCGAGCTGCCATCCTCGACTTGCGGGACGAAGAGCGGGAGATATTCCTGTTGCGTCAGAACGGCGATCTGACATACGAACAGATTGCAGAGATGAGGGACATCCCGGTCGGGACCGTGAAAACGCAGATGCGAACGGCCCTGATCAAACTGAGAAAAGTGCTGAATCCGGACGCCGAAGAATCGACCGAAGACATTTGAGGAAACTGATTTCATGACCATGCGGTGCGAAGACTGTCGCGAGCAACTGCTCGACTCCCTCTACGGGTTGCTTGACCCGGCCGAGGAAGTTGCACTCGCGTCGCACCTCGCGCAGTGCCCCGCCTGTGCACAGGCGAAGGCGGACGCCCACGCCACTCAACGCCTCTTCGCGACCGCGGCCAAAGCGCCGTTCCCGGAGGTCACGTTCCAGATTCCCGTTGAATCGGAACCGCAGCGTCCGGCTCCCGCACCCGATCGCTACTCTCGCTGGGTCATCGCCGCCGGCTTGTTCATCGCCTCGTTGACTCTGCTCGCACCCGCTATCCGCGACACGATCGCCTACCGAAACCATTCCAGCAATCTCTCGCAGGCGCAGGCCAAACTCAACGAAATCGAACACGCCGACAAAGAACGAATTGAGACCAACACTCGCACCATCGAAGCGCTCGACCGCCAGCTGACCGATCTCCGCGAAGCCCACAAACAGCAGATCAAGACCTGGGTCAGCGCCGAAACCCGCGCCAGCGCTCAGCCGTTCCGTCTCGAAGTCTCCGGACCCGTCGCCGCACTCCCCGGCGCACTCAACGAATACGCCATCGTCGCCCGATACGGCGATCAGACGATTCCCGTCACCGTGAGCGCCATTGTTCGCGATTCGCGTGGAACCGAATACTTCAAGCAGCAACTGCAGATCACCGAAACGATCCTTCGCCTGCCCTCAAGCCTCTGGACCAAATTCCCCGCCGGCGCGGAGGATCTTGTTCTGGCGGTGAAAGCGACCAACGAAGCGGGTGCAACCGCCGAACTCGCCGAGCCGATCCAGCTCCTCGCTCCGGTTTACACCACGCTCGTCGTCACTGACAAACCACTCTACCGGCCCAGTGAGCGCGTTTTCTTCCGCAGCCTGACCCTGAACCGCACGAACCTCCAGCCACCGGCTCGCGATCTCACCATCCGCTTCGAACTCCGCAAGCCCGATGGGACCGCTGTGCCGGGTGGCATCCTCACCGGAACCACGCAGCCGGTGATGAATCGCGACGGCATCGACATGCCCGTGGTCGGCCCCGACGGCAATCCCGTCCGCGGCATCGCCTGCGGTGTGCTCGGCTTGCCGGATAGTTTGCCGGGCGGCGAATACACGCTTTTCGCGTTCGAGATTCCGAACGGCTGGGCCAGCCCCGAACTGCCCAAAGGCTCGACGCCGATCGGCATGCGCAAATTCTCCGTCGCCAAATTCCAGCCCGAAGTGCTGACGAAAACGCTCGAGTTCGACGCCAAGACCTACGGCCCCGGCGATGTCGTCAAAGCCAGCGTCACGGTGCGAAACCAGAACAAACCGCTCGCGAATATCGGCCTGATCGTCTCCGCGGTCTACGGGAAGAACACACGGATACCGGTCAAGCAACCGGGCATGCTCAATGCCGAAGGCAAGGCCGAGATCGTTCTCACGCTGCCCGACGTTCCCGATCTTGCGAATCCGTCTCTGACCGTCACGATCCTCGATCAGAACAACGAATCGCTGGTCCGTCGCATTCCGCTGGCCACGAAATCGCTCACACTCGAATTCTTCCCCGAAGGCGGCGACCTGATCGAAGGATTGCCGAATCGCGTTTACTTCCGGGCCACGACGACAACCGGTTCGCCGGCGGATGTCTCGGGCGTTCTGACGGATGGTAAACAAACGATCTGTGAAGCGAAAACACTCACCGACGATGAGCACCCCGGTGCCAATCAGGGCTTGGGAGTCTTTCAATTCACTCCGCAGGCGGGCAAGCGGTACGCCTTCACGTTGAATCGTCCGCTCGGGATCAACGAACCCGCCATCGCAATCCCGGAACTGGCCAAACTGAAGACCGGTTATCTGCTGCCGAAGGCCGATGCGAAGGGCGTGGTGCTATCCATCCCCGGCGGAGTGTTCGAAGCGACTGCGCCGATCACCGGAACTGTCACGAGCGCGAAAACCAAACGGAATCTGCTGATCGGAGTCTACACGCGCGGTCTTGTGGTGGGCCATCAGCGTTTGACCGTGGAGCCGGGTCAGCTGGCGGAGTTCCGCATCGCACCGCCAGCCGTGGGCATCGGCGGAGTCACTCGCGTGACGGTCTTCGAAGAGCCCGCCGCCGAAGCCGGTCGCGTCGATCTCTTCCCGCTGGCGGAGCGGTTGGTCTTCCGTCGCCCGGCGGAGACGTTGAAACTCCGTTACAGTGCCGATCGCGCGAGCTATTCTCCCGGTGATCAGGTGACGCTGAAGGTCGAAGCGACCGATGCGAAGAATCAGCCGACGGCCGCGATCCTCATGGCCGCCGTCGTGAATCAGAGCGTGATCAGCATGGCCGACGATAAGGCGGAACGGCTGCTGCCCACGCACTTCCTGCTCGCCGGCGAACTTCAGAAGCCGGAACAGCTTGAGCATGCGGACTTCATCCTGACTCAGCATCCGAAGGCGGCGGAAACGCTGGACTTGCTTCTGGGGACGCAGGGCTGGCGGCGCTTCGCGGAAGTGAACGGCCGCTTTCAATCGTCGTCGGTGAGTGACACAGAGAAAACGCGGTTCTGGATCGCGAACGGCAAGCTGCAGCCGATGACGGAATCGGTCCAGCCGGATCGCCTGACCGCGAAAGGTTTGGAAGCGACCGGTACGATCGATGCGAAGATCGATCAGTTGGAAGCGGAGAAACAGGCTGCGGAACAGGAACGCGATCGCAAATCGGCCGAATGGAACGAGATGAATCGCAACAGAGCTCTGGAAGCGTACCGTGCTCATCAAACAGCTGAGGAAGCACGTAGGAACCTGTATGGTGGACTCGCGGGAATCGCGGCGCTACTCGGGATCGCGTTCATAATCATTCGATTCCGGACTCGACGGACGTTAGGCGGTACAGATTTCCTTATCGGCTTGGGAGTGCTGATCGTTCTTGCGGTCTCACTATACGGATACACAGTACGTTTTCTGGATGACTCCAAACTCGGCAGGGAGGTAGCGGAAGCAAACGATCAAGCTGAAGAACGTGCGCAAATGCCGAGATCCACGACGGATCTCCGCGAGCAATCGCGGGGCTTTCCGCGCAATCCCGTCCGTGGCGGCCCGGGTGGTCCTGCCGACAACGTGCCTCCCGTGGCCCTCACGCAGAACGAGCCGCCCCCGCGGTCCGACATCGGCCCCGCTCCGCCGCTCAGGACCGCACCTCCATCGAGCAGCAAACTGCTGACGGACCGCGCGGATCGCGCGGTCCGTGCGCTTGCGGACACGAATCCCGACGCCCGCGAGATGACCGCGATCGATCGACTGAAAAAAGCCCTTATGCGTCATTCTCCCTTCGTGGTCCGCCAATATGCCCACGTTCAACCGTTTCCCAGCGAGATGCGCAGTAACTTCACCGAAACTGTTCTCTGGCAGCCAGTGCTCGTTCTGCCCGGCGATGGGCGAACTAACCTGAATTTCCAGGTCTCCGATTCGATCAACGCCTATCGCGTCCTGCTCGCTGGCCACACGCTCGATGGCCAACTCGGTGCATCCACTGGACTTCTCGAAGTTCGTAAACCCCTCGGAATCGAAGTTAAACTGCCACCGGAATTCAGCACGTCGGACCGGCCGCTCATCCCGCTCATCGCCACCAACACCACGAAGACCGCCGTCGAGGCCCGCCTGCGCTACTGGTCCGATTTCCTCGTCGCCGAACCGGAAGAGCAAAAACTCACACTGCCTCCGGATGGCGGAGCGCGACGGCTCATACCGGTGCAGCCTCTGAAACCCGGACCCGCACTCGTTCGCGTCTCCGGCATCACCACAAACGACGCCGACGCCAGCGAGCGAACCGTCTCTATCGTTCCGGACGGATTCCCGGTCGCGGAAGCGAAGAACCTGAATCTCACGGGCCGCGCACAAACGACGATCACAATCCCCGAGAATCTCGCTCCGAAGTCGCTCTCGCTGAACGTTCGCGTTTTCGTGAATTCCCTCGCGGATATTCAGTCCGGTCTAGAAGGCCTTCTCAGCGAACCGCACGGTTGCTTCGAGCAGACCTCCTCCACAAATTACCCGAACATTCTCGTCCTCGAATACCTTCAGGAACACAACCGCTCTGCCGCCGGATTGGCTGATCAGGCTCGCGGGCTGCTTGAACGCGGAATGACCCGCCTCGCCAGTTTCGAAGTTCCATCGCCAGCGGGTCAGCGTGAAGGATTCGAATGGTTCGGCCATCACCCTGCCCACGAATGCCTGACCGCGTACGGCCTTCTGCAATTCGCCGATCTCGCGAAGATCATGCCGGTCGATCCGCAGCTCATGGCCCGCACCAAAGCCTATCTCCTGAACCGGCGGGACGGCAGCGGAGGTTTTAAGCGAACGCAAAACGCGCACTCGTTCGGCTCGGTGCCGGACCCGGTTGCCAATGCCTACATCCTCTGGGCGCTCGCGATTGCGGATCCGAAACTCGACCTCGCGAAGGAAATCCAGACTGTTGTGTCGGAAGCACAGACGTCGGGCGATCCGTATCGTCTGGCGCTCGCGGCGAACGTCACGCCCACGGACGAATTGCTGAAGTTACTGATTGCGAAACAGCAGAATGACGGTTCGTTCCCGGGAGCGGAAACCAGCATCACACGCTCGCGCGGCAGCGATCTCGTCATCGAAACCACCGCACTCGCCGTGCTCGCGCTCCTGAAATCGAAAGCGCCCGAGTTCACCGCGCCGCTCGACTCCGCCATCCGTTTCCTCGTACAATCCCGTGCCCCGCACGGTACCTTCGGCAGTACGCAAGCGACCGTCCTCGCGCTCAAGGCCATCGTGGCCTACAACCGCACCAAACGGCGCACCAGCGAAACGGGCGAAATCATCGTCCGCCTCGACGGCAAAGACGTCGCGCGATTGCCCTTCAACACCGAAGACCTTCGACCGGTCGAAGTGAATCTCGCGAGTGATCATCGCAATCTCACCGCCGGTACGCACGAAATCACACTCGAAACCCAATCCCTGCAAACCTACCCCGTCAGCGTGTCCTGGTCCGCCTTTACGCTCAAACCGGCGACTACGCCCGATGCACCGCTCAATCTGCACGCCGCACTCGCAAGCGACACCGTGACCGAAGGCGAATCGGTTCGACTGAACGTGACGCTCACCAACCGCGAAAAGACCGATACCGGCATGGCAATCGCCATCGTCGGCATCCCGGCGGGGCTGAAACTTCCACCCGACTTCGGGCAATTGAAGGCACTTGCCGCACGTCCAAAAGAAGGCGAACCGGCGATCAGCCATTGGGAATTGAACGGCCGGGAACTGGCGCTGTACTGGCGAGGCCTCAAGCTCGAACAGGTGATTGATCTTTCGCTCGATCTCCAGGCGGAGATTCCCGGCACGTTCCGTGGCCCGGCCAGTCGTGCGTATCTGTACTACGGTTCGGATGCGAAACAGTGGTTGAATCCGCTTCAGATCCAGATCATTCCGCGAGACGGGCGCTGAGCTGTTTCCGTGATGACCTTGTCATCAGCCGGACAAGCGTTTATTCTATAACAGAAACAATTATTCCGATTCTCCTATCCCTCCCGGAACCGCCGCCATGCTTCTCCGAGCGGCCACATTCGCCCTTCTCGTTACAACGTTTTTCGCTCCGTCACTGCTGCGCGCGAACGATCCCGACCCCAGCAAACTCCTGCCGACGGCCGAACAGGCCGCACGCGCAAGCGAACTGGTCGGCAAACTCGGCGATCCGATCTTCAAAATTCGCAACGATGCCACGCGAGAACTCCGCAAACTCGGCCGCGCCGCCCTGCCGGTCCTGAATGTCACCCTCAATACCACCACCGATCCCGAAGTCCGCAACCGCTGCGAAACCCTCCTCCCCGCCATCGAACTCGACGATCTCAATGCCCGGCTGGCGGCGTTCCTCGCGGACACCGCGCACAAATACGATCACAAGATCCGAAGCTGGGACGAATTCAAGGCCATCACCGGCGACACGAAAGTTGCACGCGAACTGTTCGCGGAAGCGCTCCGCAGTACGCCCAACCGCGAACTGATCCAGGCCATGTCCCTGAACAACAAGGCTGATCTCGAACGGCTCGTTCTGGCCCGCCGGATGCTCCTTTACAACAACATTTACCGGAACACCACAGGCCGCGTAACCGCCAAACCGGTCGATGTCTTCTCGCTGCTCTTCGTCGAATCCCACGTCGAGATTTCGGATCGACGGTACCAGTACGTCATTCAGAATCTGCTCAGTCAGGCGGTCATCCGCAATTCGCTCAACGGCGACGATGGCGAACCCCACCGCAAACTGCTCGCCCACTGGATGGACTCACGGACACAGTACCTCGAAGTCTATCAGGCCATGACACTGGCCGGTCAGCTCAATATGAAGGAAATCCCCGTCTCGCGCTATGCCTTGAAAGTTCTCGAGAATCAGTCCTCGCCGACCGTCTACCGCATGTACGCCCTCACGACGTCCGCACGCACTCTCGGTGAAGAGTCGCTCTCCGTCCTGAAAAAAGGAATGGACGACAAATCCGTCCACACCGTGACGTGGTTCTTCAACGGACAGCGCACCCAGCACTCCGTCCAGGTCCGTGATATCGCACTCGCCATGAGCCTCATCGTCACCAAGCAGGACCTCGACGACTACGGCATCGAACAGCGAAACCGCACCACCGGCACCACCATCAGCGAAGCCTCACGCTACAACTACATGTACTACGCCTTCAAAGACGACAAAGCACGCACCGCCGCATTCAAGAAATTCAGCGAGTGGGAAAAGGCACAAGCGGAAAAGAAGGCCGAAAAGAAAGCGGAAAAAGACGACCCATCCAAGCCCAAAACCAATCCCTTCAAGAAACCCTGAGTCAATGAAGTCGGTCTGAAACGCGAATCGGGGGCATCATGATCGATGCCCCCGGTCTCATTGATCGCGTTTTCTGTCGTTATTCCTTCTTCGCCAAATGCTTGTCGAACCAGTCCGCCAGCGTGATCAGATCCTTGTCCATCCCCGCCCAGCCGTGATCCCCGCCCTTCTTCACGATCAGCTCGCACTCCACCTTGTGCTCCTTCAGCTTCGCGATCATCAGCTCCGCCTGCTGAATCGGCACCAACTTGTCCGCATCGCCGTGAATGATCATCGCCGGCGCGGAATCCTTCGACGCATGATACACCGGTGAGATCTTTCGGCCGATTTTCTTCCGCTCCTCCGGATCGGTCACGGGAACAAACCCGCCCTTTTCACGGCTCGGCACATGGAAATCGAACGGAGCCCAGAACCCCTTGAGCACTCCATCGCCGAGCGCCACGACACCTTCCTTGCCGTAATTCAGGAAATCGGTCGGTGGAAAGAAGCAGCCCACCACATTCGCCTTTGATGAAATCCGTTCCATCGGATCCTTCGCCTTCGGATCGCCGGGCAGAAACGCGCAGCCCTGCATCAAGGACAGATGCCCGCCGGCCGACCCGCCCATGATCGCGATCCGCTCCGGATCAATTTCGTATTTCTTCGCATTCGCACGAATGAACCGCGTCGCCTTGTGCATGTCTTCGAGCACTTCCGGAATGGTGAACTTCGGCTGACTGCCATGAACCACCGCAAAAACAGTGTACCCGCGCTTGAGCATCTCGCTGAAAAAGAACACGTTGATCGACGCCTTCGCCGAGAACCACCCCCCGCTCACGGCCATGATCACCGCCGCGTCGTTCTTCTTGCCCTTAGGCGTGAAGACGTCCATGGTGAGGGCGGTGCCGTACTTGCGGGCGTAGATGACATCCTCGGTGCGGGTGAATTCCGGCGCCTGCGCGGAAGCGGGCGAAAGGAAGATGAACGAAAAGAGAGTGGCCAAAAGCAATCGAGAAATCATCAGAGAGGCTCCTGATTAAAGGGACTGCCACCTTTTTTATCGGTGGATTTTTCTGATCACGATGCGATAAGAGCGATCCGCTTCTCAACAAACCTATGATATGTTTTCTTTCTTCCCAAACCGGACATCCCGTTACGATCGCGTGAAGCGCAGATAACTCTGCTAAAAAACCAATCGCTTTCACTGTCGTTATCGGTGCATGGGGCCGGAGCAGAGTCGAAGCCGCGCCCAGATTAAGTGGACAAATAGACATTATATCCGGTCGTCAAGTGTCTCTTCGCCAAGAGGTGTGTGTTTGAGTTGGCGAAGTTGGCGAACTCGCCTGCCAGAACGGCAGACAGGTAAAAAAGTACGAGAAAACGCTCAATTGAACTGAACGAAAAAAATTACGAGAAATTATGAAAAGTGAATTTTCGCTCTCAGACGAGGGCTCCGCCACGTGCATGAGCAGCAGGTGGCGGAGTCCTCGCGAGTGTTCTGGAGATTGTCCATTCAAAATCTGTAAATGGACAAATGTTGACTATTTCCTTCCCCAGATGTTACCGAGCGGGAGTTCGTATTCCGTGAGCTCGACCGGGTTTTTGAGTTCATAGACGACATAACGGCCGCGGCCGTTGTCTGAGCGGAAGACGATCGGCTGATTGTAGGGGAACACGGTTTGGGCGATTGGCGGAAGGACGAAGTCGCGTTTCGACCAGTCATCGAAGCGGCCGGGCGGAGCGCTGACGTAAGTGCGGCAGAGATCGATGACGACGTATTGGGCTTTGGGAATCGCATCGCGCAGCAGCTCTTCCTTCATGAAGGCATAGGTTTGTTGATGGATGACGGGCGTATCGACATGCATGAAGCGGAAGGCGGGTTTGCCGGGCAATTCAAGATAGACCGCATGCGGGGAGGAATGCCAGCAGATGACATCGCTGGCGGACGCGCCCTGGGATTTCAGCCATTCCGCGACTTCGTAAGCGTCGACGAAAGTGATGCCGGCGAAGTAGCTGTAGTAGCTCATGAGCTGGTCCTGGCGCTCGAGAGTCTTGAGGTGGTCGAGCTGGTTCCAGCAGTTGGGCCATTCAGCGAGGCGGTTGGGTTGCGAGAGCGGATGCCGCGGAAGGGCGAGCCAGAGGTAGGGGAAGTAGCGTTCGATCCGGGTGGCGTAGGACTTCCAGAGTTCGTTCTCATCGCACCGAATGAAGATGGCGGAGGAGAGAATCAGATAAGCGATTCCGAGTGGTACGAACGCCCAACGATGGATGGTGAGTATGGCGAAGGAAATGAGCGTGTGGGGGACGTTGACGTAGGGAAATTGGCGTTGGATGACGAAGGCCTGGAGCCACCACGCGAGGTAGAGTGCGCCGAGGATGGAGCGCACGAGCGCGGCGCGATCGTTGGCGGCGGGTTGATAGAGCCATTTCGGGAGCCGCTGAATCCAGCGCCAGTTTCGTGCGGAACCGATGTCGAGAAACGCAAGCAGGAGCGCCAGCGGTTGCAGGAAACTCCAGGGAGCGAAGTGGAAGGGGTGGATCAGCGCTCGCCAGCCGATCTCGGAGAACATGTACTCGGTGTAATACGGATTCCATTTGGTGAATACTTCGACGAAGTACGGCCAGGTGCCGGTTCGGACGAGCCAGGCTATGCCAAGAATTCCCACGAAACTCCCACCGAGGAGGTTGCCCAGTAAGTCCGGGAGCGTGGAGCGCCAGCGCAGGTCGCTTGAAAGTGCGCGTGCGGAGACGAGCCAGACCGCGGCGGCGGGAATGAGGGCGTGGGGCTTGAACCAGACTGCGATGCCCCAGAGGATCCCTTCGAGAATGCTGAAGAAGAATACGGGAGTTCGCTTAAAGCGAAGGCGAACCATGACCGCACCGAGTGCGGGCAGGAGCATCCAGACATCGCGTTGAGCGTGGCAGAATTCGGTGGTGAACGGATAGTACAACGCCATCCCCGCCGCCATCCAGGCGCGAGTGCGGGGCAGTGCACCCGCACGCTTGGCAAGGCGATCGAGGAGGAACGCGATGGCGAAGACGATGAGCAGATCGACCATGCGAACCGCTTCGGTACTGGGACCGAACGCACGGCGGATGAGGATGAGCGACCAGACGAAGCCCGGCAGATTCGTATCGAAAATGTCGCGATAGTGCATTCCGCCGGTCATGACGGCACGGGCAGCGAGATCGTAAAGCGTGAGGTCGCACCAGGCGGGCATGCGGTAAAACAGCGGCAGACCGATCACTAACAGTATCAATGTCAGCAGCCAACCCAACCAACTCCAGTGCCAGGGTCGCCAGCGCCGGTAAGACGGATCTTCGCTCGAAATCTCAGTGCTCATTCCTAAAGCATAGAAGAATTCTCTTCCGAGTTCGAACCTTCCATGAGCCGACGCATTGCATCACTGACCTTGGTCGTTCGAGAATATGACGAGGCGATTGCGTATTACCGCGATCTGCTCGATTTCGTGGTCCTGACTGATGTCGATCTCGGTGAAGGCAAGCGCTGGGTGGAAGTGGCACCCGCACCCGGTGGTACGAGTCTTCTGCTTGCGGCGGCGGCGAATCCGCGACAGCGAGCCGCGATCGGGCAGCAAGCCGGCGGTCGCGTATTGCTCTTTCTGGAAACGGACGATTTCCAAAGGGATTATGAAACGATGAGCAAAAAGGGAGTCCGGTTTGTCGAGCAACCGCGGCATGAAGCCTACGGCACCGTTGCGGTCTTTGAAGATCTCTATGGAAATCGCTGGGATCTGATTCAACCGAAAGAGAAGTGATTTTCACTTGAACTTCCGTTACGATAGACATCCTTCCCCTGCACTCTCCACAGGAATTCTTCCATGTTGACACGCCGAACATTTCTAGCAGCCACTGCCGCACCTCTGGTTCTTGGCTCACGCGCTATCGCCGCCAACGACAAACTCACGCTGGGATTCATCGGCGTTGGAATGATGGGCCGCGGCCATCTGGGAAGCTTTCTGGGTCGGAAGGAGGTGGAAGTGGTCGCGATCGCCGACTGCTACAAAGAGCGTCTCGACAGTGCGGTGGAGATGGTAGAGAAGCGATACTCAGACAGGAAGAAATCCGGGAGTTGGAACGGCGTGAAGGCGCATGCGGATTTCCGAAAACTCACTGAGGACAAGAGCATCGATGCGGTTGTGATTGGTACGCCCGATCACTGGCACGCGAACATGGCGGTACTGGCAGCGCGTGCAGGCAAACATATTTACTGCGAAAAACCACTGACGCACAACATCGCCGAAGGCCGCTGGATCGTGAACGAAGTCAAAAAGGCCAAGGTCGCATTCCAAGTTGGCAGCCAACAGCGAAGCGAATTCAGCAACCGCTTCCGGTCCGCCGTCGAGATGATCTGGAACGGCTGGATTGGCACCATCAAGACCATTCGAATCGGTGTTGGTACTCCGAATCGACCATGCGACCTGCCGACGCAGGAGATTCCTCCCGGTACCGATTGGGACATGTGGCAAGGCCCTGCACCCGAGCGTGGTTACAACGAAGTCCTCTGCCCGAAGGGGATCCACCGGCACTTCCCCAAATGGCGCGAGTATCGCGAATACGCCGGCGGATATGTTGCCGATATGGGCGCACACCACTTTGACATTGCCCAGTGGGCGCTGGGCATGGACGGCAGCGGACCGGTGGAAGTGAATCCGCCGACCGATCCGAAGAAGCTCAGCGGGTTGGTCTTTACCTATGCGAATGGCGTGAAAATGATTCACAACGAATTCGAGAACGATCAGACCAGGGCTGATTGTGTTTTCGAAGGAACAGACGGCACCATTCTGGTCGGCCGAGGTCAACTGGACGTGCGATTCAAGAATGCGGCTAGCGCCCAGTTTCCGGAACAGCCCAAGCGTGTTCTGCCGTCAAGCGATCACCGTCAGAACTGGCTCGACACGATTGCGGCCGGAAAGACGGATTGCATCTGCACGCCGGAGATCGGTCACCGCACCGCAACGGTCTGCCACCTCGGAAATCTGGGATATCAACTTCGAAGAAAGCTCAAATGGGATCCTGCCAAGGAAGAGTTTGTCAAAGACGATGAAGCCAACAAACTCCGCAGTCGTGAAGCTCGTGCAAAATGGAAAGTGGTGTAATTGATCATGGCGTTGTGAAGCGGTAAACGAAATACCGCTTCATAACGAATCGACGTGCCGTTTACGAAGAAACCGCCTGAGCACCATCCAGTTTGTACTTGGGTTCGGACTCATCCAGCCAACCTGCATCACAGTTCAGATCATTCAAAAGTAATCGACTCGTGATGCGTGCGGATTCATAGATCACGGGCAAACCGCTGCCCGGATGCGTACCGCCGCCCACCAGATAAACATTGGCTAAATCTTCAAAGCGATTCCTGGGCCGGAAGTGAAGCATCTGGCCTAAATTATGAGCCAGATTAAATGTCGCACCTCGATAGACGGCATAATCGTCTTGCCAGCCCTGCGGTGTCACAATCCGTTCGTAACGGATTCGATTTTCGATGTCCTCAATTCCGATTTTCGGCAGCTGTTTCAATACTGTTTCTCGGAATTTTGCTTTCTGTTCCGCCCAGTCCACATTCGGATGGAGGTGTGTAACCGGGGCGAGGACATAAACCGTACTCATACCCGGCGGCGCAAGCGTATCGTCCGTAGCGCCGGCATTCTGAACATAAAACGAGGAGTCGGAGGTGAGTTGATGGTTGGTCTCGATATCCGCCAGATTCCCTTCATAGTCCTTTGCGGTGTAAATCGTGTGATGCGTGACGTCGTCGTACTGTCCCTTGATTCCCAGATACATCATGAAGGTGCTACATGAGAACTTTTTCTTCGCGATCTTCTCGTCGGTCCAACGGCGGCGAAGTGCATTCGGCACCAACTTCGTCATCGCGTGTGCGAAATCTGCATTCACGACCACGGCATCCGCGAAATAATCACCCTCCGACGTTCTCACACCGACACATTTTCGTCCCTCGAACAGCATCTCCGTGACCGGTTCATCCAACTGGAATTCAACGCCCATCTCACGGGCGACCCGCGCCATGCCTTCACTAACCGCGCTGCAACCGCCGGTCGGATGCCACACGCCAAAGTCATATTCAAGATACGAAAGAATGCTGAACAGACTGGGGCAGTTGAACGGCGACATCCCCAGATACTTCGACTGGAACGTGAACGCGAGGCGCACGCGCGGATCGCTGAAATACCGTCGCAGTTCCGTCTCCACACTCCGCCACGGCTTCAAGACCGGCAGCAATTTCAGAAGCGAGAGCTTGAAGAGATCGCGCCAGCCCAGGAACGGGCTTTCCAGACACGGGCGGAACAACTCCAATTTCACGCGGTTGTCGTCAATGAACCGCTTCACGTTCGCCGCATCCGCACCCGACAGCTTCCTCACTTCACCCGCCATTTTCTCCAAATCCGGAGTGCAAAGGAGATCCCCCCCGGAGCCAAAGACCAGACGGTACTGTGGATCAAGCCTTGTCATCGGGATTTCGGATTTCAAATCCCGACCGATCAGCCGGAAGATTCGTTCCAGGACTTGCGGATATAGGAAAAACGTTGGACCAAGATCGAAGCGAAATCCCTGTTCCTCGATTGAAGAACATCGACCTCCGACCTTCGGCATCCGCTCAAGAACGCGAACGTTCACACCCGCGTGGGCAAGTAAAAGAGCGGAAGCCAGTCCACCCGGACCGGCACCAATGATGATCGCACTGCGACTTTGCATATTGACCTCTCGCCGCTATTGTAGTGCGAATCAGTTTGAGGATTTCCACATGCCCGATGTTCTTTCGCCAGCGGAACTCCGCATCCACGTCGGAATGCTCCCCCGCGCCCAACTCTCTCACCTGCCCACTCCGCTCGAAGAGGTCCCACGATTCGCAAAACAGATCGGGCAATCACGGATTTTTATCAAACGCGACGACTGCACGGGCCTGCTTCTCGGCGGAAATAAAGCACGCCACAACGAATTTCTCCTGGGAGACGCCGTCGATCAGAACTGCGACATGGTCGTCTGGGGCGCTGGCGTGCAATCCAACAACTGCCGCCAGACCGCAGCCGGATGCGCTATTCTCGGCCTCGATTGCCACCTTTACCTCTCCCGCGGCCATTATTCCACGGAGCCGCAAGGCAATCTCCTGCTCGATTATCTCGTTGGAGCAAACGTCGAATTCACCGACGCCACCATCGGTCCGGAGCTCGATGCGCTGCTCGCCTCCAAGGCCGAAGAGTTCCGTCAAAACGGGCGCAACCCCTACTACTGGTACAGACCGCGCGTCGTACCCCTCGCCGCCATCAGCTACACCCTCTGCATCGCCGAAATCGTCGAACAACTCGCCGAGCGCAATCTCACCCCCGATGCGATCTACGTCTCATCATCCGGAGCAACTGGAGCCGGCGTGGCGCTCGGCGCCAAACTCCTCGGTCTCACCTGCCCCGTCCGCCTCATCTGCCCCATGCACTGGCCCTGGCACATCCCGACCGCCCTTGCGCAGGACGCCAACGATGCCGCCGCCATGCTCGGCCTCCCGCATCGCCTCTCCGCCGCCGACATCGACGCCGACGAATCCTTCGTCGCTCCCGGATACGGCAAACCCTCCCCCGCCGGGCAGGAAGCCATGCACCTCCTCGCACGCACCACCGCCATCCTCACCGATCCGGTCTACTCCGCCAAAGCCCTCGCCGGACTCATCGCCGATGTCCGTGCACACAAATATCCCAAAGACGCCGTCATCGTCTTCATCCACACCGGAGGAGTGCCTGCGATCTTCGCCAACCCTCAGCAAGTGCTCAATCCGCCTCAATGATCATTTTTGAACATCGAATTTGACAATTCTCAAGTCGTTGTTGAAGGCTCCGCCACCCGCTGCGCACACTCGTGTCGAGGACATTCAAACACTGGCTCGTCTTTCCACCGACACTGCCACACCCTACGGTGGAAAGACGTCAAAATTTCGGAAGCGCCTATGCGCCGTAACGACTTAAGTCAAATTTGTTCAGTTAATGGAAACATGTTCAAAAAAAATGACAGCCGCTCTACACCCACGAGGACCGATCTAATGCTCATGTGTATACAATAACAGGAGCTTTCAGCAGTGAGTTCATAAAGAATTTTTGGCTTCACACAAACTGCATGAATTCTTCATGAGAAACTCCGAGATGATTCATAAATCGAGTGAGTTCTAATATCCTTCTTTTGTTGGAGTGTTTTGAATGGTTAGCCCATTGCGCCGTCAGGCCTTCACGCTGATCGAATTGCTGGTGGTCATCGCCATCATCGCGATTCTCATCGGGCTTCTGCTCCCGGCCGTTCAGAAGGTCCGCGAAGCTGCCGCCCGTGCGAAATGTCAGAATAATCTGAAGCAATTCGGTCTGGCGATGCACAATTACGAAAGCACCAACGGCAAGCTGCCACGATCCCGGCCGTTCGATCTCGCCGGGAACCGGATGAGCTGGACGGTTGTTGTGCTGGACTATATCGAGCAGGGGAATCTTGCCAAACTCTACGACAAGAACGTGGCCTGGAACACGGGTGTCAATGCCACGACCGGCCAAACGCCGATTCCGGTTTTCATCTGTCCTTCGACTCCGGAAGGCTCCTCACGACTCCCCGCGGCGGGGACCGGCAGCGCCATCGACGGCTTGATCATGGGGCCATCCGACTACCTGATCATGCACCGCCTGCGCCACCGCTTCTACACCGCCAATGGCCTGACCAACCCCGGCGGTACGATCGATCATGACGGCGCTCTGAATACGAATTCCGAAACGCCCATCATCGGAATGACCGACGGTTCCAGCAACACGATCATGATCATGGAAAGCGCCGCCCGGCCGAACTGGTACGTTCTGGGTCGCAGTCAGGGTACGATTCTCCCCCGACCGGAAGGGTTCGGCTGGTCCGATCCGGACGGTGGAGCGGGTTCGATGGACGGCACGGATGCGGTGACGGGTGCAATCAACGGCAGCAGCGGGACCGGCCGTTGCATCATGAACTGCAATAATGACAGCGAACCGTACAGCTTCCACACGGGCGGCATGAACGTATGCATGGGCGATGGATCGGGCCGGTTCATCCGCAGCTCGATTCCGGCGGCGACATTCGCGGCGCTGATCACGGCCAAAGCCGGCGATATCCCCGGCAACGAGTAACGAACCGCAACCTGAAGCAGCGACCCTGATTGGGTGATCCTCAATCAGGGTTTTGTTTTGTGATTCTTCTGGAGCACTTGAAACAATGCGATTCGCGAACTGGTTAGCTTTTTCCGTGTGTGTCGGGCTGGTTGGATGCGGTGGCGGTGGCGGTCCTCCGCCGAAGCCGGATGGGGTGGCGGTCAGCGGGAAAATCCTGTTGCCCAATGGCTCGCCCCTGACGGGCGGAACGCTGGTTCTCCGTCCGGTGGCGGGCCTTCACGGCGCATCGGCGCAGATTCAATCCGACGGCAGTTTCACGTTGGCGGAAGCGAGCGGCGCGAAAACCGTCGTTCCTGGGAAGTATCAGGTCTTCGTGACGTTTAACGATCCCAGTCAGAAAGCACTCCGGGCATCGGTGAACAAAAAGTACCAGAACAGCGAAGACAACGACTCCGATGTTGTGGTGGACATTCAGCAGTCAAACAGCAGTCTGGTGATCAAACTCAATCGGTAGCAGTTGGAGAGAAGAGATGCGATTCGTTCTGCCGGGCGTATTGGTACTGTGTTGTGGGCTCATTCTGGGCTGGGTCGGAGGGCGTTTCAGCAGCGCCATCACACCGGAACGACAACCGTCGGTCTCGACATCTGGCTATGGAACCGAACTGGATCTGGCGAACGGTCCGGCTCCGCTGGCAGAGGATTTGGTCCAGCTCGAGCCACTCACCTTGAAAGGGGAGATCGATCTCTTTTACGGAGTTCCAGCACGCAATGCGGATGGAACCGTGAATGTGATCGTGGAAATCCCCGCCGGCACCAATTCGAAGTGGGAAGTGGATAAGGACGGCCTCATGAAGCTCGAAGTCCGCGAAGGCTCGCCGCGGGCAGTGAAGTTCCTGCCCTATCCCGGCAACTACGGCATGATCCCCAGCACGAAACTGCCGAAGGAAGAAGGTGGTGATGGCGATGCGCTTGATGTCCTCATTCTGTGCCCGACCCTGCGCCGCGGGACCGTGGCCAAAGTTCACGTCATCGGTGTGCTGAAGTACCTCGATCGGGGCGAACAGGACGACAAACTCCTCGCCGTCATGGACAGCACTCCACTCGGCTCCGTTCGATCGCTCAAAGAGCTGAATGAGTCGTTCCCCGAAGCATCGAACATCGTGAAGCTCTGGTTCGATTCGTACAAAGGGCCGGGCAAGATGGAATTCAAAGGTTGGGGAGAAGCGAAGGAAGCTCAGGAATTGTTGGATAAAGCCATCGAAGCGAAATCCCGGTAATCGCAGGCGTACGTACGTACTGAATCCGCACCGGTTTTCAGACGGCGAAGTCCGCACGCGACCTCGCCGTTGTTCATTTCAATCAATTCATCCCGATCAAACAAGCTGAACGACGAAACGGATCGGTTCGGGCTTGCTTCACCTCTCGGCAAAATGGTAATTCTTTGATGCTTGGTGTTGATGACCAATGAATTGAAAAGGAATTCCATGACCCGAACGACCATTCTTTTTGCCGTCACGGCGTGTGCCGTGATTCTGACACTGTCTCGTTCCGACCGAGGTTTCGACAGCGCACGCGCGCAGGAACCTGCCGCCAAAGCCCCGGTTCCCACGGAATCGCTCGACGGCACGTGGGAACTCATTTCCGTCATCGAAGACGGAACGATTCTGCCTCTGGACCTTGTGAAACAAACGCTGATTCAGGATGCGAAAGTGATCATTCAGGGGCAACTGGCGGCGATCACGCGTCCGGATGGGAAAGCGCATACGCTTGCATTTGTCATCGATTCCACGGCGACACCGAAGACCATCGACCTGGCAGGCAACGAGAAAGTCGGCAGCAAAGGGATCTACATGCAGGACAAGGATGTGCTGATGCTTTGCCTCAGCGGTTCCAGCGGCAGCGAACGGCCGAAAGTGATGGCGTCGCTTCCGAAGAGCGATTCGTTTCTGATGACGTTCCAGCGTGTGAAGCCGGCGAAGCCCGCCACTGTTGTCGCCAAGCCGCTGCCCGTCATCGCACCCGCACGGGCACCCGCGATTCCGAACGAAGATGCGGTGCGGAAACTGCTCGTCGGCACGTGGGGCCATCAGACGGACACTCAGGTAGTCAAGATGACGTTCAATTCCGATGGCAGCTACAGTTCAGTGACGACGTTCAAGAAGGGGCTGAAGAAGCTGTTCGACGGCGAGGAGCGGACGAGCGGCACGTGGAAGTTCAAGGATGGCGAGGTGATCCAGACGATTACGGCGTCGAAGATGCGTGGGGTGATTGGCCAGGTGCATTCGTACAAGATCACGTCCATCAACGACCGTGAAGTGATTTATGTCGACAATCAGTCGGGACAGCGCCGCATTGAGTGGAAGCTCCGCTGATCCGATTCAAGGGGACGCCTGAAAAGGGGACGCAGCTCATTTCCCATGGGAAATGAGCTGCGTCCCCTTTTCAGGAGTCGTGCTTCGAGAGATAGTTCTCGACATTCTCGGGCGTATTTTCGATGTACGTTCCACAATACTTCCGCTGGATCAGAGGGTGGCAGGTCAGGCCGAGCGGCTGGAACAGCCAACTGTGATCGTTTTTCGGACCGATGATGATCGGGCGTTCATGCAATTGACGGACGATATTCTTACTGGCCGCTTCACCGAAATAAGCGAGCGGATAACGACTGCGGCTGAACTGCGGATCCATATCGGTGATGGCGTGGATGCAGTCGCATCCCGATCCGTGACGCGCGGCTTCGCCCCATGTGTCGATGCACTGATAACCGATCTGACCCGACTCCATGAACTGTTTTTGAATCAGGAATCGCCGATGGAATCCGGCGCTCACTTCGTACGGACCCCAGACCGAAATGCGCTCATCGTTGCGGAGCATTTCGTCAATGGTAAACTGCAGGCCCAGATTCACGCCTTTTTCCGGGTGCCGGGAGAGCGATCGGATTTTGAGCGATGCCGGCATCCAACTGATCGTTTTTTCATCGATGATCTGTTCGCCGGGACTGGTGGAACCCGCGACTCGCACCATGCTCGCCCACGTGTGAGTGAATCGCGCTTGCTTGGGAGTTGACTGAGAACCGAAGATGAGAATGTAATAACGTTCGCCGGGCGGGGCGATGACGCTGGTGCTTTCGCGGGGCGAAATCTCGGCCGCGGGGGTCGGCGGTTTCTTCGCGAGAGCGGCGCAACCCGTAGCCGTCAGGCAGAACCAGATGATGGCTACAGAGCGAACCATAAAAGTTCCTTTTGGGATTGACTCACCAGAACACTATCGTTGTGAAGGTGGGAATTACTTGAATTGAACTGAGAAAGTCAACGATATCAACACGCGATTGGCATTCAGAATCGTTCAGAATTTACAGAAATCAAGTCAAGATCGGTCCTCCTCCCCTGATTCCGATTTCCATACCGGTCTTCAGAAACCGGGAACGTAAGGTGCCACATTCGTGTTGAAGCGGGAGTTCCAGCGAACTCCCATTTTCAGCCATGCTCTTTTTCACTGCTTACACAGGAACCCAATTCGCAACGAAAACAATGAATTCAGGACTTTTCCCCATTCCAAGTGGGCATTTCCCGGCTTAAATGCAACTGACAGGAATCGATCCGCTATCGAATGAGGAATTCGGAACCGAGGCACTGGATGCGGTTCGGTACGATTCACGGCACATGTTTGATGGACTCACACTTTGAAAGGTTGACTATGAAAGCGATTCGATTGGTTTTGCTTGTCTTTGCATTTGGCTTATCGGGGTTTACGACTCCGGCTCGTGCGGTCGAACCCAGCGATTTGCTGAAGTACGTTTATGAACCGGTGAACAGTATCGCGGTGATCAACGTCAGGAAGATCCTCAGCAGCCCGCGGGCGATGCGCGAGGGGTGGGCGAAGAAGGACTATGTGGAGTATCTCGCGGGCGCCATTCCGGTTCATCCCTCGGTCGAGCGGATCCTGCTGGCGAAGGAAATTTCTCCGGACGCTCCCGGTCAGGGGAGCAGCATTGCGGTGGTTCCGGTCTTGAAATCGATCGATCTGGAGACGTTTGCCAAAAATCGCAATGGGCATATGGATGAAGTGAGTTCGGAACCCGTCGCGATCCTTTCGAACGGCACCGCGGGTGTCAAATTGTCCGATACGGTTCTGGGATTGATTCGAACCGAGACACGGCAGGACGTGTCCCGCTGGATTCGCTTTGCCAAGAGCAACCCGTCTTCGCAGCAATCGAAATACCTCACGATGGAGACCGTGAACTCGGATCTGTACCACATCTACATGGTGTTTGATACTGAGGAACTGTTTCACCCCAGCCAGGTCAAGATGGCAGTCGTGGGTTCCAAGGTTCTCGCAAACTATCAATCGGCAGCTCCGAAGATCGAGGCCTACTTTTCCAAACTGGCCGGGATCCGTTTCATGGCCAACATCACGAATAAAGGGATCGAGGCGCAGGTCCGCATCGACTCCCGGTCGGATGCGCTGGCCGATGCCAATGTGATCAAATCATTTCTGTTTGAAGTGCTCGAGAAAAACGGCGCCAGTCTCGAAAATGCCGCCGGAGTAACGGCCAAGCTGGAGGACGGGACCGTCCGATTGACATTCCTGATGAGCGATGAGGAGTTGGCGCGTGTGATGGCGCTCATGCCGCTGCCGATCGATCGTGTCGGATCGAGTTCCGCGTCGTCGGTTGCGTCGTCGGCAGCCACTCCGGAACAGACCAAGCGGTATTACAAGGCGGTGAATGCGATTCTCGATGATCTGCAGAAGCAGAACAAGCGTGCGAAAGATTACGGCAAGACGGCAGTCTGGCACGATACCGCCGCGAATCGTATCGAGGCGATGTCGGTGATTGGAGTCGATCGTGCGGTGGTGAACTACGCCACCGGCAGCGCGAGCCGCCTGCGTGCGATCGCGGAGAGCCTGCGCGGCGTGCCGATCGGCGTTGCGAAAGCGGGTGCCGGGGCGTACGCGCTCACTTACAACAATTCGCGCGCCTTCTACCGGCGGCCCGGAGGCGGAATTCGTTATAACCCGTGGGGTGGCGGGGGCGGCGCGATGCAGACCAACATCCCCGAAGTCATCCAGAAGCAGCGGGCGATCGTTGAACAGGATGAAGAGAATCGCAAGCGGCTCTGGAGCGAAATCGAAAATGCCCGCGTCACGACCCGGCAGACCGTGGCTCAAGAATCGAAATACGATCTCGACAGTTGAACGGTAGACTCGGTTTGAAGTTCGATGAATCCGAATGGGCGTGCTCAGAAGCACGCCCATTTTTTTTCGATACGTAATGAAATTGTGTTCACAAGACGGGTCCGAGCATCGCGATTGCATTGTTCCAGAATCGTCGTCCGACAGACCAGGCGGCGACTTCTTCCACACTGACGGCACGGGACGACTGAAGATAAGCGTCCTGCCGCTGGCGGACTGCGGCCGTCAATTCGCGATCGTAAAACAGAATGTTGTTCTCGTAATTCAATTCGAAACTCCGCCGGTCCAGATTCGCGGAGCCGATGAGCGTTACCTCCCCGTCCAGCGTCAGCGATTTCGTGTGCAGCAGTCCGCCTTCGTATTCGAAAATCCGCACGCCGGCGTCCAGCAGATTCGCGTAGTAGCTGTGACTAGCCGCCGCGACAATCCACGAATCATTTCGGGCCGGGAAGATGACCGTCGTTGCAATCCCACGCCGTGCGCTCGCGCACAGCGCCGCCTGAATCCCTTCGTCGGGCACATAGTATGGAGTCGTGATCACCAGTTCACGCTGAGCCGCGTAAATGAGGGATTCGAAAACTTCCGGCATTGCCGAAGTCCGAACGGTCGGTCCGGTCCCGATCACCTGGGCAGTGAACCTCTGTTCAAATGAGGACACCGGTTGTTCAAAGAGATTTGTGAGATCCTCGTCCACCGCAGACATCCAGTCGCTCACGAACAAATACTGATTCTGCCGGGCGACCGGCCCTTCGAAGCGGATCATGGCATCGACCCACGGGGCGTACTTCGCTTTCACCCGGAATTCGGGATCCGCGCAATTCTGGCTGCCGCAATACGTGATGAAATGATCGATCACCACAATCTTGCGGTGGTTCCGCAGATCGATCCGGCCACGCAGCGGGCGCAGCAGTGGATTGCCAATCGGAAGAGCCGTCGCAAGCCGGACTCCGGCCGCCTTCAGACCCTGCCAGTGCTCCGAACGGATCAGCAACCGCGAGCCGAGGGCGTCGGCCATCGCCCGGCACACGACACCGCGACTCGCGGCCCGCTTGAGCGCTTCTACAATTTTGAGTCCGTTGGTATCCGGCAGCCAGATATAGAACGCCACATGGGCATGCTCTCTCGTGCCATCGATATCGGCAACCATGGTATCGATCGTGCTATTGGAATCGGCGAGCAGCGTTCCCCGGTTGCCGGCCGATGGCTCGAAACCGTTCACCGATTGCCCGAGGCGGAAGAGTGGAACATATCGATCCGGAATGGCAGCTTCTGTGTTCGTGTTTCCGCAGTGCGCGACGGTAGCCGGGTCGGGCAGGCGGGCCAGAACTTCGCGCGTGCGTCGCACTCTGCGGCGGCCGATGCTGGTTTCACCGAACAGAATATACGCCAGAATGCCCAGGAATGGCACGAGCAGGAGAACCGCAACCCAGGCCACGCGCGAGGCGGGTTCGCGATGAGTCCGGAGAATCGCCCGGGCCACGAAAAGGATGTGGAAGAGAAAGACCAGTCCGGCCCAGAGAATTCCGAGGAGTTGCTGTTGGATCATGATAAACGGCCGGACTGTCAGGTTGGTTGAAGTGGATGAACATCGTCGGGCGAAAAGCTCGAGCCCAAGAACGCTTGCGGATCAATACGATCCGATTCCATCGCATCTTCCGCAATTGTGATTTCCACCCGACGGAGAGAAAATCACTTGCGTTGAAGCAATTCGCTTTTCGAAATCACGCAGCGGAAGCCGAGGTGCGACATGCCCGTATCGTATCCGGTGCCTCGACGGGCCGCAGGGCGATAGCTTTCGCAGTAAGTGACATGGCACAGAAACGATCCGCCGCGAGTCACACGTTTGGGTACGAGTGGCTCATTCGGATCCCAGTACGTCGTCGGTCCCTTCGGATTGACGGTCACACCGGTCTGACCAACGTAGGCGTCGGCTCGGTACCAGTCGGAGCACCATTCCCAGACGTTGCCAGCGACATCGTAAAGTCCGTAGCCGTTGGCCGGGTACGATTTGACCGGTGCGGTGCGAACGTAACCATCGGCCTTGTCATTCCGGTTCGGAAAGGTGCCTTGCCAGATATTCGCGCGGTCGCCCGTTTCATCGGTCGGGGCTTCATGACCCCAGACAAACCGCATGCCGGATAACCCTCCGCGGGCCGCATACTCCCACTCGGCCTCCGTCGGCAATCGCTTCCCCGCCCAGTTCGCATAAGCGACGGCGTCGTCCCACGAAACATGAACGACCGGATGGTTCTCACGATCGCTGATATCGCTGCCGGGGCCTTCCGGGTGCTTCCAGTTCGCACCCGCCGTCCAGGTCCACCAGCGTGTCATGTCATTCGTGGGGACGGGCTTGTCTGGCGGTGTGAATACGAGCGATCCGGGAACCAGTTGATCGTCCGGTGGCTTGGGCGTGCCGATGGGAAGCTGTTTCTTCAGTTCGTCCCAATCGGGCGCTTTTTCAGCGCTTGTGACATATCCGGTGGCCTGAACGAATTCCCGGAACTGGGCGTTCGTCACTTCGGTCTCGTCCATGAAAAATCCGTCGAGGCGAACGGTGCGGACCGGTTGCTCGTTTCGGTGGGGAGTTTCACCCGAAGTCCCCATGAGGAATTCGCCGGGCGGAATCCAGACCATTCCAGGCGGCGATTCGGGACCGCGCTCAAAGTATTTGGTGATCGCGTACGCACCGCCGAAGGATACCGCGGCCATGGTGCAATACACCACAAACCGCACCCAACCATATGCCGGTTTCGACTCAGGAAGAGCGGAGGACGGATCCGGTTTTCTGGCACCCATTATTTGTTCCCTGATTCAGGATAAACCACGCGCCAATCTCTCTTCATGTCCACTACGGTCCAACCCCGCTTCGGCGCATCCGCCAGCGCCTCGACAAGCTTTCCACTGCTTTTGGGCTTGGCATCATAGGCGTATTCACGCTCCGCATCCGTATGATGCACGATCAGCCCGAACCCCGGCCGCGGACTGCCGATCGTCGTGTACTCCATCATCGCCTTGTCGCCATCGCTATTGCCGAAACACATGACCGGTCGCCGACCGATGAACTGATGAATACCGACCGGCTTGCCGTCCTTGTCGTCCACGAACGTGTGCTCCAGCGTTTTCACCAGCACCGGCTTGCCGTCGCGGAATTCGAACTTCGTCCGCGAGTTCGACCCGACGACCTGCTCCGGCGGAATCCCATAGACTTTCTCCGACCACACCCGCATGAAATCCGCCCCGCCACCGGAGACGATGTACGTCTTGTAGCCGTTCGCACGCAGATACACCAGCACTTCGAGCATCGGCTGATAAATGCATTCAACGTATCGCTTCTGGAATCGCGGATGCTTTGCCGTATTGATCCAGTCGGAAACACTCGAATCGAATTCCTCCGTCGTCATCCCCGCATGCGTCAGACCGAAGATCCGGAAGAGACCCTTGTAGTGATCCGCCAGCAACGTCGCGGTGTCGCCGGCGAGTGCCGCCTTCACAAACTTGTCGTTCTTGAGACCCTCTTCCTTCTCGACCATTTTCTTCAGAGTATCGAGCGCATACGCCAGCTGAAACGGTACCGGATTTTCTGGCCAGAGCGTTCCATCGTTGTCGAATACCGCAATCCGCTCGGATGGAGCGACGAAGCCCGGCGAACCCTGTTTCGTAGTCTTTGTGACGAAGTCAATGATCGAAGTCTTCGCCGCACCCGCGTTCCAGGACGGCAGCGGATCGGCGGATGCACCCTGAGCATTCAGGAATCCGGTGAGCGACAGACATCCCGCTGTCGCCAGAAACGCACGACGGTTCGTAGTCATTCTGTTCTCCCGTGTTATGATTTTATGCAGACGATGGACGCTGGAATCGGCGGCGACCCCAATTCACGAGACACAGTTGGCCGATGGCGATCCATGTCAGGACGAATGTTATGAGAATCGGGACCACCAGGAACCAGAAGTCCAATTCACTTCGGACGAGTTGGACATCCTTCTGAACGGTGCCGACCGCTCCCTTCAGCGAACTTACTGCCTGATCCACAATGAGCACGGTGGCGGCCGCTCGAATGATGAGGGCGACGAGTGCTTTCGGTGTCAGAGCCGTCGCTTTCGCGAGAAGAGTCTCGATTTCCGACGTCAACGCGTGAAGCTGATCCGCCGCCGCCGTGAGCTTGGCGGATGCCGAACGGAGTTGTTCGCCCCGCTCAGAACGTTCGTTTTCTTGATCGACAAGCGATGCGATGTTTTCCATCAGGTTTGCAAAAGAAGCGGTCACGTCGCCGACGGCATTCGCACGCTCGAGGTGCGGTAGTAGTTCTTGAAGAATTCGTTGTTGGGTTTCTTTTGGAGCGTTTTCTGTCGTGAGAGCTTCCGCTCGCTTTTGAGCGTTCTTGAGGAACACGGAGGTGAAACTCACACTATTTTGAAATCGATCCAGAGCGGAATCGGTTCGTCTGAGTCCATCATCAGCGCGTTCGGTCATGATCCTGGTCCGGCTGGTGACTTTTTCAGTGAATCGCCAAACCATCACATCACCGGCGAAACACACCAGCGTGCCGATGATGCCGAACAGGATTGCAAGTAAACCCAGGAACTTATTCATGACGAGTTCGGTTCAAAGAGAATTTGTGCTTCTACGAGAACGGTCTAAAACAGAGGCAGGAGTGAAACGCGATCACTCCTGCCTGAATCATCATTCAATCTACTGCTTATTTACTGCCACCGCTCTCCATCAACTTCTTCATAACTGAGTCGAGGTTAAAGCTGTCGGCTTTCTGACGCGGCGGGTACTCCTTGAACGTCTCCAGGAACTTGCCGACATACGCCTGAGCCGGGACGAGCAGGAACGCCCGGTCGAGCAGCCAGTCGTAGTAGGTGTTCGAGGTGACGTCCGCCCGTTCGTACGGATCGGTCCGCAGGTTGAAGATCTTCGGCACGCGGAGGTTGGTGAATGGCTCAGCCCAGACCTGCAAGGTGCCCGGCGCCCGCTGCTCCATGAAGACCAGCTTCCAGTTATTGTATCGAAGACTGTGAATTTGTTGTTCGTCCGTGCAGTAGATGAACGATTCCCGCGGGCCCTTTTCGGCAGCACCGGTCAGATAAGGCACGAAATTGAACCCGTCGAGGTGGACCTTGTAGGTCATATCACCGACTTTGTGCCCTTTGAGCAGTTTCTCGGTGATGTCCGTCTCACCGGCAACAGCAAGCAGGGTGGGCAACCAGTCGAGGTGCGAAACGATTTCGTTGCACACGCTTCCCGGCTTGATCTTGCCCGGCCATTTGACCATGCAGGGAACGCGGTAAGCGCCTTCCCAGTTTGAGTTCTTTTCGTTGCGGAAGGGGGTCATCGCCGCGTCCGGCCAGGAGTTCATGTGCGGGCCGTTGTCGGTGCTGTACATAACAAACGTATTGTCCGCCACCCCGGCTTCGTCGAGCGCCTTCAGCACCTGTCCTACGTTCTTGTCGTGGTCAATCATGACATCGGCATACTCACTCATCCACCGTCCGGCCTGGCCCTTGCTCTCCGGTTTCGGGTGGGTGCGGAAGTGCATGTGGGTGAAATTGACCCACACGAAGAACGGCTTCTCGGCCTTGGCCTGTCGCCCGATGAAGTCGACCGCGCGGGCGGCGATGTCGTCGTCGATGGTCTCCATCCGCTTCTTGGTGAGCGGGCCGGTGTCCTTGATGATCTGCTTGCCAATCTGACCGAACCGCGGGTCCACGGTCGGGTCGTCCTTGTCCGTGGCCTTGCAGTCGAGCACGCCACGCGGCCCATACTTCGCGCGGAACGCCGGATCCTTCGGGTAGTCCGGGTGTTCGGGTTCTTCCTCCGCGTTCAGGTGGTACAGGTTGCCGTAGAACTCGTCGAACCCGTGGACGGTGGGGAGGAACTCATTGCGGTCGCCGAGGTGATTCTTCCCGAACTGTCCAGTCGCGTATCCGTGTGGCTTGAGCAACTCGGCGATGGTCGGATCCTCCTTCTGAAGGCCGAGGGTTCCGCCCGGCAATCCGACCTTCGTCAGCCCGGTTCGCAACCCATGCTGGCCGGTGATGAAGCTCGACCGACCCGCCGTGCAACTCTGTTCGCCGTAGTAGTCGGTGAAGATCATCCCCTCTTTCGCGACGCGATCGCTGTTCGGGGTCTTGATCCCCATCAGGCCCATCGTGTAGGCACTGATGTTGGACTGGCCGATGCTCTCCGGCTTGGGATGCGTCCGGAAGTGCATATGAGTGAAGTTCACCCACACGAACATCGGCTTGTCGCCCTTCGCCTGCCGCTTGATGTACTCCGACGCGCGCTGGGCCACGTCGTCGTCGATCGTCTCCATCCTCTTCTTCGTCAAGGGGCCGGTGTCGGTGATCTTCTGCTTGCCGACCTTGCCGAACCGGGGGTCGATC